>NZ_JBMIHH010000007.1:0-326359 GCF_051225635.1 Actinopolyspora sabaoui | reverse complement strand
TGACCACACCCCTGCTCCTGCCACAACCGCCACACCCGATCGGCATGCCGCTCCACCACCGAGAACACCCGCAACACCTCCACCAACATCATTCCAAAGGTGTTGCACCCACCCCTTGAAACCAAGCGCGAAATTGACGATCCGGGGACCGCCCTCGGGACGCGGCCATGCGGGTAAGCAGTGTGCGTGTCCCTGGTGCGTGTGGCTACTCGATGTCGGGCCTCCCGGAGCGAGAGCCGTGCGAGAGGTTCCGCCACCAGCACCGCCACGCAAACCGGGCCGACGAAGTCCCGCTAGAGGAACGAGGCCTGCTGCTTGATCCGGGCGGTGAGTTCCTGCACGTGGTCGTAGACCCGGCGCCGTTCGGCCATCGCCTTGCGGATCTTCTTGTCGGCGTGCATCACCGTCGTGTGATCCCGCCCGCCGAAACTCTGGCCGATCTTGGGCAGCGAGGAGTCGGTGAGTTCGCGGCACAGGTACATGGCGATCTGCCTCGCCTGGGCGAGCGCCTTGGTCTTGCCCGGACCGCACAGGTCGTCCACCGTCACGCCGAAGAACTCGGCGGTCATGGACATGATGGTCTGCGTGCTGATCTCCGGGGGTTGGGCGTCGTCCGGAATCAGATCGCGCAGCACGATCTCGGCGAGCTGCACGTCCACCGGCTGTTGGTTCAGCGATGCGAACGCGGTCACCCGGATCAGCGCGCCCTCCAACTCCCGTATGTTGCGCTCGATGCGTGCCGCGATGAACTCCAGCACTTCCGCGGGGGCGGCCAACCGGTCCTGTGCCGCCTTCTTCCGCAGGATCGCGATGCGGGTTTCCAGCTCGGGGGGCTGGATGTCTGTGATCAGGCCCCACTCGAACCGGGTGCGTAGCCGGTCCTCCAGCGTGTGCAGGCTCTTCGGCGGGCGGTCGGAGGAAACCACGATCTGCTTGTTCGAGTTGTGCAGCGTGTTGAAGGTGTGGAAGAACTCCTCCTGGGTGCCTTCCTTGCCCTCCAGGAACTGCACGTCGTCCACCAGCAGCACGTCCACATCCCGGTAGCGCCGTTGGAAGGCGACCTGCCGGTCGTCCCGCAGCGAGTTGATGAAGTCGTTGGTGAATTCCTCGGTGGAGACGTAGCGCACCCGCATCCCCGGGAAGAGCCGCTGGGTGTAGTGGCCGACAGCGTGCAGCAGGTGGGTTTTGCCCAGCCCGGACTCTCCCCAGATGAACAGTGGGTTGTAGGCGCGTGCGGGGGCTTCCGCCCCGGCGACTGCGGCCGCGTGCGCGAACCTGTTGGAGGAGCCGATCACGAAGGTGTCGAAGGTGTACTTCGCGTTCAACCGGGTCTGGGAGGTCGGGGGACCGTTCTTCGGCGCCGTGTAGGGCTGTCCCTGCTGTTGTTCCGGTTTGTTGTCCCCGCCGAAGGTCGGCCAGATCTCGTTGGCCGCCCGCAGGGCCTCCCCTTCCTCGTCCTCCTCCGGCTCGGAGTCGTTCTCGCCGTCGGCGTGCTGTTCGCCTGCCCGGTACTGGGGGCCGAACGGCAGGGGGGTCATGCCTTGCCACGAGTAGTCCGAGCCGGTGTTTCCGGGGCGGTGCTGTTCCGGTGGGGCCGGAGGCAGTGCCCCGCTGATCGAACCCGTGTGCGCGGTGTTGCCGTAGTCCTCGGTCTCGTGCGTGGTGTGAGGGCGTTGCCGGTGCTCGCTCGGCCTGCCGTGCCATCCCTGCGCCTCGTCCGTGGGGATGTAGCCCACCGGCCCGTTTCCCGGACCGGTGCCGTAACCGGTCTCGTAGGGCAATTCGACCTGGCCGAACTGCCACCGGCCCTCTTCGACGGGTTCCGGTTCGGGTTCCGGCTCGACGTCGATCGCCCCGGGGGCGTCCTCGCCGTCCTCCTCGCCCATGGACTGCGGGGTGACGGGGCGGGTGGGGGCGGGCACGGCGGTGTCCACTTTCACGGCCAGCGAGATCTCTCTGCCGAGCCTGCGCGAGAGCGCGTCGGTTATCGGATCCCGCAGGGCGCGCTCGATGGCCTCTTTCGCGAAGTCGCTGGGGGCCGCCAGCAGGGCGGTCCCGTCCAGCAGTCCGATGGGACGCGTCACGCGCATCCACGCGCGTTGTTGGGGTGAGAGCGTTCCCGAGGACAGCTCGTGCACCACCTCGTCCCAGACCCTACCGAGATCGGCTTGGTGGTCCGACACCGCTGAGCTCCCCTCCCCTCGTTGCCGTGGGACTCCGGATGCCCCGGTGGCGGGCTCGTGAGTTCCGCTCGGCCGGTTCCGGGTCGAATCACCTGTGCACGACAAGGTGGAAACAAGGTATCCACAGAGTTGTCCACAGCTCTGCCGAAGGTACGACAGAGCCGGCGGCCCGTGACTGTCGGGGGCGTCCGCGGCGCTCCACCCGCTTTTCGGGACGGCCTTGATCGGCTTCGGAAACCTCCGGCGCTACCCTGGTCGCGGTGCCCGTCCCGCCGTTGACCGGCACCCCGGCTGCTCGACTCGGCGTTCGAGTAAGTACCCTCGTTGAGTCTCCCGCTGTAATGCGGGCGTTCGGTTGTCGTGTCGGTCGCGAAACTCGATCCGACACGCAGCCCGGTTCGTCCGCACGGGATCGTGCGCGTACGACAGGAGTGCGTGCGCCTGCCGCGGATGAAGTTCCAAAGCCGCTTCCGCTTTCCAGCGCGGGGACACTTGACCGAGCCACAGCGGCCATCTTGTGCCTTGTAAGGCGCATGGTTGGCCTGTAGTAACCGGGAGAGCCGACCGTGAGCAAGGGCAAGCGCACCTACCAGCCGAACAACCGCAAACGGGCCAGGACGCATGGTTTCCGGCAGCGGATGCACACCAGGGCCGGCCGCGCCATCGTGACCGCCCGGCGCCGCAGGGGCCGTAAGCGTCTGACCGCCTGATCGGGCCGGGCCGTGCTTCCAGCGGCAGCGCGGCTCAGGCGCAGCCAGGATTTCACCCGGGTCGTACGTCGTGGACGTCGAGCGGGCAGGCCACGTCTCGTGCTGCACGCACTGACGTGCGGGACGGTGGATGCCGAACCGGCCGTGAGGTCCCGGGTTGCCACCGATGCCGTCGCTGAACCCGACGACGAGAACAAGCGCGGAACATTCGACAGTCCGCCCACCCTGGAAAAGCGGGAGCAACCCAGGGTGGGTTTCGTCGTGAGTAAGGCCGTCGGCAACGCGGTGGTGCGGCACAGGGTGTCGCGACAGCTGCGCCATCTGATGCGTGACCGTATTCCGGCGTTGCCCTCGGGCACAATGGTGGTGGTACGAGCGCTGCCACCAGCGGCAGCGGCCACCAGTGCGGAACTCGGCCGGGACCTGGACAGGGCCGCTCGCAAGCTGGGCCTGCCGGTGCCGGGTGATCACCCGGACGGTGGTGCCCACTCCACCACGGATCCCGCGTAATGGCAGAGCAAGATCCCGGTTCGTCCGATGACTCGGCAACGGCTCCCGTAACTCGCCCGGGACCGCTCGCCTGGCTGCTCTCGTTGCCGATCCACGTGTACCGCAAAGTCGTATCACCGATACTTCCGCCCACCTGCCGGTTCTATCCGAGTTGTAGTGCCTATGCCGTGGAGGCGCTGCGGGTTCACGGAGCTCTCGGGGGCAGTTGGCTGACGCTGCGGCGACTGTTGCGTTGTGGTCCATGGCACCCGGGCGGGATAGATCCGGTTCCGCCGCCCCGTGACGCGCCTCGCGCCACAGATCCTTCCACCGGCGAGGAGTAGCCCGAAGTGCTGGACTTCATCAATTACCCGGTCTCGTTCATCCTGTGGTTGTGGCATGCCGTGTTCGGGGCGCTGCTCGGGCCGGACAGTGGTTTCGCCTGGGCACTGTCCGTGATGTTCCTGGTGTTCACGTTGCGGGCCCTGCTGTACAAGCCCTTCGTGCACCAGGTCCGCTCCATGCGCAAGATGCAGGAAGTCGCGCCGCGGATACAGCAGTTGCAGCGGGACCACCCCGACGATCCGCAGCGTCTCACCGCCGAGATGCGCAAGCTGCAGTCCGAGCAGGGGTTCAATCCGCTCGGTGGCTGTCTGCCCATGATCGTGCAGATTCCGGTCTTCATCGGGTTGTTCCGGGTGCTCAACGGTTTCCAGCCGAACGAGGAGAGCAACTACTTCTTCGGCGCGGAGGGAGTGCGGTCCTTCCTCGACGCCCACCTGTTCGGGGCGAGTCTTTCCGGTACGCTCACGGCTCCTGCCGAGGCACTGCGCACTTTCGGAACCGATCGGGCCTCGATGCTGCTGGTCGGAGTGCCGTTGATGATCGCGGCGGGGATCGCTACGCATTTCACCACCAGGCATTCGATAGCCAGACAGCGTGGCGAACGCACCCCCGCGGCCGCTCCGAACCAGCAGGCGATGATGAATCGGATCATGCTGTGGCTCTTTCCGGCTTTCGCCGTGATAGCCGGCCCGTTCCTGCCGTTGGCGATCCTGCTGTACTGGTTGGCGAACAACTTCTGGACCCTCGGGCAGCAGCGTATCGTGTTTCGACGTATCGACGAGGAAGAAGCACAGCGGCAGCAGACGCCGGACGCGGCGCCCGCGGTGATCGATTCCTCGACAGGCGAGCGTGTGGAGTCCCACGCCCGACCGGAAGACGACGAGCGAGCCGAATTGCCCGGAATACCGGAAGACCGTTCCAGCGACACGGGTAAGCCGGACGAGCACCGGTGAATCCGTACGCACCTCCAGAGAGGAGACACCCAGTGTCCGATACCGTGCAGGAGGCTGGCCAGGACGAGCAGTCCGTGGCAGTCAGTGGTTCCGAACAGGCCACTGATCGGGACAGTGGATCGACGGCCAGAAGCGAAGCCGATCTGGTGCGCGAAGGCGATATCGCCGGTGACTACCTGGAACGGCTGTTGGACCTGCTCGACTACGACGGCGACATCGATCTGGATGTGGAGTCGGGGCGTGCCGTGGTGAGTGTGGAAGGCGGCAAGGACCTCGAAAAGCTCGTGGGTTCGCAGGGCGAGGTGCTCGAAGCCGTGCAGGAACTCACCCGACTGGCCGTGCAGCAGGAAACCGGGGTGCGTAGCAGGCTGATGCTCGACATCGCCGGTTGGCGCGCGAACCGGCGCGACGAGCTCAGTGACCTCGGCCGTCGAACGGCAGAGAAGGTCGCGAGTACGGGTAAGACCCAGCGGCTGCGCCCGATGAGTCCGTTCGAGCGCAAGGTGGTGCACGACGCGGTCGCCGCCGTGTCGGGAGTCAGTAGCGAGGGCGAGGGAGAACCGCCCAGCAGGCGTGTGGTCGTTTACCGGGCCGGGTGATTCCTCGGCGTGTGGTCGTTCCGGCCGGAACGGTTCGTTGTCATGCTGCCCCTGTGACACCGCGTCACAGGGGCAGCATTGTGTTCGGCGGCGTTCCGTGTTTCGCCGTGGGGCGCTGCCGCGCGGTTGCGTGCTCCCACGGCGCGTTTCACGTGAAACACCGCGGCGGCCTCGCTCGCGGGGTGATATAAGGGTGAACCCGGTCCGCTGGCCGAGGTGTGCGACGTGCTCGTTCGGGTGCGACC
Source organism: Actinopolyspora sabaoui (assembly GCF_051225635.1). Lineage (NCBI taxonomy): Bacteria > Bacillati > Actinomycetota > Actinomycetes > Actinopolysporales > Actinopolysporaceae > Actinopolyspora > Actinopolyspora sabaoui. The sequence continues at coordinate 320,835 of NZ_JBMIHH010000007.1, read as the reverse complement.
CGTGTCGAGTGAGAAATATTCGTTTTCCGCGGGGTGGCTGCGGTGAAGGCGGCCTTCGGGGGATGTTTCACGTGAAACAACTCTATGATGAACGGGATCGAAGCCGGGGCAGCGAAGAGGCGGGTTGTTGGACGACGAGAGTCCGGCCGGGCGGTTCCCGGCCGAGAATGATGCGGGTGAAGCTGTGCGAGGGGTCGAGGGAATGTCACCGGAGCGGATGATTTTCGGTGATCGGGCGTCGTTGGCGAGCGAGTTCGCGGAACGCCTCTTGACGGATGGCGTGCGACGTGGCTTGATCGGTCCTAGAGAGGGAGACCGGCTCTGGGAACGCCACATCTACAACTCGGCAGTGCTGCGAGAGTTGTTGCCACGTGAAGCCACGGTGGTCGATGTCGGCTCCGGGGCGGGTCTGCCCGGTATACCGCTCGCGATCGCTCGTCCCGATCTGACCGTCACATTGCTGGAACCGATGGCGCGTCGGGTCGCGTGGCTGGAGGAACTGTCGGATGATCTGGAACTGCCCGTGACGGTGGTGCGGGGACGAGCGGAGGAAAAGCCGATACGTGCCCGGCTGCACGATCAGGACTTCGTGGTCGCTCGGGCAGTGAGTTCGTTGGAGCGGCTCGCCGAATGGTGTCTGCCGCTGCTACGCCCAGGCGGCTGGTTACTCGCGCAGAAAGGTGCCAGTGCGTCCGAGGAGTTGGAGCGTGATCGTGCGGCGATAGCACGTCGTGGTGGCGTGTCGGCCGAGGTGCGCCATTGCGGAGCGGATGTGCTGGAGACTCCGGCCAATGTCGTCGTGGTGCGGCGTTCGGATGCGGCTCCGTCGCGTGCCGCCGGCTCCGGAAAACGAGCTCGTGGGGCGGGGACGCGTCGGCCGGACAATCGGCGAAACAGAAAGGAACGGTGACGGTGACCCCGGAATCGAACCAGACCGATGGTGTTTCACGTGAAACAAAGGGTCGTTCCATGGGCGGGATGCGTTTCCCCGCCGTGGCGGGCGAGGGAGCGCAGGCGGAGGAATCGGGGTCCGATTGGACCGCCTGGACCCCACTCGTGGAGGAGGCGAAACGGAGCACCTCCTCTCCCGCGCCGGAATCGACTCGGCTGCCCAAACCCGATCAACGTCGAATCATGACCGTCGCCAACCAGAAGGGCGGCGTGGGAAAGACGACCAGCACGGTCAACCTGGCCACCGCGCTGGCCGTGCAGGGGCTGCGGGTTCTGGTCATAGATCTCGATCCGCAGGGCAACGCCAGTACCGCGCTCGGAGTCGACCACCAGGCCGGGGTGCCCTCGGTCTACCAACTCCTGCTCGGCGAGATCGGTGTCGCCGATGCCGCCGCCACCAGTACGCAGTCGGAGAACCTCAGCTGTGTGCCCGCCACCATCGATCTGGCAGGCGCGGAAGTCGAGCTCGTCACGATGGTCGCTCGTGAGGCGCGCCTGCGGGAGGCGCTGCGACCGGCGGTACTCGACGAGTTGGACTACGACTACGTCTTCATCGACTGCCCACCCTCGTTGGGACTGCTCACGGTGAACGCGCTAGTGGGGGCGCACGAAGTGGTGATTCCGATCCAGTGTGAGTACTACGCACTGGAGGGATTGGGGCAACTGATCAACAATATCGAGCTGGTGCAGTCGTACCTCAACCCCGGTCTCAACGTCTCCACCGTGTTGCTGACCATGTACGACGGACGCACGAAGCTGGCCGAACAGGTTACCGAGGAAGTTCGTAATTACTTCGGTGAGCGGGCACTGCGAACCGTCATCCCTCGTAGCGTCAAGATTTCCGAAGCTCCAGGCTTCGGGCAAACCGTGCTGAGTTACGACCCCGGATCGCGGGGTTCCATGAGTTATTTGGATGCTGCTCGTGAGATCGCCGAGCGCGGTACGGAGAGGAAGACGTCATGACCGAGCGTCGTGGTGGTTTGGGGCGCGGACTGGCCGCACTCATTCCGAGTGCTCCGGAATCGGAGGCACCACGGGAAGGGGATAATTTCGACACGGTGACGGTTTCGGGTGGAACTGAGCCAGCTCCCCCGTCCGGCGACTCCGCTGTGGAACCGCTTGTTTCACGTGAAACAAGCGATGGCGTCGCCGGAGCCGTCTACCGCGAGGTCGAGATCTCGGCGATAGTTCCCAACCCACGGCAGCCGCGTCAGGTTTTCGACGAGGACGCACTCGCCGAGCTGGAACACTCCATCAAGGAGTTCGGCCTCATGCAGCCGATCGTGGTGCGTGAGCTCGATGGTGGCGAGCAGTACGAACTGATCATGGGAGAGCGCCGTTGGCGAGCGGCGCAACAGGCCGAACTGGCCACGCTTCCCGCGATCGTTCGGCAGACCAAGGACGACGCGTTGCTGCGGGACGCGTTGCTGGAGAACATCCACCGGGTGCAGCTCAACCCACTGGAGGAGGCTTCCGCGTATCAGCAGTTGCTGGAGGAGTTCGAGGTAACCCACGACGAACTGGCCGATCGTATCGGGCGCAGCAGGCCCGTGATCACCAACATGATTCGCCTGCTTCGCCTGCCGTTGCCCGTGCAACGTCGAGTCGCCGCCGGAGTGCTCGCAGCCGGGCACGCCAGGGCACTGCTTAGTCTGGACGACGCGCAGGAGCAGGAGGAGATCGCCAATCGCATCGTGGCGGAAGGACTCTCGGTACGTGCCGCCGAGGAGCAGGTGACGCTCAAGAAGCGGGAACAGCCGGAGAGGCCGAAGTCCAAGCAACGTCCCAAGATGGAGCTCGCGGGAGCCGAGGAAGTGCAGGAACGCCTCGCCGATTGGCTGGACACCAAGGTGAAGGTCGAGTCCGGGCAGCGGAAGGGGCGCATTGTTGTGGAGTTTGGTTCCTCCGACGATCTACGCAGGCTCACCGAACTTCTGTTGGGGGACTGAGTGTTCACATCAGCACTTGTCAGCGGGGTCGGGTAGCCGGCACGTGAGTCGGCGCCTTGCCGCGTTGGGCCGGCTCTTGAGTAGCGACCTACGCGGCGAGCGGCCCGGCCTTGCAATGCATCCGACTCACGCACCGGGGACACGACGCTGCGCTTCTCATGGTTGCGATACCGGGCCGGTGCCGGTTCGGACCAGTTACGGGTGCCCCGACATCGGGTAGCGACCTACACAACGTCTCCGGCGTCCTCGCGAGAGCCGCACGGGAGACCCCGCGGCAGTGCCGCCTGCGTGAGTGGTGGGAGTTCGGCCTACGCCGTATCGGAGCGGCGTGAATTTCGTGGGAAATTTACGCCACCGGAGCCGCATGGGTTCGTCGTGGTGGTTTCCACTGCGGGGCGAAGGCACCGCACAGCGGGGCAGTGCGGCCACTGCCCCGGCGCGCTCCAACCATGGGTGGAATCAAAGGCCCCTCGGGGCCGACATGGTTCCGTCACGGTGACGTTCGGTTTCGGGCGGTCGGCTTTACCTGCTGGGCTGGGATGACCGTCCTAGCTCTCGTGGCCGGAACCAGTGCCCGCGTTTCACGTGAAACGCGGCGAGGTCGACGCGCTAGCTTCGTCCTTGGATGGCCCGTTCGATCAGTCCGTCGAAGACGTCCCCGAGGCCACGTCCGGCAGCCTCGATCCCCATCGGCATCAGCGAGGTCGCGGTCAGGCCGGGCGAAACGTTCACTTCGAGGAAGTGGACCTCGCCGGACTCGTCCACGATCGCGTCCGTACGCGAGATGTCGCGCAGTCCCAACAGACGATGCGCGGAAACGGCCAGTTCGGCCGCTCGTCGAGCCACGTCCTCCGAGAGCTCGGCGGGAGCCTGATAGCTCGTCAACCCCGCCGTGTAACGCGCCGTGTAGTCGAAGATCCCCTGCGACGGTTCGATTCGTACGGCGGGCAGCGCCTGTGGCCCCGCCGGGCCCTCCAGCACTCCGATCGCGAGTTCGGTGCCCTCCACCAGCTTCTCGACCAGGACCGTGTCGCCGTAGGAGAAGGCTCCCATCATCGCGGAGGGCAGCTCCGAGGACTCCCGCACCACTCGTGCGCCCAGGGCGGAACCGCCCTGAACCGGTTTGAGCATCAGCGGAAGACCGAGCTTGTCCACCAGGGCGTCCAACACCGGATGAGCACCGAGCTCGCGGAAGGTGGACTGCGGCAGCACCATCCACTCGGGAGTGGGCAGACCGGCCCTGGCGAGTTCGGCCTTGGCTGTCGGCTTGTCCCAGGCCCGGCGGCAGGCCCGCGGATCGGTGCCCACATAGGGAATGTCGAGCAGTTCCAGGATGGACTGGATCGCGCCGTTCTCCCCTTCCCCGCCGTGTAACGCGACCAGCACCGCCTCCGGCCGTTCGACGCTCAGCCGGTTGAGCAACTCGTGGTCGGCGTCCAGCTCGGTCACGGTGAGCCCGGTGGAGCGAAGTGCGGCGGACAGTCTGCGTCCGGAACGCAGCGAGACGTCGCGCTCGTGCGACAGTCCTCCGGAAAGTACGGCAACCCAGCGCTCGCTCAAGTGGACTCCTGCATGACGAAGTCCGTCACACCCGGCCGAGCGTGACGGACTTACCGGACCAGTACGAAAAACCTACCCGGACGACGTTATGCGGTTCGGCAATCGGCCGGTAGGGCCGCCCGGGCTGACTCGGAGCGCTTGCCGCGAACGGGACGGTCCCGAACCGGGAACGCCGTGCGGGATCACCGAGGATCAGGCGGTGTCCGGTGAGGGGGTCTGCGGTCCGGAGAGTTCGCGTCCCCCACCGGAGCCGAAGGTTCGCAGCAGGTCCAGTTCCTCGTTGAGTGTGTTGGCCAGCCTGCGAACACCCTCGTGAATCCGCTCCGGGGTGGGATAGCAGAACGACAGCCGCATCTGCCTGGTTCCCAGCCCGTCCCGGTAGAAACCGGTTCCGGAGGCGTAGGCCACCCGCTGGGTGACCGCGCGGGGCAGCATCGCCTTGGTGTCCACGCCTTCCGGGGCGGTGAACCACACGAAGAAACCGCCGTCGGGACGGGTCCAGTCACACCCCGCGGGCATGTGCTGTTCCAACGCGCTGAGCATGGCGTCGCGGCGTTCCCGGTACTGTTCCCGGAAGCTCTTGATCTGCCCCAGCCAGTCGTGCGTGCTCAGGTAGCGCGAGACGATCATCTGGTTCAGTGTCGGCGGGCACAGTGTCGCCGATTCCGCGGCGAGTACGAGTTTCTCCCGGACGGCGTGCGGTGCCAGAACCCAGCCGACCCGGAGGCCGGATGCGAAGGTCTTGGAGAACGATCCCAGGTAGACCACGTTGTCGGGGTCCAGCGAACGCAGCGACGAGTAGGTTTGTCCCTCGAAACCGAGCAGTCCGTAGGGGTTGTCCTCCAGCACCATGATGCCGTGACGGGAACAGATCTCCAGGATCTCCGGACGTCGCTGCTCCGCCAGCGTGACGCCCGCCGGGTTGTGGAAGTTCGGGATGGTGTAGAGGAACTTGATGGTCCTACCCTGCCCGTGGAGCTCCTCGATGGCACTGCGCAGCGCGTCCGGCTGCAGCCCGTGCTCGTCCATCGCCACGTGCACCACATCGGCCTGGTAGGTGGAGAACGCGCCCATGGCGCCGACGTAGGAGGGGCCCTCGGCCAGCACCACATCGCCCGGGTCGCAGAAGATCCTGGTGACCAGGTCCAGCGCCATCTGCGAGCCCACGGTGACCATGACGTCGTCCGGCTGGCCCGATATGCCCTCGAGTGCCATGATCTCGCAGATCTGCTCGCGCAACTCCGGAACGCCGTGCGCGGAGCCGTACTGCAGTGCCGACTGGCCCTGTTCGGCGATCAGCCGTGCCACTTCCTCGGACAGCGAATCCAGCGGAAGCGCCGCGAGGTTGGGCATGCCACCGGCCAGCGATACCACTTCCGGCCTGCTGGCCACCGCGAAGAGTGCCCTGATCTCCGATGCCGTCATCCCCGCTGTGCGCTCGGCATACCGTGCGGAGTGAGTGTCGAGGTTGCCCATCGCCGCTCCCGCCGCGGGAGCCGGCGTGCCGGTTTTCTCCGGCTCGGGTTGCTCGTTCGGCTGGTTCGAATGATCGGACATTCCGCGCTCCAGGGTCGGTGGTGCGCCGTGTGATCGGCACCGGTCACGGGGGAAGCGGGACCGGATTTGATCCGGCGATTCTAACCGGTTCATCGTGTGACGTTCGCGGTTGTGTAACGTCCGCCTCGTTCCATCCTGGCCAACAGTGAGCAAAATCACTAGTTGAAGGAGTTCGATTGGTTCCACGGAGTGCTTGACCGGGCGGGCCGAGACGCGCCGTCGCGGGCCGCGAATGTCCCACCGCGGAGGTGATTTCCGAGAACACTCCTCGTGCCGTGCGAGAACCGCTCTCGGAAACATCCCCGATCGACGCGTGTTCAGGCGCCCTCGGCACGGGTGAGTTCGTAGCGCAGCAGATCGTCGAAGGTGAACGATCCGGTGGGCCGGTCGTCCTCGCCCAGCAGGTAGAGCCGCTTGACGGCGACGAGCACCGCCTCGGCCACCACGTCGCGGAAGCCGGGGTCCAACAGCCGTGCCCGGTCCTCCGGGTTGCTCAGGTACCCGGCTTCGATGCGCACGGCGGGCATCTTCGTCCAGCGCAGGACTTCCCAACTCTTCGGGTGGCTGCGGCAGTCCAGCATGTCGGTGCGTGCCACCACTTCGCGCTGCAGGAAACCGGCGAGCGCCTCCCCCACGTTCGATGTGGTGCCGTTGCCGGTGCCGAAGTGGAAGGTGGCGACTCCCTGCGCCTGTGATGAGCGATTGGCGTCCACATGCAACGACAGGAACAGGTCGGCGCCCGCCTCGTTGGCGAACGAGGCCCGGTCGGCCTCGGCGGGACACGAGTTGGGGCCTCGGGAGATCAGCGCCTCCATGCCGGTGGCGACCATGCGGCCCTCGAGCCTGCGGGCGAAGTCCCAGGCCAGATCGGCCTCGGCGACACCGTTGATCACCGCTCCCCGGTCGTTTCCGCCGTGGCCGGGATCGATGACGATGCGTTTGCCGCGCAGGCGCGGTCCCGCTCGCCGCACCTTCTCCTGCTCGCGCAGGTAGACGGGACGTCCGCCGCGAACCTTCGGGGTCAGCTGTCGCAGCGAACGCAGGGTCGCGGGCCCACAGATACCGTCCGAGTTCAGCGCGTACTCGCGCTGGAAGTTCTGCAGCGCGTGCTCGGTCTGCCTGCCGAAGATCCCGTCCGGGCGGCCCGCGTCGTAGCCCAGTTCGAGTAGCCTCTCCTGCAGGGCGAACACGTCGTCACCACTGATGGGACGGGACACGAAGTAGGCGAGCGAACGATCGCCCAGCCGCCACTTGGCGTCGGTGAGCGCTCGGTAGGTGGCCGGTCCGACGACACCGTCGGTTATCAGACCTCGTTGCTGTTGAAAGGCGCGTACCGCGTGTTCCACCGACTCGTCGTAGGTGGCCGGTCCCACATGGCCGTTCGGTGGTGGTAAGAGCCCCAGCGTAACGAGAACGCCATGGATCTCGGTTACGGCCGGGCCGACGTCACCGCGGTGGAGCAGCTGCATGCACTCCTCGCTCGATTCAGGCACCGACCTCGGCCGGTGCTAACGACGTGTCATTACCCCCAAGTATCAATTTATTCCGATGCGGTCCGCTGCGAAGTATTGTGCCTTGTCGCTGTAGAGCGTGGGTTATGGGCCGCACCGTCGCCGCTTCGGCACGTTCCGCTAGCCTGGTCGGCCCAGCTCGTTGACCGTTCGAACACGAGATCCCACCGTCCCTCGGGACGGTGGGATCTCGTCGAGGTGCCACGCGGGCGTGGCCGCCCGGCTGGGCGAGGTGTGGTCACCTGTCACAGATAGTCGGAGATGTCCGAGAGCAACTGGTCCTTCGGCTTGGCACCGACGATCTGCTTGACCGGTTCCCCGTTGGAGAACAGCAGCAGGGTGGGAATCGACATCACCTGGTAGTCACGGGCGACGCTGGGGTTCTGGTCGATGTCCAGCTTGGCGATGGTGATCTTGTCCTCGTGCTCGGAGGCGATCTCCTCCAGCACCGGGGCCACCATCTTGCAGGGGCCGCACCAGGTGGCCCAGAAGTCCACCAGGACGGGCTTGTCGCTGTTGAGGACGTCGTTCTTGAACGACTCCGAATCGACGGTAACCGGCTTGGCTGCCATGTTCGCTCCTTGTTCGGTGCTCTGGTCGGTACGGGGTGATCACCGGCCCGCCCACGGGCGTTCCGGCGCCGTGCGAGGTTCGGCTCGGTGTCGCTCGCGGCCTTCAGTGGGCAGCCGCGGCGTCGGCTTCGGCGGCGGTTCCGTAGCCGCCGCCGACGAGTTCCGGTGCGACTTCGGCCGTCTCGGAGGCTTCGTGTTCGGCCAGCCAACGCTCCGCGTCGATGGCCGCCGAGCAGCCCGAACCGGCAGCCGTGACAGCCTGCCGGTACGTCTTGTCCACCAGGTCGCCCGCGGCGAACACGCCCGGGATGTTGGTGGCCGTGGTGGGGTGTCGCACCTGCACGTAGCCCTCCTCGTCCACCTCGACCTGGTCGGTGACAAGCTTGCTGCGCGGGTCGTGGCCGATGGCGACGAACATGCCCGTCACCGGCAGCTGCGACTCCTGGCCGGTCACGGTGTCGCGCACGGTCAGCCCGGAGACCGTGCCGTCCCCGTTCACCTCGGTGACCACGGTGTTCGTGCGCCAGTGGATCTTGTCGTTGGCACGTGCGCGTTCGAGCATGATCTTGGAGGCGCGGAAGTCCTCGCGGCGGTGCAGGATGGTCACCGAGTTCGCGAACCGGGTCAGGAAGGTGGCCTCTTCCATCGCCGAGTCACCACCGCCGACCACGGCGATGTCCTGGTCGCGGAAGAAGAATCCGTCGCAGGTGGCGCACGCCGACACGCCGCGCCCGAGTAGCCGGTCCTCACCGGGAACGCCGACGTAGCGCGCCGCCGCCCCCATCGCCAGAATCACGGCCTTGGCCCGGTACTCCACACCGCCGGAGGTGACGGTCTTGACCTCCCCGCCGAGGTCGATCTCCTCGACGTCGGCGGTTTTGAGTTCCGCCCCGAACCGTTCCGCCTGCGCACGGAACTGCTCCATGAGTTCGGGGCCCATGATCCCGTCGCGGAATCCAGGATAGTTCTCCACATCGGTCGTGGTCATGAGTTCACCGCCGTACTGGGTGCCCTCGAAGACCAGCGGTCGCAGTTCCGCCCTTGCCGCGTACACCGCAGCGGTGTAGCCGGCAGGACCGGAGCCAACGACAATCACGTTCCGCACGTCGCCAGTCACCGCGCCCCTTCCCTCGTCACGTCGTTCGCGCGTGGTCGGTGTCCGCGCGCATCATCGTCAACGTGATACTAGGTGCCGGTTGTTCCCGCACCGGCAGGGTGAGTGCCCGCGCCCACATGCTGGACCGGTGTGCCCGAGGTCTGGGTGGACCCGGTTGTTCCCGCCGTGGTCGTTCGTCGAGCTCTCCGGCCGCGCCGTACGGGACGGAACGGTAAAGCACCCTGGCGGGCGAGCCGGTTCGGGCCTTCCGCTCAGCCACCGATCACGACGTCCGAGAGGGTGGCGGGCTTGCCCGCCCCGCAGTCGGGGCCGACCGTCAATAACCGGAACCGGCCGACCTCACCGGTCGACAGCACCATCAGCTGGGCCGGCTCACCATTGAAGGTTATTCGCCGCGCTCCCATGGGGTCGCTGTCGGAGATCCCGTTGGCCTGTAAACACCGCAGCAGTCGGCCGGGGTCGTCCAACCTGCCCGCGTACTCCTCCTCGGAGGAGAGCACCGCCTGCAACTGTTCGCCGTTGAGCGTCGCCTGTTCCCCGGTCAACGCCAACGGCGGATCCGAGGGGCCGGTGGCGGCCGGGGGCTCCGAGCCGGTGTCCCCCGCATGATGGTCACCGGACCCACCGCCCGGAACGGTGACCAGCACCACGGCCAACACCGTCGCGGCCGCGGCCACCAGGCCCGAGCCCCACACGAGCCCTCGGCGACGGCGGTTGCCGCCCCGACCGGAAGCACGCCCGATGTCGATCACTTCGGCTCGTTCCGGGCCCGTCGAGTCGTAGGAGCCCTCCCGCTCGTCACCGTGGACCTCGTGTCCGACGGGGTGCTCGCCCTGCCGTCCGTCAGCGCCGTCCGTGGCCGCCGGGAGCGGTTCGACGGCCAGTGACTGTTCGATGCGGGCCGCCACCTCCTCGGGTATCTCGACGGCCACCTGTTCCGCCAGCTGGGTCCGCGTGGTCTCCAGCGCGGTCAGGACCGCCGCGGCTGCCGGATCAGCGCTTGTCACGGGCCGTAGGCGCGCCGCGGTCTCCTCGTCGAGCGCTCCCGCGTGCAGTTCGGCCAGCATCTCGGGGGACCACTCCGGAACCCCGGGCTCACCGGCACGCCGATCCTCGCCACTCATCGTCCCTCCCGTCGACGCGTGGCCATGCCTTCGTCTGAGACGTGCGCGTCCGCACTCGGGTTCCGTAGATGCCCGAGAAGTTGCGCCAACTTGATCCGGCCTCTGGCACAGCGGCTTTTGACGGTGCCCTCGGCCACGCCGAGCAGTCTCGACGCCTCCGAAACCGGATATCCCTCGACGTCCACGAGCACGATAGCGGCTCGTTGATCTTCCGGCAGCTCGCCGAGCGCGTCCGATACGACCATTCGGGTGTCGTGCTCGGCTATTCTGTCGTGCGGGTGTGCGGGCTCGCCCGGGCCGTCCTCCGGTAGTGGGACGGTGGCTCGGGCCTGACGTCTGCGAATTCGATCCAGGCAGGCGTTCACCACGATCCGGTGCAGCCAGGTGGTGACCCTGGACTCGGAGCGGAACGAACCCGCGTTGCGAAACGCGGAGATCATCGCGTCCTGCAGCGCGTCGGCGGCTTCCTCCGGATCGCGCATCGTCCGTAGGGCCACCGACCACAGTCGATCACGGTGCCGCCGGAAGAGCTCGGAGAACGCCTGCCGGTCCCCGGATAGGTGAGCCGCTATGAGATCGGCATCCGAACTGGCGGTTTCTGACACGCCACGAACCCTACTGATTGTGTACTGTTACACATCCACCAGATTGGTCAGAGCGTGCTCCGTCCCACCGGAGTGGACGTTCTCGTGTCCCGACTCGACGGTGTCGAAACACGAGAACGGCTCCGGAACCGGCGCTGCCACTCACCCGGTTCCCCTTCTTCGGTGGGCTCTCGCCGCGCGACGGGAGGTGGGTTCCTGCCGAGTCGTGGCGTATCGCTGAGTCGCGCAGGCTCACCGAGTCATGGCTGCCCGTTGACGCCGCGCAGCTCGATCTCCTCGATCTCGGAGCTGTAGCGGTCGCCCTGGGAGAGCCCGGTGATCCAGACGAGCACGTGCGAAGTGGATTCGTCGGTTTTCACCGGGATGGTGGTGGTTCCGCCGCTGAGTTCGCCCTTGCCGATCACCTCGGCGCTCGACAGTTCCGGAGATTCGTCGGAGGCCGCCCGGATCTCCAGCTCCGTTCCCGAACTGGGGGAAGTGATGTCCACTTCGGCGAGTCGCGAGGGGTTCTCCAGCGTGAGCAGGATGCCGATCCCGCTCTTGAAGCCGGTTCCGAGCTGGTCGTTGTAGCCGTCGGTCTGCCAGCTGGTGCCCTTGTCGCCGTCGTGCACCAGGTCGACCTCGTCCTGGTTGTCGCGGTCCTGCTCGGTGACGAACACGTTCGAGCCGGTCACCGCGACCGGTTTCGGCTGGGGCCGGGAGCTCTCCGCGGAGGTGGAGGACGGGGGCTGCTGCGAGTCGCTGCTCGTCTCCCCACCGACGAGTCTGTTGGGGCCGGAACTGTCCGTGGGGCCCACGAACATGCCGATCAGCATGGCGGCCAGCCAGCTGACCACGAAGAGCGTCACCACGGCCACGGCTCCGACCCCGTAGATCAGCTTGCGCCGTTTGCGTGGATCCGGTTTGGGGTCCTCGCGTTGCCAGACGTCGTCGCCGCGAGCCTCCACCCCGGCGGGGGCCGAGTGCATCACGGCTTCGCCCGCGTCCTGTTGTGCGTACTGCTCCAGCACCCGCAGCACCGCCGCCCCGGTGCGTACTCCGCCGGTGGTGCCGTTCGACTCCGGGCTGCCCAGTGCGCGTACCGCCACCGTGGACAGTTCCAGCGGGATGGCCGGGCGCAGGGTGCGGGGTGGGACGACCGTCCCGTCGGGGCCCGCCGGGGCGGAGGAGACGCCCTCCGGGCTGCCGGACAGCGCCCAGCGGCCGGTCAGCAGCAGGTAGAGCACGGCGCCCAGTCCGCGCACGTCCTCCCCGGAGCCCGCGTCCGGCATCGGCCCCGGGAACGCCATCCGGATCTCGCCGTCGCCGGTGACCCGCACCCGCTGCGGGTGGTCGATGCCCAGCACCAGTCCCGCGTGGTGCGCCGCCTCCACGGCGGCGGCCAGTGGTTGCAGCAGCCTGGCGGCGGTACCCGGGGCCAGTGGGCCGTCCGAGATCAACTCGGTCAGGTCGCTGCCGTGGGTCCACTCCGCGATCACGATGCCCAGCACGCCGTCCGGATCACCGGGAGCGCTGCTGACCACGTCGAGCACCCTGGCGACTCCGACGTGGTTGAAAGTGCTGGCGTGCATCGCGCGTTCCAGCGTGCGGCGCGCGTCCGAGGTCTGCGTGGTGTCGGAGCTGTCGCCGACGATGATCGTCAGGGACACGTCGCGTCCGAGCACGCCGTCCTTGGCCCGCCAGAGCTGCGCGTTGCAACGACTGTCCGAACCGACCTTGGCGAGCAGCCGATATCGTCCGTGATCGAGTACCGCGCCCGGCGCGAGTCGCTGCTCGGATGCGTGTGCCGTACTCGTAGTGTCCTCCCGACGCACGGTTCGTTCGTTGTGGATCGTGTCCTCGTGCTGTCCGGCACCCGGCTGCTCGGTCGGTTTTCCGCTCACCTGCCGTCTCCCGATTCTTCCCGTCGGCAAAGGGTCGCCGAACGCGAACCCCGCTCGTGCAAGGGCGGCCGTAGCCCACGATGATCCCGTCCGCCCCGCCGTAGAGACTCCCCGTTCGAGAGTACGTGACACCGTCGTCAGCGGCGACGCAGCAGACCCGTAATTCGGTTGAACGCGGGCTGGAGTTCCCGAACCCGCAGCAGCCACATCACGCCGAAGATGGCGGCCAGTCCGATAGTGCCGCCGAACACCACCTGCAGCCAACCGATCAAGGCGCCGGCATCGCCGGGTACAACCGTGTCGATACCGATGCTGACCAGCCATGCCAGTGCGCCGCCTGCGATGGAGGCCGCCAGCGTTCTGCCCAAAGTGTTCAGAAAACGGCGGGTGCCCAGCGGCCCCAGCCGGTGCCGCAGCCAGAGCTCGCCGACGAGCGAACCGATGACGAAGGTGAACGAGTTCGTGAACGTTATACCGAGGACAGCGCTCTCCTCGGGTAGGAGAACGGCCACCCCGATCGCGAGTAACACCTTCACAACGGTCATCACGACCATGATCAGCGTGGGGGTCCGTGCGTCCTTCAGGGCGTAGAAGGCGCGCATCTGCATCATGGTGATCGCGAAAGGCAGCACCCCGAACGAGGAGACGACCAACGCGAGTCCGAGCTGCTCGACCGAGCCGATGCCGTCCCTGACGGAGAACAGTGCCATGGCGATCGGCACGCCGAGCGCGGTCATCACCGCGCTGATCGGCAGCAGCGAGACGGTGGAGAGCCGGTTGCCCAGCGAGAGGTCGCCGATCATTCGTTCGTTGTCCCCGTCGGCGGCGGCCGCGCTCATGCGCGGCAGGATCGCCGTCATCACCGAGAACCCGATCACCCCGTAGGGCAGCTGCAGCAGCATCCACGCGTAGTTGTAGATGGACCACGCGCCGGGATCGGCGGCGGTGGCCACGCGGGACAGCGCCAACAGCCCGACCTGGCTGACCCCGACGTAACCCAGCATCCACAGCGTCATCCCGCCGAACTCGGACAGTCGGGAATCCCAGCCCAGCTTGGGGAGGAAACTCAGTCCGGTCCGGCGCAACGCCGGAAGCTGTACGCACGCCTGCGCCAGCACACCGCAGCTGACACCGATGCCCAAGGTCAGCAGGTGCGCGTCGGTCATCCGCACCGGGTTCACGGTCAGCTCGCCGGGCAGCAGGGTGTAGACGCCGAGCGTGGCGAGGATGACCACGTTGTTCATCACCGGCGCCCAGGCGGGCGGACCGAAGATCTGCTTGGACTGCAGCAGCGCGCCGAACAGTGCGCTGGCGCCGTAGCACAGGATCTGGGGCAGCAGCAGATAGGCGAAAGCCGTGGCCAGTTCCGGGTTGGCCTTCTCGGAGTCGCCCATGTAGAGCCAGACCAGCCCCGGTGCGGCGAGCAGGGAGATCAGGGTGCCCAGCAGCAGCACCAGCCCCGAGGCGGCCAGCAGCTTGCGTACGTACTCCTGCCCGCCGTCGGCGTCGGACTTCTGCGCCCGCACCAGCACCGGCACGATCACGCTGGTGAGCACACCACCGATGAGCAGTTCGAAAATGCTGGTCGGCAGCGTGTTGGCGACGGTGAACGAGTCGTTGGCCACGCTGAACCCGATGGTGTAAGCCAGCACTAGTTTCCAGCCGAATCCGGTGATCCGGCTGATCAGCGTGGCGATCGCCATCGAGCCGCTGGCTTTGAGCAGCGACTTCTTGCCGCCGCTGTGCCGTGGTTCGGAGGTTTCGTCCTCCGGGGCGTGGGCGGTTTCTCGATCGGGAGTCAAGCGCTCGGCCCTGTCGTCGACGCTGGGGAAGACCTCGGTGTGCTGCTCGGCCCGGACATTGCCGGGGCCGTGGCCGACGGTCGGGATCGGCTGGGTCAGCTCCGCGGCGTTGCCGGAGGTGTTCGTCTCCGGGGCCGGGGCGGGGGGTGCCGGAAAACCGGTCACCCGTGGGAGCGGTTCTGTCGGGTGAGCGTCCTCCCCACCGGGTTTTCCTCGTGAATCGAGGGCTCCGGTGCGGTTGTCTCCGTTCACCAACTCATTCCTTCGATCGGCATGCTCACCCGTACGTGTGCAACCCGGCCAGGTTAGCTGAGGCGCATCACCCGATGGCTCGCCGTTACGGGTGGGCGGGTGCCACGCTCCGGCGAGATGCTCGTCGTGCGCTCGCCGACCCGCGAGCGGCACCTCCGACGACCGGGGCTCCCCGACGACCGGCGTTTTCCCGGGACGGGGAGCACGCCGGGGCCACCGTGTTCCGGTGCGCCCGGAAGCCGACCGCGAGTCCGTGCACAGGGGCTCGGCTCACAGGATTCGGGTCGCAAAGGGCTCGGGTCAAAGGGGCTCGGGTCAAAGGGGCTCGGGTCAAAGGGGCTCGGGTCAAAGGGTCTCAGCTCTGCTGTGGATCATTCTCGGCGGTGGGGCGCCGGGCCGCGCCGTCCGTTCCGGTCTCGTCCTCCGAATCGGGCGGTGTTTCGCGTGTTTCGCCCGTATTTTCCGCTTCGGACGAGTTCGGTGGAGTGTCGGGTGGCTCACTCCCGTTCGGACCCGGCTCCTGCCCCGTTGTGCGGGCGGCACTGTCCGTCCCGGTGGTGCCCTCCGGCGCGGTGGTGCCGTTACGGCCCCTGATCCGGCGGACGATACGCCTGCCCGAAAGCAGCACGAGCAGCGCCGCACCGCTGATCGTGATGATCAACGAAACCGCGCCGTAGGCGTTCGAGTTCACCCGGATTCGCTGGGTCCTGCCCAGCTTCGTACCTCCCTCGGTGCGCATCGTCACATCCACGGTGAACTTTCCCGCCCGCTCGGCGTGCAGCTTCGGCAGGAACTGGCGTTTGCCGTTGGCGGGGACCTTCAACCTGCCGAGGTCATCCACGCTCACCCCGCGTGGGCTGTCCACGTGCAGCTCGAACCATATGGTCACCGGCAGGTCGTTGACCACCGTCACGGGCAGTTTGCCGTTGCTCGAGGTCAGCGAGATCGGTTTCGGATTCCCCAGCCGAACGCTGCCGAGAATCCCCCGCAGGGTCCGTTCCGCCGTATTCACCCATTTCCGGGCCGTGCCACTCTCGCCGCGCCATGCGCTGGAGGCCCCGCGCAGCAGACCGTTGCGCAGTGGTGTGGTCACGCTGGCGGGGTCGACGTTCTTGGCGGGTTCGCGTGCGGCCGCCCGGTAGAGCTGTCCGACCTTGCGGTTCTGCCTCGCGAGCTTGCCGAGTACCCGCTGCGGGATCTCGTCGGCGGCGCTGCTCGTCGGATAGGTGATCGCCACCGGTCGGGAATCGTTCCCGACGGACTGCTCCCGCGTTCCGGCGGCCCCTTGCTTCGGCGAGTCGCCGCCGGGGGCAGGCAGTTTCGTCGGTCGCACGAACCCGGCGTCCCGCAGTGTTTTCAGCCCCGAGAGGAAGTCGCGCAGTTCTCCCTCATCCGGATTCCACCGGCGGGGTGGAGCGATGAGTGTGGTACCGGGCACCGCCGCGCTCCGGGAGCGGAACGTCAGGCTCGCCAGGCCGTCCAGCAGCGCGGGGGTGGCGTCACCCAGCGGGGAGAGCCGGGTCGAGTTGGCGGCGCTCTGCCCGCGCATCGGGTTGAGCGCGTCGGCCACCAGCGGGTCGATCAGTCGAGCGTTCGGCGTGTAGTCGGAGTTCGTGGTGCTCAGCCGTGCGGGCCGCAGCGATCCGTCGGTGCGCGCGAGTGAGTCGGGGTGCAGCAGCACCGTGCTCACCGGGGTGTCGGCGAGCTGGGAGGCGGCCGGTTCGTCCAGCGCCCCGTCCACCGGCCAGAGGACTTTCTCGCGGACCTCGACGCCCAGTTCCTCGCTCACCGCGTCCGCGCCGCCCAGCGAGTCCTTGATCAGTTCGGGCAGTTCCGCCCGCCCCAGCGCCACCACGTCCGTGTCGCTGTAGGGCACCGAGATCACACAGCGACCTTCGGTCACCGACCGCAGGTCGTCCAGCCAGGCCCTGGCGGCCTCGGAACCGGTCCCCCGCACCGTGTCGCCGTTGTCCCGACGCACCCGGTAGCCCTCGGCCATGGCCTTCGCCGTGACGACCAGGTCCGGGTCTATCGCGAAGCAGAGGCCCTTGCCCAGCGGTTCGTCCGAGGGAACTTCCTCGGAGACCGCCCGGACCAGGCCGTGCAGCCTGCCGCCCGGCGCCAGTGATCGGGCGAGTCGTTCGTCGGTGAGGATGGTCGGTCGTCCGGGCAGCCGTTGCTGGATCATCCTCGGGTAGTCGATCAGCGGTATCAGCGTGGTCACGGGCGTGCTCTCGGAGGGAGCCGCCGGGGAACCACCCGGAGGTGAGAGTACGGGCAGCATGAACCGGGTGGAGCCCACGCGGGCCCGCCGCTGCGAGGTGAGCTCACCGTTGACGTTGAGCAGCAGCGGATAGATCCCCGGGGAACCGAGGCGCAGTGATCGGGAGTCCGTGCCGCTCAGCGTCACCCGCAGTTCGAATTCGGTCCGGGCGCCCGCGGGCAGTCCCGTGGCGACCGGTTCGAACCTGGTCCGCACCGCGGCGGTGGACGCCCGGTCCCGTAGCGCCGTGAGCACGCTGGCCCGGGTGGCGCGCGCCTTGCCGCGTTGTAGTCGCATCTCCAGGTCGCGCAGGGCGCTGTCGCTGGTGTTGTGGATGGTTCCGCTGATGGTCAGCGTCTTCGACGAATCGCTCCGAACCAGCTGTGGCGTGACCGTGGACACGGCGATGTCGATCCGCTCGGTGGGCTGTGCCTCGGCCATCGGGGTGGCTACGGGTGCCAACGCGGCGAGGAGGGCGCTCACCACGAGCAGCAGGCCCGCCCGTAACCGGATCCGTGCGCCGCGTGGCTTTCGTACGTGAGCGGGGCCGCGGGTCATCCGTGCTCCGTTCCGGTACCGAACTCCGCGCTGCCCGTGCCGGGTCCGAACAGCGCGATCGCGTGCTGGACGAGCCTGCGCTCGTCGGCGTAGGCCAGAGCCTTGTCCAGCTCACCAAGCGGCATCCACGCCACCTCGGTGACCTCCACGTCCTCGTCGGAAAGATCGCCGCCCATGGCCACCAGCAGGAAATGGTGCACGGTCTTGTGCACTCGCCGGTTGTCCGCGACGAACCAGTAGTCGATCGTCCCGATCGGGCGGATTACCCGTCCGATGAT
Source organism: Actinopolyspora sabaoui (assembly GCF_051225635.1). Taxonomy (NCBI): domain Bacteria; kingdom Bacillati; phylum Actinomycetota; class Actinomycetes; order Actinopolysporales; family Actinopolysporaceae; genus Actinopolyspora; species Actinopolyspora sabaoui. The sequence continues at coordinate 302,853 of NZ_JBMIHH010000007.1, read as the reverse complement.
GCCCGTCTCCTCGGAGACTTCTCGTGCGGCGGTCTCCTCCGGTGTTTCACCGGTCTCGATGTGGCCCTTGGGCAGGGACCACAGCAACCGGCCTCGCCGGTCGGAACGTCCGATGACGGCGGCGTTCTCCCAGCCCCCGTCGACGACCAGCCCACCGGCGGAGGTCTCGTCCACGGTTCGCAGCCCGCGCCGCCGCCGCGGACCCCGACGTTTGGATCGGGAGCCGCCGGAGCGACCGGGCAGAGGGGGCATGTAGCCGATGGTAATGCGATCGGGTGGGTAACCGTTGTTCTCGACAACCGCCGTGGCGCGTTCCGTCCGCCGCGGACCCTGTTCCCCTCGGTTGGCTCCCCTCGGTCCGCCGGGATCCCCCGTTCGGGCTACGAACGATGCGATCATAGTAATGATCACGAACCCGGGTGCACTCCGGTTCGGCGGTGGGTGTTCCACGGCTTCCCACCCGGGGTGCCGTACCGGCTCGGCCGGATCCGCACGCGCTCCTGCCCGGGAGGGAGTGGGTGTGGTGACCGCCGTGGTCGACTCGTTCGGGGCCGATACCCTGACGGCTGTGTCCCCTTCCGTTTTCGACGCCGCAGGTTCCCACGACTCCGCCGCGCGGACCGACGACTCCGAAGTGACCGCAGTGCGGACGGCGCAGCACAACGTGGTGCGGGAGCTGGCGCGACTGGTGCCGACCGCGCGGGAACTGGCCGAACGGTTCGCGGCCGAGGGATTGGCGCTCTACATCGTGGGCGGCAGCGTGCGCGACGTGCTGCTGGGACGGTTCGGCGGGGATCTCGACTTCACCACCGACGCGCGGCCGGAACGGGTGCGTGAACTGCTGGACGGCTGGGCCGAGACGGTCTGGGACACCGGTATCGAGTTCGGCACCCTGGGAGCCTACCGGCACGGCGTCACCGTGGAGATCACGACGTTCCGGGCCGACACCTACGACCGGACCAGCCGCAATCCCGAGGTCGTCTTCGGGGACTCCATCACCGGTGACCTGCTGCGCCGGGACTTCACGGTCAACGCGATGGCGGTCGAACCGATCTCCGGGGAGTTCGTCGATCCGCACGGCGGTATGCGCGACGCGGTCCAGCAGCGGCTGGACACCCCCGCGCCGCCGGAGGAGTCCTTCGCCGACGACCCGCTGCGGATGTTGCGTGCCGCCCGGTTCGCGGCGCAGCTGGGATTCGAGCCCGCCGAACGGGTGCTCGACGCGATGCGCCGGATGGCCGCCGAGATCGAGCGCATCACCCCGGAGCGGATCCAGGCGGAGCTTTCCAAGCTGCTCTGCGGCGGCTACCCCCGCCGCGGGATCGAACTGCTGGTCGACACCGGTCTGGCCGAGTACGTGCTGCCCGAGCTGCCCGCGATGCGGCTGGAGATCGACGAGCACCACCAGCACAAGGACGTTTATTATCACTCACTCGTAGTACTGGATCAGGCCATCGACCTGGAGCGGGCCGAGGACCCCGAGGGGGAGCCGGATCTGGTGCTGCGGTTGGCCGCGCTGCTGCACGACATCGGCAAACCGGCCACCCGCCGTTTCGAGCCGGGCGGCGGGGTGAGCTTCCACCACCACGAGGTCGTCGGGGCCAAGATGACTCGCAAGCGGCTTCGTGCGCTGCGGTACTCCAAGGAGATCGTTTCCGACGTCTCCGACCTCGTGTACCTGCACCTTCGTTTCCACGGCTACGGCGAGGGCAACTGGACCGACTCGGCGGTGCGTCGCTACGTCAACGACGCGGGGCATCTGCTGCGGCGGTTGCACAAGCTGGTCCGTGCCGACTGCACCACCCGCAACAAGCGCAAGGCGCGGGCGCTGCAGCGCTCCTACGACGACCTGGAAGCCCGCATCCAGCGCATCGCCGAGGAGGAGGACCTGGCGCGGGTCCGCCCGGATCTGGACGGCAACGAGATCATCCGGTTGCTGGGGATCAGCCCGGGGCCCCTCGTCGGCCAGGCGTGGCGCCATCTGAAGGAGGTCCGGCTGGACCAGGGGCCGTTGGAGCGGGCGGACGCGATCGCCGAACTGCACCGCTGGGCCCGTGAGCGGGGAATCGAGCCGCCGGAGCAGTAGTTGGGGGCAGTAGTCGGCATTATTAGTGAGCATCACTGCTCGGTAGTAGTGCTCACTGTTATCGGCTCGTGCTCACCGTTCCCGACGCCGCCCCGTCGGTCGCTGTCCCCGGCCGTCAATTTCGCGCGAAATCGCCGCGCCGGTGGGTCGGTGTACGGCTCGGGCGGCGTCAATTTCTCGCGAAATGTACGCGGCCCCGCGATGTCGATGCTCCGACAACCCTCGGCGCGAACGGCCGGTCCCCAACTCCTCCCGGTAGTGAGATCATGGGCGGGTGGGATCCGACGCGGATGTGAAACCGGGGACGCTGCTGGTGGCGGCGCCCACGCTGCAGGACGACAACTTCAGTCGTGCGGTGGTCTTCGTCATTCACCATCACGACGAGGGCACACTCGGCGTAGTGCTCAACCGGCCCAGCGGGATACCGGTGCACGACGTGCTGCCCAAGTGGAGCGAACTGGCGAGCGAACCCCAGTCGCTGTTCGTTGGCGGCCCCGTCGAGCAGCGCACCGCGATCTGCCTCGCCGCGCTGCGTACCGGAGTCGACGCGGGCGAGTTCAGCAACATCGTGGGTGTGAACGGGCCGGTGGGGCTGGTGGATCTGGACAGTGATCCGGACGAGTTGGCCGGGCAGGCGCGCGGGATGCGATTCTTCGCGGGCTACGCCGGCTGGGGCAAGCAGCAGCTGGCGGGCGAGATCGACCGGGGGGACTGGCACGTGTTCCCCGCCTTGCCGGAGGACGTGATCGCCCCGCCCGATGAGAATCTCTGGGCCCGAGTGCTGCGCAGGCAGGGGCCGCCGCTGGCTTTTCTGGCCACCCATCCGGGGGACGTCCAGCTCAACTGAGCGAGTTCTCCTCGTTCGCTTCCGGGGCCGTGGCGGCGAAGCATCCGCCCGCCGCCGAGCACAGCCCCGCCGCGGCGCAGCCACCACCGCTCGGCTCGGACACGTTCCCGGCGGGTGCCGAGGAGCAGGTGGCACATCCGGAAGCCGCCGGCGCGGTCTCGGGTACCGCGGCGGCCGCTCGCCCACCGAGCACGCCACCGGCCACGACCAGCACCAGCGCGCCGAGCACGCCGAGCCCGGCGATCAGCCATCCCGTGCCGGTGCCACCCAGCGCGGCCAGACAGCATCCCACCACCACGGCGATCGCTCCTCCCGCGAGGATCGGCGGAGCGGCCACCCGGTTGGCCAGCCGGAACGTCTCGTCGTCACGCAGCGCCGCCGGGGTTCGCACCCCCACGTACCGGTTGCGCGGCAGCGTGCCGCGCAACCCGCGCCACCCCAGAACCAGCGCGGCGAGACCGGCGACGATCACGACGGCACACACGATGATCAGCGATGCAAGTGCCACCCCGCCAGCCTACGACTCCACCGCGCTCGGGTTCGGACAGCTCCCGCCTCGGGTGCGCGGGAGCACACCTGGGCTGAAATCGGCCGTTGACTCAGTCCGAGCCGTCACTGGTGGAGAACATGCCGTTACCCAGCATCGAGCCCAACGACTCGCGAAGTTCCGCCGTGGCACGAACGACGTTATCGTGTGCCGCGATTTTGTCGTCCAGCGTCCCGAACACTCTTCCGATGTCGCGTTGGACCGACAGCGGCGGTAGGCGAACGGGCAGTGCTCGCAGAGCACGCGCGTTCAGGCTCGGAATCGTACCGCTGCTGGAGTTACGCGAGATCCACTCCCTTGCCTGCGGAGTACCCAACCAGTAGGTCAGGAACTGGCCGGTGACGAGGGAGGTGTCCGGTCGTAACCGGATACACGCCGTGCCGAACAGTGCTCCACCGTGTGAGGGATCCACGAGGGCGGGGCGGCCGGGAGAGCCGGTACGTACGCATAGCACGTCTCCGGCCGCCAGTCGGTACCGCTCCAGCTTCCCCGTGATTTGTTCCGGAGCGATGCGGTTCATGCCCTCGTCGATGATCCTGTTGTTGTGGATGTTCTTCGGCGCGACGAGAGCGATCCCCTCGGAGTGGTACTCAAGCTTGCGCAGTTGGCCACCGGGGCCTGCCAGCGCTTCGCACACCTCGCCGAGCGTGGTTTCCCCCCACCCGGATTCGATCGGGAGGTTCTCCGAACGCAGGCCGCTGTCCAACAGTGCGTACTCGACCACGCTGTCCTCGTGCCGTGCTTGCTCGTCGACTTCGAGCATGCGGGCGTCGCTTTGTCGGGCCTCGCGGACGATCGTGACCGGGTCGGTCTCCTCGGATGCTCCGGTGAGATAACCGCGGGGGGTCAGCCGGTGGTCGCGTTCCCGAATCTCTTCGAGCGGGACCGCGCGCAGGAACCCCTCCTCCGCAGCGGTCCTCCCCGTCCGGAAATCCCGATAAGCATTCGCGATCCGCTCGATCTCCTCGTGACTCAGTTCGCGTCGATTGCGTTCGACGAGCCGTCCCATCTCTGATGCGTCGATCAGTAGTACCTCGTCGCGTGTCGATTCCCCAACGGTTCGTTTCCGCAGTATCCAGACACTGACGCTGATACCGGTGGCGTGGAACAGGCCGCGCGGTAGCGTGATCACCGATTCGACAACCCCGTCATTCAACATCGCGGCGCGGATGCGGCCATTGGCTCCGCCGCTGAAGCCCGCTTGTTCCCCCATCAGCACGGCGGCCCGGCCTCCGGGCACGAGCTTGTCCACAGCGTGTTGCAGCCACGCGAAGCTCGGGTCACCCCCCATGGGGGTTCCGTAGCGCCAGCGCGTGTCGTCCTTGTGGCTCGTGTCGAACTGGATGCCCTTGCCGAAGGGTGGATTGCTCAGGATCACGTCGAACGACTCGTAAGCGCGCGAGTCCCGTAGCAGGACGTTCTCGGGCTCCGCTCCGATTTCCATTGCCGCGCCCTCGAATTCCGCACGCATGCTGGCGACGATCAGGGATTCCTCGGTCAGCGCGCGAGCGGACAAGTGGGAAGCGGGGACGGAGCAGTCGCGCTCGCGGCGGAACCGCGACGTCTCGATGAGCAGGTTTCCCACTCCGCAGCACGGATCGTGCACTTTTTCCGCACTGCTCGGCCGGATGATTCCGATCATGGTGCGTGCCACGGACCACGGCGTGTAGTACTCCACACCGTCGCGGTTGTACGCGAAAAGTGTTTCCACCAGATAATCGAACAACTCACTCAACGCGGGTGAGTTCGTGGCAAAACGATCGACAGGAAACTCCTGGTCGAGCTCGCGCGCGAACTCGACCAACGCTTCCAGCGTCTCCGAACCGGGTGTCCCGTAGTGATTCGGCAGCCAGTGGAGAGTCGTGTTGACCCGCTGCAAGGCGGCGGCTATCCCGTCCCGATCGTGTTGCCCCGCCGAGCTCCGTAGTTCTTTCCACTTCTCGGGGGCGTTGCTTCGCAGGTAGACCAGCGTGAGGAGCGGTACCCGGTAGTGCCGTGGCTCGATGAGACCGCGAATCGACCGCAACAGATCGTGTGCCCGCTCGGATGTCCGTTCACATCCGACGGGTGGATATACCGACTTCGGCTCCATCTGCTTGTCCTCTCCGAAACGCCTGCGATAGCTGGAATCGATCGGCTCATTGTCGCGTGGGGCTTACGGTGGAACCCGTGGACTTTCCGGTCGGGCGGCGATCTGTCGTTCGTCGGACAGCTGTTCATCGGAGCCGTTGACGATCATGATCGGAAACTCCGTGTGAACCCGCCGCGAGTCGCTGACGATCGTCCGGTCCACACCGATACGCCGGGCGATCTCGGTTGGAGAGACACATGGGGCGCTGTCGGTCATGCTGGTTCTACGCAGGTCAAAGAGTCATGATCAACATCCGATGGTTCCGGACGTCCGGAAAGAAGTTCGGGTAGGCCGTCCGTACGGCGCAGATACTCTGCTGTATCCCGCGAGATGTATCCGATCAGGCGGTGGAGATCATCGCGCTTGCGCCACAGATTCTGGTTCGTGATCGGTTCGTAGTGCATGACTCTGTTACGGAGCCCCAGCATGGGTCTCAGTTCCGCATGCAACTGCCTCCGTAGCCCTCGGTAGTTGGGAAAAGCCGCATGGAGGAAAGGGTGCCAGAACTTGCGGTCATAGCTCTCGCCTTTACTGAGCAGTCCCACCCAGAACCCGAAATTCAGCTCGGCCACGATGTCGTCGGCGCATGGCTCCTGCGTGTCCCCGCGCCGGAGTGCCTCGCCGCGGAGTTTGTGATGCGCTTCGTGGACCTTGTCGAGTCCGTTCTTATGGTTCAGTGGAGCCGTTTCCCACCAGTCCTCTCGCTCGTAGTACTCGCGAAAGGCCTCGTCCAGGGTGTTGCGCAGCCCAACCTCCAGCCAGTGCAAAGGTCGATAGAAAGCCGCACTCACTCGGAGATTCCAGTTGTAGAGGCTGAAGGCATGCCGCATGTTGCCATCGGCCGCTTTCAGATACGGCTCGAACCGTGCCGGTGAGAGCATGCGGATGATCCACTCCGGCAACTGGTCGGTCATGATGTCCCTCCAGTGCTGGCGCCGTGACCGCGCCGGTGCTATTGTGGCTGATGTAGGCCCCGGGTCCGCCTCTGCGACTGGTTGCTTTTCCGTCTGCATGCCGCCCGGGGCATTTTTGTGTTCGACACGTCACTTCGCCGCATGGCGTGACCGGTTCTCGTGTTCTCGCACTGCTGATCAAGAGTAGAGCGCGCTCCCCTGTAGCGTCAAGCGCATTGCAATGCGCGATTTTCCCGTGGTGTAGGACGAGGTACCGCCTCGGCAACTCTTCCGGTGCGCGGAAGCGCTTTAAGCTCCGGTTATGCTGTCCGTCGCGGTCATCACCCGCCTGTTTGTGAAACCGTGCTGAGGCGCTCGTCGCGCAGCAGCGGAGTGAGGAACAGGTCGGCGAGGGTGGCGGTATTTCCGAGGGTGCGCAGTTCGCCGAATCCACCCAGTCGCACTGGCCTGTTTCGCATGACCCCGGTCCAGCTGCGGTGCTCGGGCACCACGTATGAGCTCGGCAACCCTGTCTCGCTGTGTTGTGCGGAACGACGCCGTTGCGGTCAACCGGCAGAATCAGTGGAGGCCGCGAGATCGCCCCGCCGGTGCCGGTGTGGCCGCGTTCAGGGTCCGGCGGACCGGCGCCATGCGGGCCTCGGTGAGATCGGGAAGTCGCGACTTCGCAGCGGAACTCGATTCGGGGGTTGAGCCGCGTAGCGTGTTCCGGCTGACTTCTTCGTAGACCTCGGGGTAGGAGCGCAGGATCTCGGCCAGGACACGTTCATTCGGCGATTCGTCACCGACTTGGCCGAGTAGATGATCCAGCAGAGCTTGCCCGTCTCCGTTCGCGAGCCCGTATCGGCGGCTGTAGACGTCGATACGCGGGGCAAGACGGTTCAGATCCAGTCTGCCGTCGCGGGCGGCGTAGTGAATGATCGGTGCCACGTGACTGGCATCGACATGGTCCTCGAGCAGATCGACAACGGTGCGTTCGATCGTCGTTACCGGAAGTCCGGCGATCAGCGTCACGTCGGCCTCCTCGAGGACCCTTGGCCGTAACCGCAGTGAAGGATCCCGGAGATTTCGCCGCCGCGGCACGAGCATCTCCGTGCTGTCGGCCACGAGATCGCCGAGATCGTGCAGCAAAGCCGCGCTGCGGTGCGAGATCACTCCGCCCTTCTCATCGAGGACCGGTCGTTCCCAGACGGCAACCCCGGGGTTCAGTGCGAGCCAGGCGGCTTTGATGTCGGCGTGCTCGGTCTCCTCGGCCGCCGCCACGGCATACACCCCGTGACGTTGGCGCACCAGTACTCCCCGATCGACCAGCCGAGTCAGCGTGACCTTGCCGACATCCACCTGGCGGGCCTGCGCCGTGGTCACCATCCCCCACTGGGCCGACGAGTAGTCGCAGAGCTTCGCGAGTGCTTGCGTTGCCTTCATACCGCTACGATACAAGCTGAATACAGCACTAGTTACACTTAAAGGTTACTTTTGCTGCTTTCGTGTGTGCGGCCGAGATTCCGAGTCGGTGCCTGTGTCGATGACTGCGATGGGGAGGACCCCGGATCCGCCTCTCCGGTCTCGAACATCGGCCGCGACGCCGTCCGGGGCAGCCGCAGCACTCGCAGCTGTCCCCCTGCCGGGGGTTCCCACCCGGTCATCGTGCTTTGAACTCCGGTTATGCTGTTCGTCGTGGCCCCCGCCCGACTGCTTACGAAGCCGCGCTGAGGCGAGCGATCCTCGGCGCGGCAACCCCTCATGCCCGGCAAGGGCTGAGGGGTTTTTAACTTTTCAGTGGCGGCACACCGATGAGTCGCTCGGAGCGTTACCCGGCGGGTCGGAGCGACGGACTAGGGAAGGAAACGCACACGATGAGTGGCGCGGAACGGAACTCACAGGGCACGGACGGTGCGGGCGACGACACGCCCCCCTTCCGGTACACCGCGGGCATCGCGGGTGACATCGAGCGGGACTGGCAGCGGCGCTGGGAGGAGCTCGGCAGCTACCACGCCGCGAACCCGGTGGGACCGTTGCGGGGGCAGGACGCCGCGTCCGAGAAGCTGTTCGTGCAGGACATGTTCCCCTACCCCTCGGGCTCCGGCCTGCACGTGGGGCACCCGCTCGGGTTCATCGGCAGTGACGTCTACGCGCGCTACCACCGGATGCTCGGGCGCAACGTGCTGCACACGATGGGTTTCGACGCCTTCGGGCTGCCCGCCGAGCAGTACGCGGTGCAGACCGGCACCCACCCGCGGACCACGACCGAGAACAACATCGAGCGCTACCTCACGCAGATCCGCAGGCTCGGCCTCGGTCACGACGAGCGGCGCCGTGTCGCCACCACCGACATCGAGTTCTACAAGTGGACCCAGTGGATCTTCCTGCGGATCTTCCACGCCTGGTACGACACCGAGGCCGACCAGGGCAGAGGGCGTGCCCGCCCGATCAGCGAGCTCGAGGCGGAGTTCGCCTCCGGCGAGCGGGCCACCCCGGACGGCACCCCCTGGGACGAGCTGGGTAGCGACCGGCAGCGCGAGATCATCGACTCCTACCGGCTGGCCTACCTTTCCGAGGCCCCGGTGAACTGGTGTCCCGGCCTGGGGACCGTGGTCGCCAACGAGGAGGTCACCGCGGACGGACTCAGCGAACGCGGCAACTTCCCGGTGTTCCGGCGCAACCTCAAGCAGTGGATGATGCGGATCACCGCCTATGCCGACCGGCTCGTCGACGACCTGGACCGGCTGGACTGGCCGGACAAGGTCAAGACCATGCAGCGCAACTGGATCGGCCGCTCGCAGGGCGCGGAGGTGCGTTTCGCGCTGGAGAACCGCGACGAGACGATCGAGGTGTTCACCACCAGGCCGGACACCCTGTTCGGCGCCACCTACATGGTGCTCGCCCCGGAGCACCCGCTGGTCGACGAGATCCTCGCCGCCCCCGAGAGGTTCGGCGAGTGGCCCTCGGGCACCGATCAACGCTGGACCGGCGGCTACTCGGGCCCCGCCGAGGCGGTGACGGAGTACCGCCGGTTCGCCGCGACGAAGTCCGAGCTGGACCGGCAGGAGAACAAGGACAAGACCGGGGTCTTCACCGGGCTGCGCGCGGTCAACCCGGTCAACGGCGAGCTCGTTCCGGTGTTCGCCGCCGACTACGTGCTGCTGGCCTACGGCACCGGCGCGATCATGGCGGTCCCCGCGCAGGACCAGCGGGACTGGGAGTTCGCCACCGAGTTCGGGCTTCCCATCGTGCGCACCGTCGAACCCCCGGCCGACTTCGAGGGCGAGGCCTACACCGGTGACGGAACGGCGATCAACTCCGCCTCGGAGGTTACGGGGCTGAGCCTGAACGGTCTCTCGGTCGAGGACGCCAAGACCAAGGTCGTCTCCTGGCTGGAGCAGCACGGCCACGGCAACGGCAGCGTGCAGTACAAGCTGCGCGACTGGCTGTTCGCGCGGCAGCGCTACTGGGGCGAGCCGTTCCCGGTCGTCTACGACGAGGACGGCAACCCGCGGGGACTGCCGGAGGACCAGCTGCCGGTGGAGCTGCCCGAGGTCGCCGAGTACTCCCCGCGCACCTACGACGCCGAGGACGCGGACAGCCGTCCCGAGCCGCCGCTGTCCAAGGCGTCCGACTGGGCCGAGGTGGAGCTGGACCTGGGCGACGGGCTCAAGCACTACCACCGCGACACCAACGTGATGCCGCAGTGGGCGGGATCCTGCTGGTACCAGCTGCGCTACATCGATCCCGAGAACGACGAGCGGTTCGTCGACCCCGAGAACGAGCGGTACTGGATGGGGCCGCGCCCCGAGCGGCACGGCTCGAACGATCCGGGCGGGCTGGATCTCTACGTCGGCGGTGTGGAGCACGCCGTGCTGCACCTGCTGTACGCGCGGTTCTGGCAGAAGGTGCTCTACGACCTGGGGCACGTTTCGGCCGAGGAGCCGTACCGCAGGCTGTACAACCAGGGCTACATCCAGGCCTACGCCTACACCGACTCGCGTGGTGTCTACGTGCCCGCCGAGGAGGTCGTCGAACAGGACGGCAAGTACTTCTACGGCGGCGAAGAGGTCAACCGCGAGTACGGCAAGATGGGCAAGAGCCTGAAGAACTCGGTCTCGCCCGAGGAGATGGCCGACGCCTACGGCGTGGACACGCTGCGGCTCTACGAGATGTCCATGGGGCCGCTGGACGCCTCGCGGCCGTGGGCGACCAAGGACGTGGTGGGCTCGCACCGGTTCCTGCAGCGGTTGTGGCGCAACGTCGTCGACGAGCGGACCGGCGAGGTGCGGGTCACCGACGAGGAACCCGACGTGGAGCTGCTGCGCGCGCTGCACAAGACCATCGCCGGGGTGCGCGAGGACTACGACGGGCTGCAGTTCAACACCGCGGTGGCCAAGCTGATCGAGCTGAACAACAAGGTCACCAAGGAGTACTCGGGTGCGGCCGGTCCGCCGCGTTCGGTGATGGAGCCGATGGTGCTGCTGGTGGCCCCGCTGACCCCGCACCTGGCGGAGGAGCTGTGGTCGCGGCTGGGGAACGAGCGGAGCCTGGTGCACGGGCCGTTCCCGGTGGCCGACGAGGAGTACCTGGTCGACGACACGGTCGAGTACCCGATCCAGTTCAACGGCAAGGTCCGTTCCCGGATCACCGTGGCCGCGTCGGCCGAGCAGGAGGAGATCCGGGCTGCCGCGTTGGCCGACAGCAGGGTCGTCGAGCTGCTGGGCGGTGGTGAGCCGCGCAAGGTGATCGTGGTTCCCGGGCGACTGGTCAACGTGGTCGGCTGAGCTTCGGGCTTTCGGCGACTCCGTAGCGGTCGCATCGCCCTTTCGGGGCCTCGGTTTCCGCGGAATTCCGGGGCCCCGAAAAAGTCACGCGCGACAGCATGACAGGGACGGAACAAGAAATACCCCCGGCGCGCGCCACGTAGGCACTGGCTGACCGGGGGACTACGTCAGCAATCATACAACCGGACGCGGGATCGGGCTACCCGGGTGGTAGAACCCGGATCATGGACGAGCGGAATCTCCCGGCCGAGGAGCTGGCGCGGTTGTTGAGTGCTGAGCGGCTGGAAACCTACGAACGACACGCGCCGTCCTGGGAGCGCTCGCCTCTCGAGTTGTACACCCTCGGTGCCCGCCTGGCGTCGAGTTTTCACCACGATCTGGCGATCGTGGAAGTAGTACTTCGCAACGCGCTGCACAACGAGCTGTCCCGGGAGTATGGGACACACTGGTGGGCCGAGGACAGGCTGCTGGACGATCGCGGGCAAACCGCGATTGTCAAGGCCTACCGCGATGCCCGCTGCACCGAGGACAGCCCGCCGGGGAAGCTCATCGCGGCGTTGTCGATGGGGTTCTGGGTACAGCTACTGGAAGCCGGTGCTTACGCGGGCTCGCGACCTTACCGGCAACGCCGTTCCTACGACGCGTTGCTGTGGCGCCCGGCGCTGCGGTACGCCTTCCCCTACTCATCGGGCGTGCGCTCCCAGGTGCACAGCCTGGTGCATCGGGTGTACTCACTCCGCAATCGCGTGGCCCACTGCGAACCGGTCATCGCCGGGGTGCGCGTGCCCGGGACAAGGACACGGCGCAGCCCCGCCGAGATTCACGAGGATATCGTGACCTTGGTGCGGTGGATTTCCCCGCCGATCGGCGATTGGTTGGCAGCCCGGTCCCACACCCCCGCGCTGCTGGACGATTGGCCTCAGCCACGGTGATTATCGGCTCTTGAGCTGTATTGGGTGCGCGGTTCGTGTTCGGTTGCGGAGTTTTTGCTTCGTTGGCACGCCCCGGCGGTGCTGTCCGATCCGGAAGCTGGTTTTCCGTACTGCGTCTCGGATGATCGCGGAGCTGCGGAGTATCAGCAGGAAGAGCGGCCTGATCAGGTGAGGATCGGGACGGCGGCGGATTTCACAGCAGTCGGAGGCCGTCGCGGACGCGGCGCATGAGTTCCAGGGCCGGGTCCGGAGACGGTGGCCTGGGGATGAATGAGTGTGGCGGGGCATTCCGGGCGCTGTCGCGCCCGGCGGGGCGGGGTTCGCGCCACGCGGTGAGTGCGGGGCTCGCCTGCGGATTCCGCGGTGTCGCGGGAATCTCCGGTTCGATCCGCTGGGGATGGAACTGCCCCGGGGTGGTTCGTCCGGGTCGTTGTCGGGCCGGCGCACCGGTGCGTGCGGAGCCTCCGGTGGTGGAATCAGCGGTGGGGCCGACGGTTCCGGTAGTACGGTGGCGGCGCGCGGCGCAGTGGCGATTTCGCGGAGGTCGGCGGTCACGAGCACTACACCGACGAGTTTCCGACCCGCGAGGATTTCGACCTGTGGCGTGACCACGTCGCCGGGCTGGTGCTGCTGCCCGCCGACGTGAACCGCAGTTACCAGGACAAGTCGTTCGAGCGGAAGGCGCCGCACTACGCGAAGCAGAACCTCTACGCTGCGAGCCTGACCAGCGCCGCCTACCAGCACCAGCCCCAGTTCAGCTCCTTCGTGGCGCGATCCGGTCTGCCGTTTCGGCCGTACGACCGGTTCGGCAAGGCGGAACACGAGGAGCGGAGCAAGCTGGTCCGGGCCCTGGTGGATCGAATCTGGGATCCGGACCGGCTGGAGGAGTACCGGCCATGAGCGATGTCGGGCGGGCCGACGCAGGACGCGGGCTCGCCTGGTCACTCTGTTCACCGACCAGCTGGGACACCGCTCCTGGGAAACTGGACGCACCGTGCGGGGCACGCCGACATCGAGGAAGCTCCGCTGGGACAGAACCTCGAAGCGCGCGGCGCGAGTAAGCGGCGGTCGGCTCCGAAACTCGAGAGTTTTCGATCTTCGCTCAACCCGTTCGGGGGTTCGTGCGTCCGAAGGGGTGACATACGGAAACCGAACCGTGCGATCAGCCCCAGGGCTACGGAGAGCTGATCGCACGGCGAGAGGAGCGAACCGCTATGCGTACCACGCGCACGAGAACCGGCCTGACCGGACTGGTGGGAACCGGAATCGCCGCGGCTGCTCTGGTGGTCGGCGCACCGTTGGCAGCGGCGACGCCTTCCCAGTCCCAGCCTACGCCTGTCACCGCGGCGGACGAGGAGAACCACCAGGAGGGGACCGACGGGCCGGACGGGCTGTACGGCACACCCGGGCAGGACGTGATCAAGGGGCGTGGCGGCTTCGACGTCATCTTCGGCGAGGCCAATGAGGACAGTCTGTTCGGCAACTCCGGCAACGACCTCATCCGGGGCGAGGCAGGTAACGACTTCCTCCACGGTGGACCGGGCAGTGACTACCTCTACGCCGGTCCCGGCGACGACACCGTGATGTCCGACGAGCTCGGTTCCGACGACGAGGCGGACGTCATCGACTGCGGTCCCGGCACCGACCGCTACAACGCGGATCTCGACGACAAGGTCGTCAACTGCGAGATCCCCTACTACGGCAGGGGCTGACGCCTGCACTTCGTCGTGCCGCCCCGCGCCGCGGGGTGGCACGACGAGTCCCGGTCGGCTGTCGCCGTTCAAGGGCCGTGATCTCCCGATTTCGCCTAACCGGAGCGACAGCCGACCGCGGATCCGCCGTGCGAACGTCACGCTCGAATAGGGTTCCGGGCGGGCAGGGCCTCGGCCGGGCGTCGAGTCCCGCTGATTCGCGGACTCAGGCAGCGTGCGTGGTGTGTTCCAGCCGGTCGGCGAGCCAGACCTCGATGACGGACTGACGCGTCACACCCAGCCTCCTGGCTTCACGATCCAGCGCCGCGATCATCCGGGCGGGGAAATCGACGTTGACGCGCCGCTGCTCCTCACCGGGACGTTGTGCCTTGGCGAGATCGAGCGTCGAGGTGATGTCCTCGCCGCGATCGAATTTGTCGTCGAACTCCGCAACCCTCACAAATCTCTACCTCCTCAGCCCGAGACCTACGCACCGAGATGATCTCAAGGTTCTCCCGACGCCCAGTCCGGCTGATCGACACTTGCCGCCGATGCGACCGATCGGTCCTCCGGCAGTGTGCCGTGGGCTCAGGCGGGACCGGCGGCCCCGGTGAACAGCACGTACAGCGGCAGTCCCAGGTTGTTGACGGTGTGGACGGCCACGGCGGGCCAGATCGACCCGCTGCGGCGCATCAGCTCGGCGGCGATGACGCCCACCGCGATCGCCGCGGGCAGCACGATGTTGATGCCGTGGAACAGGGCGAAGATCACCGCGCTGCTCACTACGCCGGTGACGGGTCCGTAGCGCAGCAGTGCGTTGGCGACCACGCCGCGGAAGAGGAACTCCTCACCGATAGGAGTGAACAGGGACAGGAAGACGAACGTCAGGATCAGGGGCAGCACGCCGCCGTTCGCGGCGTCGTAGTACACGCCCTGCGGATTGGCGTCGAATCCGGTGATGCTGATGATCGCGTAGCTAAACAGGCCATTGACGGCGAAGGCGGCCACGCCCCCGCTCACACCGATGAGCATCCAGCGCCAGGTGGTGCGGCGCACGCTGAAGGCTGCCAGGGAACGGATGCGCAGCAATGCTGCGACGCCGAAGCCCACGAGGCCGACGACGCCCGACCAGGCGGCCAGGACCAGCCCGTACGCCATCGGGCCCAGCTCCAGCCCCCACGGCCCGAAGAACGGCACCAGGGCCGTGGCGGCGATCATCGCGAGCAGGCCGACCACGATCTCGGGCCATCCCGGTCGCACGGGTCGTGTGGTTTTCCGGGGGATCGCTTCTTGCGGTAGCTCGGCTAGATCGCTCGACATGGTGGTTGACTCCTCGTGCTCGTGGTTTTCGAAGGGGCCGCTCCGGTGCACCGCCTCCGGCCGACACGAGTTATCGCAAACTATGCCGTTGGGGCATGGTCAAGCTCGATCGGTTCTGCTTGACTGTGCCCTCGGACACACGGCCCGCCACCGAGAAAGCAGTTGCCGAGAAGAACGAGAGGAAGGTGGTCCGGTGGCTTGGAGCACGCGGCAGTTGGCCGAACTCGCGGGCACGACGCTGAAAACCGTCCGCCACTACCACGAGGTCGGGCTGCTGGACGAACCGGAACGGGCGGCGAACGGGTACAAGCGGTACCGAATCGGACACCTGGTCCGACTGCTGCGGATCCGCAGGCTCGTCGACCTGGGCGTGCCGCTTTCCGAGATCGCTGCGATGGAGGAATCGGAGGAGAGCACGGAGCAGTCGCTTCGGGCGCTGGACGACGAGCTGGCGGCGAGCATCGACCGGCAGCAGCGGATGCGGGAGGAACTGGCCGTGATCCTGCGGCATCGTTCCCCGGCCGACCTGCCCGCGGGCTTCGACGAGGTCGCCGCCGAGCGCTCGGACGCCGACCGGGCCCTGCTGCTGGTCTATTCGCGGGTCTTCGGCGACTCGGCGATGGCGGCGTTGCGGGAGATGCTGTCGCGTCCCCCCACTCCGATCGAGGAGGAGTTCGACTCCCTGCCCGCGGACGCGAGTGAGGACACTCGGCGGCGGGTGGCCGAGCGCTACTTCCCGGAGATCCGACAGCACTACCGCAACCACCCCGTGCTGCATGATCCGTGGGCGAACGCGCTGCGGGAGGAGAGGTCCAAGGAGTCGGTCGTCGGCCAGGCGTTACTGGAGTTGTACAACCCCGCCCAGCTCGATGTGCTGCGGCGCATCGACGCGTTGCGAACGAAGGACGACACGAGCTCGGGCGACGCGTGATCCGGCGTGATCACGGAGTGCCGATGTCCGCACGGCGATCGGGGTCACCACGCGATGAGACCCCGGGAAACGCCAGACTGGTTCGACAACTCCGCCACGGGGTAACCGCCGGGCGGTAGTCGAGCGAGTTGGAGGACGTATGCGGACCCCGAGTATCCCCGTGAAGTTCGATCCCGCGAAGCTGCGCGAGTCACTGGACGGCCGCTGGGGCGAGGTCCGGGAACGGGTGCGTGGCGTCCTGGAGAACGAACCGCTGCCCACCGGAGACGGGCTGGACACCGAGTCCCACCGGGCACACACCTTCGAACAGCTGCGGCGGTTGGCCGACAGCGAGATCGTCCGGATCGGTTTTCCCGTCGAGTACGGCGGATCCGGTGACCGGGGCGGTTCGGTGGTGGCCATGGAGATGCTGGCGGGCAACCTCTCGCTGATGGTCAAAGCAGGTGTCCAATGGGGACTTTTCGGTGGTGCGGTAACCGCGCTCGGAAGCGAACGCCACCACGAGAAACACCTTCGGTCCATAATGGACCTTTCGGAGCCGGGTTGTTTCGCGATGACCGAGACCGGGCACGGCTCCGACGTGCAGCACCTCGGAACCACGGCCGTCTACGATCCGGCCACGGCCGAGTTCGTGGTGCACACCCCGGACGAGTCCGCGCGCAAGGACTACATCGGCAACGCCGCCAGGGACGGGCGCACCGCCGCGGTCTTCGCCCAGCTGCACACCCCCACCGCCGACGGCGGCACGGAGAACCACGGCGTGCACGCCCTGTTGGTCCCCATCCGCGACGAGGAGGGCAACCCGGTCCCCGGAGTGTCCCTTTCGGACTGCGGGCGCAAGGCCGGGCTCAACGGGGTGGACAACGGCAGGATCTCCTTCGACCGGGTGCGAGTGCCCCGGGAAGCGCTGTTGAACCGCTACGGCGACGTGGCCGAGGACGGCACTTACAGCAGCCCGATCGAGGGGGTGAACAAGCGGTTCTTCACCATGCTCGGCACCCTGATCACCGGGCGGGTGTCGGTGGCGGGCACCGCCGGGTCCGCGACCAAACTCGCGCTGGAGATCGCGCTGCGCTACGGCGAGACCCGGCGCCAGTTCGCCAATCCCCGAACCGGTGGCGAGACACCGGTGCTGGACTACCTGGCGCACCAGCGAAAACTGCTGCCCGCGCTGGCAACCTCGTACGCGCTGCACTTCGCGCAGGAGGAACTGGTCGCCACCCTGCACGACCTGCGGCGCGCTTCCCCCGACGAGGACCCCGAGGGACGCGCTCAGCGGGAGCTGGAGTCCCGCGCCGCCGGGCTCAAGGCGGTGACCACCTGGCACGCCACCCGCACCATCCAGGAGTGCCGCGAGGCCTGCGGCGGGTCCGGTTACCTGAGCGAGAACCAGCTGACCGGCTTGAAGGCCGACACCGACGTGTTCACCACTTTCGAGGGGGACAACACGGTGCTGCTGCAACTCGTG
Organism: Actinopolyspora sabaoui; assembly: GCF_051225635.1. Classification (NCBI taxonomy): domain Bacteria; kingdom Bacillati; phylum Actinomycetota; class Actinomycetes; order Actinopolysporales; family Actinopolysporaceae; genus Actinopolyspora; species Actinopolyspora sabaoui. The sequence goes on along the minus strand of NZ_JBMIHH010000007.1, from coordinate 285,220 downwards.
GCGAAGGGACTGCTGACCGGCTACCGCGAGAGCTTCGACGAGCTCGGCACGTTGGGAATGGCCCGCTACGTCGCCGATCAGTTCGTGGGAACCGTGATCGAGCGGACCGCCGCCCGCTCGGTGATCCAACGCCTGGTGGATGCCTCACCAGGCCGGGACGACGAGGACGCGCTGTTCGACCGGGGGTGGCAGCTGCGGCTGTTCGAGGACCGGGAACGGCACGTGCTGGACGGTGTGGCCCGCAGGCTCCGCCGTGCCGGGTCCGGCGACAGCGACCCGTTCGAGGTGTTCAACGACGCGCAGGACCACGTGCTGCGCGCCGCCCGGGTGCACATCGACCGCATCGTGCTGGAAGCGTTCGTGGCCGGGATCGAGCGTTGTGCCGATCCGGCGGCCGCCGAGATGCTGGAGCGGTTGTGCGATCTGTACGTGCTGTCCAACATCGAGGCCGATCGTGGCTGGTTCCTGGAACACGAGCGGATCAGTCCGCGCCGGGCCAAGGCCGTCACCGAGGCCGTCAACACGCTGTGCAAGGGATTGCGCCCGCACGCGGTCGAACTGGTCGCCTCGTTCGGGGTGCCGCGCCAGTGGCTGCGGGCGCCGATAGCCACCGGTGAGCAGCCTGGTATCGGCTGAAGGTCCCGGCCGCGACCCGACCGGCGGTCCGGAACTCATTGCCGGTACAGCCCGGCTTCCCGGCCGAGTTCCTCCAGCATCGACTCGAACAGCCGGTCGGCGTGGCTCACGTCGAAGGGGAACTTCCCGAAAACCTCCAGCGCGACCTGGCCGTAGAGCCTCGCCCACCAGCGCAGCATCATGTACACCGCCTCGACGCTGAACGCCTCCGGGGGCATCTCGATGCCGTGGGTGTTCAACGCCGCGGCCAGGTCCCGCTGGCTGTCCGTGAGTCCGGCTCGCAGCTCCTCCGGAATTCGGGGTGGCGACGGGTTGCCGGCTCCCTCCGCCATGAGCGGCCCGACCACGCCGAGGAAGACGCTGCCCAGCTCGTCGCTGTGGGTGGCGGATTTGTGTGTGGCGGATTTCTCCGACGTCGCCGTGGCGTCGGGATCGTGAGCGTCGGTACCGGTGTTCCCACTACCGTTGCCGCCCGGGGTGGCGAACGCCAGCGTGAACTCCCGTGGATGTGCCAGCGCCCAGCTCCGGAAGCCTCGGCAGACCGCGAACACCTTGCTCAGGTGGTCGTCCTCGATCCCGCACATCGTCTCGTTCAGCTCCGCCGAGAGGTCGTCGCAGATGTCCTCGGAGAGCCGATTGAGCAGGTCCTCGCGGGAGTCGTAGTAGCGGTACAGCGCGGGCGCGGTGATGCCGAGCTCACGTGCGATCGCGCGTAGGGTCACCGCTTCCTGTCCCTCGCGGACCAGCAGTTCGCGCGCGTGCCCGCGGATGTCGAGGTCCGTGGCAGCACGCAGCTGTTCACGTCGAGTGACTCCGTTCATGTGTCACTCCATCGGGTGCTTATCTCGGAGTTCATCGCTACAGTGGTGCGAAGTAAACGCCGTTAACTCGGTAATGGCCGGGTCGTAGCCACTGTACGGTTCGGTCCGCACAGCCGGAGGTCCGTGTGTTCGCTTCCTGGGGCTCCCTCACATATCGGCGCAGGCTCCCGGTGCTGGTGACGGTGCTGCTAATGGTCGTTACGGGCGGTGTCTGGGGGTTCGGGGTCTTCGACCGATTGTCCCAGGGCGGTTACGAGTCGCCCGACAGTGAGGCCGCGGCGGCACAGCGACGGGCCGAGCGGGTGCTCGGGTCCAGCGGTGACGTGGTGGTGCTCTACAGCGCGGACCGGGGGACCGTGGACGATCCCGAACTGGGTGAACGAATCCGGAGCACGCTCGCAGAACTGCCGGATTCCGCCGTAAGGGAGGTCAACTCCTACTGGAGCACCCCGAACCCGGCCCTGACCAACGAGGATCACACCACCGGGCTGGCCACCATCCGGCTCGCGGGTGGCGAGAAGGTCAAGACCGGTGCCTACGAGCGGATAGCCGATCGGCTCGACGTGGCGGGAGCCAGTACCGACGTGGCGGGAAGCGTGCCGCTGCAGGCGTCGATGAACAGGCACTCCAAGCACGATCTGGTGATGGCCGAGGCCGTCTCGCTCCCCGTGGTGCTGGTACTGCTGGTGATCATCTTCGGTGGTCTCGTCGCGGCCGCCCTTCCGGTGCTGGTCGGCGGGGCCGCCGTACTCGGTTCGCTGGGCCTGCTGCACCTGATCACCCTGTTCGCCGACGTCAACACCTTCGCGGTCAACGTGGCGAGTCTGCTCGGGCTGGGGCTGGCGATCGACTACGGCCTGTTCGTGGTCGGTCGGTTCCGCGAGGAGCTCGCGACGGGCGACTCCACTGGCGAAGCCGTGCGCCGCAGCGTGGCGACAGCGGGCCGCACCGTCGCCTTCTCCGCCACACTGCTGGTGATCGCGTTGGGCAGCCTGTTGCTGTTTCCCCAGAGCTTCCTGCGCTCGTTGGCGTACGGCGGAATGTCCTCGGTGGCGTTGGCGGCGGTGATCTCGCTGACGGTGCTGCCCGCCGTGCTCGGCATGCTCGGCCCCCGGGTGGACAAGCTCGCGATGCCCTGGCGTCGCAACCGCCGGAGCGACGCCGAACCCGGGCGCGGCTGGTACCGGTTCGCCGACGCGGTGATGCGACGTCCGCTGCTGACGGCGTTCCCCATCATCGCCGTGCTGTTGCTGCTGGGGGCGCCGTTCCTGCGGACCGAATTCGGCACACCGGACGAGCGGATCCTGCCGAAGGACGACCCCGCCAGGCAGGGAATCGAGCGACTTCGTGCCGATTTTCCCTCGATGAGCAGCGACAACGTTCGGATCGTGCTGGACGGCGGCGGGAACGCACCCACGCGGCAGCAGGTCGCCTCCTTCGGTACCGCCGTCGGCGAGGTTCCCGGCATTGGCCAGGCCCGCCCCGCGGGAAGCCACGACGGGGTCGTGGTGCTCAAGGCGGGCCTGGAGGCGGAGACGTTCGGGGAGCGGGCAAACGACGCCGTCGAGGAAATCAGGTCGTTGCCCCCGCCACCCGAGACCGAGGTGCTGGTCGGCGGTACCACCGCGCTGAACCTGGACAGTCTGCGCGACACCGTGAGAACCCTCCCGTGGGTGGCGGTGCTGCTCGTCGGGGCGACGCTGGTGCTGATGTTCCTGGCGTTCGGCTCGGTACTGCTGCCGATCAAGGCCGTGGTGCTGAGCGTGCTCAGCCTATCCGCGACCTTCGGGATGCTCACCTGGATCTTCGTCGACGGCCACGGCGCCGGGCTGATCAACGTCACTCCCGCTCCCCTGTCGGTGGGCATCGTCGTACTGATGGCCTCGGTGGTGTTCGGGCTGTCCACCGACTACGAGGTTTTCCTGCTCTCCAGGATGGTCGAGGCGCGCGCCCACGGTGCCGACACACCCGAAGCGGTGCGCACCGGCCTGGCCAGCACCGGCCGGATGATCACCGCCGCCGCGCTGCTGCTGATAGTGGTCACCGGAGCCTTCGCGTTCTCCGGCGTCACGATGATGCGGTTCATCGGGGTGGGAATGATCGTGGCGCTGCTGCTGGACGCCACCGTGGTGCGAATGATCCTCGTACCCGCTTTGCTGCGGTCGCTGGGTGATGCGTCATGGTGGGCACCCGGAAAGCTGCGTCGGTTGCAGCGACGGGTCGGCCTCTCCGAGGCGGAGGCCGGGAACGAACCGGAGCCGGAATCGGTGCGCTGATCGGAGCGTTCCGGTGGTGGGCAGGGCGTTCGGTGGGTGGACCCCGCCATCGGAGTCGACCCACGGTGCCGAGAGGATCGACCGAGCATCCACGCCACGTCTCCGGTGCTCTCGCGGAAGTGTGCCGCGGGGAGCCCGAGGTGGTGCCGACGAAGGACGACGAGTGAGCCGGAGGTGGCCGATGTCGTGGCGACAGAACCCGAGTGACCCCGACGAGCGGGTCGGAGGGAACGGGGAGGACCCGGACCGAACCGCTGGCCCGAACCGCGTCGGTGGGGAACACCGGGCGGCCGGGGAAACGGGGAAGGACGGCAACGTGCTGGTCTACACCCGCCCGGGTTGCCCCTTCTGCACCTCGCTGCGTGCCGGGCTGCGCAGACACGGGGTGAGCTTCGAGGAGACCGACATCTGGCAGGACGAACGGGCGGCCGCCGCCGTCCGGGAGCTCGCCGACGGCAACGAGACGGTTCCCACCGTGGTGATCGGTTCCTGGTCGGCGGTCAATCCTTCCGCCGAGGCCGTACGCGAGGCCGCGGCGACACACGCTCCCGCCGCGCTGCCGGAGAGCGAACCGGGGCTTGTGGATGGTGCGCTGCGGGCGCTGCGGTTGCGCGATTCCTGATCGCGGCTTCCGCCCGATCGCCGGGGAGGTGCGGCCCGCGGGGCCTCTCGCCCGCTCCCGCGTGGAGAGGACGGCGGTGTGGTCCCGCCTCGGGAACGAGGATCGGAGCCGAGGACCGGGGCCGGCCGTACGGGGGGCGTTACGACCGGCCCCGGCTGTTGCCATCGCCGATGGCGCGATATCGACGAGCCGCAACCATTCCAGTGTGACCCCGAGGAACCCGAAAACGGTGCGATTTCGTTCCCAATAACCCCCGAACGGGGGTGTGGTTGAGGGGCGGATTCGGTTCGAAACACGCGAATCGTGCGAGAATTCTCAGCCTGATCCGTCGGGGGAACGACAGACTCTCCGGAACCTTCCGTCCGGGTGGTATCTGTGTAACCGTCCGGTGCGGTACGGGAGGCGGGTCACGAGTGTCGGCCTGGTGTTGCTCGGCCCGGCGGTGGTGACCGTGTTCCCGCTTTCCCGGTTCGAGTGGTCAGCAATGGTGGGATTCGTGGTGGCCGCCCTCGGGACGGTTGCCGGGGGCAGGAAGCTGGTGTCCACCGGTTCACCCAGCGAGAGCCGATGGATCCGGGCCGGGCCGGCCAGGTGGTGTGCTCGGGAGTGTCCGACGGTTCGCGAGTGCGTCACGTTTCGTTGTGTCATGTCTCCAGCCTGCTGGTCAGTACGAGGGACGCGGATCCGTGCGGTTACTCATGAGTTACCTATTGTCGGCAGCCCGCTGGTTCGTTCGAGTGAAGTAAGTTCCCTCGCGTACCTGATGCCCCTCTCCGGGCGACTGGTCACTGTTTCGTTCGGACGGGTTTCGTGGTCCCGTGAGTCCGTACGGCGTCGGGAGGCTCGGCGTCGCGGGAACAGCTAGCCGAAAGGTATGGTCTAGACCATGTTGCGATTGAGTGGTGTCGGCGTCAGCAACGGGCGGGCCGCCGGCCCGGTGGTCCGGGTCGCCGAGCCCCTGCCCGAACCCCCCGCCTCCCCCGCCGTAACGGATCCGGAAGCCGAGGCCGCGCGGATCCCACCCGCCGCCCAAGCGGTGGCCGACGGACTGTTCGCACGCGCCGCGGGCGTCGAGGGGGACGCCAAGGCCGTTCTGGAGACCACCGCCGCGATGGCGATGGATCCCTCGTTGAGCTCACGCGCCGAACAGCTCGTGCACCAGCGCGCGGTGCCCGCGCCACGGGCCGTGCTGGAAGCCGCCGACGAGTTCGCGGAATCCCTCCGGGCCACCGGTGGCTACCTGGCCGAGCGGGTGCGGGACGTGCACGACGTGCGGGACCGGATCATCGCCGAACTGCTCGGGGTGCGGCCTCCGGGGGTTCCCGCCCTGCTGGAACCCAGCGTGCTGCTCGCACGGGACCTGGCGCCCGCGGACACCGCCGATCTGGACCCGGACCTCGTGCTGGCCCTGGCGACCGAGGAGGGCGGCCCCACCAGTCACACCGCGATTCTCGCCCGTTCGTTGGGCATCCCCGCCGTGGTGGCGGTGCGCGGACTGCTCGCCGAGAGCGCCGCGATCGCGGCCGAGGTCGACGGCGACAGCGGGGCTATCGGGCTGTCGGAGGAACGGCTCGAGGTCCGTGCCGCCGAACGGGCTGACACGGCGAACTGGACCGGCAGCGGCGGCACCTCGGACGGGAGTCGTGTCAAGATCCTCGCCAACGTGGGCGCTGCCGCCGACACGGCGGCAGCCGTCTCCGCACGGGCCGAGGGAGTCGGGCTGTTCCGTACCGAGTTCTGCTACCTCGCTGCCGAGGACGAACCGGAGGTCGCCACCCAGCGGGCGGCCTACGCCGAGGTGCTCGCGCCGTTCGCCGGGAAACCCGTGGTGGTGCGCACCCTGGACGCGGGCGCCGACAAACCGTTGGGTTTCCTGGGCACCGGAACCGAGCCCAATCCGGCGCTGGGTGTGCGCGGGTTGCGGGTGGCGTTCGACCGGCCCGAGGTGCTCGACCGGCAGCTGGCCGCCATCGCGGCGGCCGCGGGGGACTCGGGCGCGGACGTCGCGGTGATGGCTCCCATGGTGGCCACCCCGGAGGAGGCCGCCTGGTTCGCCGAACGTGCCAGGACGGCCGGGATCGCCCGCGTCGGTGCGATGGTGGAGGTGCCCGCTGCCGCGTTGATCGCCGGGGAACTGCTGGAAGCGGTCGACTTCGTCAGCATCGGTACCAACGACCTGGCGCAGTACGTGTTCGCCGCCGATCGACAGCTCGGCGCGCTGGCGGGGCTGAACGATCCCTGGCAGCCCGCGCTGCTGCGGTTGATCGCGATGATCGGTCGGGCGGGGAGCGAGACGGGCAAGTCGGTCGGGGTCTGTGGGGAAGCGGCCGCCGATCCGCTGCTCGCCCGGGTACTCGTGGGGCTGGGGGTGAGCAGTCTGTCCATGGTGGCCACGGCCGTTCCCGCCGTGGGCTCGGCGGTCGCCGGTGTCTCGCTGCGAGCCTGTGAACGAGCCGCCGAGGCAGCGCTCGCCGCGTCGGACGCCGCCGGAGCCAAGGCGGCGGCGCGTGCGGCGTTCGAATGAACCTCAGCGGCGACTCGTCGTGCGCACCAAGCTTCACCGGTTCGGGGAGGCTTCACTCCGGTGGGGCCTCACCCTCCTGGTCGAGCCCGTGCTCGATCGCGTAGCGGGCGAGCTCCACCCGGTTGTGCAGCTGTAGCTTGCGCAGTGTGGACTGCACGTGGTTCTCGACCGTGCGGTGCGAGATCACCAGCTTGTTCGCGATCTGGCGTGCGGTCAGGCCCTTGGCGACCTGCCGCAGCACGTCCGTTTCCCGCTCGGTCAGCCGTGGCGGGTCCGGATCCGAGTCGTCCGGGGTGACCGCCATCCGTCGGTACTCACCCAGCACCAGGCCCGCCAGACCGGCGGTGAACACCGCGTCTCCCACCGAGGTGCGCTCCACCGCGTCCACCAGCTCGTCCACGGAGGCCGACTTGACCAGGTATCCCGAGGCGCCGGCCTTGACCGCCTCCAGCACGTCGGCGTGCTCGCCACTGGCCGACAGCACCAGCACCCTGGTTCCGGGTATTTCCTGGGTGATCTGGCGGGTTGCCGCCACCCCGGAGGTGTCGCCCAGATTGAGGTCCATCAGCACCACATCCGGGTGCACGGTCCGTGAGATACGCAGTGCCGAGACCGCGTCGCCGGTGGTGGCGCTGATGCGAAACCCCCGTTCGGTGAGGTCCCGCGCCACTCCGTCTCGCCAGATCGGGTGGTCGTCGACCACCATCACCGAAATCTCCGACCCCGTCATGCTCTCGCTCCTCAGTAATTCCCGCGTGCCCGTACACCACTGTGCACGGTCCGGTCCCGCGAATCGGTGCGAGTGAGATGGATTTCCCATTCGGTGCCCTCACCGAGCGAGGTGTCCAACGTGACGGTCCCACCGAGACTCTCCACCCGACCGCGGATCGACTGCGCGACTCCCATCCTGCCCGCGGCGGCCGCTTCCTCCAGCCTGCCTTCCGGAATACCGGGACCGTTGTCCCGCACGCTGAGCACGATCTCGGAACCCAGATCCTCCAGCAGGATCCAGGCCTGCGCTTCCGGTCCCGCGTGGTCCGCCACGTTCTGGAGGGCTTCGCTGGTGACCGAGAACAGCGCGGTGACCGTTTCCGCGGGCAGCGTTACCTCGGTGGCGGGTACCGAGACATTGACCCCAGCGTCCCCGAGCGCTCGGAGGCGCGCCGCCAGGTCCGTGCTCGTCTCGCCGCGTTCGGCCGGGCCGGTGGAGACCAGGGCTCGTAGCGCGATCTCCTGCTCACCGGCCATGGTGGCCAGTTCGGCGGCTTCGCCGCCGAGCTCACCGCCCCGGCGTCGCACTCGTGCCAGCACCTGGAGCACGCTGTCGTGGATGTCGCGCGCCAGCCGCTCGCGTTCGGCCGTGGCCGCCTCGGCGCGCAGTGCCCTGGCCAGTCGCCGCGTGGAATGCTTGGCGGTTTCCGAGGCGAGCCCCAGCAGCAACCCGATCGTCAGGTGCAGCACCGTGTCCATCCACATGTTGGAGTCGATGTAACCGCGCATGGCGAAGTTGGCCGCCGCGGCGGCCGCGCCGCTCACCGCCCCTCCCGGAATACCGCACCGTACGGCGGCAGCGGTGACCATCGAGGCGTGCCAGATGGTGACCACGGTCGGCAGTCCCTGTTCCAGCTGGTGCTCGGTGAGTACGAAGTAGCAGAGCCCGAACAGTGCCGTCGTGACGAACTGGTCCAACAGCACCAGCCGCTTCGTGCGCCCTGACGGTTTGCTGTAACGCCAGATGGTGAACGCGGTCCAGCCCACCATCGATGCCATGATCACGGAACCCAGCACGGGTTCGCGGTAGTCGGGCAGCATGACCAGGAACCACACGAAGGCGTAGAGCAGGGTCAACACGCGTGTTCCGTTGTGCGCCCGCCAGAGCGGTATGCGACCGTCCGGGACCGCTTCCAGCTGTCCGTGCCGGTTCGTCGTGGTGTGTGGGGTTCCGCCTGTTGTCGTGAGTGTTCGCCACATTCTCGGCCACAGGGGTCGGTTGCGGTGTCCGTCCGTGCTGTCGCTGGTCGTGCTGCCCACTCTTCGGCGTTCCTTTCCGGCGAACTTGCCAGGGCCATACGTATCGACGAGCGCGCCGGGCTCTTCGTTCCAGCCTTCGCGGAGTTCGCTCCAGGACCTTCGTGACGGTTTCACCCCGCGCCGCGACTTTCCTCCGCACGTCGCGACGTGCGGACCAGCCAGGTATGAATCTTATTCGTCTTAGTGTGGGATGAGCGAACCGATTGTCGATCGCCCGGCACAGCGTGCTCCCCGCTCCCGAAACGGCCCGTCCCACACCGCCGTGCTTCGCGGCCCGCGATCGGATCGACAACGACCCCTCGAGAAGGGCCGAAGACCGCTGCCCTCGCCGCCGTCGGCCCAATGGGTCGTCGAACGGAACCAGTCGATCACCTCGGACATCCAACGGGAAACGGGGTTCGACGAGTGAATGACGCTTCGAAGCGAAAGCGACTCAGGGTGTGGCTACGAACCCGGCCGGATCTGTGCGAGGCTCCCGGCAGGGGAGGAGTGAGAGATTCATGGGGTACTGGCCATTGTGGAGGCTCAGGCCCGCGGCGCTGGTCTACGTGATCGTGGTGCAGGTCGTGGCCGTGTCATTGGTGTTCGCGGTCATTCTGACCACCGCTCCTCCGGCTTCCGACACGTTGCACCGCTTCGGGTTGCTCGCGTTCACCGCGGGCGTCGTGATCGTCGGTACCTCGTTGTCCATCCAGTTACGCGACGAGGTGCGCCGGGATCCCTGGACGATCCACATCTGCTATCTGGTCACCGGCATGCTCACACTGCCGCCGAACCTGCTCGTGCTGCTGTTGCTGGGGCCCGCCCTGCACGGGGTGCTCGACGTGCGCGGCGAGTCGTACCGGTGGATGTTCGTCACCGCCGCCACCGTTTCGGCCACGTTCGTGGCCCGCGCGGTCGTTGGCTGGCACGAGCCGCGGTGGAATCCCCTGCTGCTGATCGCGGGCTCGGCCACCCTGCTACTGCTTCGGGCCGCGATCGTGGCGGTGGGGCTCCGACTGCGCAGGCCCCGGGCTGACAGGGCCGAGATCCTGGGTGATCCGATCGATGTGCTGCTCGGCGTCGTCGCCGCCACCCTCGGCACCCTGCTGGCGGTGGCGATGGAATTCAACCCGGCCAGCGCGTTGCTCGCCGCACCGCCGATGGCGCTGCTGGACATGGCCGGTCAGCTACCGCAGTGGCGGCGCTCGGCGCAGCGGGACGGCAAGACCGGACTCGTCAACGCGGTTCACTGGGACAAACTGGCCCGTGCGGAGTTGGGCAGGGCGAGCTCCCGGCAACAGCGGGCCGCGATCCTGCTGCTCGATCTCGACCACTTCAAGCGCGTCAACGACGAGCTCGGACATCTGGCTGGGGACGCCGCACTGGCCTCGATGGCGTTGATGCTGCGCGGCAGCGTTCGCAAAGGTGACCTGGTGGGGCGCTTCGGCGGCGAGGAGTTCGTCGTGCTGTTACCCGACGCCGACATCCCCGCCGCTTGCGAGATCGCCCAACGCATCCGGAGTTCCACCGCCTCACTGTCCGTACCCGCCCGGGACACGCGAGGAGTCCACCGTGAACTCGACGGGCTCACCGTCAGCATCGGCGTGGCCGCCACCGAGCGGTTGGGCTACGAGCTGGAGGACCTGCTGGTGGCCGCCGACGCGGCCCTCCTCGCCGCCAAAGCCAACGGGCGTGACGCCGTCAGCCTCGCGTGAGCGCTCTCTTCTCGCCTGTTGCGTAGCGGCTCGTGTGGCGGAACCTCGCGCACGGCTCTCGCTGCGTTGTTGGTTCGGTCGCTCTGGCGCGATGGTCGGGTAGCCGTCACGTGAGTCGGCGCCTTGCCGCGTTGGGCCGGCTCTTGAGTAGCGACCTACGCGGCGAGCGGCCCGGCCTCGCGATGCATCCGACTCACGCCCCGGGGACACCCCGCTACTTACCCGCATGGTCGCGTCCCCACAGCGGTCTCGGGGGCGGCGATTTCGCGGGAAATTGACACCCCCGCACGCTGGTGTGCCCCCAACTCCGTCAATTTCCCACGAAATCGTCGGGCCACTCGAACCGCTACGGCAACCGAGCCGCGGCAACCGTGAGGCGGAATCATTCGGTGGCGGGCTCTTCGTTGTCGCTTTCGGGAGGTTCCCGCCCGCTTTCCAGGGTGGCGGTGGTGGAGTCCGCCTGCCCGGCGCCCTCGTACAGCGCGCGGACGGCGGAGTTGAGCATCGCCAGCACCGGTACCGCCAGCAGCGTGCCGATGATGCCGGCCACTATGGCTCCCACGCTGATCGCCAGCACCACGGCGAGCGGGTGCAGCCGCACCGCACGGCCGATCAGCAGCGGTTGCAGCACGTTTCCCTCGAGCTGCTGCACGCCCAGCACCACTCCGAGCGTCAGCAGCGCGGCGATCGGCCCCTCGGCGACCAGGGCGACGAGTATCGCGACCGCTCCGGATGCCACGGCACCCACGATCGGGACGAACGCCGAGAGGAACACCAGCGCCGCCAGCGGTACCACCAGCGGCACACCTATTATGGCCAGCCCGATCCCGATGCCCAACGCGTCACCGACCGCCACCAGGCCGGTCGCCCGGATGTAGCCGATCAGGGAGTCGAATCCCCGTGACCCGGCCAGATCGAGCCGGGAGCGCAACGGTTCCGGCATCGGACCCAGCAGGAACAGCCAGATTCGCCTGCCGTCGTGCAGGAAGAAGATCAGGGTGAACAGCATCAGCAGCATCCCGGTCAGAAAGCTGCCGAAGGTGGTGGCCGTGGCCAGCGCTCCGCTGGTGATTCGTTGCTGGTTGTCCCGCAGCCAGTTCCCGACCTGGTCCACGTATCTGTTGATCTGCTCCTCGCCGAGGTGTAGCGGACCGGTGGCCGCCCACTCCCGAACGGTGTTCAGGCTGACGGTCAGCTGCCGTTGCAGATCGGGCAGGCCCGCGATGAACGCGTTGATGACGAAGGTGAGGATGCCGCCCACGGCGGCGAGTCCGCCGACCAGCACGACCGCGGTGGCCAGCCAGCGCGGCACGCGCAACCTGGTCAGCGCCGACACGGCCGGAGCCAGCAGCGCGGCCAGCAGCAGCGCGATGGCCACCGGGATGACGACCACGGACAGCTTGCCGACCAGCCAGCCGAGCGCGTACAGCATGCCGAGAATGACCAACACCCGCCAGCTGAGGGCTGCCGTCGTTCGTATCGCGATCGGGACCCTGGCGGCTTCGTCCGAGTCCGTGACCTTGAAGGCGCTCACACCGCAACCGTATACGCACACGGTGGATCACTGTGGTGACTCGTGGCTCCGGTTGTGCCGTGTCCGATTCGGGACCTGTGCGGCGCACCGTGTTGTCACACGATGTGACGAACCAAGCGCGGAGTGAATGCGAAGTGGGGGATGTCTTTGGAAGAGTGATCGTCGGCAATCCGCTGGGCGTGCTCCGGTTCGGTTGTCCGTCGGGTCGACGGAACGTTGTTCCCCGACCGACGTGGCAGCGGACCGCACGCGAGGAGTGGCCGGTCTTCGACCGCCCTTCCTCGTTCGGGCTCGTCCAGGCGGGAATGTCGTCCCGAGGAGGCTGCGGAGTTCATGTTCGACGGCGAGCAGGGGGTGACGGCCGACCGCCAACGGCGGTGGCTGTCCCGCGCGCTGGTCGCTGTCGGGGGAACCGTGGCCGGCGTCTCCGCTGCCTGGCTCTTCGGATCCGCCCAGGCCGTGGCGGTCGAGAAACCGTCCGAGGACGGCACACTCCGACAGGTCGGTGCGCTGATCCGACACGTCGACGATCACTCTCCTGGCGCGGGAACGGGCGGTTCCGAGATTCACGACTGCTCCGAGGCGGAGCGGGCCGTATCCCGCGCGGAACCGGACGGGGACCGCTCGGGGCCGGTGTCGACGCTCTCCAACGCGCTGGGAACCGAAGCTTGCGGCCGAACGGCCACAGTGGATCCGGCCGGCAGGACGGTCGGGGGCGGTGCGGAAGCCCGAGTATCCGAGAAGCCGACCGAGGTCGATCGAGCCCAGGCTGATCGGTCCCGGATCGCTCGACTCCAGACTCCCCCGACCGTTTCCGTACGATCCGACCGCGCTCGGGAAAACGGCGAAGAAAGCAGCGAAGAAAGCAGCGGAGAAAACGGTCCACTCCGGACCGTACTGGGTCGCGACGGACTCCGGGGAACCACCGATCGGCTGTCCGACTCCGTTTCCGACGGGCTACGTACCGCGCGACGCGAGGTCGATCCGCTGCTGCACCCCGTCGAACGAGTGGCGGGCACCTTGATTTCCGGGACCACGGGCGAGGAATCGCTCACCGGAGCGGTCGAGTCGGGCCTGGGAGAACTGCACGACTCGCTACGCGAAACGGTCTCCGGGAAGAAACCGGACGAGTTTCCGGACGAACCCGCCGGGGAGATCGGCAAGGGAACCGCGGCACTACCGGATGATGGTGCGTCTGCCACACATCCCGGCGAGAACTCCGATGAACCCCGTTCGAACGCCACCGGGGCGTCCGATTCCGCGTCCGGCCCCGGGGAAGCCGCGGTGCTCGCCGCGATCGACCGGAACATCGCTTGGCTGGATCACGAATCGCGCTCCGAACGCGACGGGGCGCCCGTGAAGAATCGTGGCGGGAAATTCCCCTTCCAGTCCGGTAACTGTGGTTGCGGCACGGACACCAACACCTCCGGCGGCGGTTCGCACGGCGGCTACGGTCTCGGGGATTCGCTTCCCGTTTCACGCTCCGCCGTCCCCTCGCTCGGCGCCATAACACGCGCCAATGTTTACGACCCCGCGAGCCCCGAGGGGCCGCAACCGGGTACCACTCCCGACTGATTCTCGGTCCGCCGTGGCGGACCGCCTCGGGCCGGTTCGAGTGATCTCCACTCACCGTCGCACCCGAGAAGTGTTTTTCGCCCTCCGCGACTTCGACCCCGAGCGTTACCTGAACCGGAATCCGGGCTCGCTCGATCGGGTCATTCGGCAATCGCAGTTTTCGCAGAGCTTGCGTGCAGGGGCACTCCTGTATCGCGGGAAAGGAATCGGAGGAGAGTTCCATGCAGAGTTGGGCTAGGCGAGGCGTACAAGCAGCGCTGGTGACCGGCGGAATGCTCGCGGCCGGTACCGGTGTCGCCGCGGCGTCCGGGAACTGCCCGGACCGTCCCACCTCACCGCTCGGTGACCCGTTGACTCCGGCCGAAGCGGCCGGAGACGGTACTCCCAGCCGCAGTGGGCTGTGCTTCGCGGGCGAGTTGTTCCCGGAGGACGGCAAGGACCCGCTCCGGGACACGATCGCCAACGCCACTGCCGACACCCTCGTCGGTGTCATCGAACCCATACGCGACGTCCCACCCGAGGTCGACAACGAGCGCACCCAGCGGATCCCGCGCATCACCGATGCGCCGGAGCCCGATGTCGAACAGACCGTCGAACAGACCGCCCGGCAGCACTGGATCCCGCCTCGTACGGAATCGACGGAACGCCTGCCGATCGAACCCCCCCGTGCGGGTCCGTCCACCGCGCTGCCCGAGTTGTCCTGGCGCACGGATGTGGCACGCTCCGCTCCGCTCCGGACCGCCGCCCGCGTCGAGGCTCAGCCCAGGGAACGTTCCCGCGGGAGGCACGCGGCCCAGGAGAGCAAACCGGCGGACGGCTTCCACCGCTCGCTGAGCTGGTCCGGGCCGATCGGCGAGATCGTCGACACGCTCGTCGATGCCCGGCCGCGAGTCGATAACCGGCCGCACGTCGACGACAGCACCCTCGAGATGCTGCCCGTCGCGTTGGTGAGGCCGCACATCGACCCGGCCGTGGCTCCTGAGCTGGCAGCACCCCGCGGGGAGGGGATCGTCCACACCGGTCCGGTCGCGCGGTCGCGTAACTCACCGGGGCTGCTGCTAACCGACTCCGTCGATCTCACCTCGTCCGGGCTGGACACCGGGCCGGAGCTGCGTGCGGTGCCGCACGGGCTGCTGCGCTCGGTGCTTTCGGCGAATTCGGGTGGGGAGCGCCCCACCGAGGACGCCGAACCGCTCCGGCTGCCGAACGAGGCACACCAGCGAGCCGAGCAGGTCCCCACCCTGGTGGCGCCGGAACTCCTGCTCGCCACCCCCGAGGCGGCGAACGGTCCGGCGGGTGCCGAGCTCGCCGAGCCGCTGGGCGAGTTCCACGCCTTCGGCGGCAACGTCGAGACGGGCGGTTTCTCCCGCATCGCACGCGAGTTGAGCGTCGAGACCACCACCGTTATCCCGGTTTACGCGGCCGAGGACGACGAGGTGGTCTTCAGCGAGCGCCCCGAGTTCTCGCGCGTGGTGGTGCGTGAGCTGGACGAGCTGGCCGCCGCGATGCCGGAACGGCAGCAGGTGGTTTCCAACCCGTTCCGCGAGCGGCCCACGGCCCGCGGTGCCGCCCCGGCGTCGATGATGGCGTTGCCGCTGCTCGACGGGCACACCTATCCGCTGCCCGCCCTGGATGCCAACGGTATGCCGAAGGTCGGTGCCGTGTGAGCGCCGTGGCGGGCTCGGCGCACGCGTACGGCCGGGACTGACCACCCCGGAAGTACGCGTCCTGTCGCCCCTGCGGGGCCGCTTGGCGATTGTCGGTAGCCGCGGGGCGGCGTTGTCGGGGTCGGGGAGCTGGGAACTCCCCGGCCCCGATTGTCGTCCCGTCGAAGTTTTCCGCTCGGGGTGCTCGTTTGGCGGAGCCTCCCATCCGGGATCGCCGTCGCGGCGGCGGTTCAACCTCCGGGCCCGTCCGGGGTGGTCGATCTCGTGCTCCCGGCGGGGCCGGAGCCCACTGAGCCGTTGGCACCGGAGTCGGCCCTTTCGGTATCCGGCTGTGGACCGGGATTTCTCCCGCTGGAAACCGGTGTCCTCGTCCCGGTATGCGAGTACCGGGCCCGCCAACCGAGGAACGCGCGGTAAATCAGGAAACCGACTCCCAGGTACACGTACGCGTTGCCGATCAGGTGTTCGAAGAAGTTCCACGTGAGCTCCTTGCCGTCGCCCTGCGGAACCAGCCAGTGCGGGCCGATCAGGTAGAGCTCCACCGCGAGCCCCAGCGAGACCAGCAGTGGCCAGTCGCGCCGGGTGTAGCCACGCCCGAACAGCAGCACCAGACCCGGCACTATCCACACCCAGTGATGTGACCAGGAGATCGGCGAGATCAGCAGGCCGAACACCGCGTTGATCACCAGCGCTGTCGAGTAATCCCGGCGCTGCCCGTTCCGGGCGCGTAGCGCCGACAGCATCCCGAATACCGCCAAGCCGGCCATCAGCAGGATCAACACTCCGAGGCAGAGGCTCAGCCAGGGTTCCGGCACGGCGAGTTTGCTCAGCAACGAGCGCAGCGAGACGTTGCCCGCGTAGATCGAGGCGTCACCCGTGAACTGCGGTCCGAACGAAACGTCGCTACTGGCGAACACCTCGTGCAGCCAGAACTCGCGCGCGTCGTCGAACGCGAGCAGGAAACCGAGTGCCACGGTCGCCAGGAAGGTCAGCACCGTGGTCACGATCGCGCGCAGGTCCCGGCGCAGCAGGAAGAAAAGCAGGAACACGGCGGGTGTGAGTTTGAGGCCCGCCGCGATGCCGAGCAGCACTCCTCTGGGGTAGGGCAGCTTGCGGTGCCCGTCCGCCCGCCACAGGCAGTCGACGGCCACCAGCGCCATGAGTACCAGGTTGATCTGTGCGTAGGTGAGGGTTTCCCGTACCGGTTCGGCGAGGGTGGCCAACGGCAACACCGCGACGGTGACCAGCAGGACGGTGCGTCGGTTCGACGGGCCGAAGTCGGCCATTCGAAGAATCACGTACAGCGTGACGAGCAGGGCGACGTGACTGACGAACATGATCAGTGCGACGGCGACCGTTTTGGAGACCAGCGCCAGTGGTGTGAACGTGACAGCCGCGAACGGTGGGTAGATGAACGGGAGCCGCAGTCCCACTTCGGTGGGCGGGAGGTCGTGGTAGATCGGTTGCCCGTTCAACCACGCCTGTGCTCCGAGGCGGTATACCTCGCCGTCGATGTGTGCGTGCGGGTCGATGGCCGAGACGAGGACCACCGCGAGGAACTCGCACAGTGCGATTACACAAAGTATTTTTCGGTGTTCGTACACCATGCTGACAAGTGATCCCCGTTCGGGGAATTGTGTTGTCGGCCGCACACTGCCACCGTCCTGTTGGTCCTGCTGGTTCGTCGGGTGGTCCGAGAACCGCGTCCGTTTCCGCTCGGCTTCCGGGGACTCCGAGCCGCGGAGTGCCCGTGCCGCGGGTTCCGCCACGACTCGGAGGTGCCGGGCCGGAGCTTCGTGCCACGGGGCTCCGTGCCACGGGGTGGTGAGTCGGACGACCCCTCGGCGGGCCCGATGGTTCGGGATGGGACGCGTTCCCGGACAGCAGTCGAGATGTCAACCAGAGTAGGAGGTCGGGACACCAAGCCGGAGGACCGCCACGGTTCATCTCGACGTCGTCGAACCGTCGCGAAAACATCACCTCGGGTTTCCGGGGTTCGACAGTGCTCACGTTGTGTTAGTAACTCAACGAAAAAACACCATGACGTGTGGTGTCGGAACCCTTGAATTCGATCCCGCTACGAGGGGAGGCTCAAATTCACTGCTCCATCTGGTGGGGAGGGTAGCTCCGAATGAGTGTTGTCTATGCCACTGGCGTATCCCAGTTCACCGGGGTGTGGGATGAACTCATCATGAGTCTGACCGCCGGATTCATGCTCACCGACGAGCGGGGTCAGGTGTTGGCCACGAACGACGCCGCCGCGGATCTGCTGCGGCTGGATCGCACGGATCTGCTCACCGGTTCGCGCCCGGCGGACTGGGCGATGCGGGACAGTACCGGAGCGCGACTGCCCGACTGGACCGATCTGACCAGCCAGGTGCTGCGCACCGGTACCCGGATGTCCACTCCCGTCGTGATCACCCGGGAGGGCAAGCCGAGTGGACACCTCTGGATGGACTACCAACCCACCCGTACCTGTTCGCAACAGCGGGTGTTGATGTTCCTCCAACCGGTGGATTCCGACGTGTCGCACTCCCGCGGAATGACGGATCCGTTGACGGGCCTGCCGGGGCGGGTGCTGTTGCTGGACAGGCTCGACCAGGCACTGGCGCGCTCCCGTTGTCGGACCACCCTGACCACGTTGGTGCTCGTGGATGTCCGGAGGCTCGAACAGTTCAACGTCGACTACGGTTTCGCCCAGGGGGACGAGCTGTTGACCATGATCGCGGCCAGGCTGCGGCAGAGCGTCGCCGACGAGCACACCGTGGCCCGGTTCGGTGGTGACGAGTTCGCGGTGGTCGTGGAACATCCCAGCGGGACCGGTGACGAGATCGCGGAGGGGGCTCGCGGTGCGGTGGCCCGTCCCATGCGGCTGCAGCGCAGACAGATCCGCCCGAGCGTTCGGGTCTCCTGGGTCACGAGTGACGGTCATGCCTCGGTGCATTCGGTGATCAGTCGTGCGGAGCGGCAGTTGCAGGACTGATGTCTCCCGCGGGAGCGACTCGCTCCCGCGACGGGCCCGAATCGGCACGGCGTCTCCCGCCGTGGCCGGCTGCGGGCCGTCGCTCCGCTCCGGCGGCCTCGGCTCGAGTCGGTTTCGCTCGGCCGCTCCGGTGTCACCGGTGCTGTTCGGCGGTCAGTAGTTCTCGTACCGCGTCCGGCGTACCCGGTTTCGCGAAGAGCCAGCCCTGCCCGGTTTCACAACCGATCTCGCTCATCCGCTTGGCCTGGGCGCGGGTTTCGACACCCTCGGCGGTCACGGTCAGCCCCAGGGCGTGTGCCAGGTCGACCAGGGTGCTCACGATCCGGGCATCCACCGGATCGATACAGTCGCTGTCGGCCAGCCCCTCCATGAACGAACCGGCGATCTTGAGTTCGTGCACTGGCAGGTGCCGTAGATAGGCCAGGTTGGAGTAGCCGGTGCCGAAGTCGTCGATCGCGATGCGCACTCCCATCCGGGACAGCGTGCGAAGGGCCTCGAGCGGTTCGTCGGCGGTACCCATGATCGCGCTCTCGGTCAGCTCCAGCTGCAGTTTCCTCGGGTCCAGGCCGGTCCGGTCGAGAATCTCGGTGACGTCGGAGACGAGGTTGGGGTCCCGGGACTGCCGCACGGCCAGGTTCACGCTCATGAAGGGCGCGTCCCGCCCGAACTCGTCCTGCCAGGCCTTTGCCTGTTCGCAAGCCTTGCCGAGTACCCAGCGCCCCAGCGAGACGATCATGCCGGTCTCCTCGGCGAGACCGATGAACCGGTCGGGGCCGAGCCTGCCCAGCTCCGGGTGCCACCACCGCACCAGCGCCTCCACACCGGAGACGGTGTACCCGCCGAGCTCCACCAGCGGCTGGTAGTCGACGTAGAACTCCTCACGCTCCAGCGCCGCGGGCATGGCGGCCGAGAGGCGGAACTGCGCGACCTCGCTCGCGTTGCGTTCGGTGTCGAACAAGGCCCACTGGTTCTTGCCCTCGGCCTTGGCCCAGTACAACGTGACGTCCGCGTCGCGCATCAGTTCGGCGGGTGTCTGTCCCGCCGTGGAGCGTTCCAGAATGCCGATGCTGGCCGAGACCGCGAGCTCCTGGTTACCGACACGCATCGGGGAAACCAGGGTTTCCAGTACGTGGTTGGCCACTTCGATGGCCTGCTGCGTGCCCTGCGATCCCTGGATGAGGATCACGAACTCGTCCCCGCCCATCCGCGCGACGAGCCGGTCCTCGCCCCGCACGGCCTCGTCGAGACGCTGGGCCACGGTCACCAGCAGGTCGTCACCCACGTGGTGTCCGAGACTGTCGTTGATGACCTTGAAACCGTCCAGATCCATGTAGCACAGCGCCACCCGGTCGGTGCGCTTCGTGCTCTCGGAGTCCTCGCGCAGCGCCTCGGTGAGCCGGTCCAGGAACAGGGCGCGGTTGGGCAGGCCGGTCAACGGGTCGTGCAGGGCCTGGTGCCGCAGCCGGTCCTGCAGCATCTTGCGGTCGGTGACGTCCTCCATCATCGCGACCTGGTAGAGCGGCATGCCGTCCTCACCGCGCACCAGCGACACGATCAGCTCGGTCCACGACTTGCTGCCGTCCGGGCGAGTGAAGTGTTTCTCGACCCGGTACTGCTCGCGTTCGCCGCGGACGAGTTCCTCGTAGACCCGCCAGACGGTGTCGTTGTCCTCGGGATCCACCAGGTCGTAGACCATCAGGCCGCGCAGTTCCTCGGAGGTGCGTCCCAGGATCCGCCGCAGGGAGGCGTTTGCCTCCATGATCCGCCCCTCGGTGTCGGCGATCCCGATGCCGATGGCGGCTTCGGCGAAGATCGCCCGGAACCTGGCCTCACTGGTGCGCAGGGCCTGTTCGACGGAGTCGCGCGCGTCCAGTACGGCCTGGCGGATGGCTTCCTGTTCGTCCAGGGTTCGTTTGCGGGCCGCTTGCATGAATCCCGCCGAGATCGCGGACTGTATCGCCGAGACGCGCGTCCGCATCTCGGGGCTCTCCGCGATGCCGAACGCGGGAAGCATGTGTTCCCCGACGTTCTCGATCGTTCTCGCGAGGGATTCGGCCCCGGTGAAGTGCACGGACACCAGCTCGGCACCGATCTCGTGCGCGGCGTCGGTGTTCTGTGGCTCGCTCAGCAGCGCTTCGACCAGCTGGTCGGTGTAGCCTTCCAGCAGCTCTTCGATCTCCGCGCCGGTCATCGGCACGTAGCTGGTCCCCACGAGCGCCCGGCTCCAGGCAGCGGCGAAATCCCGTTTGCGCTGTCCGTCCACACTCGTCACCTCGTGAGCGCTTGAAACAGGCGCTGTCCAGCCGGTCATGCCCGCGGCGCCCTCCGCTTCTCGTAGTCGCCCGCGCAAGGTACGGGGGAGAGCATACGGCCGATGCCACCCGTCGGTCGAACGCGGAACCTGTTGCCGCCCAGGGTAGCTAGCCGCTGTGAATTGGCGGGAAGTGCTGACGAAGATCGAATCGGCTGATCATGTCACTCGAACGGGTCGAGTTTTGTGAAACGCGCGGCGTCCGATTTGCCTCGTTGTGGTGAAAAGGTAACACGATATCTAGTGGTGCGGTGGATTGATCGCGGTGGAACGATCGCAGTCTTCCCCGCACGACCGGAATTCCACAACGGCGGTTACCCGTGGGGACCGACGCCACACCCCCGGGCCGCGGGACGAGCACGAGGGGACAATCATGCACGGTTCGAGGGGATGTGGCCGCGCCCGAGCGCTGACCGTGGCCTTAGCAGCGTTGTTCGGCACGGCACTGCTGCTGGGGAGCTCCGCGCAGGCCGTGAGCGAATCGTCGTCGGTTCGGGAGCGGGCGGGTCACGAGATGGGTTCGCAGATCCGTGAACACGAGGGGGGTGATCCGTCCGCCGCTCCCGCCATGGCGCGCAATCCCTCGGTCAAGGGGATGGACGTGAGCGGTCACCAGAACTGGGTCAACTGGCGACACTGGTGGAACAAGGGAATGCGGTTCGCCTACGTCAAGGCAACCGAGGGGACCGGCTACACCAGTCCGGACTTCAATCACCAGTACACCGGCTCGTACAAGGTCGGAATGATCCGGGGGGCGTATCACTTCGCGCTGCCCGACCGGTCCGGTGGCGCCGCCCAGGCGCGCTACTTCGTCGCCAACGGCGGCGGCTGGTCCGACGACGGCAAAACCCTGCCCGGCGCGTTGGACATCGAGTACAACCCGTACGGCCCCACCTGCTACGGCAAGAGCAAGAGGGCCATGACGGCCTGGATCCGGGACTTCAGCGACACCTATCGGAAACTGACCGGCAGGTATCCCACCATCTACACCAGCACCAGCTGGTGGAACAAGTGCGTGGCCTCGGACTTCGGCGACACCAATCCACTGTGGGTCGCGCGCTACAACGACTACATCGGTCCGCTACCGCACGGCTGGGGGTTCCACACCTTCTGGCAGTACACCTCGTCCCCGTTGGACAAGAACCTGTTCAACGGTTCCTACAAGCAGCTCGAGCGGTTGGCCCGCGGGTGAGAACTCCCGTGCCCTCGGGTGGAGCTCTGCCGTTCGGAAGTCGGCCCGCGACCGTGCGACGCCGACCCGGGCGTCGAACCCGACCACCCGAACAACCACCGCTACGAGTTCCGGGAGACGAGTGCCGCCGACATGCGTCGGTGTCGACGGCACTCACCCGGAAACGATCAACCGAACAGGCGGGGAAGCGTGCCTTCCCACGCCTCCCGCAGCTCCGACAGCGGAATGTCGCCGACGCCCTGGATCTCCAGTGCCCCCGACTCGCCGTCCACCACGCCGATCTTCGAACACGGTAGCCCACGGGCCGAGCAGAGCTCGGTGAACTTCAGTTCCGCCCCACGCGGCACCGACACCGCGACCCGGCCCGCCGACTCGGCGAACAGCCACACGAACGGATCCGCCTCCTCCGGCAGCACGATCCGCGCCCCGGTCTCCCCGATCAGCGACATCTCCACCAGCGCCTGGGCCAGTCCGCCCTCGGAGAGATCGTGCGCGGCCGAGATCAACCCGTCCCGTGAACCGATCCCCAGCACATCGGCGAGCAGCCGTTCCCGGGCCAGGTCCACTCGCGGCGGGGTGCCGCCGAGGTGGCCATGCACCACCCGGCTCCACTCGGAACCGCCGAACTCCTCACGGGTGTCCCCCAACAGCAGCAGCGACTCACCGGGCGCCGCTCCGATGCCGGTCGGGATCCGGGCGGTCACGTCGTCGATGACCCCGAGCACCCCGGCGACCGGTGTCGGCAGGATCGGGTCACCACCGGTCTGGTTGTAGAAGCTCACGTTGCCGCCGGTGACCGGGATGCCGAGTTCGGCGGCCGCGTCGGCCAGTCCCCGCACGGACTGCTGGAACTGCCACATCACCGCCGGGTCCTCGGCCGAGCCGAAGTTGAGGCAGTTGGTGACCGCCACCGGCTTCGAGCCCGTGACCGCGACGTTGCGGTAGGCCTCGGCCAGCGCCAGCCGCGCGCCCTCGTAGGGGGCGAGCCTGGTGTAGCGGGCGTTGCAGTCGGTGGCCACGGCGATGCCGCGGCCGGTCTCCTCGTCCACCCGCAGCACGCCCCCGTCGGAGGGCTGCGCCAGCACGGTGTTGCCTCGCACGTAGTGGTCGTACTGGCCGGTCACCCATTCCCGGGAGCACAGGTTGGGCGAGGCCGCCATCCGCAGCACGGTCTCGCGCAGCTCGTCCGCCGTGGTCGGACGCGACAGGGTGTTCGCGTCGTCCGCGGCGATCAGGTCCTGTTCCGCGGGACGCCGCACCGGGCGCTGATAGACCGGCCCCTCGTCGGCCACGGTCCGGGGCGGGACGTCGACCACGCACTCACCCCGCCAGTCGATCCGCAGGTGCTCCTCGTCGGTGACCTCGCCGATAACCGTCGCCGTCACGTCCCACTTGCCGCAGACCGCCATGAACGAGTCCACGTCCTCGGGGCGGACGATCGCGCACATCCGTTCCTGCGACTCGCTGGACAGGATCTCGGCCGGGTTCATCCCCTCGGCCCGCAGCGGCACCGTGTCCAGATCGATCCGCATGCCGCCGTCACCCGCGGCGGCCAGCTCGGAGGTGGCGCAGGAGAGTCCGGCCCCGCCGAGGTCCTGGACCCCCACGACCAGGTCCGAGCCGTAGAGCTCCAGACAGCACTCGATGAGCACCTTCTCGGTGAAGGGGTCGCCCACCTGCACACTGGGCAGCTTCTTGCGGCCGCTGCCGGTCTCGTCGCCGCTGAAGGTCTCCGAGGCCAGCACCGAGACCCCACCGATGCCGTCCAACCCGGTGCGGGCACCGAACAGGATCACCTTGTTGCCCGCCCCGGTGGCGTGTGCCAGCTGCAGTTCGTCGGACTTGAGCACGCCGACGCACATCGCGTTGACCAGTGGGTTCCGTGCGTAGGACTCGTCGAACACCACCTCGCCGCCGATGTTGGGCAGCCCGAGGCAGTTGCCGTAGCCACCGACTCCCTCCACCACACCGGGCAGTACTCGGCGGGTGTCGTCGGCGTCGGCCGGACCGAACCGCAGCGGGTCGGCCACCGCCACGGGGCGCGCGCCCATCGCCATGATGTCGCGCACGATGCCTCCGACACCGGTGGCCGCGCCCTGGTAGGGCTCCACGTACGAGGGGTGGTTGTGGCTTTCCACCTTGAACGTGACCGCCCAGCCGTCGCCGATGTCGACGACTCCCGCGTTCTCACCGATGCCCGCCAGCATCTTGGCGCGCATCTCCTCGGTGGTGGTCTCGCCGAAGTACTTCAGGTGCGTCTTGGAGGACTTGTAGGAGCAGTGCTCGCTCCACATCACCGAGTACATCGCCAGCTCGGCCTCGGTGGGGCGCCTCCCGAGGATCTCGCGGATGCGTTCGTACTCGTCGTCGGCGAGCCCGAGTTCGCGGTACGGCTGGTCGAGTTCGGGGGTCCGCGCGGCGTGCTCGACGCTGTCCACCGGTTCGGTGCCGTTCGCCGTGGCCGGGTCCTGCGTCGCGGCTTCGCGGGTGGGGTCGGTCATGCTGCCACCAGGGTGTCGAGGGCGGACAGGAACATGCCGAGGCCGTCGTCGGTGGGCCCCGTGAGTGGATCGACGGCGTGCTCGGGGTGGGGCATCAGCCCGGCCACCCTGCCGCGTTCGTCGGTGATTCCGGCGATGTCGCGTCGTGAGCCGTTCGGGTTGCCGCCCACGTAACGGAACAGGACTCGGCCCTCGCCCTCCAGGCGGTCCAGCACCGGGTCCTCGGCCACGTAGCGGCCCTCGCCGTGCTTGATCGGGATCAGCAGCTCGGCGCCGGGTTCGTAGCGGGTGGTCCAGCTGCTGGTGTTGTTGTCCACGCGCAGCCACTGGTCGCGGCAGACGTAGTGCAGCCCCGAGTTGCGGGTCAGCACGCCGGGCAGCAGCCCGGCCTCGCACAACACCTGGAACCCGTTGCAGACGCCGAGCACCGGCATGCCCTGCCCGGCGGCGCGCACCACCTCGGTCATGACCGGCGCGAACTTGGCGATGGCGCCGCAACGCAGGTAGTCGCCGTAGCTGAACCCGCCTGGGACGATCACGGCGTCCACTCCGTGCAGCTCGGCGTCACCGTGCCACAGCGCCACGTCCGAGGCACCCGCCCGGCGCACCGCGCGGCGGGCGTCGCCGTCGTCCAGCGAGCCCGGAAAGGTGATGACCCCGATCCTGGCCCCGGCGGCGCTCACGATTCCACCCGGCGCACGGCCCAGTCCTCGATCACGGGGTTGGCCAGGAAGTTCTCCGCGATGCGGGCGAGCGTGTCATCGTCGACGCCGTCGTCGACCTCCAGCTCGAACCGCTTCCCCTGACGGACTTGCGAGATTCCTTCGAATCCCTGCCGGGGCAGTGCGTTGGCAACCGCCTGTCCCTGCGGATCGAGGATCTCCTGCTTCGGCATTACGTCGACAACGACTCGGGCCACGGGCGTCGCTCCGGAAACTGTGCGGATCCGCCCCGCTACCGCGGGCGCGGATGGTCGGCGTTACGAGCAAAGCGTAACTGACCTGCGAGTTCCCCTCGGGCGGCCGGGGACCAGGTGGGAGCTGGGTCACTCGGGCAGGCCGTGCAGCCGTCCCTTCAGGTGCGGTTTGCCCGAGGCGGAGTGCAGCGCGAAGAGCTTCGCCGAGTCCGAGTCGCCGGGCTGCTCGGTGCCGGGCTGTTCGGTGAAGTCCACCTTGGAGGGAAGCAGCACCGGTTTGGCGAACTCCACCTCGACCGTGCAGGCCTCGGGCACTCTGCCCTCGAAGGCGGCGAGACAGCGCGCCTTGGACCACATGCCGTGCGCGATGGTTCGCGGGAACCCGAACGCCTTGGCCGTGAGTGGGTGCAGGTGGATCGGATTGCGGTCGCCGGAGACGGCCGCGTAGCGCCTGCCGAGGTTCGCGGGCAGCCGCCAGACCGCCGTAGGAGAACCGGCGGTCACCTCCGGAACTCCCTCGGGCCGGGGGACGGAGTCGTCCGAGGCGCTCCGCCGCAGGTACGTGCTCGTCTCGCTCCAGACGAGCCGGTCGTCGACGCTGGTCTCGGTGATCACGTCGAACTGCCGGCCCTTCGGGTGGCGGCGCGGGTTCGCCAGCCGCACCCGCTGGGTCATCGAGTCGGTCACCGACATCGGCTCGTACCGCGTGATGCGGTTCGCCACGTGCACCAGACCGACCAGCGGGTACGGGAAGTCCCGGTCGGTCATCAGCCGCATGGCCAGTGGGAACGAGGTGATGTGCGGATAAGTGATCGGCAGCTCGTCACGGGTGCCGAACCCGCAAAGCCGGTTGTAGTCCGCCAGGTGTTCCCGGTCGATCGTGATTCCGGAGCGGACGTACTCGGTGTCCGGGAGTTCGGCGTCCCTCCCGCCCCGCCGCAGCGGCGTGGTTCCCGCCGCCTTGAGGTAGAGCGCGCCGAGATTCGGCGCCTCGGTCAGTTCCTCGGTCGGCACTTCGCCTCACCTTCCCGCGGTAATAGCTCATCTGGATCGTCGTTACCCGATGTCGGGGCACCCGCGGCGAGAGCCGTGCGAGAGGTTCCGCCACCCGACCCCCTGCGACCACCGAGCCGCCGAAACTCTCAAGCCCCCAACAGGCTCTGCCCGCATACGCGGACCACGTTGCCGTTGACTCCGGCCGACCCCGGATCCGCGTAGTAGGCGATGGTCTCGGCGACGTCGATCGGCAGTCCGCCCTGCGAGAGGCTGTTCATCCGGCGGCCCGCCTCACGCACGAACAGCGGTACGGCCGCGGTCATCGCCGTCTCGATGAATCCGGGGGCCACGGCGTTGATCGTCACACCGCGTGCCGCGGCGCGCGGCGCGAGTGCCCGCACGTGGCCGATCACCCCCGCCTTGGAGGTCGCGTAGTTCGCCTGTCCGACGTTGCCCGCGATGCCGCTGATGGAGGCGATCCCGACCAGCCTGCCGCCGCCGCGGAGTGGGGAGGAATCGGCCAGCAGGGCGGTGTTTATCCGTTCCTGGGCGGCGAGGTTGACCCGCAGCACCGCTTCCCACTGGTCCCGGCTCATCCGGCCGATGGTCTTGTCCCGCGTGATGCCCGCGTTGTGCACCACGATGTCGAGCCCCTCGTGCCGCTGTTCGACGTGTTCGATCAGCTGCCGGGGCGCGTCCTCGGCTGTGATGTCGAGCTGCAGCGTCGAACCGCCGATCCGGTTGGCCACCTCGGCCAGGTTTTCCCCCTGGGCGGGGACGTCCAGGCACACCACGTGGGCCCCGTCCCTGGCCAGGGTTTCGGCGATGGCGGCGCCGATGCCGCGGGAGGCGCCGGTGACCAGCGCGACCTTCTCGCGCAGCGGTAGCGCTTCGTCGGCGGTGGGTGCCTCGGCCGCTCCGACGCGGATCACCTGGCCGGAGACGAACGCCGATTTCGACGAGAGCAGGAAGCGCAGTGTGGAGTCGATCGTCCGTTCGCCGCCCCGGGAGACGTGGACCAGTTGGGCGGTGGCGCCGCGTTTGAGTTCCTTGCCCGCGGTGCGCACGAATCCTTCCAGCGCGCGCTGCGCGGTTCGTTCCGCGGGGTCGTCGATCTCCTCCGGCGGGGTGCCGAGCACGATCAGTCGGCCGCACCTGCCCACGCGTCGGATCGTGGGGCCGAAGAACTCGTGCAGTTGCCCGAGCTCCGTGCTGGCCGCGATTCCGGTGGCGTCGAAGACCAGTGCCGCGTACTCGGCGTCGTCGTCCCGGGTGCGGTGCACCTCGGCGTTCGCCTCCCGCAGGGTCTCGGACACGGCTTCGCCGAGCCGGCCCCCTTCGGCTTCCCCGAGCAGTACGGGGCCGGAGACGAGCGGGTCACCCGGTCGGTACCTGCGCAGTGGTGTGGGGGTGGGCAGCCCGAGACTGTTGGCCAACCGCCGCCCGTACCGGGATGTGACCAGCTTGCTGTACGGATCCGCCATTACGAGCAACTCCTCCATGCGTGACCGGCACTCGACGCATAAGCTACCCGTCGGTAGGTTAAGTTTCCAGTCATGCCCGGCACCGTTCCGGGCGTTCGTCGACCAGCTGTGCGGAGGAATCGGCCATGTCCACAACTCGCCGGGTCGCCATCGTCGGAGGCAACCGAATCCCGTTCGCACGTTCGGGTGGTCCCTACGCGCGTGCGTCCAATCAGGACATGCTCACCGCCGCTCTCGACGGCTTGGTGGCTCGTTACGGACTTTCCGGACAGCGTGTCGGTGAGTTCGTCGCCGGGGCGGTACTCAAGCACAGCCGCGACTTCAACCTGGCGCGCGAGGTCGTGCTCGGCTCCGGTCTCGACTCGCGTACTCCCGCGCACGACGTGCAGATGGCCTGCGCCACCGGGCTGGAGTCGATCGTGTCCGTGGCGAACAAGATCGCTCTCGGACAGCTCGAGTCCGGCATAGCGGGCGGCGTGGACTCGGCCAGCGACGCTCCGATCGAACTCAACGACGAGCTGCGCAGGGTGCTGTTGCGCGCCAACCACGCCAAGGGCGCGGGCGCGAAGCTGCGGGCGCTCACCGGCCTGCGGCCGGGGCACGTGGTACCCGGTATTCCCCGCAACGCGGAGCCCCGGACCGGACTGTCGATGGGGGAGCACGCCGCCAGGACAGCGGCGGCATGGGGTGTCGAGCGGGCGGAGCAGGACGAGCTGGCCGCCCGCAGCCACCAGCGGCTCGGCGCCGCCTACGAGCGGGGGTTCTTCGACGATCTGGTCACGCCGTTCCAGGGGCTCACACGTGACCAGAACCTGCGGCCGGATTCCTCACCGGAAAAGCTCGCCAAGCTCAAACCCGTCTTCGGTCGGGACGAGCAGGCCACCATGACCGCGGGCAACTCCACACCGCTCTCCGACGGCGCGGCCACGGTGCTGCTCGCCAGCGAGGAGTGGGCCCAGCGGCACCAGCTGCCGGTGCTGGCCTACATCGGCGACTTCGTCTCCGATGCGGTGGACTACGTCAGCGGTGACGAGGGGCTGTTGATGGCTCCCGCCTACGCCGTGCCGAGGCTGTTGGACCAGGTGGGCGGCTCGCTCGGTGATTTCGACTTCTACGAGATCCACGAGGCGTTCGCCTCGCAGGTGCTGTGTACGCTCCGGGCCTGGCAGAATCCCGAGTTCTGCGCCGAGCGGCTGGGCAGGGGCGAACCGCTGGGCGAGATCGACACCGACCGACTGAACGTGAACGGTTCCTCGCTCGCGGCAGGGCATCCCTTCGCCGCGACCGGCGGGCGGATCGTGGCGACCCTGGCCAAGTCGCTGGCGGAGCGTGGGTCCGGTCGTGGCCTCGTGTCCATCTGTGCGGCCGGTGGTCAGGGGCTCACCGCCGTCGTCGAACGCTGACCGGAGCTCCGTTCGGGTCACGGTGCTCGTCCGGCCGTACCACCGGGCGTTCCGTTCCCTGCTCAGGATCGGTCCGAAGTGGATTGTGGTCCGCGGCTCGCGGAAGGGGCGGGGGACGGCGTGTTTCGTCGTGCCCCGTGTCGTGAGCTGCGCTACATTGGTTGCCCCGCTCGGGAATTCGCACCGCTTCGGTTCCGTTCATCGGACGGGAACCAACACGGTGATCAAGTGTCTTCGGATCTTGTCCGAAGCATACTTTCCCCTCCGGGTATGACTGTCCGTATCGTACTGAGACCGGTTCGTGTTCCCGATCGATCGACATCGTGATCGGATCGCAAAATGTGATCCAGGACACATCATGTCGAAGGTGTAACGCTTTGATGTACAGGCACGATGAACGGGGTGACTTCGCGATGCTGTCGGACCCCCGACCTGGCAGCATCGCGGAGTTCGCCACCCCGGTGTTCTGGCTGCCGGTGAACGGCAGGTAGGCACCTCCCATACGTCCTCGCCCAACGGGTGGATTCCCACGCGCCGGACGAGGTGTCTCTTCGTCGCGAGAGCGACGAGTCCGATAACGGCATCCCTGTATGACAGGAAGACCTGTGTGGCAGGAAGATCTGTATTGCAGGGCAACGCCACGGCCCCATATTGATCACCCTGAGTGATCGGAAAATCACTCAGGGTTTCGGACAGCCTTAAGGAGAGGCACCATGAACATTGCCATCGTGATGATCGGTGCACTGCTTCCGATCTTGGCGGCAAGCGTGTTCTACGTAAGCGACCACCGTACTCCGCAACGCATCAATCGTTCCCCTCCGAATTCCGAGGAGAGCGGTGAGTACGACATGTCGACTTCCGGTGACCTAACCCCGCTGACTCCGATGGATCACGTGGGCCCGGCGGATCAAGGCCCCTTGGACAGGCGAATGTCCGAGGCCGCCTGATCGGCCGAGTCCGAATCATCCGGGGCTGTTCCCCCGAGGTCGTTCCGGCCTCGTGCTTCGTTCCCGGTGGCCGCGTCCGGGTGCGGGTGAGACGTGAACGCGGTGCTGCGGTGTCGAAGACGAAGAACCGAAAAGCATCGAACGGTCGTGCTCTGTCCCCCGGAGCACGACCGACGCCATCGCGGAAACCGCGAATGAAATTGATTCCGATATCGCGTGAATCGGTTTCGGTGAGGATCGTTTCCCGGCGCGTACCGACGACCCCGACGTTCGGTGCGCGCCGTTTCGTTTCTCCGGCAGTCGAATCCGGTTCCGACGCCACGGAAAGCTCACCGTACTCGGAGTCGACGCTCCGGGTGTGGTGACTCGAAATGTGCCTCCTCGGCCATGCCGGAGCCTCGTCCGCGCCGCCCATGCGTAGTCGAACTACTGATGATCGGGGCCGGGAGCGCTGCGAACATCGGCACATGCGCGTACTTACCGATGCCGACGTCGTCACCGTTGATCCCGAAGTGGCCGTCGACGCCGCGCGAGAGGCACTCCGCCGGTTCGCCAGTGGTGAGCTAGCCGCTCCTCCCCGGGTCAGCGCCGAGCTCGGCGATCTCGACTACTACTACACCACCGGTGGCCTGTCGGGCGGCGTCAGCGGTTTCCGTGCCTACCGCGCCGGTACACCCGCCGGAGATCAGCTGGTGGCGCTGTGGGACGCCGCGGGAAGTCTGTTCGGCATCGTGGTGGGGGACGAACTGGGTGCCCGCCGCACCGGTGCCCTGGGTGGTGCCGCCGTGGCAGCACTGACCACCGAACGAGCGAGCACGCTCGCCGTGATCGGAACCGGCAAGCAGGCGTGGACCCAGGTCTGGGCCTGCGGCGCCGTCCGCTCCCCCGAACTGGTCCGGGTGCACAGCAGGGACGAGCGCAACCGCGAGGTGTTCGCGGCCGAGGTGCGCGACCGGCTGGGGTTGCGCGCCGAGACCGTCGCGACCCCGGATTCGGCGGTACGTGACGCCGAGGTCATCGTGCTCGCCACCCGCTCGGAGAGCCCGGTGATCGACTCGGCGGACATCGCTCCCGGCGCGCACGTAACGACCGTGGGGCCGAAGGGGCTCACGAGGCACGAGATGCCTCCTGAACTGCTCGAACGTGCCGCGATCGTCACCTGTGACTCGCCGCGGCAGGCGGCGGCGCTGCCCGAGTTCCTCGTCGACCCGACGAGGCTGGTGTCGTTGGGTGACGTCCTGATCGGCACCCACCCCGGTCGGGAGAGCTCCGAGCAGCTCACGGTGCACTGCTCCGTCGGCCTGGCCGGATCGGAGGTGCTGTTCGCCGATCGCCTGTTCGGCGCGATCTCCGGGTGAGATGTTCGGCTGAACACCGGTGGAACCACCTCGCCGTCGACGATGTCGAATTGGCCCTGGATCGCCTCACAGCCATGCCCGTCACTCGTCACCCCTTGCCAAGCCTGCTGACGGGGGCGTGGGCACGGCGCGCGGACGTGCGGCTGCTCGACGCGCTCTACATCGCGCTGGCCGAGCACCTCGGTATTCGGGTACTGACCACTGACCACAAACTGGTGAAGGTGTGCCCCAAGCTGACCGAGACCCTGCGGCTACCGAACTAACAGTGAGACGTGACTCAGGAGTACCTCTCCTGCGGAACACCGCGCCGTTCGGGTGTGTTGACCGGGAATGTGAATACTTCGCAGCAGCAACGCCGTGCCCGTGTCCGAGCCCCGGAACCCTCCGGGCGAGCCTGGCTGAACACCGGTGGAACCACGCCGCGACTGGCCGAGCTGCGTGGGAAGTTCGTGTTGCTGGACTTCTGGGCGTTCTGCTGCGTCAACTGTCTGCACGTCATCGACGAGTTGCGCCCGCTGGAGCGGGAGTTCGCCGCGGAACTGATCACCATCGGCGTGCACTCGCCCAAGTTCGAGCACGAGGCGGACCCGGACGCGCTGTCCGCCGCCGTGGAGCGCTACGACGTCGACCACCCGGTGCTCGACGATCCGGAGCTGGCGACCTGGCGCGACTACGCGGTCAAGGCGTGGCCGACCCTGGTGCTGATCGACCCCGAGGGCTACGTGGTGCACCAGGCGGCCGGGGAGGGCCACGTCGAGGCGTTGCGCCGGATACTCGGTGAGCTCGTGCCCGAGCACGAGCGGCGCGGCACCCTCCGCCGTGGTGCCGAACACCGTGTCGAGACCCCGGAGCCCGATACCCCTGAGTCCGACACCACGCTGCGTTTCCCCACCAAGGTGCTCGGCCTGGAAGGGGGGACCCTGCTCGTGGCGGACTCGGCGCGACACTCGCTGGTCGAGTTCGCGGCGGACGGGGAGACCCCGCTGCGCCGCATCGGAACCGGCCGCAGGGGCAACGCGGACGGAGACGCCGAGTTCGCCTCCTTCAGCGAGCCCGGTGGCATGGCGCTGCTGCCCGAGCGGGTCGCGGCGCGGGTCGGCTACGACGTCGTGGTGGCCGACACGGTCAATCACCTGCTGCGCGGGCTGCGGCTGGCCGACGGTGCCGTCGTCACGGTCGCGGGAACCGGGGAGCAGTGGCGCGACGAGCCGCACTCCGGCGCGGCGTCGCGGACGGCGCTGACGAGTCCGTGGGACGTGACCTGGTGGGAACCGGCGGGCGGTGTGGTCATCGCGATGGCGGGTAACCACACGCTGGGGCTGTTCGATCCCGTGGCGGAGAGCATCACCCGGTTCGCGGGCACCACCGTGGAGGGGCTGCGCGACGGCCCGGTGACCGAGGCGTTCCTCGCCCAGCCCTCCGGACTCGCTGTCGCAGCGAACACCGAGGCGGGAGCTACTGAGGCGGGGGCCACCGAGCTGGGAGCGGGCGAGCCGGAGCGCCTCTGGTTCGTCGACGCCGAGACCTCCGCGCTGCGCTGGGTGGAGCCGACCGACGGCGGTTTCGAGGTCCACACCGCGGTCGGCAGGGGACTGTTCGACTTCGGCCACTCCGACGGCCCGGCAGCGGATGCGCTGCTGCAACACCCGCTCGGTGTCGCGGTGCTGCCCGACGGCA
This sequence comes from Actinopolyspora sabaoui, assembly GCF_051225635.1. Lineage (NCBI taxonomy): Bacteria > Bacillati > Actinomycetota > Actinomycetes > Actinopolysporales > Actinopolysporaceae > Actinopolyspora > Actinopolyspora sabaoui. Next base: position 252,069 of record NZ_JBMIHH010000007.1, on the reverse strand, counting down.
CCGTGGCGGTCTGCGACACCTACAACGGCGCGATTCGACGTTACGAACCCGCCTCCGGGGAGGTCTCGACACTGGTGACCGGTGTCGCCGAGCCGTCCGGTGCCACCACCTCCGAAGGCGAGCTGGTGGTCGCGGCGAGTACCGCGCACCGGCTGGAACGCCCGGTGCCGCCGGGGGTGACCGCGCGGCTGATCGAGGGCGGGTCCCAGCGGGTCAACCGCCCGGCGACCGAGATCAGTTCCGGCGAGGTCGAGCTCACCGTGGTTTTCGATCCTCCGCCCGGGCAGAAGCTCGACGAGCGCTACGGCCCCGCCACGCGGCTCGAGGTCAGCTCCTCCCCGGAGAACATGCTGGTCGAGGGCGCCGGTGTCGGTACCGAACTGAGCAGGCGGCTCGTGCTGGCAGCGGGGATCGAGCACGGAGTGCTGCACGTTGTCGCGCAGGCGGCCAGTTGTGACGACGACTCCGAGGTCGAGCATCCGGCCTGTCGACTGACCAGGCAGGACTGGGGAGTGCCGGTCCGGCTCGACAGTGGCGGCAGCGAGAGGTTGCCGCTGGTCATGGGTGGGATGGACGAGCAGTGACCGGCTCGTCGCGGTTCCGTGGCCCGTCCTGTCGGCCTACCCTGCGCATTCGGTGGGCTCGACCGGACGCGTAAACTTTCCGGGTGACCGATGCCAAGCTTGAGATCCAGATGTTGCATGACCGGGTCATGGTGCGGGTCTCCGAAGAGTCCGGTGAACGTCGCAGCAGCGGCGGTATCGTGATCCCCGCGACCGCCCAGGTGGCCAAACGCCTGCTCTGGGGCGAGGTTTTCGGTGTGGGCAGCCATGTGCGCAGTGTCCAAACCGGGGATCAGGTGCTGTTCAATCCCGAGGAGCAGTACGAGGTGGAGGTACAGGGCGAGATCTACGTGGTGCTGCGGGAGCGGGATCTGCACGCCGTCGCCTCCGAGCGGACCGAACAGGGTACCGGTCTGTATCTTTGACCGAGGTGCGTGTCCGGTTCGGCGTGGCCGCTGTGTGCTGTGGCGCACGTGATACCAGTTCGGAAGCCGTGTGAGGCCTCCCCAGCCGGGCTGTACCGGTGATGCCGGTCGGCAGGCTCGAGCGCCGCCGACCCCGCCGCAAGACCGAGAAGAAGGGGACGCGGTGCCGGAAGACCACGAACGTCCCGATCGCATCGAGGGCGGTCGGGATCGGCGAGCGGACGAACCGACCGAGCGGATTCAGTTTCTCACCGGTGATCTGAGCGGCAGTGGTGCTCCGAGTGGCGCGGCCGCCGAGGGGCCGTCGGAGTCGGCCGCCGGTGGGCGAGCGGATGACGACGAGGCCGTCGACGAGTCCCGCCGGAGCACGAAACCCGGTATGACACCGCCGCACCTCGCCGGAGCGGCGAACGCCCAAACGGGGAACTCGGCGGACGGGAACTCGGCGGACGGGCAGGCCGGTACCGGCAGTACCGGTACCGCGGCAGGGGGCACCGGCAATGGTGTCCCCCCGGAATCGGACACCGAGAGCACCGACATCATCCCCCGGGTCGCCGAGGAGACGACGGCGGTTCCCTTCGAGGGGGACACCGAGCGCACCGACACGATTCCCGCCGTGCCCGAGAGCACCCGGGCCGTTGACTCCACCGCGGCGGCCACGTCCTACGTGCCGGCCTCGCCCGAGCACTACAACGGCAACGCGACCGCGCGATTCGGCTACCAGCAGCCCCAACAGGCCCAGTACGGGCAGCCCCAACAGGCTCAGTACGGGCAGGACTGGCAATTCGGGATGCCGTCCGGTTATCCGCAGCAGCCACCGTTCGGAACGCCCGGGGAGGAATCGGGGTCACCGGGCGAGTCGGGTGTCTCGCGTTTCCGCCGAAAACTCCCCGAGAACAAGTCCTTACTCCGAGCGGGCATCGCGGCGGGCATCACGATCGGGGTGCTGGCGCTGCTCTATATCGGTGACCTGGCATTCAGCAGTGGTCAGGTGCCGCGTGGCACCACGGTGGCGGGTGTCGACGTGGGCGGGCTCGATCCCGCCGCGGCCGAGCGCGAGCTGCGCTCCCGGCTCGACGACTCGCTCAGCGAACCCATTCGCCTCAAGGTCGGCAAAGCCACTAGCAGCATCGAGCCCCAGGCGGCCGGGCTGTCCATGAACTGGGACGCCACACTGGACAAGGCGGGTTCACAGCCGTTGAACCCGATAACGAGGCTCACCTCCTTCTTCACCACCCGCGAGGTGCCTCCGCAGAGCAATGTGGACCGGGAGAAGCTGCGTGCGCAGCTGAAGCAGGTGCGCAACGATCTCCATCGCGAACCGGTGGAGGGGACCATCCGGTTCGAGGGCTCCGAACCCGTGCCGGTTTTTCCCGTCACCGGCAGGAACGTGGACATGAAGCGGGCGATGGACGTCGTCGTCCGCGACTGGGTGGGTAGTCAGCCGGTCTCGCTGCCCTACACCAAGGAGGACGTCCGAACCGACGAGGCGGGGGTGCGCCGGGCGTTGGAGGGGGTCGCCCGCCCCGCTGTCTCGGGGTCGGTGACCGTCAACGGGGACGGTGTGCAGGCGAGCCTGGCGCCCGCCGACATCGCCGCTGCGCTGCGGTTCGAACCCAATGACTCCGGTGGGCTGAACTGGCATCTCGACGTGCCCACGGCGAGGAAGGTCGTCAAACCCCAGCTGGAGTCCACCCTCAAGGAGGGCAAGAGTGCCTCCTTCGTGTTCGAGGGCGGCAAACCCACCGTCGAGCCCTCCGAGACCGGACGCGGCATCAACTGGAAGAAGACCTTCGAGCCGCTGCGCGAGAAACTCACCCAGTCCGGTTCGGACACCATCGATGCGGTCTACAAGGATGTTCCGGCCGAACTGACGACCGAGCAGGCCAAGAAGCTCGGTATCAAGGAGAAGGTCAGCACCTTCACCACGGGTGGGTTCAGCAAGGATTCCGGGGTGAACATCAAACGGGTCGCCGAGGAGGTCGACGGCGCGCTCGTCAAACCGGGCGAGACGTTCAGCCTCAACGGCCACACCGGTATCCGCCAGAAGGAACAGGGCTACATCGCCTCCGGGATCATCAAGGACGGCCGTCCCAGTGAGGCCGTCGGTGGCGGTATCTCCCAGTTCGCCACCACGCTCTACAACGCTTCCTACCTGGCCGGTATGAAGGACGTGGAGCACAAGGCGCACAGCTACTACATCAGCCGTTACCCGATGGGGCGGGAGGCGACCGTGTTCCAGCGTCCCGACGGCACCAGCTTGATCGACGTCAAGTTCAAGAACGTCTCCGACAGCGGGATCCTGATCAAGACCGCGTGGACGCCCGATTCGGTGAGCGTGACCTTCTGGGGGACCAAGCAGTACAAGGTCAAGTCCAAGACCAGCGACAAGACCGACGTCACCGACCCCGAGAAAAAGACCGTGCCCGCGGACGAGGAGTGCGTGGAAACCAGCGGCAAGAAGGGCTTCACGGTCCACAACACCCGGATCAGGACCAACCTGAAGACCGGCGAGGTGTCGAAGGACCGGCAGAAGACCGTTTACGAGCCGCAGCCGATCGTCAAGTGCGCCAAGAAGAAGGGCGAGGAGTAGCCGCCCGACGACCCTCCGGGAGCGCACCGGGTGTGATGCCGCACGTTTCGCGGATGTGTGCCGGTTCGCCGGAATCCCGCGCCCGTTCCGTACGTGGGACGAGGTGGAAGGTTTCTATCCGAAACGGAGTGGTTTCATGCGCGCCACCGTCATACACGGTGCGGGCGACGTCCGGGTGGAGGACGTCGCCGACCCGGTGCTGGCCGAGCCCACCGACGCCATCGTGCGGGTGAGCCTCACCTGCATCTGCGGCAGCGATCTCTGGCCCTACAAGGGTATGGAGCAGGACGGCGCTGGCAGTCGCATCGGTCACGAGTTCGTCGGGATCGTGGAGGAGACCGGCTCCGAGGTCGGCGGCTTGCGTGCCGGTGATCTGGTGGTTTCGCCGTTCACCTGGTCGGACGGTCACTGCACCTACTGCAGGGAACAGCTGCAGACCTCCTGCGTCAACGGCGGCCTGTGGGGCTCGCCCGGTTCGGACGGTGCCCAGGGGGAGGCGGTAAGGGTTCCCCATGCCGAGGGCACGCTGGTCCGTCTGCCGGTGGAGCCGGACAGCGAGTTGCTGCCCGGCTTGCTGACGCTGGCCGACGTGCTTCCCACCGGGCACCACGCGGCCGTCTCCGCCGGGGTGCGTCCCGGCGGCACCGCCACCGTCGTCGGCGACGGCGCGGTCGGGCTGTGCGGGGTGCTCGCGGCCAACCGGCTCGGTGCCGAGCGCATCATCGTCATGGGCAGGCACACCGATCGGACGAACCTCGCTCGCGAGTTCGGTGCCACCGACGTGGTGCCCGAGCGCGGCGACGAGGCGGTGGAGCGCGTCCGCGAGCTGACCGGTGGGGAGGGCACGCACTCGGTACTGGAGTGCGTCGGCACCGGCGACTCGTTGCGAACCGCGCTGCGGCTGGCCCGCGAGGGTGGCCGGGTCGGTTACGTCGGCGTTCCGCAGGAGGGTGACGGCGTGGACGTGCGCGAGATGTTCATGCGCAACGTCGGCGTCTCCGGCGGAGTGTGTCCCGCCCGCGCCTACATCCCCCAGCTGCTGCCCGACGTGCTCTACGGCAAGCTCGATCCCGGTCGGGTGTTCGACCAGCGGACCGGGCTGGACGGTGTTCCGGACGGGTACCGCGACATGGCCGACCGGAAGGCGCTGAAGGTCCTCGTCGACCCGAGCTGAGTTCGAGGAGTGCGTTGCCGGGTCCCGGACGCGGCGATTTCGTGGGAAATTGACGGGGCCCGGGGCCGTATCGCCGTCCCGCGCGGCGATTTCGTGGGAAATTTACGCCGCGCCGGGAGACACCGAACGAAAAACCGCGCCCACCGGCTCCGCCGGGTGTCCCCGGTGGTGCCGGTGGGCGCGGGTGATTCGTCACGAGCTCGGGATCAGAACGCGGACTCGTCGATCTCCATCAGCGAGTTGTCGGTGTTCTCCACGATCCTCCGCCGTGAGGACAGCTCCGGCAGCACGTTCTTGGCGAAGAACCGGACAGCGGCGACCTTGCCGTTGTAGAACGCCGCCTCCCTGCCGGTGGCTCCGGCGTCCAGCGCGCGCAGCGCGATCTCGGCCTGGCGCAGCAGCAGCCAGCCGATCAGCACGTCACCCATGCTCATCAGCAGGGTCACGGCCTGCTGGCCGACCTTGTAGATCTCGTTGACGTCCTCCTGCGCGGAAGTCGCGAAGTTGAACAGTGCGCCGAGGATGCCCTGCGCGTCGTCCAGCGCCTGGCCGAGCAGCTCGCGCTCCTCCTTGAGCCGCTCGTCGGCCTCGGCGGAGTTCAGGGTCTGCTGGATCTCGTTGGCCACGTGGCCGATCGCCTGACCGTTGTTCTTGACGATCTTGCGGAAGAAGAAGTCCTGCGCCTGGATCGCGGTGGTGCCCTCGTAGAGGCTGTCGATCTTGGCGTCGCGGATGTACTGCTCGATCGGGTAGTCCTGCAGGTAGCCCGAGCCGCCCAGGGTCTGCAGCGACAGCGTGAGCATCTCGTAGGCCCGTTCCGAGCCGACACCCTTGACGATGGGCAGCAGCAGGTCGTTGATCTGCTCGTAAAGGCTCGCGTCCTCACCGGAGGTCTTGGCCTGCGCGATGCGGTCCTGGTAGTCGGAGGTGTAGCAGTAGACGGCACGCAGCCCTTCCGCGTAGGTCTTCTGCAGCATCAGGATGCGCCGCACGTCCGGGTGGTGCGTGATCGTGACGCGGGGGGCCGTCTTGTCCGTCGAGCGCGGCATGTCGGCGCTCTGCACCCGTTCCTTGGCGTACTCCAGTGCGTTGAGGTAGCCGGTGGACAGGGTGCCGATGGCCTTGGTGCCGACCATCATCCTGGCGTATTCGATGACCTGGAACATCTGCGCGATGCCGTCGTGCACCTCGCCCAGCAGCCAGCCCTTGGCCGGGGTGTCGTGCTGCCCGAAGGTGACCTCGCAGGTGGCCGAGACGTTGAGCCCCATCTTGTGCTCGACGTTGGTGACGTAGGCGCCGTTGCGCTCGCCGGGCTCACCGGTGCTGTCGTCGAAGTGGTACTTCGGCACCAGGAACAGGCTCAGCCCCTTGGTGCCGGGCTTGGGCTCGATGCCGGGGCCCTCGGGCCGGGCCAGCACCAGGTGCATGATGTTCTCGGTCATGTCCTGGTCCCCCGAGGTGATGAAGCGCTTGACCCCTTCGAGGTGCCAGCTGCCGTCCTCCTGCTTGACGGCCTTGGTGCGGCCCGCGCCCACGTCGGAACCGGCGTCGGGCTCGGTCAGCACCATCGTCGCGCCCCAGCCGCGATCGATCATCAGCTCGGCCCAGCGCCGCTGCTGCTCGGTGCCGTTCTCCCAGAGGATGGTGGCGAAGCTCGGTCCCGCCATGTACATGAAAATCGCGGGGTTGGAGCCCAGCATGAGCTCGGCCGCCGCCCACTGCACCGACGGCGGGATGCCGTAACCGCCCAGCTCGTCGGGCAGGCTCAGCCGCCACCACTCACCATCCATGACCTGCTGGTAGGACTTCTTGAACCCCTCGGGCAGGGTGACCGAGGCGGTCTTGGGGTCGAACTGGGCCGGGTTGCGGTCGCCCTCCTCGAAGGAGTCGGCGAGCGGGCCGGTGGTGAGGGTGTTCAGCTCGGTGAGCACGCCCCGGGCCGAGTCCTCGTCGGCCTGTTCGAACGCGCCCTTGCCCAGCCGGTTCTGCACTTCGAACAGCTCGAAGAGGTTGAATTCGAGGTCGCGGATATTGCTCTTGTAGTGGCCCATGGCGTGGCTCCCTCGTGCTGAATCGTGCGGGCGGGCCAGGTACCACGCCCTTACTCATCGGTAACCTGAGTATATTACCTACCGGTAACTTCTGCCAAGAAAAACCCGTTGAAACGCCCCGAAAGTCAGCGGGTTCTTCCCGGGCAACGCCCCGGGAAGAACCCGCTGTCGAACCCCGGGGCGGGGTGTGGCCGCGATCGCGCGCGGAATACCGCCCGGCCGTTTACGGTTGCCGCGTACATCACGCGAACGGATGGAGGCTCCCCACGATGACCTCCCCTGCGACCTCCACCGCGGCGATCAGCGCCGAATCACTGGTCAAGACCTTCGGCGCCAACCGCGCGCTGGACGGAGTGGAGCTCTCGGCCCGCAAGGGGCGGGTGCTCGGACTGCTGGGGCCGAACGGCGCGGGCAAGACCACCGCCGTGCGCATCCTTACCACACTGCTGCGCCCCGACTCCGGAAACGCTTCCGTGGCCGGGCACGACGTGCTCACCGAGCCGAACGCGGTGCGGCGTTCCATCGGTCTCTCCGGGCAGTACGCCGCCGTGGACGAGAACCTCACCGGTCGCGAGAACCTCTACATGGTCGGCAGGCTCTACGGCATGAACCGCCCGGACGCGCGAAAACGCGCCGGTGAACTGCTGGACGGTTTCCAACTGGGTGAAGCCGGTGACCGGATCGCCAAGGGATACTCGGGCGGGATGCGCAGACGTCTGGACCTGGCGGGCGCGCTGGTGGCCAGACCTCCGGTGGTGATGCTCGACGAGCCCACGACCGGGCTCGACCCGCGCGGCCGGATGGACACCTGGCGGCTCATCGCCGAACTGGTAGACGACGGCACCACCGTGCTGCTGACCACCCAGTACCTGGAGGAGGCGGACGCGCTCGCCGACACCATCGCGGTCATCGACCACGGCAGGGTGATCGCCAACGGCACCTCGAACGAGCTGAAGGCGCTGGTCGGTGGCGAACGCCTGGAGCTGGTGGTCGACGAGGCGGCCGAAATGGACACCGCGGCCGAGGTGCTCGCCGGGATAGGCACCGGCGCCCCGCGAGTCGACACGCAGAGCCGCCGGTTGCAGGTGGCCGTGAACGACGGCTCGAAGTCGTTGGTCGAGGCGGTGCGCTGGTTGGGCGAATCGGGGATCGAGGTGCACGACGTGGGCTTGCACCGCCCCACCCTCGACGACGCGTTCCTCAGCCTCACCGGTAAGCCCACCGAGGTCTCCGGCAACGGTGCGACGGCAGGCGCCGCCGGTTCCGAAGGATTGGCCCCGGCCGAGAGCGGGGAGCGGGGAGGCCGACAGTGACCGTCGTTCCACCGAGCCTGCGCGACAGTTCCGTGGTCGCGTGGCGCAACCTGCTCAACATCAAGCGCGCTAACGGAAGGGCCTCGAAATCGAACCGGTTTCGGAAGGCGCCCTTCGTGTTGGGTTCGCTCACTCGAAGCGCTCGCTGGTCACCGCGGAAACTGCTACCAAGCGGCGCGCGCCCTCCTGCCTCGCGGGTCCACACTGGTCGTCTGGGAACCCGGAAAACAGCACCCCGTCACCATCCACGGAGAAGCCAGACCATGACCACGATCAGCGCGCCCACCGTCGTTACCGCAGTGACCGACAACGGGTGGCACTACGTCCACGAACCAGCGGAAACCGAGCAGCTCATCACACGCGTACTCGACACACCAGCCCATCGAGTCAGTCTGTTCTACGTCTGGGACCGCCCGTGCCGTTCCTGGCGCTCACTCGACGGAGAAGCGTTCCCCGAGCACTCTCTACGGGTCGCTGCCGACCCGAACCGTGGCGTCGTAGCGCTGAGTTACCACTACTATCGTCACGAACTGCTGGATTCCTACAATCCCCATACCACCGAGGACACGCCTCCGCTGTTGTTCGATCCGGAGGGTGACCTGTGGTTTCCGGCATCGGCTTCGCTCCCAATGGAGCAGGTCCGTGGGGCCGTTGCCGAGTACTGTCGTACCGGGCAACGCCCCGAATCCGTGCGGTGGCAACCCGGACAGTGGTACTGACCTTCGGTCGAGTGTCGTGGTGGCCCGGTATGACGGCCAACGATCTCGGTGTGTTCGTGCTCGGCGGCAGTCTGGGCGGTGGTCACTACCGGGATTTATTGATCGTCGGGTTCTTCGTACAGACCGTGGCTTTCAACTCCTACTCGGAAAGACAAACAGCGTTTTAGTACTCTGACCAGCTAGGACACGAAAAAGCGCCCCCGGACGAACCGGGGGCGTCTTGCTATCGGTCGGCGGTTACTCGAACCGCTCGCTCTTCACGGCGTCGATGAACGCGGACCACTGCGGGCCGGTGGTGGTGAAGTAGCCGGCGGACCGGTCCTTCGTGTCACGCACCGCCGCACCATCGGCCACACGGCCGACCTCGACGCAGTTGGTTTTCGAGGATCGGCTCGACGTTCGCCAGCCCTCGGGGGGTACTGTCATTCGTGGTTGTCCTCCATTTCAGCCGCACAGTGAGCGATGAACTCGATGGACTCGGTCGGGTTCATCGCTGCCTCACGGAGGTTAACCGTCGCGTCGCGGTGAACACGGATGTCCCCGACGTTCGACAGGAACGCTGAGCTGCTCAGGTGTTCGATGTGCACAACTGGCGCAGCTTTGGCGAAATCGAACAGCATGAACGGTCCAACGTGCGCCGGGGTCCACGTGCTCGTATCCGGTAGGACGTGCACGGCGATGTTGTCCAGCTCGGCTGTTTTGATGATGTGCCGGAGCTGATCGGCCATGACTGTGCTGCCACCTATCGGTCGACGTAGTGCGCCTTCGAGGATGATCGCCGTGAGTTCCGCCGGTTTCGGGCGTGTGAGTACATCGCGGCGCCCGATTCGCATAGCCACCAGGCGTTCGATGTCGCCCGGCGACTCGTTCGCCATGATCGAGCGTGCGTAATCCGAGGTCTGTAGCAGTCCAGGGATGAGCAGTGGCGAAACATCCACGATGTTGGTCGCGGTGCGCTCGAACTCCAGTAGCGTTGTCAGTTCGTCGTGACCGCTTCCAGTCTTTAGCCAGTTCGCATCGCCGTTGGCGATGTCGCTCGCCATCTCCGTGAGCCGCTCCCGCTCGGCTTCCGACGTGCCGTAGGTCGCCAGGATCGCGGATGCCTGCTCCGGCGTGGGTGGTTGGTCGCCGGATTCAAACCTCGCGTATTTCGAGTGGTGCCATCCGAGTCTTTGCGCCACTTCCCGCATGGTCATTCCTGCGGCCTCGCGTGCTTCTCGCAGTTCAGCGCCCAGCGCTCGAACTCGTGGCGAATGCTTCGCGGTACGTGCCATGAGACAAACTCTAATCTCCGAAACAGGTTCTGTTCCAGGAGATCGCTCGATCGGAGTATTGAGCTTGTTCCGTAGGTCAAAATACTGTCTCATTAGACAAGGCGAGACAGGGTGAACACGCAGTGTTCGTTACGAGGGAGCATAGCGGATGGAACGGGGATACGACTGGACCGGTTTCGGGGTGCGGGTGCGATGTCGGGACGAGTCCGGCTCGTCGTCGTTGCGGGTGTGGTTCGCACATAGCGACCCGCGCACCATCCGCATCGACACGCCCACGGTCTACAACCGGACTGAGTGGACCGTTGAGCAAGCGGAGCTCCTGCGGAACGTGCTCGACGCTGCGCTGCGGGAGGTGGGGCAGTGAGTACACCAACACCGCCGCATGTCGACATCGCGCTGCGTGTGACGCACCTGCGGGCGAGCTTGCACGCGCTGTCGTTCGACCTGTCCACGCAGTCGACCACTGCCGAGCAACTCACCGGGGCGGCCGACTACATGGAACGACTCGCCGCCGACATGCGGGAGCAGGCCGAACGCGCCCCGTCTCGTGGTCCCCGGTTGCTCGCGGAGGATACCGATGCCTGACGTATTCCCCGTGCTCGTGCTCGCTGTGCTGTTCGCGGCCACCGCGATCGTGCTGGGCGTGTGGGGGCACTACTCGGAGCGAAGACCGAGACATGCCGGGGCAGGCCCGGGAGCGCTGACCGTGGCCCAGCTACGCGAGGAGATCGAGACCATGCCCGAGCAGGTGCGGGCGGATGCGGCGTTGACGGAGATCATGCCCGCCCTCGGGCGGGGCAGGTGGTCGCGCTGGCGCGGCACACTCCCGCTGTCGGCGGTGACCAAGCGCCGACCAGGTAGCACCAACCTACCTGGTCGACCCACCGAGGATAACCCGATCGCGCTGGACGGTGCGGACCCGGACCTGCTCGCCCGCGTGCTGGCCGGACTCCGCGCTCTGTAGCGACCACGGTCCGGCGCTGTTGAGACCCCGAAACTCCGGCGCTGGGCCGTCCGCCGCCCGGCCGGGCAGCTCCCTTCCCCGTCCCGGCCGGGCGGTTCCCACCACCAGGAGGATCACCGGTGTTCGCCGAATGCTCAACCACCAGCCCGGAACACCTCGACGCCGACGGCGAGCCGTGCGTGATGCCCTTCGGTCACGAGGGAGCGCACGAGGGCGACCGGCTGCGGGCGTGGGCTCGCTACAACGTCAAGTACTGGCCGTCTCACTCGGCTTGACTGTCGTCGCTTACTGATAGGAGATCCTTAATGCTCGACGAAATTCGCGGCCGGCTTCAGCGGATCATCGACACCGCTCCCGCCGGTGAGCTCCAGGCCGTACAGACCACGCTCGACGAGCTGCGTGGGCAGCTGCACCAGGTGGCCGCGATCCTGCCCCGCGGGTCCACGCTGGTGGTGTGGCAGCCCGGCGCGTCGCAGCCGAAAGAGATCCACGGAAAGGCCCGCCCATGACCACGATCGCTCCCAGCACCGTCGTCACTGCCATCCTCGGTCACGAGTTCTACTACGCACGCACCCCCGAGGAAACCGCCGATCTCGTCGAAGCCGTCCTCGACACCCGGTACTCGCAGCTCTACGTGTGGGACCGCCCCTGTCTCTCGTCCGACGACGGTGGGCCACAGTTCCCCGGTGGGCACCGCATGAAGATCACCTCACGCGACGGATGGGGAGCGCTGAACTACATGGACGCCCGTCCCGGAACAGGAGAGCAGGGTCGACTCGTCGACTCCTACAACCCATACGCCACCGGCGAGACCCCGTCGCTGTTGTTCGATCCCGAAGGCGACCTGTGGTTCCCCGCTTCGGCCTCGCTGCCATTGGATCAGGTCCGCGAGGCCATCGCCGAGTATTGCCGTACCGGGCAACGCCCCGAATCCGTGCGGTGGCAACCCGGGCAGTGGTACTGACGTTCGACCGAGTGTCGTGGTGGTCCGGTATGACGGCCAACGATCTCGGCGTGTTCGTGTCGTGATCCCGGACGATGTGTTTCCGGCTCTTACTGTTGGGTATGCCGGGTTGTCCGATGAGGCCGTGGCGAGTGCCGTCGAGTCGTCGGAGGGTCCCGCCGAGCGCCTGAGTGGGGAGGCCGAGAGTGACCGTCGTTCCGTCGAGTCTGCGCGACAGCTCCGTGGTGGCCTGGCGCAATCTGCTCAACATCAAGCGCAATCCCGACTGGCTGTTGTCCGGGACCGTGCAGCCGATCATGTTCGTGCTGTTGTTCGCCTTCGTGTTCGGCGGCAGCCTGGGCGGCGGGCGTTACCGGGAGTTCCTGATCGCCGGGATCTTCGTGCAGACCGTGGCCTTCAACTCGTCGTTCACCGTGATTGGCCTGACCAACGACCTGCAGAAGGGCATAGTCGACCGGTTCCGCGCGCTGCCGATGTCGCGGGTGGCGGTGCTGCTGGGCCGTACCAGCTCCGATCTCGCGGTCAGCCTGCTGTCGGTGGTGATCATGTCGCTCTGTGGCCTGCTGATCGGCTGGCGGTTGCGGGGAGACCCCACCGACGTGCTCACCGGCTACCTGGTGCTGCTGCTGTTCTCGTTCGCCATGTCCTGGGTGGGGGCGTTCATCGGGCTGATCTCGCGCACCGTGGAGGTGGCCCAGAGCGCCGGACTGCTGTGGCTGTTCCCGGTGACCTTCATATCCTCGGTCTTCGTCTCGGCCGAGTCGATGCCCACGCCGCTGCGGGTGTTCGCGCGGTGGAACCCGATCACGGTCAACGCCGACGCGCTGCGGGAGCTGTTCGGCAATCCGATCCGGGTGGGGACGCCGCCACCGAGCGGTTGGCCCGCCGAGCACGCGATCCCCTACGCCGTCCTCTCGTCGCTGCTGATCATCGCCGTGTTCGTCCCGCTGTCGGTGGCGCGCTACCGGCGGGTGGCCAGTCGGTGACCGCCGATACCGCTCCCCGTGATCCCCGTGGCCCCGATGCTCCCCGTCGCTCCCGCTGCAACCGAGGCGAACTCGTACTTGAACCTCACGTCGCGTGAGGGCGCAGGGTGGTCGGCGAGGTGAGCGAACATGGGTCATTCGGCAGCGGGGAAGGGCCGCGGCGTCGGCGAGGTGGCGCGGCTCTCCGGAGTCACGGTGCGCACGCTGCACCACTACGACGAGATCGGCTTGCTCTCGCCGAGCGGGCGCAGCGCGGCGGGGCACCGCGAGTACTCCGAGGCGGATCTCGAACGGCTGCGGCGCGTCCTCGCCTACCGCGAACTCGGGTTCGGCCTCACCGACATCGCCGAGATTCTCGACGGCGGTGACCCCACCGACCAGCTGCGGCGGCAGCACCGCCTGCTGAGCGAGCGGATAGCTCGGCTGCGGGCGACGCTCGCCACCGTGGAACTCGAACTGGAGGCCAACACGATGGGAATCGATCTCTCCGAGGAGGAGAAGTTCGAACTGTTCGGCGGGTTCGACCCGGACGAACACGCCGAGGAGGCCGAACGGCGCTGGGGCGGCACCGATCCCTACCGGGAGTCGCGGCGCCGCACGGCCTCCTACACCAAGGACGACTGGGCCCGCATGGCCGCCGAGCAGCGCGAGCTGCACCGGGACTTCGCCGCGGCGCTCGCCGACGGCGAGTCCGCCACGAGTGCCCGCGCGATGGAGCTGGCCGAGCGGCACCGCGGGCTGATCACCGGCTGGTTCTACGAGTGCTCCTACGGGATGCAGCGTTCGTTGGCCGAGATGTACCTGGCCGACGAGCGCTTCACGGCCACCTACGAGCGCGAGGTGGGCACCGGTGGTGCCCGGTTCGTGCACGACGCGATCGTGGCCAACGCCGAGCGTGCCGAGCACTCCGGCGGGTGAACGCTCCGAGGGGTTGAAGGTGCGGGGAGCCGCTGGGGCCACTAGTGGCTCTTCCGCCACGCGCGTTGTTTCTCCCGCCCATGTAATCCGAACGGCCGAGTGACGGCACGCGTCCCGGTCGACGAGAATCGGTTCTCGGGCCGATCTTTCCTGGGGGCTGAGCGGTGGGCGAGGACGAGCGGCGGGAATTCACGGTGACGACGGCGCGTCGCGTCGTCGAGTCGTTGGCGCCCGAGGAGTTGCCCGCTTTCGCCGCGACGAGCGAGGCGTTCCTGCGCGATCCGGACCGGGTGACGGCGGTTCGGCGGCGCGGCGACGAAGCGCTGGGTTCCGGGATCGACACCGTGGTGGCGCTGCTTTCACCCGCTGCTCTGGCGGTGGCCGCCGCGGTCTACGACCAGCTGGTCGGCAGGGCCGGGGACGCGGTGGTGCGCGGCGGTGACCGGGTGCTGTCCCGACTCCGTGCCCGGTTCCGTCGTCGCGCCGAACTGGAGAGCGAGGACGGGGCCGCGGCGGAAGAGTCGACGGTGGAATCGTTGCCGGCGGGACCGCTGACCGAGGAGCAGCGGGCGCGGGTACGCGAAGTCGCCGAGGCCCGCGCCAGGGCACTCGGCCTGGCCGAGGACCGGGTGCGACTGCTCGTCGGCGCCATCATGGACTCTCTCGACCGGGACGAGTGATGGAGCCGTCGCTTCGGGCTGTCGACCTGACCGGAAGTCCCTCGTGGTGACGGGCACGAAGCGGACGGTGCGGCCGTCCGTGGCGGGCCTGCGGGCGCCGAGCGGCACCACGGTGCACTTCGGTTCGCTGATCGCCCTGGCTTTCGGAACAGCGGCGACGATCCACTGGGTGCTGCTGCCTTCCGGCCTGGCCGGCTGGTTTCGCGAATTCGAACGATGCCAGGTGCGTGCGGAGTACTACCTGGGACAGCGCCCCCTGCCACGGCCCGACACCGAACAGCGGTACGACGGGTTCGCCGGATGCCTCGCCGAGCGGATATCCGACCGTCTGTTGTGGACCGGCCTCGGGCTGTTGGTGATGCTCGCGGTCGCGGTGCTGCTCTACCGGGTGCAACCGTGGTGGCGCATCCGGCGGCAGCGGCTGGTGGCGCTGCGCTCCGCCGACGGCCCGGAGCTGGCAGCGTACCTGGAAAGCCTAGTCGCCCAAGCGGGACTACCCCGCGCCCCGGTCTTCCTGGTCGACCCGCTCAACCCGCGTGCGGGCGGGCTCGCCTTCGGCCACGGGCGCAGGCGCTACGTTCGGCTCGACGCGGGCCTGCTGACGCTGTTCCGGACCGACCCCGCGTCATTCCGGGCCGTGGTGCTGCACGAGTTGGCGCACGTGCGCGGGCGGGACGTGCCGATCACCTACTTCGCTCTGGCGGTGTGGCGGTCGTTCCTGCTCACGGCGCTGGCGCCGATGGCGGTGGGCCTGCTTTGGGTGTCCTGGTGGGACGGTGCCCTTCGGAGTTCGCTCGAGATCTCCTGGCGCGTCGCCGGGTTGGTGCTGCTGGTCCACCTGTTCCGCAACGCCCTGCTGCGGACCCGGGAGCACCACGCGGACGCGCGGGTGTCGGCCTGGCTGGGCTCGGCCGATCCCGCGTTGTGCCTGCCCGCCCTGGCGGGAACGGTTGCCCAACGGCCACCGGTCTGGCTGCGCAGGCATCCGACTCCTTCGAGTCGCGTCGCCGCCCTCCCCGAACCGACCGCGCTGTTCCGCCCCGACTTCGGTGAGCACTTCGCCGCCGGGGTCGTGCTGCAGCTCGGCTTCGTCCAGTTCGCCATGCCGGTCGTCGCCGCCGGTGCACCGCTCGATGTTTTCCGGTTGCTGAGCGGTGGTTGGGGAATCTTCGTCGCACTGCTCGTGGGTTTCGCGGCGGTGCGCGGGTCGGCCGTCGCAGCGGCGCGAGGTGGACCACGGCGCGCTCCGGTGGGGCGCCGGCTGGTCCGGAGCTGCCTCGGAGTGGGGGCGGGTGTTCTGCTGGGGGAACGACTTTCGCCGGGCACGCTCGGCGACCCGTTGCCCGGAGTCGTGGTGTTCGTCGTGGTCGGACTGCTCGTCGGGCAGCTCGTGCTGCTGTCCTGGTGGGTGTACCGGTGCTCGCGCCTGCTGCATCGCGAACGGATCGCTCGGGCCCGAGTGGCCGGCTGGTCCGCGGTCGGTACGGCCGTGTCGCTGCTCGGCTGGTCCTGGTTGGAGCTGTGGTCGTCCCCGGAGAACCTGGCTCGAGCATCGTCTCAACTGACACGGCTCGGTACTCCGATAGCGGACTTCGGGAGTCAGACTGCGTGGACCGGCCTGGATCACGCGCTGCTCTCGGCGACGTGGCATCCCGTGGTGATGGGGTTCGCCGCCCGGAACCTGGCGCTGTGCGCGGGCCTGGTGCTGCTGTGGGTGGTGCCGCTGCTGTTGACGCGCCGCACGCGGATCCGGTTCGCGTTGCCGGCCGGGCTGCTCGGTGCCGCAGCGTGGTTGGCGTTCGATCTCGCGGTCAAGGCGGCGATGCGCGGCACCGTCCCGCTGTCGGAGCGGAGCACCGACCCGTTCCGGGCGGTACTCTCCGCGTGGGAGTTCGCGGGAGCGGTCGCCGTGCAGTTCGCCGTGGCCGCTGTCGTCGCCGCCGTGCTGTTCCGGAGGTCCGGCTTCGCGCACGCGCTGTTCGCCGCCGCGACCACGGGACTGACTGTCAGCGGCATGATGTGGACGTTCGGACACCTCGGCGCGTGCGTGCCGCCGCTGCACGCGACGGCGACCCGATGCCCGGGAACGACGAGCGGCGAGTACGCCGCGACGGTGCTCGGCGTCGTCACGGTGGAGGGAACCGCGGCGGCCCTCGGGGGATACCTGCTCGGCAGCGCCGTCCGCCGGGGGTTACGCGGGTGGAACGTGACCCGCGGTCCGAAATCCGTTCGGACATCGGTCAGGGCGGGGAGCCCAGAGCCCGGTCGTGCGGGGCGGATCGTGGCCGTGCTCGTGGCCGCGTGCTCCGTCGTCGTGCTGGCCCTGCCGAACACGTCCGGTACCGGCGAGGACCCACTGGAGTCTGCCCACGCATCGGAGAGGGCCCAGGCGGAGAGCACCGAATCGGAGCTCGGCACCGACCCCGGACGCGTCTGGCTCCGTCGTGGGGGTGCGCGACACCTCCGAGCGGTGAGCTCGGCGACGGTCGAGCTCGGGGAAGGCATCAGCTCGAACTCCGAGGTGCGCGAGGTGCGCGGAAGGGCCGTCCGGCTGACCGAGGCCGTGACCGGGGCCCGCCAGTTCCCCGAGCCACCCGACAGTCGGCGGGCCGAGATCTGGGGCGAGGCGTTGGGCGTTCTCGATGGCTCCGCGCGGCGGCTCGTCGAAGCGCTCGACACCGGCACGCTCGACCGGGAACTCCTGCTCGAAGTCGTCGAATCGCTGGCGCGGGGAGTCCGACTGTTCGAGGAGCTGATCGGCCTCTGGTGCGGCGAGTACGGGGATCGGGTGCTGGAGGCGTGCTGATCCGAGCGTGCACGAGCTCGGCCAGGTCACCGGGCCGGGCCCGTGATCACGTCTTCCCGCAGTGCTGGTGTGCGAACGGTGGGTTTAGCGGTTAGGCACGAGCGGCACGGCGCTTTCCCGTCCTTCGCCGCCCCACGGGACAATGTCGTCACCGCGTTCCCGATCCAGGTTGAGGCACAGTGGACACTTCCGAAGCCGTAGACGGAGCAACCCGCCCGGCATCCCCGCTGCTCCGGGGAATACTTCGTGCGCGCCGCCCGACCGGCGCGGTGGTCGGGATCCTGGTGGTGCTCGGCTGCTTCCTGCTCGGACAGATCGTCAGCGCCATCGCCTTCGCGATGGCGGTGGTGTTCACCGGTGATCTGTCCGTGCTGAGCAGCATGCGGATCGGGCTCGCCTCCCAGGTGGCCCTGACCTGCGGCTTCATCGGTTCCGTGCTGGGGCTGGTGTTGTGGTTGCCGCTCAAGGAGGTCAGGCCGTTCGGCAGCGTCGGATTCCTGCCCGCCCGGAATCCCGTTCGTTCCGCCTCGCTGGGTGCGGGGGTGGCCCTGCTGGCGATCAGCGTGCTGGTGCTGGGCAACGTCGCGGCGAAGCAGCTGGTGTTCGAGAGCTCGGGGGCGGGCTACGCGATCGTGGGCGCGCTCGCGCTGACACTGCTGGGGTTCGTGGTGCAGGCGAGCACGGAGGAGATCCTCACCCGTGGCTACCTGATGCAGGTCACCTGGCGGAAGTGGGGGCTCACGGCCGCGCTGGTCGCACAGGCGGTGGTGTTCACCCTGCTGCACGGTCTCAACACCGGTTTCGGTCCGCTGCCGCTGCTGAACCTGGTGCTGATCTCGTTCGTGCTGGCGTACTGGGCGCTGGCCGAGGGCGGACTGTGGGGAGTGTGTGCCTTCCACACGGTCTGGAACTGGTGCCAGGGCAACATCTACGGCGTCGAGGTTTCCGGGATGAACCTGACGGCCACGCTCGCGGACACGCGCCCCGCCGAGGGCGGCAGCGCGTTGCTCAACGGCGGCGCCTTCGGCATCGAGGGCGGGTTGCCCACCACCGCCGTGCTGTTCTGCCTGCTGGTGATCGCCGTGCTGGCCTATCGCCGTCGTCGTTCGGGCTTCGCGTCCGCCGCTACGCCCTCGTGAGTGAGCCCGGCAGCCGAGTCGGCAGTCGGTTCCCCGGTGTGTGTCACGTCGCTTCCGGCGGTGTTCCCACGCCCCGGATCGCTATACTGCTCGTGGTCCGCGCGAGCGGATCCCGGCGGTGGGGCCCGCCGGAACCAACCGCGGGGTTCGCCCCGCCGACGGTCCCTACCCGTTCGAAAATCCCCGGGTAGGGAGCCCGTGTTGCCCAACGCCCTGATCTCGCACCGCTCGCGGGTGCTCGCCGCCGTCGCACTCGGCGGCGCACTGGGATCGTCGCTGCGCTACGGCGTCTCGCTCGCGCTGCCGCACGCCGATGGCGGCGCCGTTTGGCCCACCCTGACCGTCAACGTGCTGGGCTGTCTGGTCATCGGCGCCTTCACCGTGTTCCTCGAAGCGGCCGAGCCGCACCACCTGCTGCGGCCGTTCTTCGGGGTCGGGGTGCTGGGCGGTTTCACCACCTTCTCCAGCTATCTGGCCGATGCGGGCGGGCTGCTGGCCACCGGGCAGCAGCTCCACGCCGCGCTGTATCTGCTGCTGACGGTGCTGCTGGCGCTGCCCGCGGTGATCTGCGGCGCGATGCTGGCCAGGAAGATCCTCGCGCGTTCGCGGCCGCGTTGCCCCGACACCGCCACGGAAACGGAGTCGTGATGACCCTGCTGCTGGTGGCCCTGGGCGGCGCGGCGGGCGCGGTGCTGCGCTACGGCATCGACCGGAGCGTGCGTCACGGTCACGGTTCGGAGCTTCCCTGGAGCACGTTCACGGTCAACGTGGTGGGCTCGTTCCTGCTCGCGGTGTTCGCGGGCGGCGCTGCCGTGTTCGACGGCTTCGGCTCCTCCGATCTGCGCACCCTGCTAGTGGTGGGGCTGTGCGGTGCGTTGACCACGTTCAGTACGTTCGGGCAGGACACTGTCCGGCTCTACACCTCCGGCGCTCGTTCGCACGCCGTCCGGTACGTGCTGGGGACCGTACTCGGTGGTGCAGCGGCAGCGGGGCTCGGGCTGGGGTTCGTCGCGTTGCTCGCTCAACTCTGATGTACGCCCGGTTTTGGTGGTTGTTCACTTTTCGCGCGGAGAATCCGGTTTCGCGGGGCGGCGATACCGGTGCTTTGCCATTTCGTGATGTCCTTGACAGGATGAACGCCGCTCTGTCGTGAAAACGGCTCAGGCCGCACTCCTCCGTTCGCGTACTGTGCTCCTCCAGTCGGTTGAGTCGCGCGAGCCGTTCCCGCTGTCCCCGCGTGAGAAGGGTCGTTTCGTTGCTGATCGCCGCGAATGCCACGACGCGTTTCGCCGCCGCGCCCGCGGCGAGCGTGACCGATCCGGTGGTGAACTGGTTCAACAACAATTCCGGGGCGCTGTTCTCCGGATTCGTCAACGTCGTCATCATCCTGCTCGTGGCGGTGGTGCTGCGTGCCGTGCTGGGGCGGGTGATCACCCAGGGTGTGCGACGGATGGTGAGTTCGCACCAGCGGATCAACCAGGCCACCGCCAGGGCCGGGAATTTCGTCGGGCGCAACAGTGCCGAGACCGACAACGCGGGCGAGCGGCAGCAGCAACGCGCGCAGACCATCGGATCGGTGCTGCGCAGCGTGGCCACGACGATCGTGTTCGGCGTGGCCTTCGTGATGATCCTCGGTGAGTTCGGCATCAACCTCGCGCCGATCCTGGCCAGCGCGGGCGTGCTCGGGCTCGCCATCGGTTTCGGTGCGCAGAGCCTGGTCAAGGATTTCCTGTCCGGTGTGTTCATGATGGTCGAGGACCAGTACGGCGTGGGTGACGTGATCGACGCGGGCGATGCCGTCGGCACCGTCGAGGCCGTGACGCTGCGCATCACCAAGATCCGGGATCTCAACGGCGGGCTGTGGTACGTGCGCAACGGCGAGATCATGCGGGTCTGCAACATGAACCAGGACTGGGCCAACGCGGTCATCGAGCTTCCGCTGGACTACAGCGTCGACATCTCCCACGCCGAGCGCGTGATCGAGTCGACCATCGGGGACTTCGCGGCCAACAGCGAGTTCAGCTCCAAGATCCTGGAGAAGCCGGATCTCAACGGCGTCATCGGCATCGGCAACGGTTCGGTGACCGTGCGGATCATCGTCAAGGTCAAGCCCGGTGAGCAGTGGGCGCTCGGCCGCGCGCTGCGTGCCCGGCTCAAGCACAGCTTCGACCAGGCCGGGGTGCGGGTGGCCTACCCGGTGCTGCCCACCAACGGAATGGGCGCCGTCAAGCAGGGCTGATTCTTCGGTCCTGCTGCCGGGACACGCGCCCGGCCCGACCTTGAACTCTTCGAGTCCCCTCCCGACCTCGGGAGGGGACTCGATTCACGTCGGGCCCCGGATTTTCCGTGTTCGCGGGGACTTGTCACTTTGCTATTCAGTGTTACTATCTACCAGTAGTTAGTATTACTGAGTAGATGAAGGGGTGTTGCCGTGGGCAAGCAGACGACGGAGATGCTCAAGGGCACGCTGGAAGGCGTCGTCCTCGCGATCCTGGCCGGTCGACCCGCCTACGGCTACGAGATCACCGCGTGGTTGCGGGACCAGGGGTTCTCCGACATCGCGGAGGGCACCGTCTACGCGCTGCTCGTGAGGGTCGAGAAGCGCGGCCTCGTCGACGTGGCGAAGGTCCCGTCGGAGAAGGGCCCGCCGCGCAAGGTGTATTCCCTCAACGGCCAGGGCAGGGAATACCTCGAAGAATTCTGGACGGCCTGGCGATTTCTCTCCGAACGCCTCGAACAGCTCCGCGAAGGGGGCAGATGATCATGATTGTCTCGAAGTTGCTCGGCGACAAGCGGCGTTACCGGCAGTACAAGGCGCGCCTCGAACGACTTCCCGAGGACTACCGCACGGCCGTCGAGGCGGTCGAGCGGTACCTGATGCATTTCGTTCCCGTGGACAACGAGAGCGCGATCTCGGAGTTCGAGGACCTCGCCGAGCTGTTCGAGCGGGCCGCGTCGGACGGCACGCCGATCCGCGAGCTGGTTGGTGACGAGCCCACGGAGTTCGCCGAGGAGTTCGCCCGCAACTATACGAAGGGCGGCTACGCCCCCGACAAGGAGCGGCGGCGATTGCTCCGTGGCATCGAGCGGGCGATCGAGGCGGAGCGAACCAGCTGATGACGTAGTCGCGTACGCGATTCGTTCGCCGCGCCGCGAAACACTTCACCGTCACCGGTACACAGTGGAAGGAACTTCCGGCGCTCTCGAGAGCGACCGTTCCGCCCTACGGCGGCGATCCACGAACACGTCCCGAGAACGACGAATTCGGGGGGGGGGCTACACACGATCACCGAATCCCGGTGGTCGTGAGTCGTTCCTGACGCTCGGCCGGAACGTTCCGGCCGAGCGTTCTTCGCTCATCCGCCGCGCCGCGCCCGGAAACTAGTCGGGGCGTTCCGGGTAGGACCAACGAGAGGTGCCGTCGAAGTGTCCCGCCAATCCGCTCGGA
Organism: Actinopolyspora sabaoui; assembly: GCF_051225635.1. NCBI lineage: Bacteria > Bacillati > Actinomycetota > Actinomycetes > Actinopolysporales > Actinopolysporaceae > Actinopolyspora > Actinopolyspora sabaoui. Next base: position 230,052 of record NZ_JBMIHH010000007.1, on the reverse strand, counting down.
GAACTCCGAGCGGTTTTCCCGCGCGATCAGCGGCCCCGCCTGCTCATGATTCGCAGGATCACCAGCGCCAGCAGCCCCAGCAGCGCGCCCCCCAGCAGATTGGCCAGCACGATGCTGGCGATCGCCGGGCCGGGCAGCGGTGCGGAACTTCCGTACAGCACGATTCGCACGATCCAGTTGAGCGCGATCGTCAGCACCCCGTACAGCGTGCCGACGATCGTCAGCGTCAGCACCGGCCGGGCCGTCCTGCGCAGCACGACGACGACCACCCAGACCGCCGCGACGAGCACGGTGACCACTATCGGGCTCCAGGGCCTGCCCAGCGTCTCGTAGACCCGGAGGATGCCCAGCGCCGGTTGGATCAGTCCCAGTATCCCCAGTGCCACGATGGTGACCCAGGGCAGCCCGACGAGGGGCGAGTTGCGGGCCGGTGTGCTCATCTCGTCCTCGACCGAATCCGTCTCGAAACCGTTGCGACGAGATCAGCATGCCGCCGATCCCCCGCCTCGGCATCCGCACCAGCCCCGAAAGAGGGACATTTCCACTCGTTCGGTTACCGGACGAGCACTGATCGAATTCCGCGCCGTTGGGAATCGGACGGTTTGCCGCGGAGTGAGCCTTGTCGCTTTCCGCGTCTCGGGATCGGCGTTTACACCGGTCACCCGCCCTGCTAGGAAAGTCGTGGATTTCTCGGTCGAGCCCGCGGAAACGGTGCCCGACCGTGGTGTGCTTTCGCGGTGGGGAGGTTTCGGCGACATGGGTGTGTTGCGTCGCGCTGCCGATTTCGTCGGCAGCTGGTTCGCGTTGCTGGTACTGCTGGGCGGCGTGGTGGGAATGCTGCTTCCCGGCGCCACCAGCACGCTCGCTCCCGCCATCACCCCGCTGCTCGGCGTGATCATGTTCGGCATGGGGCTCACCCTGCGCGCCCGCGACTTCTCGCTGGTGCTGCGCAGGCCGTGGGCGGTGCTGATCGGACTGGTGGCGCAGTACCTGGTGATGCCGCTGGCCGGTTGGGCCATCGGCAGCGCGTTCGGGTTCTCCGCCGCGCTGCTGGCGGGCATGGTTCTGGTGGGGTCCACTCCTGGCGGCACGGCGTCCAATGTGGTCGTCTACCTGTCCAGGGGGCACGTCGCGCTGTCGGTGACCATGACCTCGGTATCCACCCTGCTGGCCCCGCTGTTCACGCCGCTGCTGGTGTTGTGGCTGGCCGGTTCCAGCCTGCCGGTGGACTTCATCGGGCTGTTCTGGTCGATCGTCAAGGTCGTGTTGATTCCGGTGGTGCTCGGCATCGCGATCCGCGCGGCGCTGCCCAGGCTGGTCGAGCGGGTGCTGCCGCTGTTGCCACTGGTCTCGGTGCTCGGCATCGTCGTCGTGGTGGCGGCCGTGGTCGGCGCCAACGCGAGCACGCTCGCCTCGGTGGGCGCGCTGTTGCTGTTGGCCGTGGTGCTGCACAACGCGTTCGGGCTGTTGCTCGGTTACGGCGCGGCCAGACTGGCCGGGCTGGACGAGGCGTCCCGCCGCGCCATCGGCGTCGAGGTCGGGATGCAGAACTCGGGGCTGGCCGCGAGCCTGGCCACCGCCCACTTCACCCCGCTGGCCGCGCTGCCCGCCGCGTTGTTCTCCGTCTGGCACAACCTCTCCGGAGCGGCGGTGGCGTCGTTCTGGTCGCGCAGGCCCAGCGGAAGCGAGGACCCGGAGACCGACGCGGCCGAACCCGCGCGCGGGTAACCCCGCCGGGGCGGTGTCAATTTCTCGCGAAATCGTCGGGCCGGTGCGGCGGTGTGTCCCCGGGCTCCGTCAATTTCGCGGGAAATTTACGTGGCCACGGCCCCGCTCGGTCGCGGTCGTGGCGCTCGTGCCGGTGAGGGCCCCCACCGCGGTTCCACCACTCACAGCCGCGGAACCCGCGAGGAAACGACGGCGATCCATACCTGACATAGCCACCCTCCAATTTGGTCTATACCTATTCGGAGGCTAGGTGCCGATGGTCGGATCATGGCAAGAGTGAAATCCCGAGTGCCGATGTTCGCGGCAACCGGTTACGACCAACGAATCCGAATCGTTGCGCCGAACAGCTCAATGCCAATGCTCATTCGTACCGATCGGGGACTTCTCGAATCTCCTGAGATTTCCCGGGAACCCCGAGAATGCCCGCCACGTCACATCTCTCGATCGGCAGGAGAGGAGTTGGCGATGCGAGTCAACCAGGCGGAGCTGAAACGAGCGGCCAACAAGGCCGACGACGCCGCACAGCAGGCTTCGGCGATTCCACTGGGCAGCGGCGCGGAGAAGATCGTCGACGCGCTGCCCGGTTCGGATTCGGCCGATGCGGCGAAGAAACTCACCCAGGACTGGGACGACGAGATCAACCAGTGGGCCTCGGCGATCGACGGATACGCCCAGGGACTCCACTCCTCGCACAAGCAGTACCGCGACGAGGAGGAAGCCAACGAGGCCGACTTCGAAAACATCGAGCTTTCCGAGTTCGGAGGTCTGGAATGAGTTCGGGCATCACCATCGGCACGATCCGGAAGTGGAAACCGGAAGTCCTCGAGGACGCCGCGAGCACCATTCGCACCCATCGGGACAAGCTCACCGAAGTCGACGACGACCTCGACGGCTGCGAGCCCCCGTCGAGCTGGCAGGGCCAGGCGGCCGAGGCGGCGCGCGGCGCGCACACCAAGATCGCAGAAGCCGGACGCGACCTGACAGCCGAGGTCGCCGCCGTACGCACCGCGACCATCGACGCGGCCGACGCGGTCACCGCACTGCGGGGTTCGCTGACCGAAACCGAGGAGCTGGCCAGGGCCAAGGGATTCGCGATCGGCGACGACGGTTCCGTCACCGAGAGCGGTGAGGACACCGACATGCCCCGGGCCGAGCGCAAGACCCTGCGGGCCGAGCTGGCGAACCGGGTCGGCGAACTCGAACGCAGGGCGAAAGACATCGACGAGCAGCTGGCCGAGGTGCTCCGCGACGCGAGCAAGGACAGGATCGACGGAGACGGGTCGCTGGCGAACGCGGCCCAGCAGGGAGCCAAGGCCGGGGAACTGTCGGTCACCCAGCCGCCGGACAAGGGGGACCCCGGTGCCAACGCGGCGTGGTGGAGCTCGCTGTCTTCCGAAGAACGGCAGTCCGTACTCGAAAAACACCCCGAATGGGTGGGCAACCGCAACGGGATTCCCGCCACAGTACGGGACGAGGCGAACCGGGCCTTGCTGGATCAGGAGGAGAAGCGGTTGCGAAAAATCATCGACGATTACACGGGCAGGGCCGCCAGTACGGAAGTGCTGGAGGCGAAGGAAAGGCTGAAGTCCATCGAAGCCATTCGGAACACGTTGGATAAAGGCGACGACAAGCAGCTCCTGATGTTCGACACCTCAGGTGAACAGGCTCAAGCGGCCGTTTCGGACGGCAATGTGGATACCGCTGGCAAGGTCGCCGTGCTCACCACGGGGATGAACAGCTCGGTCCACGGCAGTCTGGTGGAAAAGGACGAGCTCATGGAGGGGGTAAGGGGCAGCGCCGAGGACAAGTCCGGCGCGGACGTCGCCACCGTCACCTGGATCGGCTACGAGAACACTCCCCACCTGGGGGAGGAGAACAGCAACGACCTGGCCGAGCGGACCGGCGACAACCTGCGGCACTTCTACGAGGGGATCAACGCCGCCCGTGCTGAGGACCCCGAACTCACCGCACTGGGACACTCCTACGGCGCGGTGACCACTGGGCGCGCGCTGGAGCACGAGGGAACCGGGGTGGACAACGCCGTGCTGTTCGGCTCACCGGGCCCGGCCACCAGCGACGTCTCCAACCTCGAGGTGCCCGAGGACTCGGTCTACACCCTCAGCGCCGCGTGGGACTGGACAGAGGGTTTCGGCGCGGCGGGCACCTACGAGCGGGGCGGCGAACTAAACGGGGCCACCCGGCTCTCGGCGGAGGGGTCGGACGAGGGTACGAACACCTCGGGGCACTCCGACTACCTGACCGAGGGCAACACGAGTCACCACAACATCTCCTCCGTCGTGGCAGGCGAAGAGGACGACGTCGTCCACGAGGGGGGCCAGAACTGACCCGGCCTCTCGGTGCCCACCCGGGCCCGGGGCTCCAGGAAACCCCGCTCCGGCCCGGCGATTTCGCGAGAAATTGACGCCCCGCCCGGGAACCGATTGCGGAAAGAGCGCTGGAAACCCTGCGTGTCGGGGAAGAGCACTAGTATTCGCCGCATGACTGCTGGGGATTCGGTGGGTGTGCGGCAGTACCGCTCCAGCGCGAGTGTGTCGACCGCGCTGCGCCGCGAGCTGGTGGGCTGCTGGGTCGCCGTCACCAACGCGGGCGGCGCGGCCGGTTTCCCGTTCCCGCCGGTGACAGCCGCTCAGGTCGAACCGGCCGTGGACGCGTTGTCGAACGAACTCGCCGAGGAGTGGTGCAGGATTCTCGTCGCCGAACGACACGGCGGGGTGGTCGGTTGGCTGGTGCTGCGCGCCGATGCTCCCGCCCTGACTGCTCACAACGGGTCGGTGCACCACGTGCAGAGCCATCCCGCGGCACGTGGTCGGGGAGTGGGTACAGCGCTGCTGTCGCGGGTCCACGAGATCGCCCGCGACGAGCTCGGACTGGAGCAGCTCCGGCTGGCCGCGCGCGACGGCATGGGCCTGGAGGACTTCTACGCCCGACTGGGCTGGAAGGAGATCGGACGCTGGCCCGGTGCGTTGCGGTTGTCCCCCGGCGACGACCGGGACGAGATCCTGATGGCTCTCCGACTCGCGTAGGTGAGCGGGCGATAGTCGTCGGCCGTCTCCTCGTCGAGGACCTTCACCTCGGAAATCACGTATGTGGCCACAGTGGACGTTCTCGCAGCCCTTTCCGACGATTTCGCGAGAAATCGGCGCCGCCCCGGGGCCACGCCGCGGAGTTCACGGTGCGGGTGCTCGTGGATTTCGTGAGAGATCGACGCCGCACCGGAAATCGAGTTGACGCCACGCCCGTACCCGGCGAGGCTCCCCCGCATGGGTTCGGCGGGACGTACTGCGGTGGTCACCGGTGTCAGTCGGCGGCGGAGTATCGGCTTCGCGGTCGCGCGGCGGTTGCTCGCCGCAGGCGTGCGGGTCTGTGCCCAGGGGTGGTCGCCGCACGACTCGGAGCTGGGACTGGGAAGCGGCGACGAGACGGCTTCCCCGGAGTTCCGCGCCGAGCTGGGGGCTACCGAGGACACGTTCTCCCACGCGGAGCTGGATCTCGCCGAACCCGAAGCTCCGGCCGAGCTGCTGCGGCAGGCCACCGAGCGGTTCGGTTCCGTGGACACTTTGATCCTGGCGCACGCCCGCAGCTCCGATTTCGGCCTCGACGCGCTGTCCGCGACCGAGCTGGATCTGTGCTGGGCGGTCAACGTGCGGGCGAGCCTGCTGCTGGTGCGGGAGTTCGCGCGGCAGTACTCGGAAGGCGAACACCCGGATGGCGAATCCCGGGAAGATGGGCACGAGGGGCGGGTCGTGCTGTTCACCTCCGGCCAGCACCTGGCGCCGATGAGCGGCGAGATCCCCTACGCGGCGACCAAGGGCACGCTGCACCAGCTGACCCCCACGCTGTCGGACGCGCTCGTGGAACGCGGCATCACGGTGAACTGCGTCAACCCGGGGCCGACCGACACCGGCTGGGCCACCGAGGAGCTGACCGCCTCTGTGGGCCGGGCGCTGCCGCGCGGGCGCTGGAACACTCCCGACGAGGCAGCGGGCGTGGTCGAGCTGCTGCTCGACGAACGCGCTACGACGATCACGGGACACGTGCTCGACGCCGAGGCGGGCTTCCGCCGCTGGGTGCGGTGAAGGAGTCGGGGTCTGTGCCTGCGCTGCGTGTCCCCAGGACATTTGACCGGCTCGATCCGTACGTATGAGAGCCAGGTGGTTTAGTGCCGGACGCGGTGCGGTAGCGATGCCGGTATCACTGAACAGGGTGGTTTTGATGTAAGTTCCGTCGTTGTGTTGGCTAGTCGAATCTTTGTTCGATAAACTGACGATTGTTCGAGGGAACTGTTCGGGAGAGTCACGGGGGTGATCGACTGTATGCACGCAGGTGAGGTCTCGTCTGTTTCGGATGCCCCCTGGGCCGAACGTGGTAGCCCGGATAGCCGTATGGTTTCTGGTATGAGCTGCTGGGATGACGAAGAACGGGCTGCGCTGCTCGCCCTGCTTCGTGCTCGCCCGGAGAACATGACGTGGTCGAGGATCGCCTCCGACGTGGCTGATGAGGGAAGTGCTCGTGCGGTTTTGGAACGCTGCGGTGTGCCCACCCTGTTCGAGGTGGACCCGAGCGGGTTTCACGATACGAAATCAGAGGTGGAGTCCGCGAAGGAAGAGATAGCCGCTTGGCGCTCCGCAGAGTTCGACTTCATTACTTTCCGGGACCACGAGTATCCGAAGCAGCTCAGGGAAGTGAACCAGTTCCCACCGTTCGTGTTCGTGCGCGGCACGCTCGTTCCCGGTGAGAACGCTGTTTCCGTTGTCGGATCTCGCGACGCCTCGAAGTGGGCGCTGGACACCGCCGCCGATATCTCGGCCGGGTTGGTTGGGGCCGGGTTCACCGTGCTTTCCGGGTTGGCCTCGGGGATCGACACCGCCGCACACAACGCGGCTCTCGAGAACGGCGGTCGGACCGTCGCCGTGCTCGGCAACGGTATCCGGCGGGTCTACCCAGCGGCGAATCGCGAGTTGCAGGAGCGGATCGTCCGCGAGGGTATGGTGCTGTCCCAGTTCTGGCCCGATTCACCACCGGCCAAGCACACCTTTCCCATGCGTAACGCCACGATGAGTGCGTACGGAATCGCGACGATAGTCGTGGAGGCCGGTGAGCACAGCGGCGCTCGTATCCAGGCACGCACGGCCGTGGAGCACGGCCGTCCTGTCATTCTGCTGGATTCCGTGGCACGGGGAACCGATTGGGGTGCCGCGCTGCGCGGGCAGCCTGGGGTGTTCGTCGCCGACGGCCCTCGGGCCGTGGTCAGCACCGCCGAGCGGCTTGTGTCCGGGAAACAGCAGGTGGAACAGTTGCTCGTCACGACAAGTTCATGAACGATCCGCAGCTGAACGAGACCCTCCGGAACGCTCTGCTTGACCGAGTCGGTGGTTTTTTCCGAAATACGGTTCGCCGCAACGGCGAGACGTGTTCGGTATGTACCGGTCCGGTTGCCTCTCCGGGAGCGAAGGATTGTGGGGTTTGCGCCTTACGGCGTGCCGAGTTCGGTAACCGGCTCGCTGATCAAGTAGTGCCGTTGACCTATGTGCGTGGAAATCAGCAGCAGAAGAAGCACCAGTCGGCTCACACTGTGTTGAGTTACAAGCGTCCTTCTGCCGCTGAGAAAAGCGTCAAAGATCTCTGTTTGATGATTATGGCTGCCACCAGCATCCATGCCTCGTGCATCGCTGCTTTAATGAATCGGATGTGGCAGTCGGTGACTTTCGTACCATCGGTGAACAATCCAGGTCCTAGTCATCCGGTAGCGCAACTCGCACGTCAGGTCGCTTTCAACAACGATGCCGACAACCGGCTGACATTGGACCTGGGGCCTGGCATCGAACTGGACCCACGTGCGGTTCGCAGTGACCGTTTCGTCGTTCCCGAACACTACCGGGATCGTGTCGCGGGCAAGCATGTCCTGCTGGTTGAGGACACCTGGACCTCGGGAGCGAAGGTGCAATCCGCTGCTGTTGCTCTCAGGGAGGCGGGAGCGGATCACGTCACCGCACTGTGCGCTGCTCGGTGGTGCCGTCATGACTGGGAGAGCCACCGTTGGCTCCTCGACAGCCGTACCGAACCGTACGATGCCTACGTTTGCCCGGTGAGCGATGACATTTGTTCGGCAAACTGATCAGATCATGGTTAGTAACGTACGAAGAGACGACTATCTCGAACGGAAGGTTCCTGCGGCTGCCAGTGAGGAATCGATTTTCGTGCTCGTCGTCATGCCTCTACTTGTTATCGGCCCCATCACTGCACCACGGTGATGCCGGAGCTCACGCGGGCAGCGCGCCGACCCGCTTCGGTGCGGATCCGAAGGTCCGGTCCAGATCGCGCGCCACAGTGCGGTCGCCCGCCCGCTCCAGATACCTCCGCCCGGGCCGTACCCGACCGACCAGCGTGGACTTGAACACGTTCGTCGCCACGATCGGCGGGATCACCCACGGCGGGGTAACCGGCAGCTCCAGGTCGTGCAGGTCGCGTTTGCCCAGGAAGTAGCGCAGCATGCTCAGCAGCCGCAGGCGTGAGTAGGAGCCCCGCACCCCCGCGAACCGGCCGGTGCCGAGTGTGCGCTGCCCCTCCACCAGCGCTGTCGACAGCGCCGCACCCGCCGGAGTCACGTCGTCCTGGGCGCGCAGCACGTGGTAGTTGAAGACGTTCTGCTCGTGCTCGGTGTCGAACAGCCAGTCCTCGTCGACGCCCATCAGCCACCCCACGTACTTCCACAGGTGCATCACCGCGCGGGACTCCTCGCGCGTGACGATCCATCCGAGTGCCCGCACCCCCAGCAGCAGGGTGCTGTTGAACAGCCCGAGCGTGGCGGCCTGGTCGGTCTGGTTGATCGGCAGCCCCCAGCGCGCTGTGTCCCACCGGCCGTTGCGTTCGAATCGGTCGTTGACCAGGGCGTGCATCGCCCGGACGTGCAAGGTGAGCTTGAACCCCTCGCCGCCGAAGCGCATGCCACCCGGTCGCGAGACCGCGCTTGCCCACTTCTTGGTCTCGCCGAGCCTGCGCATCGCGGTCTCCCCGGTCAGACCGCCGGTCTCCACCAGCAGGTCGGGTGGTCCGCCGAAGCGATAGCCGCCGATCAGCGACAGCTGCAGCAGCACGTCGTCGGCGCTGCGCCCCATCCGGCGCATCGCGCGGGCGCCGCGCTCGACCAGTTCAAAGTCCACCCACTCCGGGGTGCGCGCGACCTCGGTGAAGAAGTTCCGCAGCGCGGCGGGAGCGTTCGGCACGCTCTCGATTCCACTGTCGAGAGCCCGGTGGAAGTGCGCCCTCGTCACGCACTCGCCGTCCGGAGTGTCCCGCCGCATGGCGTGGACCAGTTCCGCGCCGAGCTCGTCGCGGGTGAACATGCGCCGTCCGATGCGGTCGAGCAGTTCATCGTCGAGTACGCGAGTACGGGTGGTCATTCGCAGCACGCGCCCGATCCGTTTTCCTCGTTCCGGTGCGCCGAAGAACCGGCCCGGATAACGCGGCGCCTCGTGCGGTTCCTGTGCGATCATGCGGCGGAGATTGACACGAATAATTATTCGCATTCAATTCGCGTTGGTCGGAGGCGAACATGACTTCCGGGCCCCGACGGCAGCTGCGCCGCGAACCGACCCAGCAGCGCTCCCGCGCGATGGTCGAACGCATCATCACCGCCGGATACGCTGTGCTGCTCGAACACGGCTACGAGCGGGCCAGCACCGCCCGCATCGCGGCGCGGGCCGAAATCAGCCCCGGATCGCTGTACCAGTACTTCCCGGACAAGCACGCGGTGCTGGGCACGGTCATCGACCGCTACACGGATCGACTGCGCAATCGCGTTTCACGTGCTTTCGTCGGCAACCTCGCGAACCCCTCGCCGGACGAGAGCGTGCGCGGCAGCGTGCTGGCGCTGCTCGAAGCGCTGGAGGACAACGCCGGGCTGATCCGGGTGCTCTACGAACAGCTGCCGCCCACCGCCGACACGCACCGGCACGACTTCCGGAACCGCATCGACGAGCTGGTGACCACGGTGCTGCTGTCGCTGAACGTCGATCGCGGCACCGAACCGGTCGACGCGATCGCCTGGGTGCTGGTGCGTTCGGTGGAGAACCTGACGATCAGCTACGTGCTGGACCGGCCGGAGATCTCGCGCGAGATCGTCGTCGAGGAACTCACCAGGCTGATCACCGGCTACCTGGCGGAGCGGATCGAGCTGCGCGAGCGGCGGAACGACTGAGCACCGACGAGTTACGCGATCGTGCCGACCAGCCCGGGAAGGGCCAGCAGGGCAATCCCGGCACCGGTCAGCAGCGCACCGATCGCGTAACTGGTCTGCCTGCCGTACGGCAGCACCTTCTCCACAGTGATCACGGCGGTGATACCGGCCATCCAGACGAGGCTCATCATGCCCGCGGCCAGCAGCACGACCATCAGCGCCCAGCAGCAGCCGATGCAGTAGGCCCCGTGCCCGCACCCCACCAGCAGCGTGCCGCGTCTGCTGCGGGCCGCTCGCTGCCCGTGCCGCATCAGCAGCGCCATCGGCGAGCGGCAGTGCACCAGGCACCACTGCTTCAGCGGGGTGAACTGGAACAGCCCGGCGATCAGCAGCACGGCGGCTCCCGAACGGGCCGCCGTGCTGCTGCCCGCCATGGCCAGTGCGTCGAAGGCACGCAGGCACGCGTAGGCCGCCAGCCCCGTGAGCAGCCACGCGAGCAGGTAGCCGACCACCAGCGCCGGGATGCTGCCCGTGCCCGCCTGGCGAACCCGGAGCAGTCTGCTCATGCCGATGGTGAACGGGGTGATACCGGGCAGCATCATCGCCGTCATCATGATCAGCCAGGTGAGCAGGAAGAATCCGAACCGGGTCCATTCGAAGCCGGACGATGCCATCGGCCGCATCCCGGTCAGGATGCCCAGCCGCATACCGGGTGTGGCCAGGCTGTGGGTCAGCAGCCAGGCCAGCGCGGTGAGCGTGAGCAGTACGACCGCCAGCAGAAGTTCCGTTCCGGACAACCAACCCGGTCCCGAAGCCGCACGAGACCCTGCCCTACTCGTCACTTCGCGTCCGGTCCCGACCACTCGAAGGGGATGAGTTTGCTGGAGTAGCCGGAGCGGTTCCACTGGAACCCGAAGGCGTCGGCGTGGTCGCTGACGGCTTTGCCCCAGACGGCGGGTGGTTGACCGGGCCCGACCTCCGCACCGGGCAGGTTGTGAACCTCAACCCTGCTGCCCTCGGTTGCCGTGGGGCCGGTCAGTGCCTCCACTTCCGCTTCGGCCCTGCCGGGTACGCGCACGCTCCACCGGGCGAAGTTCTCCTCGAACGAGGCCTCGATGGGGGAGAACTCCATGCCGAGGATCTCCGGTCCGAACATCGCGCCGAACTCGGCGGGCCAGCCACCGGCCTCGCCGCCGAAGATCAGTTGCAGGGCCTGCCGCTGGTCCTCGTCGCCGCGTTCGTCGATGAACACGGCGGCGTACGGGTCGGTGTGGGTTCCTTCCCAGGGATTGCCGGTGAAGGAACCGAGCATCGTGAGGTTGAGCCCGTCCAGCGCGGTGTCGCCGAAATTGCCCTCGTCGACGTGCCAGAGCAGGATGCCGCTGCAATCGCCGTAGGTGGGAGGTTGCGCGAACGAGCAGGGACAGGGGATCGCGCACTTGCACGCGTCGAACCACACGCCCTTGAGGTGCCAGTTCTGAATGGTGGAAGTAGTCATGATCGCCTCACCAGCCTTCGTGGCGGACTACTCGTTTCCAGTTTCCGCCCCGGGCGAGGGCGGCTGTCAATACGAGGTGCGCGGTATTTCCCCGGGCCTGTGCAGCGGCCCGTGGTTCACAGTCATTTCTCGGGATCACAGCCGTTTCTCGAACCAGTGGTCCGCGTACAGCGCGTCGGAGTACGGTTCGATCTCCTCGTAGCCGCTGGCCGCGTAGAGCTTCCGGGCCTCCACCAGGTCGTTGCGAGTGTCGAGCCGGATCGCCCGCATGCCCAGTTCCACGGCGGCTCGCTCGGCGGCGCGGAGCAGCAGCACGCCCAAGCCTTGTCCCCTGCTCGGCTCGACCACGAACATCCTGGTGAGCTCGCCGATGTGCTCGTCGAGGCGCCGAAGACCGACACAGCCCACCGCGCGTCCGTTCTCGCGCGCGACGAAGAAGCGTCCGGTAGCGCCGGACAGGTCGGTGCTCGGGTCCTCGGCCATCGAGGATTCGATTTCGGACTTGGTGGGCCGCCTACCGATGTAGCGAGCGGTCATCTCCGCGAAGTACTCGCGGAGCAGAACCACGCTTTCAGCCGCTGCTACGTCTTCCGCGGCCACGGTGATGCCGCTGTTCGGTGATTTCGACAATTCCGCCCTGCCGCTGTATGTCGTGGGTCGTGAAGCGCGACGGTTGGTCGTCGCTCCACCGTCCTGTCAATTTCTCGCGAAATCGCCGGGCCGGGGAGCCGACTCCAACCGTCCCACGCCACGATCCCGGCCGGGTGGGTCACGAGCCGGACGGGCTCGATTCCGACTCGGACGACGTCGAGTCAGGTGTGCGCCCGGTTGCCTCCAAGCCTTCGAGGCTTCGTCCCGCCGTGCGCAGCCCGAACACCGCGAGTACCACGGAGCCGAAGAGCAGCAGGCCGCAGAGCATCGCGAACACCCCGCCGAAACCGAGATCGGCCTGGACGTAACCGATCACCACGGGCGCCAGGATCGCTCCGACCCTCGCCATCGCGCTGGCCATGCCCATGCCGCTCGTCCGGATCCCCGTCGGGTAGATCTCCGTCGTGTAGGCGTAGAGCGGCGAAGCCACCCCGTTCATGCAGAACGACAGCGCGATGTTGAAGCAGAAGATGCTCGTCGCGTTACCGGCCGTGCCGAGTGCCGCCGCGCAGCCGACACTTCCCACCAGGAAGAGCACGATCGTCCACTTGCGGTCCAGGCGTTCGCTGATCGAGGCCGCCAGGTAGTAACCGGGAATCTGGGCGACCGCACCCGCCATCGCGAAGGCGAAACTCGTGGAGATCGTGAAGCCCTTCAGCACGAGCAGGGTGGGCAGCCAGGTTCCGTAGCCGTACTGCGCCGCCTGGAAGGCGAACCACAGCAGGCACACCACCGTGCTACGCCGCGCCATTCCCGGACCCCACAGCGCCGCCATGCGGCGGAGCGGGTTGGCCCCGTGGTGCGAGCGCTCGTCCGCGCTTCCCCCGGCCCCTTCGCTTCCGAAAGGCCCTTCCTCCGGTGGCGCGGGTACCGCGTCCCCGGTTTCGGCGGTCTCCCGCTCGATCCGCTCGACGATTTCCCGGGCCTCGTCGACGCGTCCCTTGTCGATCAGGAAGCGCGGTGACTCCACCATCGTCCGGCGCCACCACAGCAGGAGCAGCACCGGCAGCGCACCGCTCAGGCACGCGATTCGCCAGCCCGGTTCCGGCTGGGGGCTGATCACCAGGACCGCCGTCAACCCGGCGAGCGCGTGGCCGACGCCGAGGAACATCATCGTCCTGCCGATGCTGCGACCCCGGTTGCGGCGCGGCAGGAACTCCGAGATGTAGGGCACGATCGTCGTGGCCTCGGCCCCGATCCCGATGCCGCTCAGCACGCGCCACAGGATCAGCTCTCCCGGACCGGTGGCCGTGGCCGCCAGCAGCGTGAACGCCACGTAGACGAACAGCGCGTACATCAGCACCCGGCGGCGCCCGATCCAATCCGCGAGCACTCCGGCGAGCAGCGAGCCGATCAGGTAGCCGATGAACACCGACGCCAGCAGCCACCCGGCCACGGTGGAGTCGACTGCCCAGATCGTCACCACGGCCGATGCCGCGTAGCCGAGCAGCACCCCGTCGTATGCCTCGAAGAGGTGGCCCATCCCGCCCTGCAGCATGAGTCGGCGGTGCGGTTTCGACTGGGGAAGACGATCGAGTCGGGCGAGCAACTCGTCCCCGGAGGGACCCCGGGTTGATGCGGTCATCGGCCGCTCCTCACTGAACCACGGTGCGCGGAACTTCCATCAGCTTTATTGGACAAACTGTCCATTAAGTGACGATAAGCACATGACTGTAGGGCGCGTTGCCCGTTGGTTCAAGAGGTGCGGCCCCGGTGACGAACGAGCGCCGGTCCCGGGGCTGCCTTCGGTGTCGGGGTGCGATCGGGGTTGATTCTTCCGCGTCGTCGCAGGTCGTGGCCGGTTCAGCTGGGCGCGTCGAATCCGCTTGCCCAGTAGCGGCCGTGCATGGCGAGTTCGAGCAGCATCCGGGTGACTTCCTCGGCGGGCATCGGCGGAGCGTCGTGCTCCACCCACCAGCGCAGCACGGCGAGTTGCTCGCCGACCCACACCCTGGCCAGCAGCTCGGAGTCGATGCGCGGGGTGACCCCGTTGCGTTCGGCGCGCAGCCGAAACTGCTCGCTCGTGGCCCGCGCCAGCGAGTCCGTGAACATCTGCAGCGGTTTGCCGTCGCCCTCCCCGCGCAGCACGATTCGGTACCTGTCCCGCTCGTCCCTGGCGTGCCGCAGCAGTTCGAGCAGCGGTTTGCCGGTGAAGCCGATCGCGCTCTCGGTGACGGCCGGTTGCATCCGTTCGGCCAGCTCGGCCACGAGGTCGGAGGTCACCCTGGTGAACAGGTCCTCCTTGCCCTGGAAGTGGCTGTAGAAGGTGGCGCGCGCCGCGTCGGCGTGCTCGGCCACGTCCTCCACGGTGATCGCGGTGAAGCCGCGTTCCAGCACCAGCGCCACCAGCGCGTCGCTGAGTGCGCGCCGGGTTCGTTTGGTGCGCCTGTCCTCGGCCATCGGTTCCTCTCGTCCCCGTCGTCCGCGCGGCGACCCCCATCGGGGCGCCGCGCACAGCCGGACCAGTGTAGGAAAGCTTGACAGCCGTACTGTTTCTGAACAGAGTGTATGAAAATGCTCAGACTGTCTTCTATTGATGGTGGTGGTGTCGATGAACCTGGGCACGTACCTGAGCCGCAGCGCCCGGTACTGGCCGGACAGGCCGGCGCTGGTCTGCGGTGATCGAGCCTGGACCTACCGGGAGTTCGAGACCCGGGCCAACCGGCTGGCAGCCGCGCTCGCAGGAGTTCTCGGCGTGGGCAGGGGCGAGGCGGTGGCCGCCCTGGCGTGGAACCGCGGCGAGCTGGTCGAGATCGAGTTCGGCCTCTACAAGGCGGGGACGACCCGCGTTCCGGTCAACGCGCGTCTCGGTCGGGAGGAGATCGGACACATCCTGCGGGACGCGTCGGTGCGGGTCCTCGTCTTCGACGCGGCGCACCGGCAGGTCGCGCTCGACGCCGTCTCGGACGCCGGTAACGGATGCGTCCCCGTCCAGCTGGACGACGATCCGGGCGACGCCCCCGACGAGGCGGGAACCACCCCGGAAACCACTCCGGCAACCGGAGTGCGGTCCTACGAGCAACTCATCGCCGAGGGAAGTGCCGATCCCGTGGCCGTCGAGGTCGATCCGGACGAAATCGCGGTGCTGAACTTCACCTCCGGCTCCACCGGCACGCTCAAGGCGGCCGTGCAGACCTTCGGCAACCGGCTGGCCAACATGCGCAAGCAGCTGATGAGCGGGGACTCCCGCCCCGGAAGCGACACCCGCTACCTGGCGTGCGGGCCGATCACACACGCCACCGGGATGGGACTGCTCAGCGGAGTCTTCGGCGGCTGCACCACCCACGTCCTGCCCGCGTGGAGCGCGGAATCGTTCCTGGACACGGTGGAGCGGGAGCGCATCACCGCCACCTTCCTCGTGCCCGCCATGCTCGGCATGGTGCTCGAACATCCCCGTGCGGCGGAGCGCGATCTGTCCAGCCTGGCCAGTGTCCGCGTCGGAGGCGCACCGGTCTCACCGCGAACGCTGCGGGAGGCCGTCACCCTGTTCGGCCCCGTGGTGGCGCAGGGATACGGCCTGGCCGAGACCACCAGCGTGATAACCGGCCTGACCAGCGAGGAGATCGCTGCCGCACCCACCGAGGACCCCGAACTGCTGCGCTCCTGCGGCCGGGCCGCCTACGACACGGAGGTCCGCGTCGTGGACGAGCACGGCGCGGAACTCCCGCCGGGCGAGATCGGCGAGATCGTCGCCCGCGGCCCCGACTGCGTTCCCCGCTACTGGAACGAGCCCGAGCTGTCCGCACGCACCTTCCGCGACGGCTGGGTGCACACCGGCGACCTCGCCTGGATGCGCGAGGACGGCTACCTGTTCATCGTGGACCGCAAGAAGGACATGATCATTTCCGGCGGATTCAACATCTACTGCACCGAGGTGGAGGCCGCCCTGCACGAACACCCCTCGGTCGGCGAGGCGTGCGTGGTGGGGGTTCCCGACGAGAAGTGGGGCGAGGCCGTCAAGGCGGTGGTGGTCCCGCGTGTGGGCCACCACCCGAGCGCCGAGGAACTGATCGAGTTCTGCGCCGAGCACCTCGACCGCCTCAAGAAACCACGATCGGTCGATTTCCTCCCCGAACTCCCCCGGAACCGCAACGGCAAGACCGACCGCAAGGCGGTGCGCGAACCGTACTGGGCCGCGGTGGAGCGTCGAGTGAACTGAGCGGAACAGGAGAGCGAGCATGACATTCTCACTGCGTCCCGACTACGGCGACACCGAACTGGCCGCGCTGGTCGAGCGACTGCGGGACTATCTGGAGGGGGAGCTCGCCGAGTACGAGCACCACCGCGGCATCACCCGTGAGGGGCGACTCACCCGTGCCGACCTGGAACCGGTGTGGCGGCGCAGCCGTGAACTCGGCTTCTACGGCATACACCTGCCCACCGAGTACGGCGGTCAGGCGCTGAGCTTCACGGCGCTCGCCGCGCTCAAGGAGGAGGTGGGCGCCAGCGAACGACTGCTCGGCCACAGCGTGCTCGGCGACATGGGTGGACCGCTGCGCGCCGGGGACGTGCTCCGGCACGCCACCGAGCACCAGCTGCGGGAGTACCTGCTTCCCGTGGTGCGCGCGGAACGAGCCTGCTGCTTCTCGCTGACGGAGAAAGAAGCGGGCTCCGACGTCCGCTCGATGAGCACGATCGCGGTGCCGGAGCGGGACGGCTACCGCATCACCGGGCACAAGGTGTTCAGCTCGGCGGGCCCCTTCGCGGACTTCGCCGTGGTCGTCGCGCGCATGAACGACACCGAGAACTCCTTCTCCGCGTTCCTCGTCGACCTCGACAGCCCCGGCTGCACCGTGCTCGACGGTGACACCCCCATGTCCGGTGAGCACATCGAGAGCGACGTCGTGCTGCGGGACTGCTTCGTGCCCGCCGCGAACCTGCTCGGCCAGGAGGGCGAGGGCATGCGCATCGCACTCGGCCGCGTGACCACCAACAGGTTGCTGCATTGCCCCACGGTGCTCGGCGCGACCCGCCGCGTCATCTCGCTCACGCGCCAGCGGGCACTGACGCGGAAGGTCGCCAATGGACAGACGCTGCTGGAACTGCAGGCCATCCAGCACAAGCTGGCGGACATGGCCGCCGAGTTCTACGCCGCGCGCTCCATGACCTACGAGGCGCTGCGGGCGCTGGACAACGGCGCTGACGTCCGCACGGAAGCGTTCATGTGCAAGTTGTTCGTCGCGGAGTCGGCTTTCCGCATCGCGGACGAGGCCGTGCAGATCCACGGCAAGGAGGGGCTCACGCAGGGCAGCGAGATCGAGCACCTGTTCCGGAAGATCCGGATGTTCCGCGTACTTACCGGGACCTCCGAGATCCAGCGCAACGGCATCGCGAAAGGTTTGGCCCGACTTGAGCACTGAGCAGTCCACCACGGAGAGCCGTTCTTCGGAGCACGCTCCGAATCCGCCCAGCGAGCACGTGATCGCCGCGCACCGCCGCGCGGCCGGGACGCTGCCGTGGTCGAACCGGGAGGACCTCGCCGACGCCGAGCGGGGACTGCTGGCCGAGCCCGAGCAGCGCACCGTCACCGACGACGAGGGGCGCACCGTGTGGGACTTCGAGCGGTACCGCTTCCTCGAAGCCGAACCGCCCGACTCGGTGCACCCCTCGCTGTGGCGTCAGGCGCGGCTGCTGGCCAAGGCCGGGTTGTTCGAGGTCGTGCCCGGGGTCTACCAGGTGCGCGGTTACGACCTGTCCAACATGACCCTCGTCGAGGGGGAACGCGGCGTCGTCGTGGTGGATCCGCTGATCAGCGTGGAGACCGCTCGCGCGGCGTTCGAGCTGTACCAGCGGTACCGGGGACCCCGGCCGATCACCGGAGTGGTGTTCACCCACAACCACGTCGACCACTTCGGCGGGGTGCTCGGGCTCACCGTTTCCGGCGCCCGCGAACTCGCTGACGTCGAGGTCATCGCGCCCGAGGGCTTCACCGAGCACGCAGTGGACGAGAACGTCTACGCAGGCCCGGTGA
Source organism: Actinopolyspora sabaoui (assembly GCF_051225635.1). NCBI lineage: Bacteria > Bacillati > Actinomycetota > Actinomycetes > Actinopolysporales > Actinopolysporaceae > Actinopolyspora > Actinopolyspora sabaoui. The sequence continues at coordinate 212,007 of NZ_JBMIHH010000007.1, read as the reverse complement.
TGTCGCGGCGTGCCGGTTTCATGTACGGCTCCGGCCTGTCCGCCGACCCGCGTGGCCAGGTGGGGGTGGGGCTCGGGCTGGGCACGTCCTCCGGGCGGGTGAGCCTGATCCGGCCGAACGTCCACATCGAACGGACCAGGCAGCGGCACACCGTCGACGGGGTGCGGATGGTCTTCCAGCTGGTCGCCGACACCGAGGCCCCGGCCGAGCTGAACTTCCACCTCCCCGGCTTCGCCGCGCTGTGCGTGGCCGAGACCGCCACCCACACCCAGCACAACCTGGGGACGTTGCGCGGCGCCCCGGTGCGCGACGCCCGAGCCTGGGCGCGGTCGCTCACCGAGACCATCCGGCTGTTCGGCGCGGATTCGGAAGTCCTCTTCGCGGGACACCACTGGCCCACCTGGGGTTCCGAACGGGTCGTGCGGTTCCTCGGGCTGCAGCGCGACCTCTACACCTATCTGCACGACCAGACCCTCCGGCTGATGAACCGGGGGCTGGGACCCGCGGAGATCGCCGAGAACCTGGAACTGCCCGAGACGTTGCGGGACAGCTGGCACGCACGCGGCTACTACGGCTCCACCAGCCACAACGTCAAGGCCGTCTACCAGCGCTACGTCGGCTGGTTCGACGGCAACCCCGCCAACCTGTGGCCGCATCCCCCCACCGCAGCCGCCACCCGGTACGTGCGTTTCATGGGCGGCTCCGGGAACGTCCTGCGCATGGCCGAACGGAGCTACTCGGAAGGCGACTACCGGTGGGTCGTCGAGGTGGTCAACCACGTCGTCCACGCCGAACCCCACAACGAGCGGGCGCGACTGCTGCAGGCCGACGCGCTGGAACAGCTCGGCTACGGCGCGGAGAACGCCGCGTGGCGCAACTTCTTCCTGACAGGCGCCGCCGAACTCCGGACGGGAGGTCCTGCCGCGCGGCCGCGTTCGGGAGGCGGCGGCATGCTGGCCGCGCTGAGCCTGCCGCAGCTCTTCGACAGCATCGCGGTTCGGGTGAACGGTCCCCGGGCCGCGCGCGGTAGGGCGCACATCGTGTGGGAGGTCGAGGACGAGAACGTCCGGCGCCATACGGTGCTGTCCAACGGGGCGCTCGTGCACGACGAGAGCGATCCCGTGCCGGGCTCGTCGCCAGAGCTGACGCTGCGGCTGCCACGAGCCGTGCTGAACCGGATCGCCGCGCGCCCAACTGACTTCCGGGAGCACGTGGCCAACGGTGCTGTGCACGTCGAGGGCGACCTCGCGGCCCTCGAAACGCTCGCGGACCTCGTCGAGCAGCCCAGGCGGGACTTCCCCATGGTCACGCCCGTGGACACCGGCGATCCGGAGACCGGTCGCTGATTCCCGGCACGTTCCGCTGTGTACTGCTGGCTTCCATTGCTCGGCTGGGTTTCGGGCTGAGTTCCGCGAATGGGCCAGGAAGCGCCCGGTCGGCTGGTAGCTTGCCCTGGTTGTAGCCGATACGAGGAGCGAACATGACGGACAGCGGATCGGGTTTCGGCGTCGACCTGTACCGCCTGGAGAAGGTCGCCAAGGACTACCTTCCCACGGTGTCCGGGGTCTACGACAAGGCGCTCGGCCAGTGCGAGGACGCGCAGGGCGCGGTGAACGGCTTGTCCGGTGTGCCGGAGCAGTTCCAGGGCCCGGGCGGTTCGATGGCCCAGGCGTACGGCCAGCTGCACGGCGCGATCACCGGCGTGCTGAAGTCGACCAGAACCAGCCTGGACGAGACCGCGGACGCGTTGCACGAAACGGTGCGGATGTACGCGGAGGCAGATCAAGGAGTTTCGGACGAGCTGGATCGGCTGATGCAGCAGCAGGGCACCCCGAAGCCGGAGGGGAACTCGTGAGTTTCGACAAGCTGATGTCTAAGGCGCAGGAGATCGAGGAAGGCGCCGTCGACGCGGAATACCGCCAGCTGGCCCAGTACGGTGGCAGACCCGACTACGGCAGGATCAAGGAGAAGTACCAGAACTGCGCGACACCCCTGTTCGAGCCGTTCACCCGAATTCCGGATCCGGGGAATTACCAGGGGATCATCGATCAGCTGCACGGTGCCATGAGCAGTTTGTCGAACGGGGCGCACATGCGGGACCCCATCAGCGGGGACTCCATCGGTGCGAACGAGGACCTGCGGTCGATCGAGACGGCGGCCGACGATCTGAACGGTTGGAGCGGAATGGCCGCCCACGCGTTCAAAGCCAACTTCCTCGATCCGTTTCCCGCCGTCGCGAGCAACCAGTTCCTGGTGCTGGGGATCATGAAAGGTGCGGTCGAGGCGGATCAGGAAGTCTGGAAGAGAACGCGAGATGACATCGTAGGCATAGCGGACGACACTCTCGAGGGGTTGGACAACGTGGCCAGCTGCGGCAAGAGTGATCTCGAATTCACGTTGTCGATTGCCAGCGCGGTGGCAGCGATTGGGGCCATCCCCTTCACCGGCGGCGCTTCGGTGGCCTTCGCGGCGGTGGGCGCCGCCTCCGCCGTGGGGGGCGCGGTGCAGAAGGGGTACGAGTCGGTGAAGAAGAGCGGCGGTTCGGCGGAGCAGGTAGTGAACTCCATGAAGGAGACGATCGACGATCTCACAAAGCGTACTAGCAAGAAACAGGGTGAGATCACCAAGGCGCTGAACGGTTACGCCGGTGAGGTCGATCGGCAGAACAAGGCGGATTCCCCGTTCGTCTCGGCGCGGCCGAAGCTCGCGGGCATGTCGGGCAGCGTTCTCACCAGCGACAAGGGCGTCGGCGGTCACGACTAGGAGGAGTGAGAGCAGTGGGTGAGCTGGCCGAGCGACTGGACAACATCCGGGTGCGGGCGAGTGCCCCGGGGATGGACATTCAGGCCGAGCTGCGCAACCGTAGCGAGTTCTCGCTTTCGTTCGGCGAGAGCGTGTACGAGTTCGCCGACGAGCGCGCCCTGGAGCGGGCGTTGGCGAGTATGGCGCGGCTGCTCTACGCCGGGTGGCAACGGCAGTATCAGGACGCGATCAGCTGGACCAACCTGGACACCGAGCCGCGTGATCAGCACGATTCCGATTTCCAGGCGGAGTGCCGCGCGGTGGAGTCCTACGGCGAGTCGAGTGACGGCCGCTTCGCGTTGTCGGCGGTGGGCATGGACGAGTTCACCGCGCGGATCAAGCGCGGCAGCCTGCGCGAACTGCGGGAGGACGAGTTCGCGGCGCGGGTGGTCGAGGCGGCTACCCGGTTGGTGCAGGACTACCAGGCGAGGACGACCGAGCTGAAGCTGAGGTATTACGGATGATCGGGCGGGCGTTACGTGTTACTGCCGTGCTGTTGGCGGGGTTGGGGGTGGTCTCGGCGTGTGGTTCGTCGGATCGGCCCAAAGAGTTGTCGGTCAGTGACGTGAAGCCGTGCGACCTGATCAACAGCGAATCGTTGCAAGGGATGCGGATAGGTCAGGAGTCACAGAAACTCGATTCCGTCCCCGGGGCGATAGAAGCGGAAGGGAATACCTGTTTCTACGGTATCACCACCGGGAATACCATCTACGTCAGCACGATAACGAACCAAGGGATCGATCGGTGGATTGATCCTTCTGATGAGGATGCGAGGTCCGAGGAGGTTTCCCGGATTCAGGGTTTTCGTGCGGTCAAGGTGTGGTTCGACGGTGATCGCCCGGATCCGGATCACAAGTGCTGGATCTACGTGGATGTGGCCGGTGGGCAGTCATTACGGGTCAGGGTTGAGCAGTCCTACAGCGATGAGGATCCGTCGACCTGCACCACGGCACGCCGGTTCGCCGAGGCCGCGATGCAGTCGCTCGCGGCCTGAGTTGTTCGTGGCTGTGCGCCGAGCACCGGTCGCACTCCGAGGGGCGTGCTGAATCGTCCGGATGTCAGCCCGCGTCACCTCTGCGGGAAACGAGGTGACAGCACTCCTAGGGTCGGTCACATGGCGTTCGTCCACCCCCGGAAGGCCCGGCCCGGCGACAGGATCGCTGTGCTGTCGCCGTCCTTCGCGGCTCCCGCGGTCGGTTCCGCCGTGCACGAGCAGGCGTTGCGACGGCTGCGGGACATCACGGGTCTCGTGCCCGTCGAGTTTCCGACCACTCGGAAGCTCGACGCCACCGCGCGCGAACGCGCGGTGGACCTCAACGCGGCCTTCGCCGATCCGGAGATCCGGGCGGTGCTGACCACGAGTGGCGGGGAGGACCAGATCACGGTCGTGCCGCACCTGGACGCCGAACTCGTCGCCAACGATCCCAAACCCTTCCTCGGCTACAGCGACAACACGAACCTGCTGAATCGGCTCTGGACGCTCGGGGTGCCCGGCTACTACGGCGGCTCGACCCAGGTTCAGCTGGGGCCGGGACCGCGTGTCGATCCGATCCACGAGCGGTCGCTGCGGGCCGCGCTGCTCACCGGCGAACGCATCGAGCTCACCGAGCCGGGTGAGTCCGAGGACATCGGGCACGACTGGAGCGACCCCCGCGCGCTCGGCGAATTCGGCGAACGCGAGCCGACCGAGCCCTGGACCTGGGCCGGTCCTGCCGAATCCCGCACCGGCAGGACGTGGGGCGGGTGTGTCGAGGTGTTGCAGTGGCTCCTCACGGCCGGGCGTTTTCCGGTTGATCCGGCCGTACTCGACGGTGGTGTGCTGCTCCTGGAGACATCGGAGGAACTCATCCCCGCGCGGGAGTTCGGCTGGATCCTCCGGTCCCTAGGGGAACGAGGGATTCTGAGTGCGGTTGATGCGGTCGTCGTCGCCCGTCCGCCGACCTCGAACTTCAACGTGCGCCCCACGGCCGAGCAGCGGCGGGAGCACCGAGCGGAGCAGCGCGACACCGCGATTTCCGTGGTACACGCCTACAACCCGGACGCGGTCGTCGTGGTCGGCCCGCCCTTCGGGCACACCAGACCACAGTGGATCGTCCCCTACGGTGGCTTCATGACGGTTGACGGCGCGAACGGACGCCTGTTCGCCGACTACGGCTGAGCCATGCGCGGCAGGTTCGAGACGCGGCGCCTGCGGATTCCTGCTCGGCAAGCCGATACTCGCGTCCACGCGTGGTTCCAGTCCTGCGGTGCGAGCCGATTTTCGGCAGCGCCCTTGACCGTGGAGAACCGTCCTTGATGGCCCGCGTGTGGCCCGGAAGCTCACCGCGAGCCTGGTCAGAATGGAACAGATCGTCGCGAATGGCACACAAGGTCATGCCTGGAAGCGCAGTATGGAGCCATGTCGTCTGGTGAGTCTCGCTGCGAGCGATGCGATCTGCCTGTCGGGCAGTGCGAACACACTCGGAAACCCAAGCCCGCTGGGCAGCCCGCGCCTGCTCTGATCCTCATCAGTCCGGCGGGGATGGCGCATATTCCCGGCTGTTTCCACAAGGGTGACGATCCCGATTACTCCGACTGGGGAGAGATCCGCGACGTGCCACGTGCCTGGGAGCGCATCGGGAACGGCGACGTCATCGCCGCGAACGCCGGCGCCAACGTCGAGCTGCGGGCGAATCAACGCTGCAAGCACTGCGACAACCGAGCCCGTCACCCGTAGCGAGATCCCGGTTGGTGACACGGTCGCTGCGTGGCGAGGCTGTAGCCAGTGCGGTTCGCCCCGATCGTGCTCACGATGAGCCGCACCAACCTATTGCGGTTCAAGGAAACCGTGGACACGGCGGTGTCCGAGCTCGCGGTGCGGCCGGAGTCCTCTCCCCTCGCGGACTGAAAGCCGCTTCCGGTAGATCGGCGGACCATCTTCGGCGTGGCGCCGCGCCGGATCGGTACCCCGCTGCTGAAAGCCACCAACCCCCGCGCACGAAAAAGGCCCAGGCGGAACCCGGAGATTTCTGGCCTGGGCCTTCACCGTTGGAGCGGGTGACGGGGATCGAACCCGCGTTCTCAGCTTGGGAAGCTGATGTTCTGCCATTGAACTACACCCGCATCGCCCTCAATGCGACGTAATCAAGCCTAGCACGGCGGCCAACGGCGATGTTCACCCACCCACCCGATACGCTGTTGCCGTGTTGCTCAGTGACCGCGACCTGCGTAAAGAGCTCGACGAGGGCCGCCTAGAACTCGATCCGTTCGACGACACGCTGATCCAGCCGTCGAGCATCGACGTCCGGCTGGACCGGTTCTTCCGGGTCTTCGACAACTCCAAGTACACCCACATCGACCCCTCGCGGCAGCAGGACGACCTGACCTCGCTGGTCGAGCACTCCGACGACGACGCCTTCGTCCTTCACCCGGGCGAGTTCGTGCTCGGCTCCACCTACGAGACGGTTCGCCTCCCCGACGACTTGGCGGGCCGCCTGGAGGGCAAGTCATCCCTGGGCAGGCTCGGCCTGCTCACCCACTCCACCGCCGGGTTCATCGACCCCGGTTTCAACGGGCACATCACGCTGGAGCTCTCCAACGTCGCGAACCTACCCATCACCCTCTGGCCAGGCATGAAGATCGGACAGCTCTGTCTGTTCCGCCTCTCCAGCCCGGCCGAACACCCGTACGGCAGCAAGGCGGCCGGCTCCCGCTATCAGGGCCAGCGCGGCCCCACACCCTCGCGCGCGCATCTCAACTTCGGCAGGGTCGACACCAGCCGTTGATCACGATCGAGACCCATTCGTTACCGGGTCAGACGCAGCTCGCTTCGATTCAGAAGCGAAACGTATCTGAACCCGTCACAGTGGCGAGCGTCACGCTGAATCGTGGAAGTCAAGCGGGTTGGGTGTGACTTACGTTGTCGCGTAACCCGTCGTTAACGAGCGATGTGCGACATGGCACATCGGCGATCGGGGGCTCAGGAGTACTTCGATGTCGGTAGATCAGACGAGAGGTCGTTCCACCGATCACCTTGCGCACGTGGTGATGATTGCTGGGGCAGCCGCCCTGGGAGGCTTCCTGTTCGGCTATGACACCTCGGTCATCAACGGTGCGGTGGGAGCCATCCAGGAGAACTTCGGCGTCGGCGCGGCACTGACCGGTGTCACCGTCGCCGCGGCGCTGCTCGGATCGGCACTGGGTGCGGCCATAGCCGGTGGCATAGCCGACCGGATCGGGCGCACCAGGGTGATGCAGGTGGCGGCCGTGTTGTTCATCATCAGCGCCATCGGTTCGGCGCTGCCCTTCACGGTCTGGGACCTCGCCTGGTGGCGAATAGTCGGCGGTGTCGCCGTCGGTATCGCCTCGATGATCGGCCCCGCGTACATCGCGGAGGTCGCGCCCGCCGCGTATCGCGGTAGGCTCGGTTCGCTACAACAACTCGCGATCGTGCTGGGTATCGCGGTTTCCCAGCTGGTCAACTACGCGCTCGCCTCCTCGGCGGGCGGCAGCGCCTCGGCTCAGCTCGGCCCGCTGGACACCTGGCAGTGGATGCTGGCCGTCGAGGCCGTCCCCGCGTTGATCTATCTCGTGCTCGCCTCGGTCATCCCGGAATCCCCGCGGTTCCTCGTCCGCGCGGGCAGGATCGACCAGGCTCGTGGGGTGCTGCAGCGCATCGAGTCCGACGACGCGGACACCAAGATCCAGGAGATCCGCGACGCCCTCGGGGACGAGCGCAAGACCAGGCTCAGCGACCTGCGCGGCAAGTTCGGCGTGCTGCCCATCGTCTGGGTGGGTATGGCCATCGCCGCGCTGCAGCAGTTCGTCGGCATCAACGTGATCTTCTACTACTCCTCCACGCTGTGGCAGTCCGTAGGCGTCGAGGAGAGCAACTCGCTGCTGCTGAGCCTGTTCACCTCCATCGTGAACATCGTCGGCACGATCGTCGCGATCGCGCTGGTCGACAAGATCGGCCGCAAGCCGCTGCTGGTCGTCGGCTCCCTGGGCATGAGCATCGCGCTCGCGCTGACCGGCTGGGCGTTCAGCTACGCCAGCGTCGTCGACGGCGAGACCACGCTGCCCTTCGAGTGGGGTGCTCTCGCGCTGATCTCGGCGAGTGCCTTCGTGTTCTTCTTCGCGGCATCCTGGGGTGTCGTGATGTGGGTGCTGCTGGGCGAGATGTTCCCGGCACGCATCCGCGCCGCCGCACTGGCCCTCGGCACGGCGACCAACTGGATCGCCAACTGGCTGGTCACGGTGACCTTCCCGAGCATGCAGGCCTGGAACCTGCCGGTCACCTACTTCATCTACGCGGCGTTCGCGCTGCTCTCGCTGTTCTTCGTGGTGCGCTACCTCAAGGAGACGAAGGGCCGTTCCCTGGAGGAGATGGGTACCAGCTGATCGAGGTCAACCTCGTCCTACGGAGTACTCGGCCGGCGGGATCCCCCGCCGGCCCTCGCTCCGGTAGGGGCTGTTCGCTTCGGTGCATCAACTGGAGGGGCGTCGCGTGGACGACGCCCCTCGTTTCCTATCCACGACGAGCTCCGCGAGGTGGCTCAGCCCCGCGTGTTCGTCCGGCCGTACTTCTCGAAGACCACGTAACCGGTCAGCTCGCCCCGGTCCAGGTTGAGGTTCTCGAAGGAGCGCAGCACCCCGGTCGCGCGGTCGAACAGCAGCATCTCGGAAACCTTCCCGACGGATGCCGAGCTGGTGAGCCCCACCGCGAACACCGGGTGACCGCGCACCTCGCTCTCACCCCGGAAGTGCACACCCGGTGTGCGGGCGAGCACCCGCAGCAGTTCCGCACGCATCTCACGGGTAAGCAGGTCGTGCTTGAACAGCGATACGACGCCGCGGAACACGTCCCGGGAATCGTTCCGCCGCACGTTCAGGCACTCCGCGACCCTTTCGGGTCGTTCGGGAACGCACCGCGCCAGGTGAACACTGTTCGGACCGATCCGTTTCTCGCTGGTCCTGCGATGTCCGGTCCAGCCGCTCTGCCGCTCCCAGAAGTTCCGGTCCGAGTCGGAACCGAACTCCGGCGGTTGCGGAACCGTTCGCGTCGTTCCCGCTGCGGGCTCCCGCAACCAGGTCTCGTGCCGCTGCGCGTAGTGCGCGCAGTGCTCCACCTCCGAGGAGCACAGCGACCCGGACCACTCGTGGGTGCGGATGTAGCCGAACTCGCCCTCGGCGGTTTCGTAAGGCGCGGTCTCCAAGCCGTCCGCCCTGGTGAGCAGCTCGTTGGTGGCCGCTCGTCCGGAAACGTCCGCACCGAGTTCGGTTGCCTCGCGCACCGGTCCGACCTCGGGAGGGCTCTGCTCTGATACGGCGGTCGTTCCGCTCAGCAGCGGAACGCTGCCGAGTAGTGCGGCTCCCAAGAACGATGCCGCCACTACGAGACGACGCTGTTTCCCACGCCGACGGTCGGGCGACCCGGGCAACGGGACTTCGCTCCCGGCGTGCTCGCGCAGTTCCGCCCGTGCGATCAGATCCGCGGCGGTCGGTCTCTCCGGCCCGCCACTGTTGGAGTTCCGCGCCGGGTCGGCGTGGCCGACGAGTTCGCGGACCGTCTCGACGTCACGCATGGGACTCCTCCAAAGGTTCGACAGCTGCCGGGTAGAGAGCCGAATCGCTGTTTTCGCGGGCCGAAGCAGGGGTTTCCAGGTTTTTCGCCAGTCGTCGCCGCGCGCGGAACAACCGAACCCGCGCCGTACCCCGAGCGCAGCCCAGCACCCGCGCCGCGTCGCCGAGGTCGAGGCCCTCCCAACCCACCAGTCGGAGGACCTCCCGGTCGGGTTCGGAAAGCGCGTCCATCGCGCGGTGCACATCGGCGTGCTGTGCCCCGCGAGCCGGGTCCTCCCGCCGGTCGCGCAGCACGTCGTCACCGGGAAGACCCACCAAGGTCGGTCTCGCCCGGCCCGCGCGGCGGTCGTTGGCCAGTACGCGGCGTGCGATGCCGTAGAGCCAGGGCAAACAGCGTTCCGGTGCCCGGCTGCGACGGCGCCAGGTGATCACGAAGACTTCCTGGGTGAGTTCCTCCGAGATGCTCGGATCGCCCAGCCTGCGCAGCACGTATCGGCGGACCGCGTCGTAGTGCTCCGCGTAGACAGCGGTGAACCATGCGACTCCCCGTTGGTCGACAGATCCCACATCAATCCCGCCTAGTCGTTGTGATTGCCTACGCCCCTGTCCGTGTCGCGTGGAACGTCGGCGTTACCGCCCGGCGTCAATTTCTCGCGAAATCGCCGGGATCGGTGACGGCGTGGAGTGAGGGACGGCGGGGCGTGGGTGTCAATTTCTCGCGAAATCGCCGGGCGGCGGGGTGGGAGTCACGGCCGGTAGAGCACCAGGTCGAACAGCGGGCCGAAGCGTTCGGCCGCGCCGTCGGCGGTGTCGAACACCGCGAACTGGCTGCGGTCGCCCTCCTTCCAGTACAGGACCGCACCTTCGGCGGTTTCCATTCCCCACAGCAGCACCGAATCCGGGTCGGGCGTGCCGGAGGCGTCGGGCCGGGCCAGGCCGAAAACGTTCGGGATCACGTGAACCTCCTCGAAAGTTAGCCGTTTCACCGAGCACTGTCCGAACGGGAATCGCCCATCGGGAGGCGGTTCAGCGGGATCACCGGATGCGGGAATCCCGCTCACGGATTCCCGCTGGGATCATGGTGTGGGTCACGACCGTTGTCGGGGAGGTCTTTTGCGGTGGTTCGCACCAGCCCCACGTTCCGACGCCGCAGGCTCGCACGCAGGATCCGGTATCTGCGGGAGCGGGCCGGGCTGACCCAGGAGCACGCGGCCTGCGAGCTGGACATGTCCACCAGCGCGCTGAGCCGCAAGGAGAACGGCGATGTGATCACCTCGGTGCACGAGGCCAGATCCATGATGGACCTCTACGACATCCGGGACCCCGAACTGCTGGACCTGGCCAGAGCCGCCAGGGAACGCGGCTGGTGGCGGGCCTACGGCGTGGAGGATCGCGGTTACGTGGACCTGGAGACCGAGGCGTGCGCGGTTCAGGAGCTCTCGTTGATGTACATCCCCGGACTGCTGCAGACCGAGGAGTACATGCGGGCGATCTTTACCGCTGACAGTGGGATGCGCCTCGAACGAAACGTGGAAAACGACGTATCGGTTCGGACGATTCGACAACGCAGACTGACCGATCCCGAGCATCCGCTGGAGCTGACGGCGCTGGTGGACCAGGCCGCGCTGGAACGCCCGATCGGCGGCCCACGGGTGATGCGGAATCAACTTCGCCACCTGTTCGAAGTGGTCCAGCTGGATCGGGTGGAACTGCGGATACTGCCCAAGGCAACCGGTTGTCACCTGGGGATGGCGGGAGCGTTCGTTGTTCTGGAGTTCCCGGAGCCGGAAGACAACGACGTACTGTTCGTCTCTCACCCCGTGGGCTCGGTCCACGTGGAGAAGGCCGGGGAGGTTCAGCAGGCTAGGGTGGTATTCGAGCGGCTGTTCGCCCAAGCCTTGCCTGCCGAACAGTCGATGAGGCTGATCGAACGGGCCGCTGCCGAACTCCAGTGACGCGATTGCCGAAGTGGGGCGCTATGTACGCGTTGGACCTCTCCGCAGTGCGGTGGCGGAAGAGCAGCCGCAGCGGTGGCGGAAGCAACGACGCTTGTGTGGAGGTTGCCTTCCCGGAACCCACAGCTGTGCCGTGGCGCAAGAGCAGCCGCAGCGGCGGTGGAAGCAACAATGCTTGCCTCGAGGTCGCCTTCGCGGGGCCTGCCGTGGCGGTGCGGGACTCCAAGGTGCCGGACGGGGCGGTGCTCGCCTTCGATCAGCGTGCCTGGTCGTCCTTCCTCGCCAGCCTGCGCTGAGAATCACTGCGCTTCGAACCACTGCGCTGAGAACCGCAGCGGCGACGGGTTCGCGACGACGAGTTCTTCCGGTTGCCGCCTCAGTCCTCCAGTAGTTCGGTGGGGTCGAACCGGAGCGGGAACGGCTCCCGCGTCTCGAAGGTGTCGCCCGCCAGCGCCTTGGCGTGCACCTCGTAGCCGCCGTGGTCACCGAGCCGCAGCAGTACTACCTCGGCGTACTTCTTGGCGTAGGAGACCTCCACCCGCATGAAGTACTCGATGCCCGCCTCGGCGCACATGGCGGGTTTGTCGATCCGGTCGGCCACGCCGCTGAACGGCGAGAGGCACTCGCCGACGAGTAGAGCCCGAGTGGCGGGTATCCACTCTCGTCCGCGCGCCGGTTCACGCAGCACCGCGAAGTCGGGCTGAGTCCAACTTTTCGGGCTGAGCTGGATGCTCAGGGTGGTGTAGGCGCCACCACCCAGGGATTTCGCGTTTGGCTTGAGGATCTCGCGCAGCTCATCGGCGGCATGGACAGTGTCGGCTCCTTCGCAGCGGCTGACCAGCAAACGTCCGTCCTGGCACTCGTACTTCACCGGCGGCATTCCGGGAATCGGCAGATAGCGGTCGGCGAGTCCCGGAGTCCAGAGGCCGTGAAGTTCGACCAGCGGATCCCATTCCCCGCCGGGGTAACGGGACCCGCGCACTAGCGGTTCTTCCCGAATCTCGCGGTATTCATACCCCGAGCCTGCCGCGAGCGGTCGACGGTGTGGGTTGTCGCGACGATCTTTCACCCCATCGGGGAGGGCGGCAGCGAGACTGCCGCTCGTGCCAACTCCTCCAGCAGCGCCTCGGCCACCCGCTCCTCGGGGACGGCCACCCCGTGCTCCCGCACGGTTGCCGCGAGCTCGGGATCCCACGGGGTGTCCGGCACGGAGCCGGTGGCCGGTCCGCCGCGTCGTGATTCTCCCCCGCTCGATGCGGCGCCATCCGAACCAGCGCCATCCGAACCAGCGCCATCCGAACCAGCGCCGTCAGATCCAGCCTCGTTCGAGCCGGCGTTGTCCGATCCCGCCAGGGCAGCCAGGTAGTCGGCCGCGAACATCCGCCACGGCCGCGCGCCCACCCGCTCCACGAGGTGAGCGGTGATCCGCAGCCCCTCGCCGTCGAAATCCCCGTGGTAGCGCGGAATTACCCCGTGCGCCGCGAGTTCCCGCAGCAGCAGGATCGCCGCACTGTTCGGCCATCCCGACACGCACACCATCGGTGGGCAGCGCGAACCGAACCGCCGCAGCGCCAACGTCAGCACCGCCGGGTTCTCCACCACGTACACCTCGGTCACGCCCTCGGCCGGGACGATCCCGCCACCCTGAACTCCGCTTTCCCGGTCACCATCGCGCAACTGCGCCGGGGTCAGCGCGACGGCCTGCCCGTCCTCGCGCCCCACCCGCAGCAGCCGCGCGGCGGTTCCCTGTCCGCCGAGCACCGGCCCGGACACCAGCACCGTCCCGGAGAGTTCGTCCTCGGCCACCCCGGCGCGTTCCCACAGCTCTCGCCGCTGCTCGGCGTACTCCGGCACCGGGACCCCGTGCAGTACGGCCAGCGCACGCAGCACGAGTCCCGCCGCCCGCGTGTCGCCGTCCAGCGCGTGCGGGTCGCGCAGCTCCCGCTCCGCCAACACCGGCAGCGGGATGCCTCCCTCTGGGAGCCCGCCCTCTGGGAGCCCTGCCCCGGAAAGCCCGCCCTCGGGAAGCCCATTCTCGGGAAGCCCGCCCTCGGGAAGCCCGGCCAGCACCCGCAGCGCGTCGCCGAGCAGCTCGCGGGTGCGGGAGACCGAACCGTCCACCAGCCCGTTGCGCCTCACCTGCGCCGCCCACTCGGCCAGCTCGGGACGGGCCGCCACCACCTCGTGCTCGGCCAGCCACCGCCACAGCTCGGTCACCTCGTCGGTGTGCCGTTTCCGCCGTGCCGCCTGGTCGTCCAGCGGGCCGACCAGCTCGGCGACCACCGCACGGCTGTCCCGCCCACACACCTCCAGCAGGGCCGCGTCGAGCTCGGCCAGCGTGATCCGTTCGTACTCCCCGGGCAGCCGGGTCCTTCCCAGCAGGTCGGCCAATCGGGAGCGCTGCGCCTCGTCCAGCGGCCCCACCCGGACGACGCGCACGGTGCGGCCGGAGGAGAGCCGTTCGTGCACCGCGCGCCACAGTGGACTCAGCTCGGCGTCGCGCAGCGAATCCGGCAGACGCTCCCGCCGTGAATCCGATAGGCTCTCCCACCGCGAATCCGACGGCCCCACCCGTGGGGAATCCGGCGGGGTCACTCGCGCCACCCCTGGCCGTCCCACACGAACCGGGTGGTGGTGACCGCGTCGTCGCCGTCGCCGGTGGTCAGCGCGTGGATCGCGATGCCGTCCAGTTCCCGGTAGGTCCCCCACTCGTGGTCCGAGGTCAGCATCAGGTCCAGCCCCAGCGAGTTCAGCAGCTCGAAAACCTGCCCCCGGTTGGCGCCGTCCACCCCGACGAAAACCTCGTCCAGCAGGATCAGTCGGGGCGCCCCGGGCATCGACTCGTAGTGCGCCGCGATGGCGGCGAACAGCGGCAGGTGCAGCGCGATGGCCTTCTCCCCGCCGGAGAGCGCCCCGTGCAGCTTCCTGGTCAGCAGTTCCCAGCCGTTGTCGCGGCCCCGGTCGATCCGCACGTCGAACCGGTGCCACTTGGTGTAGTCGAAGACCTCGCGCAGCTGCTCCTCCCAGGACGTGGCGGTGTTGTTCGCCTTGGCGTCCTCGACGCGTTCCCGGAAGAACCGGTGCAGCGACTCGCGGTCCTCTTCGGACAGCCGTACCGGGTCCTTGAGCAGCAGGTCCCGCGCGGCCTGTGTACCGGCGGGGAGCTCCCGCCCCACCTGCCACACCAGTCGGACGGCCACGTCGGAGGCAGTGCGAACCCGTTCGAGGCGCTCGTTCATCGCGTCCACCAGCTCGTTGGCGCTCCTGATCCGCTCCGCCAGGTGTCTGCGCACGTCGCCGGTCAGCGTCTTGTCGAACAGTTCGTGCTCGCGTTCGGTGATGTCGGTGCGCTGGCGGTCACGTTCCTCGCGCAGCGACTCCAACAGCCGCGCCGCACCCAGTCGCACGCCGTTCATCGTCGCCACGAACACGTGCACGTCCTCGTCGAGTTCCAGCGCCACGGCGGCGTGCTCGGCCAGCACTTCCCGGTAGCTGTGCAGGGTCTCGTTGAGCCGGTCCAGCGAGTCGTTGATGTTCTTCGGGGTGTGCGGTGTGTTGGGCCACGTCTCGGTGACCGAGCGGGCCGACTCCAGGGTCGGCCGAACGGCGTCGGAAGTCGTGTCCAGTTCGATTCCGGCGTCGCCCGGGATGCTCGTCGCGGAGATCCGCCGGAACCGTTCCAACCTCTCGTCCCGGGCACCCACGGCGCGTTCGTGCTCCTGCCCGGTGGATACCAGCGAGCTCTCCAGCGAGCCGATCCGGCCCGCGAGCTCCTGCAACTGTTCGTTCAGCGACTCCGAGTCGCTCTGGGCCTGCCGCAGCCTGCCTCGGACGTCCTCCAGCGCACGCAGGATCTCGCCCTGTTCGGCGCCCAGTGCGCGTTCCCGCGCACGCAGTTTCGTGGTCAGGCCCTCGGCTCGTCGCTCGGCGCTGTCGGCCTCCTCCTCGCGCTGCTGTGCGTCGGTCAGCGAACGCTCGGCCTGTTCGGCCTTGTCCCGCGCGATGTTTTCGGCCGTGTCGGCCTCGCGCATCGCGTGGATCCAGCGCTCCCCGCTCCGGTCGAACTTCCGCAGCGCCTTCTCGAAGGTGTCCAGCGCCGCTCGTTCCCGCGGCATCCCGTACTCGTCGGCCTTGGCCGCCAGCGAGTTCCGGGTCCGCTCGACCGCCTCGGCGTACTCGGTGACCTCCCGCTCGCAGCGGAGCACGGTGTCCTGTCGGGCCGCCACCGCGGCCGTGGCCGTGTCGAGCTCCTCGCGGGCGTTCTTGACCTCTTCGGGCGGCGGCAGCGAGTCCTGCTCGGTGCGCAGCCGTTCCTGGCGCTCGCCCAGCTCCGCCAGGATTCCATCCGTTTCGGACAGTGCGGCGTCCAGCTCGGTGCGGAGTTCCGAGAGTTCGGCGATCCGCCGTTCGCGGGCCCGTTCCCGTGCCATGGCGCCGATGTGTGCCACGGCGGGCTTGGCCCAACTCCCGGTGGCGGGGCCGAGTCGCCACCGCCCGTCCGCACCGATCGCCACCGGGTGCTCGGCGGGCAACCGGTCGTCGAAGGCGATAGCGGCGAGTATCCGCTCCACCCGTGCTTCGGGCACCGCTTGTCCGGGCTCCGCACGCAGCACCTCGGCCAACGTGCGCCCGTCGACCCGTTCGGCGTAACCGGCCGTCAGGAAGGTGTCGTGGCCGTCCGGGGTGAGTTCGCCCTCGGGAGTGACCCACGCGTCCAGCAGGCCGCCCGCCTGCAGTGCGGCCTCGACACCCGCTCTGGTCGCCTCGTCGGTGCCCTCGGCGAAGTCCACCAGCTGCCACAGCGGGGCACCCGGCAGCGCCGAACGGTCGGAGTCGCGGGTGGCCGGGGCCGCCGGTGGCAGGTCGGTCTCGTGCCGGAGCCGTTCGATCTCGGCCGCGTGCGCGGCGTGTCGTTCGGCCAGGTCGTCGCGGCGCGCCCGCTGCTCGGTTCGCTCGGTGGTGAGCGCTTCGGCGGCGGGGCGGGCGGCGTGGCCCACCAACCGCTGCACCGTGGAGTGGTCCTCGGCCGATTCGGCGAGTTCCTCGGCGTCGTCGATCCGCAGCTCGACGTTGGCCTCGGCCCAGTCCCGCAGACGCTGTGCCTGTTGCCGCACCGCGACCTCGTGGGCCCGCTCGGCCGCGTCGCGGCGTTCGGTGGCCTCGGCCAGCTCGCCCCTGGCCTGTTCGGTCCACCGCTCGGCCCGCTCACGGTCCCGAATCGCCGTTTCGTGGGTGTCCAGGGCGGTGCGCAGCTCGTGGATCATGTCCTGTTTGCTGCCGACCGCCGCGCGCAGCAGCGTCATCGCGTGCTTCGAGTCGTGCGCGGACTCGGAGATCTCGTGGTGGGTGCTCGACATGCCGAGGTGCCACGCCGACTGCCTGGCGTCCTCGGCGGCTTCCTGCCGTTCGGTTTCCGCCTTCCGGGCGGTCTCCCGTGCCTCGGTCGAGTTCCGCTCTTCCCGCTCGGCCCGCGATCGCGCGTCGGTGGCCTTGCCGCGCAGTTCGGTCGCGTCGTGCCGCGCCCGCTCGCTGTCGGCCGCGAGGTCGCTCAACTCGCTGTTGCGGTCGCTGAGTCCCTCGAATTCCTCACGCAGCTTCGTGATCGTGCCCGCGAGTTCGCCCTGGCGTCCGCGTAATTGCTCGCGTTCGGCGAGCGCGTCCTCGTGCCGCTGCTGGGTCTCGCGGGCGAGGCCGCTGGTCTTGTCCACTTCGGTGTTGGCCGAGATCAGCTCGGCCGCGGCGTTGCGCAGCACGCGCCGTGCGTACTGTTGTTGCCGTTCGGCGAGCTTCTCGGCGGCCTCGACCTCCGAGTCGAGTCTGGCGACCCGTTCGCGCTGCCGGTCCAGCCGTTCGAAGCCGTCCGCGAGCTCGCTGATCTCGGTCTCGCCGAGCGGCGGCAGCGCGTTGGAAAGCAGATTGGACAGGAAGTTCGGGTCGAGCCGTTCCGAGAGTTTCGGGGTGCGCAATTGCAGCAACGCGCTGATCAGCGACTCGTAACGCTGTTGCCCGATACCGCCGAACAGTCTGGCGCGCAGCTCGGCGCGGTAGTCGCCCGTGTTCTGGTGAACCTCCCCGGAGTCACCGATGGCCTCGGCCAGGGCGGCCTGGGACAGCGGTTGACCGGAGTCGTTGAGCAGCGACAGGGTTTCCGCTGCCTCGTCCGCTGTTTCCGCCGCGTCGTGCACCGAGGAGTCGGGGGCCTGTATCCGGCGAGTGGTGGTGAAGTAGGCCGGGGTCACACTGCTGGTGCGCTTGCTGGCCTGCAGCCGCGCGCCGCAGCAGAACCACTCCGTGCCCTCCTCTGTCTCGCGGGTGAACTCCAGCCAGACGTAGCCCACCCGCGTGGTTCCGGCCGCGCCCTCGCCCATCAGGTTCCAGTGCATGCTCCGGTCGGAACCGAACGTGGACAGCCGTTTCGGGTTGAGCTGCGCGTCGAACAGGAACGGCAGCAGCAGTTCGAGGGCCTTGGACTTGCCCGTTCCGTTGGGGCCGCGCAGCAGCAGCCTGCCGCGGTGGAACCGGAAGGTCTCCCCGTAGTAGCGCCAGATGTTGACGATGCCCGCCCGGTGCGGTTGCCAGCGGTTCCGCGAGGTCTCGCTGTCGGTGCGCGTCGGCAGCTCGGTGACGCTCATTGGTGGGTTCCTTCCGAGGGAGCCGAGACTTTCACGCCGTCGAGGCGGTAGCGGGCGGCGGCCGGGCGAGGAAGAATCCGGTCCTCGTGCCGCGCGACCAGGTCGAAGTCGGTCAGCACCCGTAACGCGTCGGAGACCAGGCGGGCCGTGCCGTCCTCGGAACGGTAGGACTTCGCCCATCGGGGCTCCTCGGCCAGTATCCCGTCCGCCGCCTCGCGCAGCCGCTGCTCGGTCACGCCTTTCGGATGGGCGTTGAGTTCGTCCAGCAATCGCAGCGCCGCGATCTTGGCGTTGCCCGAGTCGTCCGGGAAGGTGCTGTCGGTGGCGATCTCCTCCCGGTCCACCAGCAGGAGCCCTTCGGCTCGTTCCTCCAGCACGAACCCCGCCTCCTCGGCGGCCTTACGGAGCAACTGGCGACCGGTCGGCGAACCGGCGTAGGTGCGCTGCTGCTCGCTCAGGTCCTGCCAGTACACCACCGGATCGTCGAACAACTTGCGCATCACCGAGTGCCTCGCCCACAGGTTCTGCTGGTTCCGCGAGGAGTGCTCGGCGTTCCCGTAACGCGAGTCGGTCGAGATCGCCTCGATCAGTTCGTCGGGATCCGCGTAGTCGGTTCCCTCCTCGGCGACGCGGGAGGGGCCGGTCACGGTGCTGAGCAGTCGCATCAACAGGGTCGAGTCCACCCGGTAGAGCACCTGTGCCCGCTCGGTCTCGACGAAGCTCTCGGTGCTGCCGTCCACGGTTACCAGCACCGTGTACGACTCCAGCAACCGGAGGACGTCCACATAGGCCATTCGTTCCGAACGTGTCGAGGTGTCGAAGGTGGGAACGACGGGGTCGTTTCCCGTGCTGTGGCGGACCCGTTCGGCGAGCATCCCGATGGTCGTCGTGGGGGTGGCCAGCAGTTCGGACGCCACCACGCACAACAGCGCGTAGCGGCGCCGGTCGAACGGCGCCCTGCCCGAACGAAGTCTGCGGGCCGGTCTGCTCGCGTCCACGTCGCCCCGGCTCTTGTGCAGTCGGGCGTAGCCCGCACGGGGCATGACGGTCAGCGTCCAGCCGCAGTAGTAGTCGAACCAGGAACGCAGCGCCTCGTGACGGCGTCGGGCCGTGTCGAAGTCCTTCGGGGCGTCCTGCTTCGTCAGCAGCGGATCGGCCAGCAGCACCCTGATGCAGCGCGCCAGTTCCTCGCGCTCGGTGGCCACGAGCTGGTTGTTGAGGTTGCTCAACTCGCCTCCCGCTCGAACTCGCCGAGATCACGCCCCACGATGCGGATGTCGACGGTGAAGTCGGGGCCGGTGAACGTGCCGTGCGGGGTGCGCAGCACCGTTTCGGCCCGATCGCCGGGTTCGCGCAATTCGATCTCCGCCCGACCGTCCGGCGTGCTCGCGCGGCGCGCCCCGGACTCGTCCCGCTCGGCTGCCAGCGCTCTGCCCAGCAGTTCGAGCAGCCGTTGGAACACCGTGTGATCCAGCTCGGCGAAGCCGGACAGCCGCACCCGGCCGTCGGTGGCCAGGCGTTGCCAGGCGGCTTCGAGCTGGGCGCGCTCGGCGCGGGCCCGTTCCGCGCGCTGCCGTTTGAGCTCGGCGACGTCCCGGACCCTGCCGGTGCGGGCGAAACTCTCCTTGCGGCCCCCGGTGCGCAGCGTCGCCGAAACCCCCACCGCCGGTGCCTCGGCCCACGGCGTGGAGGGGGCGATGACCTCGGGGTCGTCGTGGACCAGCTGGGCGTGCCGCGCCGACCCCAGGCCGAACGCGGCCGCGAAAACCCGGTGCAGGTCCGCCTCCTCCGGAGCGCGGGTGAACCAGCGGGCCAGTTCCCGGAAGTCCGAGGCCACACTGGAGGAACGTTTCCGCGAGTCGTCGATGCGTTCCAGCACCTGCAGCAGAGTGACGATCGCCTGCCGCGCCACGGTCAGCAGCTGCTCGGCACGCGGGGCTGAATCGTCCTCCGGGTGGAACCAGATCCGCAGGCCCTGCCAGCGGGTGGCGCGATGGCCCAGCCACTCGGTGCGCCGCTCCTCGCCGGCCCCGGGCGGTAGTTCCGCGCCGTACAGCGCCCGCCGGTGCAGCTCCGCCACACCGTGATCCTCCACTTCGGCGATGCCGGAGGCGATCGCGTGGCAGCGCTGTTCGAGCTGGTCGCAGAACTCCTGCAGGTAGGCGACCGTGGCCGACTTGACCTCGTGGAACGTCGTCAGGTCGACACCCTCGGTGCGCAGCAACCGCTGTAGTTCCCCGTTGAACTGCTTGGTGTTGTTGCGCAGGGCCTCCAGGTGCCCCTCCAACTCCTGCAGGCTGCTGAAGATCCGGCGGTCGGCCGAGGTCGGATCGCGCAGCAACTTGTTCAGCTCGCCGAGCCGGTCGGCTATGGCGTCGAGCACCGCGGTCTGCAACGCCCCGCTGGAGGCGAGCGTCGCCATCGCGTGCTGCACACCGGCGAAGGCGGCCTCGCCGAGCTTGGTCAACGAGTACTGTAGGTTGCGGCGTTCGTACTCGGCGGCGGTGCGGTAGTTCTCGGCGTGGTTCTGGACGTTGTCCAGCAGTCCCCAGTCGCCCAGCTGCTTCAGCGCGGCGTGCAGGTCCTCCTCGGAGAGCGCGTCGAACCAGCCCACCGAGCGCAGCCTGTCGCGCACCTCGTCGAGGCCCAGCGCGGTTTCCAGGCGTTCGTTGGCCTCGCCGAAGGCGTGCAGGATCGCGGAGTAGAGCTCGGAGCGGTCACCGGTGGTGAACCTGAACATCTCGCTCGGGACGCGCAGTGGCTGCACGGCACCTCCCTTCCCGGGCCGCTGGCACCGCCTCGGGGGAGCGGTCACCCGGCGCCACCATAGGAGACGTTACCGACACCTCCGGTGCCCGTGGTCGATTTCTCACGAAATCACCGCGCGGACTCCGGAAGGTTCGGCCGACCTCGGGGCGGCGTCGATTTCTCGCGAAATGTACGCGGGAGGGGCGGGGATGCTCCGTCGAACGGTGACGGACAGCGCAGGGACCGTTAAAGAAGCGCGGGACCGCGAAGCCAGGGCAGGAGCGCGAAGGAAGCGTGGCCACGCACGAAACGGGGCCGGGCAGGAAACGACGGGGCCGGGCAAAAAGCGGGGCCGGACTCCCGTAGGGAATCCGGCCCCGTTCGCCGAACGATCGCTCCTGGCAGGGATCTCGGGACCGAGCCCAAAACCCCACCCCGCGGGGAAGTACGGCTCAGCTCAGCCGTTGGACTCGGCGCTCGCGGTGACGTCGTCCGAGTCGGCGGTCTCCGCGCCGGACTCGCCGTTCGCGGCGGCACCGTCGGTGCCGCGCCTGACCGACTGCAGCAGCAGCTGCGCCACGTCGACGACCTCGACGTTCTCGGAGGCGACCTCCTCGTTCTGCCGCGTGGTCATCCCGTCGGTGAGCATGACCTTGCAGAACGGACAGCCGGTGGCGACCTTCGACGAGGCTGTGCCCAGCGCTTCGTCCACCCGGTCGAGGTTGATCCGCTTGCCGGTGCGTTCCTCCATCCACATCCGGGCGCCGCCCGCGCCGCAGCACATCGCGCGGTCGGCGTGGCGGGGCATCTCGCGGAACGAGGCGCCCGAGGCGTTGACCAGGTCACGCGGCGGTTCGTAGACCTTGTTGTGCCTGCCGATGTAGCACGGGTCGTGGTAGGTGACGTCCTCGGTGACCGGGGCCACCGGGACCAGCCGCTTCTCCCGCACCAGCCGGTTGAGCAGCTGCGTGTGGTGGACCACCTCGTAGTTGCCGCCCAGCTGGCCGTACTCGTTGGCCAGGCTGTTGAAGCAGTGCGCGCAGGTGGCGACGATCTTGCGCTTGCCGGGCTCGCGGTTCTCGAACACCGAGTTCAGCGTTTCCACGTTCTGCTCGGCCAGCGTCTGGAACAGGAACTCGTTGCCCGCGCGGCGCGCCGGGTCACCGGTGCAGCCCTCTTCCGGGCCGAGCACGGTGTACTTCACCCCCGCGGTGTGCAGTAGTTCGGCGACCGCCTGCGTGGTCTTCTTCGCGCGGTCCTCGAACGCGCCCGCGCAACCGACCCAGAACAGGTACTCGACGTCCTCCTCGAGTTCACCGTCGAAGACCGGAACCTCGAAGTCGAGGTCCTGGGTCCAGGCCAGCCGGTCCTTGTTGTTCTGGCCCCACGGGTTGCCCTTGTTCTCCAGGTTCTTGAACATCCCGCCCAGCTCGGTGGGGAAGTTCGACTCGATCATCACCTGGTAGCGCCGCATGTCGACGATGTGGTCGACGTGCTCGATGTCCACCGGGCACTGCTCGACGCAGGCGCCGCAGCTGGTGCAGGCCCACAGCACCTCGGGGTCGATGATCCCGGCTTCCTCCGGGCCGCCCACCAGCGGTTTCTCCGACTCGGCCAGCGCCAGGGCGTCGATCTTGCCCTTGCGCTCCTCCGCGTCGTCACCGGTGAGGCCGACCTCTTCGCCGGTCATGTCCTTCTTGCCGCCCTCCAGCAGGTAGGGCGCCTTCGCGTAGGCGTGGTCGCGCAGGCTGGTGACCAGCATCTTCGGTGACAGCGGCTTGGCTGTGTTCCAAGCCGGGCACTGCGACTGGCAACGCCCGCACTCGGTGCAGGTGGTGAAGTCCAGCCAGCCCTTCCAGGAGAAGTCCTCCACCTGACCGGCACCGAAGGTGTCGGTGTCCGGGTCGGCCTCCTCGAAGTCGATCGGGGCGCCGTTGCTCATCATCGGCTTCAACGCGCCCAGCGCGGTGCGCTCGGGGTCGCGCTTGAAGTAGATGTTGAAGAACGCGGTGAACCGGTGCCAGGCCACTCCCATGGTGATGTTCGAGGCGATGACGATGACCCAGATCATCGCCGAGAGGATCTTGAACGCGGCGAACAGCGAGACCGCGAACGCGCTGGCGGGCAGTATGCTGCCCAGCGCGAAGCTCACCGGCGCCGACCACACCGGGGCGTGGAACAGGTCGGAGGAGACCTTGAACGAGCGCAGGCCCATGATGCCCACGCCCTCCAGCACGACGACGGCTTCGACGAAGTAGGCCTGCCAGAAGTTGGAGCCCGCGAAGCGGGAGACCCTGCCCGCGCGGCGCGGGTGGTTGAGCTGGCGTATGGCGCTGAGCCAGATACCGCCGAGGATGGTGGTCACGCCCAGGATCTCGACGATCAGGTTCCAGGGGCCGAACGATCCCAGCCACGGGATCTCGAACGGGGCGTGGAACACTTCGCCGTAGGCGACCAGCACGCTCAGGCTGAGTCCGCCGAAGCCCAGCATGACGAACCAGTGGGCCACTCCCACGTGGCTCCACTTGAGCATCCTGGTGTGCCCGAGGACTTCCTTGAGCATGTTGGAGAAGCGGGTGCCGAACGGCCCCTTGCGGTTCGGGTCCGGTTGTCCGAGCCGGATGGAGCGCACCATCCGTCGAACTGTCCTGACAACCATGACCACCGCGACGGCGGTCACGGCGAGACAGATCAGGCCCAGGACGAGCTGCAGGGCTACCATGCTCGTGGCCTCCTGTTCGCGGGTTTGGACGCTGAGCTTAGCCTCTATTACTCGTCGGTAACCATAGGGGCGTCGCTCGGGGTGGGAACAGTCGGTGATTGTGCGAGACGGCGACACGGAAGACTAGTCGGGCGCGAGGTCGTCCGCCTGCCGTCAGCGTGGAATCCGGGGAAGCGTAACAGAACGCTACGCTGCGCTGTTCGCGCTGCGCAGCGCGGGTGTGTCTGATTTCCCGCCGCTCGTCGGTGGCTCGCCGAACGGGGTCGCAGGGTCTGCGCGGAGGCAGTGTCGCGCCCGGCTGGTGCGAGGTCATGGCGGTTGCGATTTTCGCCACTCTCGTGGTCCGAGTCCGGCTTTGATCGATCCAGTGGGAACCATCGCGGTGCGGTCCGGTGTCGCCGTTGTGATGAAACGGGCCCGCCACGAGCGCGACTTCGATATCCTCCTCGCACAGCATCGTGCCGGGAGTACCGCGCGGTGTGGCGTACCTCGGGAACGGCCGATCGGGAGGCGTGATGTCCGGCCCAGCAGCGAGTGGCCCGGATTGGAGCGGCCCGAACGAACGGGGAGTGCGCGCCTCGGACGCCGAGCGAGAGGCGGTCGCCGAGCGGCTGCGCCTCGCGATGAACGAGGGCAGGCTCGACATAGCCGAGTTCGACGAACGGGTCGGGCAGGCTTACGCCGCGGTGACCCGCGCCGAGCTGGAACCCCTGACGCGGGATCTGCCGGACCCCTCCCGGCCCGCCCGGCAAGGGCGTTCCGACGTCCCGGCGGCCGAGAACGACGACGAGCACGAGCAGTCGGTCGAACGGAACCGCGGGCGGCGGAGTCGGGGTGCCGAGTGGCGGGACTGGGCGGGAACCTCCTTCGTGCTCGTCGGTATCTGGCTGATCACCTCGATCGCCTCCGGTGGTCCCACTTTCTTCTGGCCGATCTTTCCGATGGGCATCTGGGCCGTGGTTCTGCTGTGCTCGAGGATCTTCGGTTCCGACGAGGACGAGCGCGGCGGTCGGCAGCGCTGAGCGGATACATCGACACCCTGGAGCGACGGCGGTATATTGAAGAAGTAGTACAGTCGTTCAATTTTCGGACGGTTCGCGGCTACCGCGCCGATCCGCACGGGAGTTCGGAGGGCAGTTGGCCTACATCGTGTTGGTGGCGGCGATCTTGTCGGAGGTGCTCGGCACCATCTCGCTGCGGTTCGTCGACGGGCTGAGCAGGCCCCTGCCCCTGGTGCTGGTGGTGCTCGGATACGGTTCCGCGTTCGTGGCACTGGCGAACGTGCTCAAGATGGGCATACCCGTCGGCGTCGCCTACGCCATCTGGTCGGCCGCCGGAGTGGCCCTGGTGGTGCTGATCGGCGCGTTGTTCCTGAACGAGACCATGACCCTGACCCAGATCGCGGGAATCCTGCTGATCATCGGCGGTGTGGTCGCGCTGGAGGCGGGAGGTACGCATTGACCCACGGCGGCAATCCGACCGAGCACTCCGACGGGCGCCGCGCCAAAGGTGAACGCAGACGCAGGGAGATCATCGACGCCACCCTGCGGGTGATCGAACGGGACGGCATCGCGGGGGTCAGTCACCGCAACATCGCACGTGAGGCCGGTGTGCCGCCCGCTTCGGTCGTCTACTACTTCGAGAGCATCGACGGGGTGCTGATCGCGACCCTGTTGGAGAGTTGCGAGACGATGATCGCCGAGCTGCGCGAACTCACCGAAAAAGTGGTCGACGATCCCGAGGGGTGGGTCACCGCCACCGCCGAGATGCTCTCCCGCATGGTCCGCGAGCAGCGCGGCAGGACGCTGGCCGAGTACGAGCTCTACCTGCTGGCCGCCCGCAGACCGGCGCTGCGCCCGGCCGCGCGTCGCTGGATCGAGGTGGCCACCGGCTACGTGCACGACACGGGAACGCGGAACACCGGCGCGGTGCGCGCGCTACCCGCGGCCATCGACGGCCTGCTGATGCAGGCCCTGATCGCCGAGGAACCGCCCGGCCCCGAGGAGTTCCGCCCGGCATTGGCCCACCTGGTCCCCGAGCGCTGAGAGGGCCCGCACCGCTCGAAGCCGGGACTTCCCGCGGCGAGGTGGTGCGAGAGGTTCCGCTACAGCACCGACCTCGGGAACCGAGCCCGAAACCCGTACCCGGCGGGGCCGGCTCAGAGCCTGCAGGCCTCCAGCCGCGTCACCAGGATCTCGGTGGCGCCCACCGCGGCGAGCTTGTCCATCACGTCCTGCACGTCGGCCCTGGGGACCATCGCCCGTACCGCTACCCAGCCGGGCTCGGTGAGGCTGGAGATGGTGGGTGACTCCTTGCCCGGCGTGATCGCTGTCGCCGTCTCCAGCGCGGTCTCCCGGCAGTTGTAGTCCATCACCACGTAGGAACGGGCGTCGAGCACTCCCCGCAGCCGCTGCCCCAGCACCTCCACGGCGTGCTCGCGCTCCTCACCCAGGGACGCTCCCGCGCCGCGGACCAGCACCGCCTGCGAGCGCAGGATCGGTTCGCCGAGGGTGGTCAGCCCCGCCGCACGCAGCGAGGACCCCGTCTCGACCACGTCGGCGATCGCCTCGGCCAGCCCGAGCTCCACAGCGGTCTCCACGGCACCGTCCAGTTCGACCGGCTCGATCCGGATGCCGTGCCGCGCCGCCGCCTGTTCGGCGAGTTTCGGGAACGAGGTGGCCACCCGCTTGCCGTCCAGCTCGGGGATCGAGGTGATCGGGCCGTCGTTGGCGACCGCGAAGTAGAAGCGGGAGCTGCCGAAGCCGAGCCGCAGCAGCTCGGTGGTGCTCGCCGCCGTGCCCGCGCCCGCCAGCAGGTCCTGCCCGGTGATCCCGACGTCGAGCACCCCGGCGCCCACGTTGCGCGCGATGTCGCTGGCCCGCCAGAAGATGAACCGCACGTTGTTGCCCGTGTCCTCGGCGAACAGGGCGCGGTGCTCGCGATGAAGCCGGTAGCCCGCCTCCTCGAGTAGCTGGGTGGTCGGACCGTGCAGCGATCCCTTGTTCGGGACGGCGACGCGCAACATCAGGCATCCTCAATACGGCGTATGGCCTCCGCGAACGATTCTAATGGTTGCTTCTACGGCGGGGTTCCGGCGCACCCAGCTCCACGGACTCCGGTGTCCGGCAGCGATTGGAAGCACTCCGTGCGCGGATGAGGGGGTGCCCCGGATTCGCACTTTCGGAGTCTCCGGGCCCGCTCCGGGTAAAACACCGATACCGTGCCCTCGCGGTCGGCGGTAACTTGACCTCGTCGGGTGACCGGGCAAGCCCCTGAGGTCCAAGCCCCTGAGATCGGAGTGATGACGATGCGCACGGGACTCGCGGTGGGTGGAGCCGTACTGGTCCTGCTGGGTGGAGCCGTGCTCGCCTGGGGAGGGCCCTCGGACACCAGCACTGGCTCACCCTCCGGGGTGACGGCCGTGGAGCTGCGTTCGGGGGCGGGGGCGGTGGATATCAGCTACGAGGCCGGTGCCGAGCCGAGGGTCCGCGAGGAACGCGACGGCTGGTGGGGCGGCTGGGGGCGGAACTCCGAGACGAGTTACCGGGTCGAGGACGGCGGACTCGTGCTCGACGCCGACTGCGGCTGGGGCTGTGACGTGGAGTACGAGGTGACGCTACCCCGGCGTGTTCCGGTGACCGGCACACTCGGTTCCGGTTCGCTGGAGGTCACCGGGATGTCCTCGACCGACGTGCGCGTGGACTCGGGGGCACTGGAACTGCGCGGCATCGACGGGGAGGTGCGTGCCGAGACCGGCTCCGGCGGGATCGAACTCACCGACATTGGCGGCCCCGTCAACGTCTCGACCGGCAGCGGCCAAATAGAGGGGGAGGACATCGATTCCGCCGACGTCACGACGCGGACCAGCTCGGGCGGGATCTCGCTGGAACTGTCCGAGCCGCGTTCGGTGCGTGCCGACACCGGCTCCGGCGGTATCGAGCTCACCGTCCCCGCGAACAGCTACAGCGTCCGGGCCGACACCGGCAGCGGTTCCACCGACATCGAGGTGCCCCGGGACGCCGACTCCGAACGCTCGCTGCGGTTGTCCACGGGTAGCGGTTCGATCGAGGTCGAGAGCTCCTGAGCCGCCCGTCTCGCCGTAACTCCGCCCGCGTCTTCCCGGGATCGCCCCCGTCTTCCCGCTGAGTGCCCGCGGCTTCCTGGGCAGTGATTGCCCGCTCCGGTAGTCGGCAATCCCCCGAAAGTGTGCAGGGTTCGGCCCGTGCCGCGGCCGATCGAGTACCCACCCGCGCCGTTCGCGGGCCGGCCTCCCGCCTCCTTCTGCCCCGAACCGTGGCCGGTGTTCCCGACCGTGGCGATGTTCTTGACCGTGCCCGGTGTTCCCGCCTCCAAGAGGGCACGACAGCCACGAAAGCCGCTCCCGGCGACACGAATCACACCCGCCCAGCCGGGTTATCGGGAACACTCGTGGCTGGTCACGCGTTCCTCGGGCAGGAACCTTGAGCCTCGACGACTCAAACTCGGTTTGACGGATCGGACTCGGTTTCGGTAATACTTGAGTCAGTAGGGCTCAGGAGTTATCAGTCCTAAGCAGAGAACCAATACGCTGGAGGAGACTTCAATGGGGCGAGCGGTCGGTATCGACCTCGGGACGACAAACTCCGTCGTTTCCGTCCTGGAGGGCGGTGAGTCCACGGTCATCGCCAACTCCGAGGGTGCGCGCACGACGCCTTCGGTCGTCGCGTTCGCGAAGAACGGCGAGGTGCTCACGGGGCAGCCCGCCAAGAACCAGGCGGTGACCAACGTCGACCGCACCATCCGGTCGGTCAAGCGTCACATGGGCACCGACTGGAAGACCACCATCGATGACAAGGAGTACACCCCGCAGGAGATCAGCGCGCGTGTGCTGATGAAGCTCAAGCGGGACGCCGAGTCGTACCTCGGCGAGGACGTCACCGAGGCGGTCATCACCGTTCCGGCGTACTTCGAGGACGCCCAGCGGCAGGCCACCAAGGAAGCGGGCCAGATCGCCGGACTGGACGTGCTCCGCATCGTCAACGAGCCGACCGCGGCCGCGCTGGCCTACGGCCTGGACAAGGGCGAGAAGGAACAGCGCATCCTGGTCTTCGACCTCGGCGGCGGGACGTTCGACGTGTCCCTGCTCGAGATCGGCGAGGGCGTGGTCGAGGTCCGTGCCACCAGCGGTGACAACCACCTGGGTGGTGACGACTGGGACGAGCGCATCGTCGAGTGGCTGGTCGAGAAGTTCAAGAGTGCCAACGGCATCGACCTGACCAAGGACAAGATGGCGCTGCAGCGGATCAAGGAAGCCGCCGAGAAGGCCAAGATCGAGCTGTCCAGCTCCGCGCAGAGCAACATCAACCTGCCCTACATCACCGTCGACGCGGACAAGAACCCGCTGTTCCTCGACGAGACCCTGACCAGGGCAGAGTTCGAGCGGATCACTTCGGACCTGCTGGAGCGCACGCGCAAGCCGTTCGAGTCCGTGCTGCGTGACGCCGGTATCAAGGTCGGCGACATCGACCACGTGGTGCTGGTGGGCGGTTCCACCCGCATGCCCGCGGTCACCAATCTGGTCAAGGAGCTGACCGGCGGTCAGGAGCCGAACAAGGGCGTCAACCCGGACGAGGTCGTCGCGGTCGGTGCCGGTCTGCAGGCCGGTGTGCTGCGTGGCGACGTCAAGGACGTGCTGCTGCTCGACGTCACCCCGCTGTCCCTGGGCATCGAGACCAAGGGCGGCATCATGACCAAGCTGATCGAGCGCAACACCACCATCCCGACCAAGCGCTCGGAGACCTTCACCACCGCGGACGACAACCAGCCCTCGGTGCAGATCCAGGTCTTCCAGGGCGAGCGCGAGATGGCCGCGGAGAACAAGAAGCTCGGCATGTTCGAGCTGACCGGCCTGCCGCCCGCACCGCGTGGCGTGCCGCAGATCGAGGTCACCTTCGACATCGACGCCAACGGCATCGTGCACGTCAACGCCAAGGACCAGGGCACCGGCAAGGAACAGTCGATGACCATCACCGGCGGCTCCGCGCTGCCGAAGGACGACATCGACCAGATGGTCAAGGACGCCGAGGCCCACGCCGAGGAGGACAAGAAGAAGCGCGAGGAGGCCGAGACCCGCAACCAGGCGGAGTCGATGGTCCACCAGACCGAGAAGGTCCTCTCCGACAACGACGAGAAGCTGCCGGACGAGAGCAAGCAGAAGGTCCGCAGCGCCATCGACGAGGTCAACGAGGCGCTGAAGGGCGAGGACTCCGACGCCATCAAGTCGGCCGTGGAGAAGCTGGCCACCGAGTCGCAGTCGCTGGGCCAGGCCCTGTACAGCGAGGGCGACGCGAGCGCCGCCGCCGGTGCCGCCGGTGACGAGGCCGGGCAGGCGACGGGCTCCTCCGACTCCTCCGGTGCGGAGGACGTGGTGGACGCCGAGGTCGTCGACGACGAGGACGAGAAGAAGAAGTGACTCCGAACAAGCCAGAACAGGACCGGGGGCCGCAGCAGGCCTCCGGCGCACAGGACGAAGGCGAGCAGGAGCCCGTCGTGGTGCGGGACCGGCGCAGGATCGACCCGGAAACGGGTGATCTCCGGTCCTCGGACGACAGTCAGTCGGAGGCCGGCGAGGTGAACGACAGCATGTCCGGATCCTTGGACGACGAGCTGGCGAAGGTGGCGGCCGAGGCCGACGCGGTGGAAACCGCCGCGGAGGCCGAGGCACCCACTTCGGACGCGGAGAGTGAGCTGCGTCGGCAGGTCGAGGAACTCACCGCTGACGTCAAGCGTGTGCAGGCCGAGTACGCCAACTACCGCAAGCGCGTCGAGCGCGACCGGGACTCGGTGATCAACAACGCGAAGGCGTCCGTGGCGGAGTCCCTGCTCACCGTGCTGGACGATCTCGAACGCGCCGAGTCGCACGGCGACCTCACCGGCCCGTTCAAGGCCGTCGCGGACAAGCTCACCGCCGCGCTGTCCGAGGCCGGGTTGGAGGGCTTCGGCCAGGAGGGCGAGGAGTTCGACCCGAGCGTGCACGAGGCGGTCCAGCACGAGACCTCGGCCGAGGTATCCGGGCCCACGGTCACGACGGTGCTGCGCCGCGGTTACCGCTTCGGTGAACGGGTGCTGCGTCCGGCGATGGTCGGAGTCACCGACCACGAGCCCGACGGGAGCGGTGCCGAGCCGGAATCGCAGGGCGAGACATCCGAACAAGGCTGATTCACGAGACTGCTTAGGAACCGCCGTGTTCAGTAACCGTTACGGGCTCGCGCACGCGTTCTCGCGAGGAGGATCACCGTTTTCCGGTGAACCGTCGTGGCGCACGTCAACGGATCGAGACGGAAGGAGGGGCGTCCGGTGAGTGCCAGGGAATGGCTGGACAAGGATTTCTACGCCGAACTGGGCGTCTCCTCCGACGCTTCGGCCGACGACATCAAGAAGGCATACCGGAAGCTGGCCAGGGAGAACCATCCCGACGCCAATCCGGGGGACACCAAGGCCGAGAACAAGTTCAAGGCCGTCTCCGAGGCCTACGGTGTGCTCTCCGACCCCGAGAAGCGCAAACAGTACGACGAGGCCCGCAGGCTGTTCGCCTCCGGAGGTGGCGGCCAGGGCGGCTTCGGCGGTTTCGGCGGCGGCTTCGGTGGCCAGCCCGGTGGTGCGGGTGGTCCCGGTTTCGACGTCGGTGACCTGTTCGGTGGTGCCGGCGGCCAGGCCGGTGGCGGGATCGGTGACCTGTTCGGCGGGCTGTTCGGCAACCGCAGAGGCGGTGGTCCGGGCACGGCGAGCAGATCGAGCAGAGGCTCCGATGTGGAGACCGAGGTCCGCATCGACTTCACCGAGGCGGTGAAGGGCGCGACCGTCCCGTTACGCCTTTCCAGCCCCACCACGTGCTCCACCTGCCACGGCTCCGGTGCTCGGCCGGGCACCAGCCCTCGGAGGTGCTCGACCTGCTCGGGGCAGGGTGCGGTCACCCGCAATCAGGGCGCGTTCGCGTTCAGCGAGCCGTGCCCGGACTGCCGCGGGCGTGGCCGGGTCGTCGACAACCCCTGCCAGGAGTGCCGCGGCGAGGGTGTGAGCACCCGAACCAGGACGTTGACCGTGCGGATCCCGCAGGGCGTCTCCGACGGGCAGCGAATCCGGTTGGCACACCAGGGCGAACCCGGCCGCAACGGCGGCAACTCGGGTGACCTCTACGTCGTCGTGCACGTGAATCCGCACCAGGTGTTCGGCAGGTCGGGGCACGATCTCACGATCACCGTGCCGGTGACCTTCCCCGAACTGGCGTTGGGCGCTACGTTGACCGTGCCGACCCTGGAGAGCAAGGTGTCGGTGAAGGTGCCAGCGGGCACCAACAGCGGCCGTACCCTCCGGGTGCGCGGTAAGGGCATCGGTAGGAAGGACGGCAGTAGCGGGGATCTGCTGGTGACGTTGCAGGTTGCCGTGCCGAACAAGTTGGACGGCAAGGCCGCCGAGGCGTTGCGGTCCTACGCGGAGGCGACGGAGCAGCACGATCCCAGAGCCGAACTGAACGAGCTGGTCCGGAGGGCGGAATGACCGCGCGTGAGTCTGCCGCGGAATCCGGCGGTATGGCCGGATTCCCGCCAGGTGCGTCCGAGGACACCCCGGTTTTCGTGATCTCCGTGGCCGCGGAGCTGTCCGGGCTGCACGCCCAGACGCTGCGCAGCTACGACCGGCTCGGCCTGGTTTCGCCGGGCCGGACACCCGCGGGTGGTCGGCGTTACTCCGCGCGCGACATCGCGGTGCTCCGCGAGGTGCAGCGGCTCTCCCAGGAGGAGGGCGTGAACCTCGCGGGCATCAAGCGCATCATCGAGCTGGAGAACCAGGTCGACGCACTGCGCGACAAGATCAAGGAACTCTCCGAGGAGGTCGCCGCGGCCTACGCGGCCGCCGAGCAGGCGGCCGCGCGGGTGCACGCCTCCTACCGGCGCGACCTGGTGCCGGTGCGGCAGGAGACGGCGCTGGTGGTCTGGAAGCCCGAGCGGCGCAGGCGCTGACCCTCGACGACCTCGCGGTTGACGGTTTCGCGGTTCTCTTCTGGACGGTCACCGGGCCGTGAGGTCGCCAGCAGCCGAGCTGGTCAGCAGCACTGCATTTCCAGCCGGACACGGCTGAAGTCGCCCGCTTTCAGAGCCTGCTCCTCGATGAGGAAGTAGAGGCTGCCGGAGTCACCCCAGCACCAGTCCATCCGGTCGTCGCTGTCCAGCTGGGCCAACAAGTGAACCTCGCCGGAGTCGTCGAGCACCGGATTTTGAACCAGTTTGGGCCACCCACCGATCCGATGTCGGGGTTCGGTCTCCGCGTCGTCGAGCACATCGTAAGCCTCCGCTGTCGTATCCGATAGGTCCGTCAGCTCGTACACCACATCTTCGAAATCCGGGATCGTGAAGCTTTCCCGGCCGTACAACGCCCGTTCACGATGGCGCTGCACGCTCCTGGGTGGAGTGCTCCGCACCGCTGTTTCCGGGTCGGCGCGTACGACCCGACAGCTCTCGTACTCGCCCGCCGCCACCGAGTCCCCGGACCGCAGGTTCTCGATGTAGAACAGGTTGAGCACGCCGTGGTGGGGCAGTGGTAGTTCGGGGTTGAGTGGTGCGAGGGCGGTGAGGTCGAGCACGGCCAACAGCTCCAGTGCTCTCGATTCGTGTTCCGGCCACGTCGTGTCCGGTGGTAGTAGTGCGTCGCCGCCGAAGCGGGAGACCCCCAGTGGTGCTCCCGCTTCGCTGTGGGTGCTCAGTGCGACGGAGGTGGCGGCCAGGGCCGTGATTCGTTCGGCCTCGGCGGCGCCCACGTGTTCGGTCAGGGTCTGTCTGACACGTTCGCGCTGTTGTTCGGTTCCGGACATGCGCGCACTCTCGCACCGACCCCCGACACCCGATCCGTTCTCCGAAGTTTCCGACACTCCGGAGCCGTTCAGCACTGGAGCTGCATCCATGCCCGGCTGAAGTCCGCAGCACGCAGGTCCGTTTTGCTGATCATGTAGTACAGCGTTCCGGCATGGCCCCATTCCCAATCCATGCTGCTGTCGCTGTCGAACTGCGCGAGCACGAACCAGTCGTCGGGATTCGCCTCGGTGCGCTCTACTTTCGTCGGTGAGGAGCCCGGGACGGTAGCTGCCGCCATCCGCTGCATCCGTTCCCACATGGTTTCCTGGATCGGTGTCGGCCAGCCACCGATCTGGTGCAGTGCGCGAAGCTCCCCCGCGTACCCTGGCTCGTCGTAAAGTGCTTCGTAGGCGTACTGGTACCGCTGCGGTATGTTTTCCGGAGGCACACCGAGCACGTCCTGTTCGCACGGAATCGTGAATATGCAGCGAGTTCGCGGTTGGCGGCACGGATAGCGATAAACCCCGGCCGGTGGTGACGTGGCCACAGCGGTGTCCGGATCGGCCTTGATCACTCGGTAAGTACCGGTTTCCTCCGGGCCGAGCCCTACCAGTTCGGTGTCCAAGCCCGCGTGGAAGAAGTTCAGCAGGCCGGTTTTTGGCAGGATGCCGGACGGTTCGCGCTCACCGATCTCCGCGAGGTCCAGTACTGCCACCAGCTCCAGCGGTGTGGCTTCGTCGTAGCAGGGCCAGGGGCTTCCAGGAGATAGCAACGCATCCCCGCCGAAGTGGGAACGCGCCAACGGATCACCGTGCCGCGTGGTGACACTGAGCTCCAGGGCAGCGCTGCCCGACGCCGTGATCCGTTCGGCCTCGTCCTCGTCGAGGTGCTCGCGCAACGTTTGCGCGAGGCGCTCGCGCTGTCGTTCCAGGTCGGTCATGGTCCTGTTCCCGTGTCGGTCAGCAGCACTGCATTTCCAGCCAGACACGGCTGAAGTCGCCCGCTTTCAGGTCCTGCTCCTCGATGAGGAAGTAGAGGCTGCCGGAGTCACCCCAGCACCAGTCCATCCGGTCGTCGCTGTCCAGCTGGGCCAGTAGTAGCTCCTTCCCGGAATTCTCCAGTACAGGGCCCTGGATCAGATCCGGCCAGCCACCGATCCGATGCGCGGGTTCGTTCTCGTCGTCGCGGAGCTCTCGGTAGCCGTCGAGTAGCTTGTCCGGCAGCTCTCCCGCTTCGTCCGGAGGAAGATCCTCCAAATCCGGGACGGTGAGGAGGGGACGGCCGTGCAGCGTCCGTTCGTGGTGGCGTTTCGTTTCCCCGGGTGGTGCGGTGCGTACCGCTGTGGCGGGGTCGGCGTGTATCACCCGCCAGCCATCCGACTCCCCCGGATCGAGCCCGGTCACGAGTTGCTCGGCCGGGGCGTAGCAGAAATTGAGCACGCCGTGGTGGGGCAGGGGGAGTTCGGGGTTGAGTGGTGCGAGGGCGGTGAGGTCGAGCACGGCCAACAGCTCCAGTGCTCTCGATTCGTGTTCCGGCCACGTCGTGTCCGGTGGTAGTAGTGCGTCGCCGCCGAAGCGGGAGACCCCCAGTGGTGCTCCCGCTTCGCTGTGGGTGCTCAGTGCGACGGAGGTGGCGGCCAGGGCCGTGATTCGTTCGGCCTCGGCGGCGCCCACGTGTTCGGTCAGGGTCTGTCTGACACGTTCGCGCTGTTGTTCGGTTCCGGACATGCGCGCACTCTCGCACCGACCCCTGACAACGGGTCCGGTGGCTCACCCCTCCCCGCGTTCTCGGGAGCTCCGCGAGTGCTCAGTCCAGAGTGAACGGATCGTAGTGGATCCGTTCCAGCGGGGTGCCCGCCACCATCATGCCGGAGACCGTGTTCCGGATCATCTCCGGCGAACCGCTGACCAGCACGTCGTGGTCCTGCCACGCGCCGTGGCGGGTCACGGCCTCCGCCAGTGTGCCGTGCTCGGCTCCCTGCGCGGTGGGGTCGTTCTCCAGTACCGGGATCACCTTCAGCCACGGGTTGCTCATGGCGACCTGCCGCAGGTTGCGCAGCTCGTAGAGGTCCTCTCGGGTCCTGCCGCCGTAGAACAGGTGAACCTCGGGGTTGTTGCCGTACTGCGCCAGGTCCTGAATGATCGACCGCATCGGTGCCAGCCCGGTGCCGCCGGCGAGCATCACCACGTCGCGTTCCGAGTCACGATCCACGCCGAGCCTGCCCATCGGGGAACCCATGCGCCACTGGTCGCCGAGCTGTGCGTGCCCCACGATGGCGCGGCTCACCCAACCCGTCGGCACGGCACGTACGTGGAACTCCATCGTGCCGTCATCGGAGGGGGGATTGGCCGGTGACAGATAGCGCCACAGCCTGGGACGCTGCGGCACCTCGACGCTGACATACTGGCCCGGCTGATACGGCACGGGATGTTCCGGCCTGATGCGCACCATGGCGACGTCCCAGCTCAGCCGTTCGTGCTGCACGACCTCGCCGTTGTACCAGGCGGGTCCGTCGTCCTTGGAGGCCGCGTCGGTCATGGTCGTGGCCATCACCGCGTAGGCCTCTCCCCAAGCACGCTCCACGGCGTCGTTCCAGGCATCGCCCGCGTACTTCTTGATCGCTGCCAGCAGTGCGGTTCCCACCGCCTCGTAGTGCTCGGCGACCACGCCGAACTTGCGGTGGTCCCTGCCGAGTTGTTGCAGGAACGGAGTGAGTTCGTCCGGCCGGTCCACCATCTGCACCACGTGCACCAGGGCACGCAGTAGCCTGCTCCGCTGTACCTCCATGTTCACGGGGAACAGTTCCCGAGTGGCGGGAGCCAGGCTGAACAGCATGCTGTAGAAGAACCGCGACACGTCCTCGGCTTGCGGTTCCACCACGGCCCAGCTGTCCCGGATCAGCCGAACCGTGTCGGTCACGTCGGTCGGGCGCTCGCGATCAGCTGAACCGCCGGGGCGCTCGGGGTGTAAAGCGGCGTTGGCTGTCATGGTTCGGGCGATTCTCTCCACATAGGCGGCCGTGTCGGTCCGGCACGGTGTCCATATACCTGATGTCCGTATACCTGTCCCCCGACTGCCCGAGACTCTAACCCCTTTTTCGGCTTGTGTGACCCTTGATGCCACCTTCGAGTGGTTGTTTAATACTCATCGTCATGAAAGCTCACACGCTCGTGTTGAATCCGTTTCGGCACACTTGCATCCACCTCGCGGCGTGACACGGTGAGGCGCGTGATCGCGGACTGGTTACCTTCCCCCGAATCCCGCCGTCCCACAGGGATGGCCCCGGCGGATCTGTTGGAGCTCGAACTCGCGGATTCGTCACCGAGTGTTTCCGAGCGGATGCGATCCGAATCGTCCTCCGGTGGGCAGAGCCGTTACGACGACGGTCCGACGCGCCCACAAATGCGACCCGTTCGCCCCAATTCGTCCACTCCGGACTCCACGGGCGGCACGAGTCGGCCGGAGGATCCCTTCGCTCCGAACGAGCGGAGCACCATGCCCGGCTCGGCGGGTGAGCACCTGCTGCAGAGCGCCTACGAGACCGAGCGCCGGGCCCACAAGTTCTACAATGACCAAGTGCTCGACCATCTCAACGAGCGGATGAAGGAGTTCATCCTCTCGATGAGCATGGCCTTCATCGCCACCGCGGACGGGCACGGCGAGTGCGACTCCAGCTTCCGCGCGGGCCCCAAGGGGTTCATCGAGGTGCTGGGGGACCGCCACGTGGCCTACCCCGAGTACCGGGGCAACGGTGTCATGGCGAGTCTGGGAAACATCAGTGAGAACCCGCACGTCGGTATCCTGCTGATCGATTTCGTCGACGAGTTGATCGGGCTGCACGTCAACGGCAAGGCCAGGATTCTGGAGGACTCCGACCTCAGAGCCATCCATCCCGGGCTTCGCTCGGATTTCGAACGCGGCCGCAAACCGGAACGCTGGGTGGTCGTGCAGGTCGAGGAGGCCTACATCCACTGCCGCAAACACATTCCTCGGATGGCCTTCGTTTCACGGGAACGTTCCTGGGGCACCGACGACGTCAAGCGCAAGGGCGGGGACTACTTCGCGGCCAAGGGGACCGCACGTCCCTGGCACGAACCGCAACCCCAGCAGGATTGAGAACCGGGTGTCGGCTCGGGCTGCGTGGCGGTGCGGGTGGCGCGGCGATTTCGTGGGAAATTGACGCCGCCGCGCGGCGGTGTGGCCCCACCTCCGTCAATTTCCCACGAAATGTGCGCGGGTGCGTCCCGAGTTGAAGGACCGCCTGTCGACGCGCGACGCGGCACCGTCAGACTTGGGGCGTCGGCGATGGGAGGGCGAGCTCGTGACCGAGGGCATGCCGGAGGGGGCAGGCGAGGCGGCCTCCGAATCGTGGGGTTCGGCCGGTACCGAGCGTGAACGGGCGGCCGCCGAGGTCGAGCGTGAACTCGCCATGATGTTCCGGCGCGCCCGCAAGATGTCGTTGGACGTTGCCGCCGAGGTCCATCCCGAGCTCGACCCCGCCTCCTACAGCCTGCTGCTCATGGTCGCCGACGCGGGATCGCTGCGCGCCATCGAGATGGCCGAACGCATCGGCCTGGACAAGTCCACGGTCAGCAGGCAGATAGCCAACCTGGAGCGGTTGGACCTACTGCGCCGCGCCCCCGACCCGCAGGACGGCAGGGCCAGGCTGATCCAGCTCTCCGAGTCCGGTAGACAACGACTGGAGGCGGCGCGGCAACGTCGTTCCCGCCACTTGCGGGAGGACTTCGTGCAGTGGTCCACCGACGATCTGCACCAGTTCGCGAGGCTGCTCGGCAAGCTCAACGCGATGTACTGAGTTCGATCTTTCCCGCCGCTTCTTCCTCCCGAACAGTCGGGAGGCCCGATTGATCCCGAAAGGGTGAGTATCGCGGCTCGGTCCGGTGGGGCGAGTGTGACCCCGCTCTCCGTCGCGCACGATTAAGTTGCTTACTGAAACTAAGGATCCTTATGGTTGGTTGTACCAACCAAAGGAATACTCGATGGGATCGCACTTCGAATCCTGCGAGCGATTACTGGAACCGCTCCGCAAGTTGCTGGGGATCAGACAGGTGGCGCTGCAACGGGCGCAGCACGGCAACGAACTGAGCACCTCGGGGACCGGCCTGTTGTCCGAGCTGGTCCACGGCGGCGAGTCGAGGGCATCCGATCTCGCCCACAACCGGGTCGTGGACACCTCCGTGGTGAGCAGACAGCTCGGGCAGCTCGAACAGGAGGGGCTGATCGAGCGCAGACCCGATCCGACCGACCGCCGGGTCTCGTTGCTGCGAGCCACCGAGCGGGGGCGGAGCGCGCTCGAGGAACGCGAGCGGCAGAAGGCGCGCTGGCTCAGCGAAGTGGTGCTCAGCGACTGGGACGAGAGTCGGCTCGCCGAACTGGACGAACTGCTCCGCGCCCTTTCGGACGACTTGCTGACCTCCTCCAGGCAGCAGCTCACGAATCCGGAAGACGCGGCCAAGGAAGGAAATCGATGACCACCTCGAACGTCGCGGGAGCCGAGGCGGGACACGCTCCGCCCGGCCAGACCACCGACGGACGGGCCGCCGCGCGGGACACCTCGCCTCCCGGCGTCGGTGGGCAGGGCAGCTCCGACGGGCCGATGACGCACCGCCAGGTGCTCAAGGCGCTGACCGGACTGCTGCTGGCCCTGCTGGTGGCGATCCTGAGCTCCACGATCGTGTCCAACGCGCTGCCCAGGATCACCGCCGAGCTCAACGGCACGCAAGGCCAGTACACCTGGGTGGTCACGGCCATGCTGCTGACTTCCACGGCCACCACCCCCATCTGGGGCAAGCTCTCGGACCTGTTCAGCAAGAAACTGCTGTACCAGCTCTCGATCACCATCTTCACGCTCGGTTCGGTGCTCGGCGGTTTCTCGCAGTCGATGGGGATGCTCATCGGCTTCCGGGCCATTCAGGGCATCGGCATGGGCGGCATGCAGGCGCTGATCCAGGTGGTGCTCGCCGCGATGGTCGCGCCGCGCGACCGGGGTCGCTACACCGGCTACATCGGTGCGACCTTCGCCGTCGCCACCACCAGCGGACCGCTGGTCGGTGGGCTCATCGTGGATTCGCCGCTGGGATGGCGCTGGTGCTTCTGGGTAACAGCGCCGATCGCGGTGATCGCGTTCCTGGTGCTGGGACGAGTCCTGCGGCTGCCGGTGATCAAGCGCGACGTCTCCATCGACTGGTTCGGCGCGCTGTTCCTCGTCGGCGGAGTGAGCCTGTTGCTTGCGTGGGTGTCGTTGGCGGGCAAGCAGTTCGACTGGCTCTCCTGGGCCACGCTCGGCTTCGTGGGCGGCGGAGTCCTCGCCGTGATCCTCGCGGTGATCGTCGAGACAAGGGTTCGCGAGCCGATCGTCCCGCTGGGGATGTTCCGCAATCCCACGGTCTCGCTGGCGATCGTCGCCATGGTCGCCGTCGGCACGGCCATGTTCGGCGGTGCGGTGTTCCTCGCGCAGTACTTCCAGCTCGGGCGCGGTTACACCCCCACCGAGGCCGGACTGATGACGCTGCCGATGGTGCTCGGCCTGTTCGTCTCCTCGACGGTGAGCGGACAGGTCATCGCTCGGGTCACCGGCAGGATCAAACCGTTCCTGATCGGTGGCAGCCTGGTGCTGACCCTGGGGATGGGGCTGCTGAGCACGATCGACTCGGACACGCCGCTGCCGCTCGTGGACGTCTACCTCGCTCTCATGGGGATCGGGGTCGGCGCCCTGATGCAGAACCTGGTGCTCGCGGTGCAGAACAGCGTCGACATCAAGGACATGGGCTCGGTCACCTCGGTGGTGACCTTCTTCCGCACCCTCGGCGGTTCCGCGGGGGTGTCGGTGCTCGGTGCGGTGCTGGGCAGCAGGGTCGGCGAGTACGCCAGAGAAGGGATGGCGGAACTGCCCGGGCCGACTCCCCCGCTGGGTGGCGGGAACGGCGGCGTGTCGCTGGACATCAACAGTCTGCCCGCACCGATCGAGGCGATCCTGCACGACTCCTACGGCAGGGCGATCGGGGATCTGTTCCTGATCACCGCCTGCGTCTCCGTGGTGACGCTGCTCGCCGTACTGTTCATTCGCGAGGTGCCGCTGCGTAGCACCGTGGAGAAGCACGACCAGTCGACGGAGGGCGGTAAGCACCGGGCTGTGGAGAACTTGAGCGAATCTGTGGACAACTCGTCGAGTGGTAGTGACGGCTCGGTGGCCGGTTCATCGAGTTCGTTGCGGCCGATCACCCGCGAAGGACACGCATCGGAGGCAGTGGAGCGCCCTGTGAACACATCGAGCAACCCTGTGGACAACTCTGTGGAAAGGTCTGTGGACAACGTGGGGGAGAACTCGGTGGGTGGCAGGTCAGCCGCATTGTCGAACAACGGATTCGAGATGAACGGGCACAGTGCGAACGGGGTCAGTCTGGCCGGTTCGCTCTACCCGGACGACGGTGCTCCCACCGTGTACGGCGTGGTCCGGGGCCCGGGTGGGGTCGCTCTTTCGGGGGTGGTGCTCACGCTCACCGACTCGGTGGGAAATCAGGTCGATCGCACCCACTCGGATGACGAGGGGAACTATCAGGTGAAACCCGCCGGTGGGGGCACCTATGTGCTGATAGCCGCGGCCGGCGAGTACCAGCCCTCGGCGGCGATGGTCGCGGTCTCCGGGCGCACGGTGCGCCACGACGTCGAGCTCTCCGGCGGTGCCGGACTGTCCGGCATGGTCCACAGCGGTGCGGTACCGGTGCCGGATGCCACGGTGGTGCTCACCGACGTGCGTGGCTCCGTGGTGGCGGCCGCGCGCACGGGCGGTGGTGGTGGTTACGAGTTCAACGAGCTGGTCGGCGGTTCCTATGCCCTCACCGTCACCGCCGAGGGATGCCAACCCACCAGCACCGAGGTGGCGCTGCCCGAGGGGCAACGCGTCACGCTGGACGTGTCGCTGGAGTCGGGTGCCGAGGTGCGTGGTGTGATCCGTTCCGCCCGTCTCGGGCACGCCGTGCCGGAGGCCCAGGTGACCCTGCTGGACGCCTCGGGCGGGGTGGTCGCGACCACGGTCACCGGTCCGGACGGGGAATACCGGTTCACCGATCTCTCGCACGGGGACTACACCGTCATCGCCACCGGATACGCGCCGACCGCGAACAACCTCAGCGTGCGGGACGAGCACGTCGACCACGACATCGCGCTCGGTCTGGAGTAGTGGGCGAAGCCGTCCGAGGGGGTGGCCGCTCCGCGGGACCGCTCACCGGCCCCCGACCGTTGCCGGCGCGGTCGCCGACAGGGTGGTCGCCGACAGGGTGGTCACCGGCAGGGCGGTCATCCCCAGGACGGTCACCGACGACACGATTCTTCCAACCGGACCGGCGGATCCGGCGATTCCCGTTTCCGCGGTTCTCACGCAGGAGAGGACACTCCGATGAGCCTCGACCAGGGCGAAGTGGGCGAACGACAGGATCAGGCACCGAGCGGAGCGGTCACGGTGCGGGTCCGAACGCTCGGCGGTTGGCCACTGCCGGAGGCGGTACTCACGCTCACCGACGCCTCGGGAACCCAGGTGGGGCGCGCACCCGCCGATTCGGCAGGGGAAGCCACGGTGACGGCGCTGTCGCCGGGGCGCTACACGGCGATCGTCACGGCGCTGGGGCACCAGCCGCTCGCGCGCACCGCGATGGTGCGGCAGGGCAACGCCGTCGAGCTGGACGGGGTGGAGCTCTCCCCGGTGGGAGGTGGTGACGAGCTGCCCGAACCCGGGTTGTGGCGCATCGATCCGGCGCACTCCGCCATTCGTGCCGCCGCGAAGCATCTGGGGATCAGCAGCATCCACGGGCGGTTCAACGAGTTCGACGGTGAGATCCGAATCGCCAGACCGGTGGAGTCCTCCTCGGTCGACGTCCGGATCGAGGCCGCGAGTGTGGACACCGGAAACGCGCAGCGAGACGAGCACTTGCGCAGCGGCGACTTCCTCGACGTGGCGAACCATCCCCGGATCGGCTTCACCACCACCGGGATCTCGCGTGGTCACGACCGCTGGGAGCTCGACGGTGAACTGACGCTGTGCGGGGTCACCCGTCCGGTGCGGTTGGAGACCAGGTTCACCGGCGTGGGGCCCGACCCGTGGGGCGGCACCAGGGCCTCGGCCTCGGCCACCACGATCCTGCGGCGCGAGGACTTCGCGATGACCTTCAACCAGTCGCTGAGTACCGGGATCGCCGCGATCGGCACCACGCTGCGGATCGAGCTCGACGTGCAGGCGGTGTTCGCCGAGGACGCGAGCTGAGCGGGTCGCCGCCTCCGGTTCGATGTTTCACGCGAAACATTTCCGTCCGGCGCTCCGTTCCGCGACTCCCTGGCGCGGCCGTGCGTGGCGTGGTGGTGCGCGCCGCCGTGCTCCGAGCGTCGTTGACTTCGAGCGCGCTCGAAGATCCAGACTCGTCCACATACCGCCCTTGGGGCGCGAACTCCCCGCGGAGTCTCCCGACGGAGTTCGCCTTACCCGGCGGTTTCACCTGTTGGTTTCGAGACGAGGTTCGGAGAGCGCATGATCCTGGTGACTTCGGCGACCGGCAACATCGGTCGCTGCCTGGTACGTGACCTGCACGACGCGGGATACGCGGTGCGGGCGACCACCCGCGATCCCGGCAGGGCCGAGTTCCCCGAGGGGGTCGAGGTCGTATCCGGTGATCTCGACGATCCGGACTCGCTCCGGGACGCCTTCGCGGGAGTCGACGGGTTCTTCCTGCTCGGTTCCCCCGGTGATGTTCCGGCGATACTGCATCGGGCCGCCGAGGCAGGGGTGCGGCGGGTGGCGCTGGTCTCCTCGCTGCTCGCCGAGACACATCCGGACTCCTTCATCGGCAGTGGGGCGCTGGCGGGGGAGAAGGCCGTCCGGGACAGCGGGCTCGAGTGGACCGTGCTGCGTCCCTGGGAATTCACGTCCAACGCGTTCTGGTGGATCTCCTCGATCCGAGAGCGCGGCAGTGTGTACGCCCACGAGAATCCGGAGGGCTCGCAGGTCGTCGACCCCGCCGACATCGCCGCGGTAGCGGCCAGTGCACTCACCGAGTCGGGGCACGAACAGCGGATCCACTCG
Organism: Actinopolyspora sabaoui; assembly: GCF_051225635.1. Lineage (NCBI taxonomy): Bacteria > Bacillati > Actinomycetota > Actinomycetes > Actinopolysporales > Actinopolysporaceae > Actinopolyspora > Actinopolyspora sabaoui. The sequence continues at coordinate 168,673 of NZ_JBMIHH010000007.1, read as the reverse complement.
CTGACGGGGCCCGAACGGATCACCGTCGCGCAGCGGGTGGCCGTGCTTGCCGAGGAACTGGGGCGCCCCGTCGAGTTCGTGGAGCTGAGCACCGAACAGGCCCGGCAGCGGATGCTGGAGTACATGCCCGCCGGGATCGTCGAGGACATGCTCTCGACGGAAGGTGGGGATCCGGGGCTGCCGGACACGGTTCGGCGGATCACGGGCAGGCCCCCGCGTACTTTCCGGCAGTGGGCCAGGGAGCACATCGGGGCTTTCGGCTGAGGCCGGGCGCCACGACATCAATCGCCTTCGGGGGACGTTTCGTACGAGACGTCCCCCGAATTCGTGGTTGCGCCGGGTTCGAGCGAGCGCGGATGACGCGAGTCGGGTCGTGTCTGTATAGTTGAGTCATATAGGCTCAACTTTGTTTCCATAGTCGCTGTGTTGCGGCTGTTACGTCGGGCGGCCTTCGGGGTATGGCGGAAGGCATGCCCTCGCCGGGGCGACGAAGCCGCTACGAGAGAGGTGAGGAATGGACGCGTTCAACCCGACGACCAAGACCCAACAGGCGATCTCCGCCGCGGCGCAGGCCGCGACCATGGCGGGCAACCCCGACATTGCCCCCGCTCACCTGCTGGGTGCGCTGCTGGCGCAGAGCGACGGACTCACCCCTTCGCTGCTCTCCGCGGTGGGAGCCGATCCGGCGCGGGTGCGCGAGGAGTGCGAACAGCTCGCCAACGCGCTGCCCTCGGCGAGTGGTTCCTCGGTGTCCACTCCGCAACTGTCCCGCGAGTCGATCAAGGCTCTCACCCACAGTCAACAACTGGCGACGGAGCTCGGCGACGAGTACGTCTCCACCGAGCACCTGCTCGTCGGGCTGTCCGCCGAGGGAGGGCAGGTCGGTGAGCTGCTCAACCGCTACGGCGCGACCCCGGACGCGCTCAAGGACGCCTTCACCAAGGTGCGCGGATCGGCGCGCGTCACCAGCCCCGATCCGGAGAGCACCTACAACGCGCTGGAGCAGTACGGCCTCGACCTGACCGACCGCGCCCGCAACGGTGATCTCGACCCGGTCATCGGCAGGGACGCCGAGATCCGCAGGGTCGTGCAGGTGCTCTCCCGGCGCACCAAGAACAATCCGGTGCTCATCGGCGAACCCGGTGTGGGCAAGACCGCGATCGTCGAGGGCCTGGCGCAGCGCATCATCGCGGGCGACGTGCCCGAGTCGTTGCGCGACAAGCGGGTCGTCGCGCTGGACATGGGGTCGATGGTCGCGGGCGCCAAGTACCGTGGCGAGTTCGAGGAACGCCTCAAGGCGGTGCTCAAGGAGATCACCGAGTCCGAGGGGCAGGTGATCACCTTCATCGACGAGCTGCACACCATCGTCGGTGCCGGTGCCACCGGTGAGGGCGCCATGGACGCCGGGAACATGATCAAGCCGATGCTTGCGCGCGGCGAGCTGCGCATGGTCGGCGCGACCACGCTGGACGAGTACCGCAAGCACATCGAGACCGACGCCGCGCTGGAGCGCAGGTTCCAGCAGGTCATGACCGGCGAGCCCACCCCTGACGACACCGTGGCGATCCTCCGCGGCCTCAAGGAGCGCTACGAGGTGCACCACGGTGTGCGGATCACCGACGGCGCGCTGGTGGCCGCGGCCACGCTCTCCGACCGCTACATCACCGACCGGTTCCTGCCGGACAAGGCCATCGACCTGGTGGACGAGGCCGCCTCCCGGCTGCGGATGGAGATCGACTCCCGGCCGGTGGAGATCGACGAGGTCGAGCGCGCCGTCCGCAGGTTGGAGATCGAGGAGATGGCGCTGTCCCGCGAGGACGATCCCTCCTCGCGGGAGCGTCTCGCCTCGCTGCGGCAGGAGCTTGCCGACCAGCGAGAACGGTTGTCCGAACTGATCGCCCGCTGGCAGCGCGAGAAGGAGTCCATCGACAAGGTAAGGGATCTCAAGAGCCGGCTGGAATCGGTGCGCGGCGAGTCCGAGCGCGCCGAGCGCGACGGCGATCTGGGAAAGGCTGCCGAGCTGCGCTACGGGCGCATCCCGGAGCTGGAGAAGGAACTGGAGCAGGCCACCGAGGAGCAGAACCGCTCCAAGGCGATGCTGCAGGAGGAGGTCACTCCCGACGACGTGGCCGAGGTGGTCAGCTCGTGGACCGGGATTCCGGCGGGCAGGCTGCTGGAAGGCGAGACGGAGAAACTGCTGCGCATGGAGGACGCCGTCGGGGCGCGCGTCATCGGGCAGCAGGAGGCGGTGCGCGCGGTCTCGGACGCGGTGCGCCGCGCTCGCGCCGGGGTTGCCGACCCGGATCGCCCCACCGGTTCCTTCCTGTTCCTCGGTCCGACCGGTGTCGGCAAGACCGAGCTGGCCAAGGCGCTGGCCGAATTCCTGTTCGACGACGAACGCGCGATGGTGCGCATCGACATGAGCGAGTACTCCGAGAAGCACTCGGTGGCACGCCTGGTGGGCGCGCCGCCCGGCTACGTCGGCTACGACCAGGGCGGCCAGCTCACCGAGACGATACGCAGGCGGCCCTACTCGGTGGTGCTGCTCGACGAGGTGGAGAAGGCGCACCAGGACGTGTTCGACGTGCTGCTGCAGGTGCTCGACGACGGCAGGCTCACCGACGGGCAGGGACGCACCGTGGACTTCCGCAACACCATCCTGGTGATGACCTCCAACCTGGGCTCGCAGGCCATCGCGAATCCCGACCTGTCGGAGGCCGAACGCGACGAGGCGGTCATGTCGGTGGTGCGCGCCCAGTTCAAACCGGAGTTCCTGAACCGGCTGGACGGCACGCTGGTATTCCACGCGCTGTCCACCGAGCAGCTGACCTCCATCGTGGACATCCAGGTGGACCGGCTGGCCAGGCGGCTGGCACAGCGGCGGCTGACCCTGGACGTGCGGCAGCCGGCGCGGGAATGGCTGGCGACGCACGGCTTCGACCAGGTGTTCGGCGCTCGACCACTGCGGCGGCTGGTGGAGTCGGCCATCGGTGACGAGCTGTCCCGCAAGCTGCTGGCCGGTGACATCAAGGACGGTGACAAGGTCACGGTCGACGTTGCCGAGGGCACCGGGCTCACCGTCGATTCGGAGTGATGTTTCTCGGGAACCGGGGACCGCGGCTTCGTGGGTGGTGCCGTGGCGGAACCTCGCGCACGGCTCTCGCTGCGGGGAGGCCCGACATCGGGTAGCGGCCTACACAACGTCGGGCCTTCCTCGCGAGAGCCGCACGCGAGAACCCGCGGCGGTGCCTGTTGCGTGAGTGCTCGGAGCTCCGCCTGTGTGAGTGGTCGGAGCTCTAGCCGCGAGGGTTGTGGGAGTTCGCCTTGCGTCGATGGCGCGGCGATTTCGCGGGAAATTGACGGACGCGGGGCCACACCGCGCCGCCCGCCCGGCGATTTCGCGGGAAATCGACGCCCCCGAGCGGACGCCGTTACGGGGTGGCCGCGCTGCCCGCTCGGGATTCCTGCGCCGATTGCTCCCCGGTGGGCGCTCCCTCCTGGAAGGCCTCCCGGCTGGACGATTCGGTGCCGAACCTGCGCAGTCGCAGGCTGTTGGTGACCACGAACAGCGAGGACAACGCCATGGCCGCCGCCGCTATAAGCGGGTTGAGCAGTCCGAGGGCGGCCAGGGGCAGGGCGGCGAGGTTGTAGCCGAAGGCCCAGGCCAGGTTGCCCCGGATGGTCCGCAACGTCCGTCGGGCCAGGGTGATCGACTCGGGGACGACCTCCAGCCGATCCCGCACGAGCAGCAGGTCGGCAGCTTCCAGCGCCACATCGGTGCCGGAGATGACGGCGATCCCGAGATCGGCACTGGCCAGTGCGGGAGCGTCGTTGATCCCGTCGCCGACCATGGCGACGGTGCGGCCCTGCTCCCGCAGTTCCGCGATGGTGGCCGCCTTGTCCGCGGGCAGCACCTCGGCCAGCGTCTCGTCGATGCCCACTCGCTCGGCGACCGCGCGCACCGTGGCGGCGTTGTCACCGGAGAGCAGCACCGTGCGCAGTCCCAACCGGTGCAGCTCACCGACCATGCGAGCAGCCGAGGGCTTGACCGTGTCGGTCAGGGCGAAGATCCCCTGCGCGTGGCCGTCCACCGCCACGGCCACCGTGGTGCGTCCCTGGCTCTCCCATGCCACACGCCTGGCTTCGAGTTCCTCGGGAAGCTCACTGCCGCGCTCCCGCAGCAACCTGGCCGAACCCACCAGCACCGAACGGCCCGCCACCGTCCCGGCCGCCCCCAGGCCGGATAGGCTGGTGAAGTCCGTTACAGGTTCGGGTCGCCCGAGTTCCTCCTCGGCCAGCGTGCTGATCGCCCGAGCCACGGCGTGTTCGCAGGCGTCCTCCACAGCGCCCGCCAGCCGCAGCACCGTGGCGGTGTCGGTGTCCGCGGTGGTGCGCAGGTCGACCACGGCCATCCTGCCGGTGGTCAGGGTGCCGGTCTTGTCCAGCACCACGGTGTCGATCGCCCTGGCGGATTCCAGGGCCCGGTGCCCCTTGATGAAGATCCCCAGCTGCGCACCGCGTCCCGTGGCGGCCAGCAGTGCGGTGGGGGTGGCCAGCCCCAACGCGCAGGGACAGGCGATGATCAGCACGGTCAGCGCGGCGCTGAAGGCCCGTTCCGGGGGCGCGTCGAGTAGCCACCAGCTCAGCAGGGTCAGCGCGGCCAGCACGCCGACGGCGGGTACGAACCAGCCGGAGATGCGATCGGCCAGCCGTTGCGTCCGGGCCTTGTCGTGCTGCGCCCGCTCGACCAGCCCCCGCAATCGGGCGAGTTGGGTCTCTTCGCCGACGCGGGTGGCCCGCACCACCAGCCTGCCGCTCGTGAGGATGGTGCCTCCCACGACCGCGTCCCCCGCCGAGGTCTCGACGGGAACCGGTTCCCCGCTCATCGCGCTGGTGTCCACGGTGCCGTGCCCGCGCAGCACCTCGCCGTCGGTGGCCACGGTCTCCCCGGGGCGAACCGTGAAGTGGTCCTCGCGTCGCAGCCGCTCGACGGGTACCCGACTCTCGTTGCCGTCCCGGTCCAGCACCGCGACGTCCTTGGCGCCGAGTGCGGCCAGCGCGTGCAGGGCACCGCCCGCGCGCTGCTTGGCCTTGGCCTCGAGCAGCCGTCCGGCGAGCATGAATATGGTGACCGCGGCCGCCACGTCCAGGTAGACCGACCCGGCGGGTTCCAGCAGCAGCCCCGTCAGACCCCGCTCCCCGGTCGTCGCTCCCCGATAGGCGAAGATCGTGTATCCCGACCAGCAGGCGGACGCCAGGATGCCGATGGAGACCAGGGTGTCCATGGAGGTGGTTCCGTGGCGGGCCTGCAGCAGTGCCTGGCGGTGGAACGGCCAGGCACACCAGGTGGCCACCGGCAGCGTCAGCGCCAGCAACACCCACGACCACCCGGGGAACCGCAGCGAGGGGGTCAGGGCCAGCGTGATCGACAGGTCGGCCAGCGGCACCCCGCACAGCAGTGCCACCACCAGGCGGCGCCACAGGTAGCGGACCCGTTCGGCCGGGTCGCTGTCCTCCGGGCTGTCGGGGCGGAGCACCTCGGCGCTGTATCCCGCGGTCTCGACCTGCCGCAGCAGTCGTTCGACCGTCACGTCGTTCGAGGCCTCGACGGTGGCCTTCTCGGTGGCGTAGTTGACACTGGCCGACACGCCGTCGAGCTTGTTGAGCTTGCGCTGCACCCGAGTCGCGCACGCGGCGCAGGTCATCCCCGTGACGGCCAGGTTCACCGAGTAGCCCTCGGAGTATGACTCCTCGGACGGTGCCACCGAAGTCATCCGCTCTCCCGTTCCGGCCGGTCGTGTGGCGTCTCCCTCGTACTGTCCTCGCCTGAAGGGGGAGTCGCCCGGGCGGCTTCGTCGGTGGAACCATCCGGTGCCTGCTGCCCCTCGTCCCGGTGTACCTCCGTGCCCTGGTGTGACCCTGTGCCCTGGTGCAACCGGGCGAGCATGGCGTTGTAGTCGGCCAGTGCCCGCTCGTCGGCGTCCACGTCGGCGGAATCGCGCAGCCCGGGGGCGGTACCCGAGGCGGTTTGGGCCAGCGCGCTGCGGCGCGCGGACTCCAGCCATGTGCCGAAACCCGCTTCGGGGCCGCGGGAGCGCAGCCACACCCCGACGGTGATCAGTGCCAGCACGGCCATGGTGGCGTCACCGAAGAACCACATGATCGCTCCGGCGAGGTGCTGGTCGTCCAGCAGCGTCGGTCCCCAGTCGGGACGGGCCAGGCGGTAACCCGGTGCGATGGGGCTGGGAGACATCATCAGCACCACGCCGACCAGGGTGTCCGGCAGCATTCCCGCCATCAGCAGCACCACTCGCAGCGGGTGGGGGAAGCGTCGCCACCGGAGCGGCTCGCTGCCGAGAACGGGGAGGAAGAGCAGGTAGCCGCTGGTCAGGTAAAGCACGATCTCGAAGTGCCGCAGCCATTCGTGTTCCAGCCGCAGCTGCGCGAACACCGTCAGGTGAGTGACCACCAACACGGCGGTGTAGTACACGAACGAGGTCGCCGGGTGAGTGAGCGCATTCACGGTCCGGCTTCGCAGCGCGCTCTCCAGACGCCCTGACGCGCTGGTTCCGCCCCCCGTGACCCAGAGTTCCAGCGGGCGTCCCACGATCAGCAGGATCGGCACCGCCATGATCAGCACCAGGTGCTGGACCATGTGTACCCAGGTCAGGGCTTCGCTGTAGACGCCGATGGCGCTGTTGACCGCCAGGACCAGTGCGAACAGCCCACCCAGGAAGGCGACGGAGCGCCGGACCGGCCAGCGGCCGACGCGCCGGTACCGGAGCAGTCCCGCCAGGTAGGCCACGGCCAGCAGCACCACGAGCCCGTCCCAGGGTGAGAGTTGCCAGCTGGTCAGTGCGTTCGACCAGGTCAGGGGGGTCACCGCCGACATCGTCCTCGCTTTCCGCTACATGACGGCGATCATGTAGGCCATGCTCGCCGCCATCACCGCCAGCGTCACCCGCACTCCCACCGTGGAGTGCGCGACCAGTCCCACCACCGGCCCCGCCGCCGGGTCGGGCGCTGGTTCGGCCGTCAGTGGTGTCACCCCGTGCTCTTGCTGCCGGACGGGTTCCGCCGCCGGGGTGGACGTGGTGGCGACGGTGGCCGGAACCCGGTGGTTGAACACCGGAAGTCGGTCCCATGCTCCCACGCCGTAGGCCACTGCCTGGCAGGTCAGGTAGACAACGAACACCCAGTTCAGCCAGTCGGGGCGTGCCGTCGGTGCCAGCAACATGTAGGCCATGGCTGCCATGTCCACTGTGGACAACAGCCATAGTGGGTTGACCGCGCCCTCTCGGACGCGGAAAGTGACGGTGAGGGCGGCCTGGGTGAGTGCCATGAGAACGAACAGGACCAGGCCGATCCGATACAGCTCCGGATTCGCCATGCGCGGGAACAGATACATCCCGGCCATTCCCGCCGCCATGACCGTGTGCCCGGCGTGCCAGGCACGGTGTTGCCCGGACATCGCGACCAGATGGCCAGCGTGCACCACGATAACCACGAAAAGTGCCAGTGCCCACACGATTCGTAACCACATGGGTAAAAGTGGCATGTGCATTGCCGCCATCTCACCGTGCATGCCCGTTTCCGTTTCTCGACCGTCTGGTCGTGGGACGAACCGTGTTCGCCGTGCACGTCGTCCGGGAGGAGCATTCGGTTCCCGGGGGTCGTCCGAAGTCGCACCCGGAGTGGACAACGTCACACCCGCGCGGCGATTTCGCGAGAAATTGACGGCCGGGTGGCAGGGATCCGGTCGAGTTCGGTCAGGGGGGGTCCGGGAACGACGGGCGAAGTGAGCTCCGTGATCGTCGCGACGCCGACGGGCGGTCGACTCTCGTGCATCGTGATCGCGTCGCCCACGGCCAGGTGCCGCCACTGCTCCGGGCTGAGCGGGGCGAGCCGGACCGTGGCACTGTGCCCCGGTGACAGTTTGGCGAGCCCTTCCAACCACAGCCACGCGAGGTTGCACGACCACTCGCCTCCGGGAGTGTGGTTGCCGATGTTCCAAAGCGGTCGGAGCCGTCCGTCACCGGGAATCGGGGTTCGTCGCCCACCCTCGCTCGTTGGCAGCAGGCTCAGCCGCGCCCGGACCGTGCCGTGTCGCGTCTCGTGGTCGCGCAGCACACACCACGCGGCTGTTTCCGTGAGCCTCAGTTGTCGTGCGCTCTCGGTGAGCAGCCGCCAGAAGTCGACGGGGACCGAATGTGACTCGCCGATCCGCAGCAGCAGGTCGAGTGCCAGTTCCCAGTCTCCAGCCCGCTGACAGTCCCGAACGTCGTCCGGGAGCGCTCCGTTCTCGGCCCGCGCGTGTTCCGGCAACAGCTCGGTAGCCCGGCGAATGAGCGTGAATACGTCGTGCACCCCGAACATCCTTCCCGGTGGGTAGTGCTTTACCGTTCCGGCCGTCCCGTCCGCCGGACGTCGATTTCGCGAGAAATTGACGGCCGGGGTCACTCACCCCGGAGCGCGATGGCGAGTAGATCGCGGGCCGGGCCGCGCAGCGGTGTTCCTTCGGGCCAGACCGCGCGCAGACTCCGGGTCAGATTGAGTTCGGTGACTCCGAGCCGCACGAGCGTTCCCGCGGCGAGTTCGGTGCTCACGGCGCGGGCGCTGAGCACGGCTGGACCGATTCCGCCGGTCACGGCCGCCTTGATCGCGGTGGTGGAGGAGACCTCCAACAGTGGTTCGGCGGTTTCGAGCCCGGCGTGCTCCCGCAACGCCCGTTCCAGTGCCAGGCGGGTTCCGGAACCGCGTTCCCGGCTGACCAGCGAGGTGGCGGCCAGCTCCTTGGCCCTCGGCTCCCGCCGCCGGTTGGCCCAGGGATGCGAGGGCGCGACGACCAACGCCAGTTCGTCCCTGGCGACCTCACGCGCGGACAGTCCCCCCGCCACTTCCGGGGTCTCGACGAATCCGATGTCCGCGGTTCCTGCCAACACTTTCGTCGCGACCTCGGCGGAGTTGCCCGAGTCCAGCGCGACGACGGTCTCCGGATCGGCGGCGCGCAGCGCGATCAACCAGCGGGGCAACAGGTACTCGGCCACCGTCAGGCTCGCCGCGATCCGGACGTGGCCGTGGCGATCGGCCCGCAGCGCCGCGATGCCCGCCGCCAGGTCCGATGCCGCCTCGACCGTGGCCTGTGCCCAGCTCGCCACGAGTTCTCCTGCCGTGGTCAGCCGGGTTCCGCGCGCGCCGCGTTCGAGCAGGGCGGTGCCGACATCGGCCTCCAATTGCCGCAGTCGCGCGCTGGCGGCGGGTTGGGACATGCCGTGCGAGCCCGCTGCCTGCCCGATACTGCCGAATTCGGCCACGCTCAGCAGCAGCTCGTAACCGGTCAGATCGCGCACTGACCGGGGTAACGGCCTGGAAGACATAGGCACAGCTTATGCATTCCCAACCGACGAGGGACTACTCGGCCGCGAGGAAGCGAACGAGGGTGGAAGCATGACCGGCACCGCCCTCGCCGAGGAACCCGCATCGTTCCGCCGTTTCGCCCCGTTGCGCGAACTCGATCACCCTTCCCGGGTTTTCGCCCGACTCGGCCCCAACTGGTTCGCCTCCGTGATGGGCACCGGCATCGTGGCCAACGCCGCCGCGACCCTGCCGGTGTGGCTGCCCGGGTTGCGCACCGCGGCCACCGTGGTCTGGGCGTTCGGTGCGCTGCTGCTCCTCGCGCTCTGCGCCGCGTGGGCGGTGCACTGGATCCGCCACACCGGGACGGCACGTGGTCACGCCCATGATCCGGTCATGGCCCAGTTCTGGGGCGCACCTCCGATGGCGCTGATGACGGTCGGTGCGGGCACCCTGCTGCTGGGCGGGGACTGGATCGGACTCGGCCCGGCACTGACCGTGGACTGGATACTGTGGACGGCCGGAACCCTTCTCGGGCTGTTCACCACCGCGTGGATCCCGTACCGAATGATGACCACACACGCGATAACGCGCGACAGCGCCTTCGGCGGTTGGCTGATGCCCGTGGTTCCTCCCATGGTCTCGGCCGCCAACGGGGCGCTGCTCGTCGAGCACCTGCCCGCGGGGCAGCCGCGCCTGACCATGCTGCTGGGCTGCTACGCGATGTTCGGTATCAGCCTGTTCGCGACGCTGTTCATCGTCCCGCAGCTCTGGCAGCGCCTGCTGCGCCACAAGACCGGCGCCGCCGCGACCGTGCCCACGGTGTGGATCGTGCTCGGCCCGCTCGGGCAGTCAGTCACCGCGGTCAATCTGCTGGCCCGCCCCGCCGGGAACGTGCTGCCCGAGCCCTACGGCGCGGCCGCCGATGCCCTCGGCCTGTTCTACGGCGTGGCCGCCTGGGGATTCGCCCTCGTCTGGTTGGTGCTGGCCGCCGCGCTCACCCTCCGTGCCGCCCGCTCCGGGCTGCCCTTCGCGCTGACCTGGTGGAGCTTCACCTTCCCGGTGGGCACCGTCGTCACCGGCACCAGCGGTCTGGCCGCCCGCACCGGTTCGCTGCTGTTCACCGTCGCCGCCGTGGCGCTCTACCTGCTGCTGGTGCTCGCGTGGCTCACCGTGGCCGTGCGCACGGCACACGGCAGCTACCGGGGCGGGCTGTTCTGACCGGCAGCCGGGGTTGACCGACGGCAGGCGTCGACCGATGGCAGGCGGGCCGTCGTTTTCTCGCGAGATCGCCGCGCGCGTTTTCCGTGAGTTCGGTGTGCCCGGGCGGTGTCACTGATTCCGTGCCCGCTGGTGGCGTTCGACCTTGGCTCTGTTGCCGCAGATCGCCATCGAGCACCACCGGCGTCGTCGGCTCGGCGACGGGTCCAGGAAGAGCCACGAACACCGGCCGCACACACCGATCAGCGACCGCTGCTCGCTCAACAGCAGTTCCGCACTCGCCAGCGCGGTTCTGCGGGCCACCAGGCGCGGCCCGAGGCGAGCGATGTCGAACACCCAGGCCCGTCGAGTGCGGAACAGCTCCGTGGGATCCGCCTCGCGTTGCGCGATCAGGATGTCGGCTTTGACCCGCTCCCGGACGGCCCGCTCGCATCGAACCTCTTCCACTCCCGCGAGCAGGAACGTGTGCAGCGCCTCGCGTTGTTCGCGCAGTTCTGCCAGCGCCGCGTCCGCTTCCGCACGATCGTCCGCCGCGCGGCTCAGCAGGTACTCGTGTTCCTCCCGTTCGAGCAACCCGATCGCGTGCGCCCAGTCGGCCGCGTCGGTGAATTCGCGCAGGTACTCCACGTCACGGTTTCTGGTGCGGCCTCCGACCGTGTTGACGAAGACCAGCACCGGATGATCACCGATCAACGAGGTAGTGGACCAGTCGGTCATTTCTCCTCCGCGAGTGTGTCGCCGGTCGGGTTGACAGCTCGGTGTGCTGCGACAACCATACTAACCATAAAAACAAACAAAGGGGTTAGTTATGTTCGAGACATCGGACCGTACTACGTGGAACCCGCCCGAGACGTTCGAGTTCCGTGGTCAGCAGGTCCGTTACGGAGTCGTGGGAGAGGGCGATCCCGTGGTCCTGCTGCACGGCACGCCGTTCTCCTCGGTGGTGTGGCGACGGATCGCGCCGCAACTCGCCCGCCACCATCGGGTGCACTACTTCGACCTGCTCGGCTACGGCCGTTCCGAGAAGAAGGCCGGACAGGACGTCTCACTGGGGGTGCAGAACAGGGTATTCACCGCGCTGCTCGACCACTGGGGGCTCGATTCCCCACACGTGGTCGGGCACGACTTCGGCGGAACCACCGCGCTGCGCACTCACCTGCTCGATGGCCGTGACTACCGCTCGATGACGTTGATCGACCCGGTGGCGCTCAGTCCGCACGGTTCGGAACTGGTGCGAACGGCCCGGCGCCACGAGGACGCTTTCGATGAACTGCCCGCCTACATTCACGAGGCGATCCTGCGCGCCTACATCGGCGGAGCGTTGTGCCGTTCGCTTTCCGAGCGGGAGATGCGGTACTACCTCGACCCCTGGTTGGGAGAGGAGGGACAGTCCGCGTTCTACCGCCAGATCGCCCAGATGCACGACGGCTACACCGACGAGATCCAGGACCGCTACGACGAGATCCGCTGTCCGGTCACCCTGCTGTGGGGCGAGCGGGACGCGTGGATTCCCCTCGAACGAGGTCGGGCATTGGCCGAACGCATGCCGCACACCGAGTTCGGAGTCGTCCCCGAGGCGGGACACCTGGTTCCCGACGACGCTCCGGAAGCGGTCGTGGCCGCGGTGCTCGACTCCTCGCGTGGCTAGCGGAAGCGGTCGAGGTTTCGCCTCCGGCTCGGCGGGGCGGCGAGTCCGAAGGCTCTATCCGTCTCGGACGGCGCGGGCGCCGGGGGTCCGGCCACGACACCACGTGTGGCCCCGAGGGGCACCCCTTCGACACATCGAGGCTCCCCTCGGCGTGCCGAGTTTCGCCGGAGGCGACAGATTCGCGAAATCAATCCGCTCGGGGGCGTCGCGATTTCCTACCGTGATGACGTCCTTCCACCTGTGCTGAGGCGATTCGCGGAGAGGGGTCCGACATGAGTGGACCGAGGACCGACCGGAACGTGGCTGTCGTCGGAGGAGGGGTAGCCGGGCCGACGCTCGCGGTGGGTCTCGCCCGATCGGGCTATCACGTGACCATCTACGAGGCGCACACGCGCCGGGTGCAGGACGTGGGCTCGTTCTTCAATCTGGCTCCTCTCGGACGCACCGTCCTCGAGGAGTTGGGAATCCAGCACGTTCTCGACAGCGGCACCGTCTGCACGGGCATCAGTTTCCGCAATCACAAGGGACGCTGGCTCGCCAACAATCCGGAAACCACTACCAACATCATGCGCGGCGAACTCTCCGCCGCGCTCCGTGAAGCGGCCATCGACGAGGGAGTGGAGCTAAAGCGCGAGAAGCGGCTGAGCTCCTTGGTCGAACAGCCCGACGGCAGCTGGGAGCTGTCCTTCGCCGACGGCTCGACCGCCGAGGCGGATGTCGTCATCGGCTCCGACGGGGTGCACTCGGACGTCCGCCGCCACGCGCTGCCGCAGGCACCGGTGCCGAGCTACGCGGGTGTCATCGGCTCCGGGGGGCTCTCGGAGGTCTCCGAACGCTTCGAGGTCGACGGTACGTTCCACATGACCTTCGGGCTGCGGGGTTTCTTCGGTTACCAGGTGATCAGCCCCGGCCGGATTCTCTGGTTCGAGAACCACTACGAGTCGGAGGAGCGAACCTTCAGTGAACTCGCGGACCTCACCGACGACGAGTGGATGGAATCCCTCGTCGAGCGGCACCGGACGGATGCGCGGGAGCTCCGCGAGATCATCCGGTCCGCCGCGGGGACGGTGTGGCGGTGGCCGGTTTACGAGGTGCCACAGCTCGAGCAATGGCACCGGGGTACGGCCATGGTGATCGGGGATGCCGCGCACGCCATCCAGCCGCATCTCGGTATCGGGGCGACGCTCGCGTTGGAGGACGCCTACGAACTGACCGCCGCACTGCGTCGCCAGCCGGAGGTCACCACCGCCTTCGCGGAGTTCCAGGCCGACCGTCGTGCACGGGTGGCGGAGATGTGCAAGCAGGCCCAGCGCATGGGGTCGATCATGACCCCCCGGCACTGGTGGGAGCGGATGATGCGCGACCTCACCCTGCCGATGGCGATCAAAAAGGGAATCAAGCGCAGTGAGCAGGGCTTCGGGTACCGGCTGAACCCCTGGCCACCGACCAGTCAGGCGGCGTGACCGAGGCGCGACCCGACTCGCCGATGCTTTGTCGGTCGTGTGACCGATCAGTGTGGGGCTTTCCTGCGCCGGGAGTGCCGGAAAGCCCCACCACCGGCGGCACGAGCGCCCGCACTGTCCCGTTCGGACGGGCCGACCCCGGGCAGGTCGCTACACTGGGGCGGGCACTCGCCGCGAGAGCCGGCGGCGGGGTCCGTCGAGCGCACGGTTCGAGAAAACGACCGGAAAACCTCGATCACCGAAGCTCGCCGGTGATGATCCACAGATGTCCGAACGGGTCGCGGATGCGGCCCGAGCGCTTGCCGTAAGCGCGGTTCTCAATCGGCACTATGGTCTCCGCCCCGTGAGCGGTCATCTGTTCGCCCAGGGCGTCCGGTTCCTCGGCATCGATCTCCAGGAGTACCGGGGAACCGCCCACGTCCTCCGGGGCGAGCCAGCCCCACTCCGAGACGGCGGGCGAAACCCGCAGGGACGAATCGCCGATCTGGTGGTCGATCACGGAGGGACGGCCGTCGTCGAGCTGCGGAGCACGGAACACTTCCTTGGCACCGAGGGCTTCCCGGTAGAAGTTCGCTGCTTGGTCGGGGGAGTGCACGATGATGCGGGGAAACATGTACATGGCCGATATCCTAGCCGTAGACACGCGCTCCAGCGCACCATCTGCCACGGTCCTGTCACGGTCAGTGCACGCTACGCTCCGCGGGACAACGTGACGGGGATGCTCCGATAGGAGCGGAAGGAAACGCTGGGGCGCCTGATGATCCGGCCGTTCAGCCGCGGCGTTTCCGCGGCGTGTGCCAGCCAGTCGACGACCGCGCGACCCTCGACCTGCGCCAGCGCGGCCCCGAGACAATGGTGCGGTCCGCCACCGAAGCTGACGTGCGGATTGGGATCACGGGTGATGTCGAGTTCGTCGGGCCGATCGAAGCGTGCCGGATCGTGATTCGCCGCGCCGAGCAGGAGGACGAGTATCCGTCCCGCGCGCACGGTGCGTCCGTCGATCTCGACCGGTTCCCTGACGTAGCGGGCGGTGGCCTGGATCGGGGCGTCGTAGCGGAGCATCTCCGCGACGGCGCTCTCCGCCAGCTCGGGGCGTTCGCGCAGCAGCCGGAGCTGTTCGGGATTCGTGAGCAGCGCTGACCAGGTGGTCGAGATCAGGTTGGTCGTGGTCTCGAAACCGGCGAAGAACAGGAACACGATGTTGTCGATCAGCGTGGCACGGTCCACTTCGGGGGTTTCGCGTTCTACGGCGAGCAGGTTGCTGATCAGGTCGTCGGCTGGTCTGCCCGCACGTTCCTCCACCAGGGTCGTGATGTACTCCCGCAGCCAGGTGACCGCCTCGTGCGCTCCTCGCCGTTCCTCGGGCCGCACGTACAGCGCGAACGCCTTGGCCAGTTCGACGGCGTGCGGGCGCACGGCTTCGCGATCGACGTCGGGGATGCCGATCAGCTCGCAGACCACCGTCACCGGCAGAGGGAAGGCGAGGTCGCCGACCACGTCCAAGTGGCCCCGCGCGAGGGCCGAGCTCATCAGTTCGTCCACCTGCCCCGCCACGTAGCCGTAGAGCCGCCGCATCAGCGGGGGGCTGAACGAGTGGTGCATGATCCGGCGCCAGAACGTGTGCGTCGGCGGGTCCTGATCCAGGACGATGCGCTGCAGGAAGTCGTTGGCCGGGCCGGTGCCGTTGGAGAACTCGTGGTACTCCGCCGGGTACTGGTGCCCCAACCGCCGGTCCTTGAGCAGCCGGGACACGTCCGCGTGGTGCGAGGCCACCCACTGCCCGGCGGCGCCGCGTGCCAGCCGTCCGGATTCCCGGACCTCGGCGTACACCGTGTAGGGAGAGTCGAGTACGCGCGGATCGTTCGAGTCGAACTTCGCCGGGATCTGTCGCATCCCTGTCTGCCACCCTCGCTGTCGCACGTTTCGGTCGACTTCCGAGCCTCGCAGAGCGACGGCGGCGCGGCGCCGAACCTGTCGTCGAACCTTCGCGCTCGGCGCGGGGATCGCGCCGTCCCCATTAGTCTGACCTCGTTTTGGAGGTGCTTCATGCTGTCGGACATGCCGCGGTACGTGCTCGACGACGCCAGAAATGTGCCGGATCCGTATCCGAGCTACCGGCAGCTCAGGGAGTACGGGCCGGTGTGTCGGGGAGGTCCGGGCCAGTGGGTCTTCCCGCGGCACGCCGAGGTCAGTGCGCTGCTGCGCGATCCCCGTCTGGGGCGCGAGTACCCCGAGCAGTACCAGGCGATGTCCGTCGGGGAAGGACCGGCCAACGACTACCTCCGGCGTATCGTGATCAACCGCGACCACGGGGGCCACGTCAGGTTGCGGCGGCTGCTGACCAAGGCACTCAACCCCGCCACGGTGCGCGCGCTGAGCGAGCCGGTCCGCGCGCTCGTGGATCGGATACTCGACGGGCTGGTGGAGCGCGACACGTGGGACCTGGTGTCCGATCTGGCCGTCCCGGTACCGATATCGGTGATGAGCGAGCTGCTCGACATCCCGGTGGCCGACCGCGACATGATCGCACGGTGGTCCACTTCGCTGGCGCAGACCTTCGCGGTGTTCATTCCCGAGGACAAGCGGCAGGAGGCGCACGACGCCGTGGTCCGGCTCCGCGAGTACTTCGCCGATCTCCTTCGCGAGCGGCGTCGCAAACCGGGCGACGACCTGCTGTCGCGGATGATCGCCGCGGATCGCGGAGGCACCGAGCCACTCACCGACGAGGAGATCGTCGACAACGCGCTGTTCGTTTACTACGCGGGTTTCGAGACCACCACCAATGTGATCGCCACCGGTGGGAACGTCCTCATCAACCAGCCCGGGGCCCAGCGCGAGCTGCGCGCGAACCCCCACCTCGTCGGTACCGCGCTGGAGGAGTTCATGCGTTACGACGCGCCGATCCACGCCACGTCGAGGCTGGTTCTGGAACCGATCGAGATCTCCGGGCACACCCTCCGTCCGAGGCGGGTCGTGGTGTTGCTGCTGGCCTCGGCGAATCACGACGATTCGGTCTTCGCCGACCCTGGCCGGATCGATCTGACCCGCTCACCCAATCCGCACCTGAGCTTCGGGGGCGGGGTTCACCACTGTCTCGGCGCGGCGTTGGCCCGGGTCGAAGGTGGTGTCCTGTTCGAGCGGCTGGTGGCCCGTTTCGCACACCTCGAACCGGCCGGGGCCGCGGCCTGGAATCCCAGCAGCGGCGGTTTCCGGTATCCCTACTGGGCCTACGAGAGCGTTCCCGTCGCTGCCAGTGCCGCCTGATCGCCCCTCCGGTGCTCGCCCGGATCCGGGAGTGTCCGGGTGAGCGTCCCTCGTCGAAGAGTTCGTGTGTGTGACCGGGGCGCACCGACACTCCCGGCGGGACTCATCGGAGCTTTCCGACCGGGTCGTCGGGTCGCTCGCTCGACGGAACCTCTCGCACGGCTCGTGAGCGGAGCCCGGAGACATCGGGTAGGTACTGCGCCACGTCTCCGGCGTTCTCGCGAGAGCCGCACGGCAGAACCGCGGGTGGTCGCGTTGGCGACCCGGCTTTCGGCGTTTCGGAGCCGAAAGGACCGATCCCCCTCGACAACACGACAGGAAAGCGTCGGTCAGCCGTTCGGGGCCGGCTTGACCGCGTCCTCGCGGAGACTCGTCTTGTCGATCTTGCCGACCGGAGTGCGCGGTAGAGCGGGTAGCAGCCGCAGATCGTCGGGCAGCTTGAAGACGGCGAGTCCCCTGGCGGTCAGGTAGCGCTTGAGGTCGGAGAGGCCGAGCTCGTCCGCACCGGAGAGCACGACGTAGGCCACGGAGGCCTCCCCCAGCTCGGTGTCGGGACGGCCGACCAGGGCCGCCTCGCTGATCCTCTCGTGACTGCGCAGGTGGAGCTCCACCTCCTCGGCCGACACCTTCTCGCCGCCCCGGTTGATGGTGTCCTTGACGCGCCCGGCGATGACCAGGTTGCCCTCGGGGGTCGTCCGGGCGAGATCACCCGTTCGGAAGAATCCGTCGGTGGTGAACGCGGTACGGTTCGCCTCGGGTGCGTTCCAGTACCCGCGGATCGTGTAAGGCCCCCGCGTGATGAGTTCGCCGATCTCTCCGGGGGGCACGTCACGCGATTCCTCGTCCACTACGCGTACCTCGTCGTACACCGACATCGGCCTGCCCTCCGTGCCGTGGACGATTTCCTCGGGGTCGTCGAGTCGGGTGTAGGTCAGCAGACCCTCGCCGATACCGAACCAGTTGCTGATCCGACACCCCAGCGCGCCCTGGGTGTGCCGAGCCGCCTCCTCGTCGAACTTCGAGCTGCCGACCTGCAACAGCACGTCGCTCATGTCGACTTTTCGAGTCGTACTCGCGGACGACCACAGCGCGGCCACGGCGGGTACCACGGTCGTGTGGGTTACCCCTTCCCGCTCGATCAGCTCGAAGACCTCGTCGGGAGCGGCGCTCGCCGCGAACACCGCCGTCCCTCCCACGAGCAGCGCGCCCCACACCCCGGGGCAGCCCAGGGCCGCGTTGTGGGCGGCCGGATTGACGGCGAGATACACCGATTCCCGACCGAACCGGAGGGCCTCGGCGCAGCCACGTATGTTGAGGGCGTAGTCGTCGTGCGTCCGCGGAATCAGCTTGGGCCTGCCGGTGCTTCCGCCGGAGAGCAGCAGCAGCGCCACGCCGGACGGGTCCACCCGTGGAAGCGGGTCGCTCGCCGAAACCGCTCCGGTGCTCCGGACCGTTTCGAGCGAGGTGAATTCCTGGGCGTCGCCGCGGACCACGCAGCGCAGCTCGGGTGATGTCTCCCGAAGATGCCGGGCGATCTTTCGGTAGTCGAAACCGTGGAAGCGGTCGGTCGTCACGTAGCCGACCGCCTCGGAGACCTCCGCGAGGTGCTCGATCTCGGTACGGCGATGACCAGGCAGTGCCAGCACGGGAATGATGCCCGCCCGCAGCATGCCGACGGTCACGGTGAGGAACTCGACCACATTGGGCAGTTGCACCACGACGCGATCGCCGGGACCGATGCCCGCGGCCAGCAGACCGCGGGCCGTTTCGTCGGCCTCGACACGCAGCTGACCGTGACTGATCCTCCGCTGGCGGTCGACCCCGGCCGTCGCGTCCGGCACTTCGTCCGCCATGGCGGTGAGGGCGGTTCCGAGGGGAACGCCCTGCCACAACCCCGCGCGCCGATAACGTTCGGCATCCGCCGCGGGCCAAGCGGTGAACTTGTCGGTCATCGGGAAGTTCTCGGTCATCGGCATCCTCACAAGACGGCGCGGTTGCGGTCGCGTGTGCTCTTCGCGGTGCGCGTGATTGGCACCCGCGGCCAGTTTCGAGCAGTCGGCGCACGCGATCCGGTGCCGCGACAGAGCTTTGAAAGAGACGGCCGGTGTCGTGAACGTGTCTCCTACTGTTCCGAACTGGTCGGCCGTGGACACGCGGGCGGCCGTCCACCCGTCGAGCAGGGGGAGATCCATGACCGGCAGCGCGGCTCATCCACTGGCGTGGCTGGAGCGGCCACGCACGGACACCAGCGTGGAGTTCTTCGACGCCGATTCGGCCGGTCGAACGTCGTACACCGACATCGCCGCGCGTGCTCTGGGGACAGCGGGCGGTCTGGTGGAGTGCGGCGTGGCGGCCGGTTCCGTGGTGCCCCTGCTGTGTCGAACGGGCCCGGATCTGATCGCGGGCTTCTACGGTGTGCAGGCCGCCGGATGCGCGGTGTCCGTGCTAGCTCCGCCCACCCGGATGTCCGGCGACGAGAACCGCGAGCGGATCCGGCGGGTGCTCGACGTTCTGGAAGCCGACGTGCTCGTGGTCGACGCGCATCACGAGCACTACGCGCGGCAGGTGGTGACCGAACCCGGGTTCGCCACGGGGCGACACGTGCGGCTGCTTGTGCTGGAAGAGCTGGCAATGGCCGATCCGGTGCGGCGTGACGCCGCTGAGCTCGCGATCGTGCAGTTCACCTCGGGCAGCTCCGGTCGGCCGCGCGCCGTGCGGATCTCCCACGACGCCTTGGCGGCCAACGTCGCGGCGATCCGGGCCTGGGAAGGCGCCACCGAACGGGACGCCTGGTGCTCCTGGTTGCCGATGCACCACGACATGGGGCTGATCGGCTGCATGGTCGTTCCGGTGTCGGGCGGAACCAACGCTCTCTCCGTGTGCGCCCCCGAGAGCTTCCTCCGACACCCGCTGGCTTACCTGCGCCATTTCGACCGAGGCGGTGCCACCATCACGGCCACCCCCACCTTCGGGCTGCGTCGCGTCGTCGAACGGGTGAGCCCCGAAGAGCTCGCCGGGTTGGACTTCTCCGGCTGGCGAGCAGTGATCGTCGGCGCGGAGCGGATCGACCCCAACCTCGCGCGGTCGTTCACCGAGCTGCTGGCTGAGCACGGCCTCGACGCACGTGCCCTCACCCCCGCCTACGGCCTCGCGGAGAGCACACTCGCCGTCACCGGGGTGCCGTTGCACCGGAGTCCGGCCGACGTGCGGGTACGCCGCGGTGAGCTGGCGGTCGGTGCGCCAGTGCGCACCGACATCTCGGACCTGGACGACGACGGGATCGTCGACGTGATCAGCTGCGGCGTACCGCTCTCCGGAACGGACGTTCTGCTGGTCGACGCGAACGGCGATCCGGTTCCCGAGGGGCACCTCGGCGAACTCGTGGTCACGGGTGACTCGCTCGCCGACGGTTATCTGGAGGACGCGCCGGACGGCGTGCGGGCCGCCGACACCGCCTTCCGGGACGGCCGTCTGCACACCCGCGACGTGGCCTTCGAACGGGACGGCGAGGTGTACGTCCTCGGCAGGCTGGGCGACGGCATCAAGGTCAACGCGCGGTTCCTCCTCGCGGAGGACGTCGAGATGGCCCTCGGCCGTGCCGGGTTGGACCTCAACCGCGTCTGCGTGGTGCTCGGGGAGATCGCCTCAAGGGCTCACGCGTACGCCGTCCTCGAAGAGCTCGACGCCGAGTACGCGGCGATCGCGGATCGAGTGCTGGGCTCGACGTGTCCCGGCGCCACGCGACACGTCGAGTGCGTTCCCCGCGGAACCATCCCCCGCACCACCAGCGGCAAGTACCGGCGTCGGGAGCTGTGGCTCACGCTGAGCCATTCCAGCCGGGTGGATCGACCCACCTGAGAAGGTCGAGAACTGGAGAAGGCGGATGTATTACACGGCGGAGGAAGTTCGCGAGACCGTGCTCGGGATCATCGAGCAGCTCGCACCGGAGCCGACACGGTTCGATCCGGCGAAGAATCTGCAGCTGGTCGACGACCTCGGCTTCCACTCCCTGGCCCTGCTGGAGCTGGCCTTCGCGGTCGAGGACGACTTCGACCTGCCACCGATCGACGAGGAGACCGGACGGAGCATTCAGACCACCGAGCAGGTCCTGGAATACGTCATCGGTCAGCTCACGGCGCAGGAACAGCTCGTCTCTTCCTGAGCACAGCCCAGCCCGCCCAGAGGAAGGGGAACCGCATGAAGGCAACACTGTCGACCGACGTCACGTTGAGCTACGACATCTTCGGCCCGGAGGACGGCCCGGTCGTCGTGCTCGTTCCGGGACAGCACCAGGCGTCCCTGTTCGAGGACGTGCAGGTGCCGTACCTGACCAAGATGGGGTACCGGGTCGTGACCTTCGACCTGCGTGGCGTCGCGCCCTCGGAGGAAACCCCGCCGCCTTACACCGTCGAGCTGCTCGCCGAGGATCTGGCCGCGCTCAACGAACTGCTGGGGCTCGGCGAGTGCACCTACATCGGATACTCAGTAGGGGCGATGATCCTGCTGGAGTTCGCGATGAAGCGCCCCGAGCTGGTCGAGCGCGCGGCACTGATCGGCGTGCCGTGGAAAGCCAGCAAGCTCCAGGAAGCCATCCAGGCCGAGGCGGTGACGCGGTTGCAGTCGGACCAGAAGGTCCCGGCGCTGCTCGAAGGCGTCTATCGCGCGATGTACTTGTTCGGTCCACGAGCGCTGAACCGCGACGCGTTCATCGCACCGTTCCTGGAGGGCTTGCAGGGCTGGGCGGAGTCCGGCGGCCACGGTGCGATCGGTCACGCGGAGGCCGCCCGACTGTTCCGTCCCTCCGAGCAGGAGGTCGCCGAGGTCAGCGTGCCGTTGCTCGTCGTCGGTATGGAGCACGACATCGTCGCGCCGCGGCAGTACGCGCGGGAACTGGCCGAGCTGATCCCGACCGCCGAGTACACCGAGATCCGGAACAGCGGCCACGCGTCCCTGCTGGAGAAACCAACCGAGGTCAACAACCTGGTCGGCGAGTACCTGCGAACCGGCAAGGTCGGAAAACCACTCAGCGGCGCCCGGGCACGCGACCGGGCGGCCGACGACGGCCACGCGGACTGAGGCGGGCCGTCGTCGGGTCGCGGGCACCGTCTCAGACGGCCCGTAGCCGGTAGAGCCGGTGGAAGAGGTGACCGACGTCGATCACCTCGGTGTCCAATCCGGCTTCGCGCGCGTAGGCGCGCACGGTAGCGGGCCGCATGACGGTGCCGGTTGCTGCCGTGGGAGTCTCACTCATGCCGATCGGCAGGCAGTGCAGCACGCTGACGGCGTAGTGGAAACGTTCGCTGTCGGCGGGCTCGGTGCTGAACCGCTCCCCCACGGAGGGCTCCATCAGCAGGACGGCGCCACCCGGTGCCAGCATCCGTCGACAGGCACGGAGCACCTCGACCGGTCGAGGCATGTCGTGCAGTGCGTCGAAAACGCACACGAGCAGGTGCTTCCCCTCGTCGTCGCCCTCGGCCGCGTCCCGGTCGCTGAATACCACCCGGTCGCCGAGATCGGTCTCCGCCAAGTGGCCGCGGGCCATCGCGATGCGATCGGGGTCCAGATCGATGCCGTGCACTTCGGCCAGCGGGAACAGCCGCGCCAGCCTGATCGTGGAGAGGCCCGAACCGCAGGCGACATCCGCGATGGCGGCACCGGGCAGGTGCAGCCGTGCTTCGATGTCGGGAAGGTGCCGAGCGATCCAGTCGCCCAGGTGGTGGTTGAAGACCCCGAGGTTGAGATTCTCCTGGCCGGTTCGCATGGCTTCGCCGTAGGCGCTCTGCGGCAGCCCGGTCCGGTTCTTGTAGGCCGCCACGAGTCGTGGGAGCACCGCGGCTATACCGCCGATCGGCATCACCGCCAGCGGAGCTATCCAATGTGGACTGTCTGGATCGAGAAGCGCCTCGGCGTGTTCCGGTGGTAGCTCGAAGCGTCGTCGGTCCGGATCCGACTCGGGATCCTCGATGCGCAGGATGCCCGCACCGGCCTGCTGTTCCAACCATTCCACGGTCATGCGTTCGTCGAGCTCGGCGCGGCGCGCGACCTCGGCGGGTGTCGCGGGACCGAGATCGGCCAGCGCCCGGTAGGCGCCGATCTCCAGACCGAGGTAGCAGGTCATGAGTTCAGCGGTTGCCAGGCCTGCGCCGAAGAACCGCACGGACAGGCCCCGGGCCGTCGCGGGGGACTCTCCCGCGCCGCCATCGGGCCGGGGACGCGGTGCCACCGCCCCACGCCCGGTCGTTGTTCGTGTACGTCGAGGCGGGGGGTGGGCTGACACGGCTGCCTCCTTGGTTCGGACCGGCTCCGGAGGGCTCGGTGAACGAACGGCTCGTTCGACGTGCTGCCGCTCCGGTCCCGTGAGCACGGCTGCGGCGGCAGGCTAACCGGGATGTGCCGGGCAAGCGCCCAACCCTGTCATCGCTCTTTCACCGACGCCCTCCACCAGGTCGCGAACGACTACGTTCGAACCGACCACTGCCCGTGCCCGAGCACTGCCCACGCCCGAGTTGAGGAGAACCCATGTGGCGATCGTCGACACGGCCGGAACCGCTGTCGTTCTTCCCGCCTGATGCTCGGGCGAACCATCTCGCGGACCTCTAGAGAAAAGAGGGTTTCTCCTGTGTCTGCCGACTTGACTGATTCGAGTGACGAGCACTCGGTCGCCAACGAGCGCGGTCAGCGTCGTCTCGGCATGGCACTCGTGCTCATCAGCACGGTGCAGCTGATGGTCGTGCTCGACGCGACGATCGTGACCATCGCGTTGCCGCGATTGCGCACTGATCTCGGATTCGCTCCGGAGAACGTGTCCTGGGTGCTCACCTCCTACTCGGTGGCCTTTGGTGGACTGCTGCTGCTCGGTGGCAGGCTGGGCGACCTGATCGGGCGACGACGTGTCTTCATCCTCGGCTCGGCGTTGTTCGCGTTCGCGTCGTTGCTGGGCGGAGTCGCCTCCAATCCCGGCTGGATGATCCTCTCGCGAGGACTTCAGGGCGTCGGCGCGGCGATGGCCGCACCCGCGGCACTCGCTCTCATCTCCACCACGTTCCCGGCGGGACCGCAACGCAACCGCGCGATGGGCGTCTACGCGGCCATGTCCGGCCTGGGATCGACGGTCGGTCTGCTGCTGGGCGGCGTGCTGACCGAGTTGTCCTGGCGGTTGACGTTCCTCATCAACGTGCCGCTCGGGATCGCGGTGGCACTGCTCGCTCCCAAGTTCCTCGCCGAGTCGAATCCGAAACGAGGTGCGTTCGACCTCGTGGGCGCGCTGACCGCGACGGTCGGTCTGGTATCGCTGGTCTACGGCTTTACCCACGCGAGCGGCGGTACGGCAGGGGGCGGCAGTCGGTGGTCGGAACCCGAGACGATGATCGCACTCGGTGCCGGTGTGCTGTTCCTGCTCGTGTTCATCCTGGTCGAGCGGCGTTCGGTCGGACCGCTGTTGCCGCTGCACATCCTGCGTGAACGCACCCGGGCAACCAGCTACTTCGCGATGCTGATCGTGGCCGCGGCGATGTACTCGTTCTTCCTGTACCTCAGCCAGTACGCCCAGGACGTCATGGACTACTCCGCCCTGCAGACGGGCATCGCGTTCCTGCCGTTCGCGGTATTCATGATGGTGGCGTCACAGCTGGCCTCGTCCCTGGTCTCGCGTTTCGATCCGAGGTGGGTCGCGGGCAGCGGTGCGCTCCTGGGCGCGGTCGGGATGTACTGGTATTCGATGCTCCAGGCCGACTCGACCTACTGGGCCAACCTCTTTCCCCCGATGATCGTCGCGGCTACCGGCTTCGCGCTGATGTTCATCTCGCTCACCCTGACCGCGGTGCACGGTGTCGACGCGAACGAGCAGGGGGTCACCTCGGCCGTCCTCAACTCCATGCAGCAGGTGGGGGGTGCCCTCGGTATCGCGGTGCTTTCCACGATCGGGGTGCGCGCGCTGCTCGACAAGCAGGCGGAGCTGCTCGGTGGAGCTCCGCCGGTGTCCTCGGAAGGATCCGATCCCCAGGCGGACCGGTTCTACGAGATCGCGTTCACCGCCGGCGCCACCCAGGCCTTCCTCGTCGTCAGCGGGATGCTGCTCGCCACCGCGCTCGTGGTCGTGTTCGGACTGCGTATCAAGCGTGCGGAACTGTCCACCGACGGTGGGAGCGCTGCGGAGCACCACCAGGGGGACGGACGACCCAGCGACGGCGGGGCTGCCGGACAGGGTTCCGCCGCGGAACGGCGGGAGTAGTACCCCGAAGACCGGTTGTCCGGCCGGTTGCCGAGGCCGTGATCCGGACAACCATCCGAATATTCGGTGAGTTCGGCACGGTGCGCGGGCAGCGCACCGTGCCGAACTTTTCGCTCCTGTCGGGGAAACCGGCTTCCGGCACGGTGTCGGAAGGAGGTTCGACAATCCGCGGGAGCGGCACCCGCGCGGGAGAACGGCTTCGACCGATGCGGTCCCTCGGTTTCCCGAGAGCCCGGACCAGGAAAAGGCCCGACGCAGGGCGGAGATCGCTGCCCTGCGTCGGGCGCCGGAACGAGAGTACGAGAGAGTTCCCCGGTGAGTGCTGGAAAACCGGGGCCGCGGAGCCCTACTAGGAACTCACCCGCACGCGGTGAACCGGGTTCTCGGGCGCGCTCCTGGCCTCCGAAGCCGCCCACCCCAGGATGTAGCCGCGCCCCCAAACGGTTCGCAGCTCGAGACTGAGCCTGGCGATTCGTTTGCGCAGCCGCAGAATGTGCAGGTCCAACGCGTTGTTGGAGAATCCGACCCGGATGTCGGCCAGCGCTTCCTGCAACTCACCGCGACGAACCACGCGACGGAAGTCGGCGAGGAAACAGTGCATCATCGCCACCTGGGCGTTCGACATCGGCACCGACTCACCGGCGTAGTAGAGCACCCCGGCCGGATCCAGCACAGGAACTGTATCGGCCGTGCGCTGTCGCAGCACCGAAACCCGCGCCTCGATGTCACAACGCGGAATCGGCTGCCGGACCCAGTCCTCCGTGGGAGCGACGTCGGTCGGTGGGTTGACGCCCCCCTCCACTATCAGCAGAGCGGGAACTCCGGCCTCACGCAATCGGGTGCGCTCCTGGCTCTGCGCGGGCCAGCGTAGGAACACGACTTCCGGACGAGTGCTCATCGCCGAATCAGCGGCGTATTCCCGCGATTTCTTGAGGGGTCGAGAAACACTTGACGAGGAATGCTGTAGGCAGTGGCACGGGGTGTCTCGGTGTTCGACATGTCGCTCCCACATCTACGTCGCCCCCATGTGTGTGTCACACGTGATCGATATTCGCCGAGTGAAAGTATGGAAAGCTCGTCCGATGGTTCTCTTGGCAGTCGGGCGAAAAAACGTGCGCCGCCGGGGGTTGCTCGGTTCGCGGAAATCAAATATCCGGACAGCTCGGAACCAGCAGGCTTCCGTGGTGCTCACCCCAGTTCTGCGTCACACTACGGTTTTCCCCCGGAATCCGGCCGGTCCGCTTGGTTTTACCGGTTTTTCGGTTGGTACCCGACCGGGAAAATCTCGTGCTGTGAATTTTTCACCGCGTCTTCCCTTGTGTGCTTCCCCCGATGGTGGGAGCGCGGAGAAATATGTTGTACCGAATTTGCTCGGACTTGTTTCCTGATTTGTTGTTTCGTTCGGATTATCGCTCAACAGTATTGTCTGTTTTGCTGCGATTGTCAACTGCGGGGTTCGGATTTCGTCTTTTCGGAGTAGAGATGTCGAGGCGCTCGCTGCTCCGGTCGGAATACTGCTCGTAAAAGATCTTGGTGCATCCGGAGCTTTCGTTCGTGCCGGGGCATCACCTAACCGGTCACGGCTTTCGAGGATGATCATCTCGACCTCGGGGTCGCACGCGGGATTTCCTCGCACCAGGCCCGGTCCGGTGGTTTCCGGTTCTCGGATCGTCCGCTTCGGAGAGGGGAGCTCGGGAGCGGCGCACGCCCAGGAGCCCCGCCCGTCCGGTGAGCCGGTGGCCGAGTCCGATGCCCGGTCGCGTCGCGGGGCCCCTCGAGCAGTGGCCGCGACTAAACCACGTGCCCAGCCCTCCCGCGACGACACGGACTCGGCGGCCCGGAACACCTCGATCGACGCCGGTCGAGCAACCGAATCGACGCGGCGTTCCGGAAGTACTTCCTCAGACCTTCGGCTTGATGTTGACGTTCGTGTGGAAGAAATTGTCGGGGTCGTAAACCGACTTCAGCTCCGCGAGCCGGTTGTAGTTGCCGCCGTAGGCTTCGCCGACACGCTCGGGGGCGTCGACGCCGAGATGATTGGCGTAGACACCTTCGATCGTGTGGGGCAGCAGATCGGTGTAGATCCGCTCCGTCCACTCGATGGCTTCCTCGTCCTGGGACGGGTCGGTCCACGAGGGCAGGATGCTCGTCAGGTATCCGTCCCGGTGGGGGAACGGCGTCGCGTCCGGCGCCGTTCGCAGCATCGCTCCGCCCATCTGGGCGCCGCCGACCAGGCTGCGTTGCGAGGGCGTGTTGAGGAAACCGTCAGCCAGGATCTGCATTGCCTCCCCGTTCAACGACGGCAGGAGGAACGAGCGTGGGTAGTAGCGGTGTCCCGCGATCGTGTTGTCGTCCAGCAGTTGTTGCACTGCCACGTAGGGCATGGTGCCGCAGTGGTCGAGCACCAGGTTCGTGCCCAGGCCGCGCATCTGGTCCACCAGACTCTCGGTGTTCTCGTCCGGCGCCGCGTGGCAGAAGCCCAAGCCGACGGCCGGTTCGCCGTTGGGAGCGATCAGGAAGGCGAACGAGGTGGTCAGCGCATCGGGGGCGGACTGGTTGAACTCGTCGATGCGGCGGGTCACCTCCACCGTCTGGTCGATCGGGAAACCCAGGATTCCGGCCACGCACTGCCCCTGCGGGTGGAGCTCGAACTCGAAGCTGGTCGCGACGCCGAAGTTGCCGCCGCCACCGCGGATCGCCCAGAACAGGTCGGCGTCGTCCTGTGGGCTGGCCCGGACCATTTCGCCGTTGGCGAGCACGACATCGGCCGAGATCATGTTGTCGACCAGCAGCCCCCGGTAACGGGCCAGCCAGCCCAGACCACCTCCGAGCGTCACACCTCCGATACCGATGTAGGACTCCTGCGACCCGGTGACGGCCAGACCGAAGCTCTGCGTCTCCGCGTCGACGTCGCCCTGCAGCAGTCCCGGCTGGACCACCATGCGACGCCGCCACGGATCGACCCGGATGCCGCGCAGATTCGAGGTGTCCAGCACCAGTCCCCCCTCGACCGTGCCCGTGCCCGCGAAGCAGTGCCCACCGCCCTTGACGGCCAACTCGACCTCGTTCTCGCGAGCGAACTTCACGACCTTGGTGACGTCCGAGGCTCCGTCCACCCGCGCGATGGCACCGGGACTCTTCTGGAAGAATCCGTTCCAGATCTGCTTGCGCGCGTCGTAGTCGGGATCGGTGGGTGTTATCAACTCGCCGCGGATCGAGTCGCGCAGCTCCTCGAACGCGGTGTTCTTGACGGCAGTTCCGGCTGCGTTGACGAGTACCACGTCAATCCTCCTCAGGCGGATGTGAACAATGCCGGGAGCGCAGCGGATCGGTTGCGTTCCCGCGTCTGTCGGCGTGAATGTAGCCCGGTGCGGCCGGGTGGGGTGCGTCGATGAAAGAGTGCCAACAGGCCTGCGCACCCGCCCGAATTCATTCCGGATAGCCTGTTGCCATGGCTGTACGTCGTGTGATGTCCGTATTGACGGTGAGCGATCTCGACAGCGCCGTCGACGCCTATGCGCGGACTACCGGTATGGAAGTCGTGATGAACCATGGCTGGATCGCCATCCTGGCCTCGCCGGAGCATCCCGCTGCCCAAATAGGTCTGATAACAAAGGATCGAACAGGTCCGTCCAATATGGATGCATCAATCGAGGTCGAGAACGTCGATGCCGCTTACACGGCAGCGGAACAGGCCGGAATGGAGATCATCTACGAACTTCACGACGAGGATTGGGGAGTTCGCCGGTTCTTTTTCCGGGATCGCGACGGCAATGTGATCAACGTGCTCGCCCACCTCTGAGCGCTCTCACGTCCGCCGGTTCCCGGTCCGTTCGGTGAGCCAGTCGACGACGGCGCGCTCGCTTTCCTCACGCAGATAGAAATGGCCGCCCGTGAAACTTTCCACCGCGAACGGGCCGACCGTCGCCGTCCGCCACGCTTCGGCGTCCTCGCGACCGACCTCGGGGTCGCGATCGCTGAAGCACGCGGTCAGCGGGATGTCCAGGTCGGCGTCGAGCCGGGCACGGTAGGTCTCGATCAAGCGGTAGTCGGACCTGATCATGGGCAAGGCCATGGCCTTCACCTCGGGCATGGCCAGCAGACCGGCATCCGTGCCCCCCATCTCGCGGACGTCCGCCCACAGCCGCTCGTCGTCCAGATACTTGTCGTCGCACCGTTGACGCGGCGGACCGGGGCGGGCGGAGACGATCAGGTGCTCCGGCACTGGACGGTCCCGCGCCGTGAGCAGACGGGTCACCTCGTGGGCCACCGAAGCTCCCATGCTGTGCCCGAAGAACCACATCGGCTTGTCCGTGAGCGGATCGAGCGCTTCGGTCAGATCGGCCACGAGCTCGTCCATGTCGACGCGGAGTTCCTCGTTGATCCGGTCCTCCCGCCCGGGGTACTGCACGATCACGGGTTCCACGTGCTCCGGCAGGGCTCCGGCCACCGAGCGGTAGAAGCTGGCCGAACCACCGGCGTGCGGAAAGAACAACAGCCTCAGGGTGGCGTTCGGACGCGGGAAGAACGTCCGCAGCCACGCGTTGCGGATCATCGTCATAGCGTCTTACCTCCGTAGGTGTTCGCCGAATTCCTCCGCGCTGATCTGAACCGGCGGGGTCCGGGGTTGGTGCAGACGCACCGGACCGCAGGCCTCGGCCACCGACATGGCCATCCGGGTGAGGGTGATGTGCCGTTGCACGTGCGCATCCGACGAGGCGTTGTCGACGACCGCTTGTCGGAGCGCGGTGATCGCGCGAGCCGTGGCCTGCGGCCACAGCGTGCCCAGCACCTCGTCGTACGAAGCGCCGACCGCGGGACCTATGGGCTGCACGCTCGGCATTCGCAGGTGCTCCGCGGTGGCGTCGGAGAATCGCACCAGGTTCTTCAGCTCGGCGGGCATGTGGGGGCGCATGTGCCACTGAACTGGTCCGTGGGTGTCGAACAGCGTCAGGTCGCCCCCCTCGTAACCGATGCTGATCCGGTGCAGCAGGTGACTGTAGTTGTCCGGCTCGGATGGCACGAGTTCGTTCTGCAGCCGCATGGTCAGCGGAACGCCCGCGAAACGTCCGCTCACACCGCGGTACGGCGGCGGTGCCGCACCGTTGGCCGGCTCCTCGGTCACTCCGTGGACACCGAGGGGCCTGATCGAGTCGAGTGCCTCGCCGAGCAGGTCGAAGACCGTGTAGAGGACCTGGAAGGCACAGGTGACGTCGATGAAGAGCGGACGCTGGCGTTCACCGAGCTCGCGGGCGCAGGCCAGGAAACGCCGAACCGGTTCCACGTGGGGGTAGTGGGTGTTCAGCCGGAACACCACCCGCCGCTCGCGGGCCGTTCGCAGGCAGGAGGCCAGCTCGTCGGGATGCAGCGGATGCTCCTGCAATACGTGCAGTCCCCGGGACATCAGTTCCCGTGAGAGCTCCGGTCCCCGTCCCCCGTTCATCGCGCCACCCACCACCACGCACGCCATGTCGACGTCCCCGGGCACCTGGCCGGGCTCGGTCCACAGCGGTACGTCGTAGTGCTCGGCGCAGGCCTTGCTGCGTTCGCTTCCGTTGGCGATGATCCCGGCCAGCTCGAAGGGAAAATCGGGACGTTCGAAGGCGGCCAGGTAGGCCCGGCCGAAGCCGGTCCCGGCCACCACCACCCTCGGCGGTCGTGCCGCGGACCGGTCCGCGGCGGAAACCTCGGGCCGGGGAACGTCGGCGGTCATAACTGTCCCTCCTCGGTTTCGAAGGCTCCGAGGAGCGGCCCCTCGTGCACCTCCACGGTCGTGACCGCCGGGCTCGCCCGCAGGGCATCGAACACGACCGAGGAGTCCAGGGCCGTGGCCGCGAAGTGGATCCCGGGGCCGATCCGCTCGTCCAGCACGTCCAGCGCGGCCAGCGCGCTCGCCAGCCCGGTGAGGGCGTAGGTGTCGTGGGCACGCAGTACCAGGCCGCGCGTCGCGGGTCGGCCCAGGTGGCTGCCGGTGACCTCGAACAGCATGAGCTGGAAGGGACTCTTGCCGAACAGGTCCAGAGCCGCCGCCCGCGTCAGTTCGTCGGCGGCCCCGGTCAGGTCCGACTCGCCGCGGATGGCGCCCTGGAGCCTGCTCAGGCAGGTCATCATGTGCGCCCCGCCCTCGAAGATGTTGAACCAGTCCACCTCGGACAGTTTTAGTTCCCGGGCGATCTCCTCGGACTCGAAACTCAAATACGGATACGCGTCGAGCCTGCGTCCGGCGTAGGGAAGCTCGATGTCGGTACGTGGTTCCAGCGCGCGTTCCACCCGGACCCCGTTCCGAACGGCGGCCTGGGACTCACCGTACGAACCGCCCAGGCTGAGCAGGTAGTCCGCCGCTCCCGCCGGAGTCAGCCGGTCCATGGTCCCGACGTACGCCGTGAGCGCTCGCGGATCGGACATCGGGCGCGCCAGGTGCCGGGGCAGCAGTCCGGTCAGGCCCGGCTGCATCCCCGCGGTGAGCACCGCGGTGCCGGTGAACGACCCGGGCCGACTCAGGGCGTTGAAGACCGGCTCGTCCCCGCCGGGATCCACGTAGTCGGCACCGGCCGCCATCGCGGCCCAGGCCACCCGATCCAGCACCTGGTACGACGGCCCGGCGCAGTTGAGGACCAGCCGAGCGCCTCGGCAGAACTCTGCGAGCGAGCGGCCGTCCCGCAGGTCGACCCGGTGGGACTCGCCCCGGACACCGAGTTTTTCGAGCAGCGCCTCGGCCCGCGCCTCGTCACGCCCGCCGACCCTCGCCGTCACGTCGGGCCGACGCTCGGCGATCGCCTCCAGCGCGGCGGCCCCGACGGCCCCGTAGCCGCCGAGCACCGCGATATCGACGTCCGTCACCGCTCCTCCTCCGGCAGGTCGATGTGCTCGCTGCTGAGCCGCTCGGTGCAGTTGAAGTGGCTGCCGGATATCGTTTCCACGTCGAGACGCCCCACGCAGATGTTCTCCCAGTAGGCCCGCATGTCGGTGGCCATCGTCGACCAGACGGGCGTTTCCTCGTTGTGCACGAGGAGCCGGACATCGCCGGTGTAGACGTCCGGCGTGTACGAGGCCGCGGCGTTGAACAGCGCCAGCGTGCCGCGCAGCGCGGCGCCGATGTCCTCGGCAGGCCACCCGAGTTGATCGGCGATCGCCTGGACCCGCTCGTCACGTGTCCGCGAATCGAGATCGGCCGCGATCTCCGCCACCGATCGCAGCTCCGCGTCCCGGTGGTCGGCGAGTCCCGCCATCGCCCCAGGGGGGATGTCACCCGCGGGTACCAGTTCCCCCAGGACACGGCCCAGCCCTGCCTCGTCGGGGTAGCCGAGTTTCGCGGGATCGGTGCCGGTCCCCAGGAGGAACATCGCCTCGTAGACCACCTCGTCGCGGATCACGGCGGGCAACGGGTAACTGCTCACCAGGGTCAGCCCACTGACCGGTATGCCCAGTTCGGTCAGCTGTTGAGCCGTGTTGAGCGCCAGCAGACCACCACCACGCACTCCGACGAGATGGAACGGTCCCGGGCTGAGCGTGCGGATCTCCCGCACGACCTCGTGGGCCAGATCCTCGATGGCCAGCTCGTCCCCGACGGCGAGCATGGGGACCTGCACGACGGGATCGTGCTCACCCAGCTCCTCCCCTATCCGGACGGCGTCCTCCCCGAAGCCGTCGTTGAACAGCACGTGCACCGGGTTGCCGAGCGCGTCGGCGGCTCCGGTGAGGGCGTAGTTCGATCCGGCGCTCGTCTCCGCCTTGTCCGCTTGCTCGTCGTCGAGGAACATCGCGACCTCCTGTACTGACGCTCCGTTGAGCAGTTCCCTGAGCAGCTCGTCGAACAGGACTGCTGTGGCCTCGGGGACGTTCTCGCGAAGTTGGGTGACCACCTGCGCGGCCAGCAGCGAGTCGCCCCCGAGGGAGTAGAAGTTCGTGTCGAGGCTGACGTCGTTCTTGCCCAGCACCTCGGCATAGATGCGGGCGATGGTTCGGTTGAGCTCACCGGCTTCCTGCGCCTCGTCCGCGAGGGACTGCTCGGAATCGAGGCCGCGTTCCTCGGCCCACTCCTCGAGAGTGGCTCGGTCGATCTTGTAGTTGTCCGTCAGCGGTAGTGAGTCGAGCACGTGGAAGTGCGAGGGAATCATCTCCGCGGGGAGCCGCGTCCCGAGCCGTCGCGCCAGCTCCTCGGTGTCGATCGCCACGCGGTCCCGCTTGAACCTCGCGGCGAAGACGTGCATGCCGATGTCGGCCAGTTCGTCGGACTCGTCCGGCAGGCAGTAGACGATGTCCGCCTCCGCCTCGGTGAGGAGCTCGTGCCACTGGCCATGGGCGATGAAGGTTTGGTCCCGGCCCTGCCGGACGTCCCGGAAGTCGCCCGCGGTGGCGTCGAACAGGAACTCCATCGAGGTCAGGACCTGGTAGTTGTCGCGCGTGGTCTCGATGAACACCAACCAGCCGCCGGGGGCCAGCGCCTCCCGCATTCGCCGCAGCGCCTCGCGGGCGTCCTTGGCGTAGTGCATGACGTTGCCGCACAGGATCACGTCGATCGAGTTGGGGCGCACCCCCTGGTCGCGGAACGGCTCGTTGAAGTCGAACAGCGCATAGTCGACCCAGGGGTAGTCGCCGAATCGGTCGGCGGCCTTGTTGAGGAAGAACCGCGATACGTCGGTGAACGAGTAGCGCACGTTCTCGCCGTCCAGCGCGGGTATGGTGTCCGCGCTGGTGCCGCCGACCCCGGCCCCGACTTCCAGGACCCGCAGCGGTGCGCGCCCGTCGTTGCCGCGGGCGACCCCTCGTACCGTGCTGGTTGCCAGACGGTTGAGGTAGCGCGAGAGGAACCCCTCCATGTAGGCCGCTTCCTGGATGCTCAAGTCCCCTTCGGGGAAGAGCAGTCGCAGCGGGTCCCGCTCGTCGCGCACGAGTTCGGGCAAGTGCTCGGAGGCGGTCCTGAAGTACTCCACCAGCTCGGGGCGGTCGTGTGCCTCGGGCATCAGACGGTCCACTTCGGCCCAGGCCCGCGCCACGTCGTCGGGCTCGATCAGTCGTGGACACCCGTAGCCGTCGTCGTGTTCGAGCAGGTAGCCGTTCTCGACGCAGACGGTCAGCCAGCGTCGCACCAGACGCTCGTGCTTCGGAGCGACCCGGGCGGTGCGCATGATCTCCGCCGTGGTGTGCCGCGCCTCGGCGGTGGGCCACAGTCCCGACCGGCGCAG
Source organism: Actinopolyspora sabaoui (assembly GCF_051225635.1). Taxonomy (NCBI): domain Bacteria; kingdom Bacillati; phylum Actinomycetota; class Actinomycetes; order Actinopolysporales; family Actinopolysporaceae; genus Actinopolyspora; species Actinopolyspora sabaoui. The sequence continues at coordinate 134,308 of NZ_JBMIHH010000007.1, read as the reverse complement.
CACGTCGATCATGCGGCGGAGAGCCGCGTCGTCGAGCACCGCGGCGAACTCGACCACTCTGGAAACGTCCACCTCCCGCCGAATCTCGTCGCCCGCCGCGACCACTTCGTCGACGATGTCGGCGTCGGCGGACCGGCCCCGCTCGTCGGTGTTCGCGGTTTCGAGGAACGCGACCAGCCTGCGAGCGTTGCGCTCGCCCCGTGTCGTGACGGCAACGGACTCGACCTCGGGATCGGCGGCCAGCGCTGACTCGACCTCGGCCAGTTCCACCCGGTGACCGCGGATCTTGACCTGGCGATCGTCCCGACCGATGAACTCGATCTTCCCGTCCGGCAGGTACCGCCCCATGTCGCCGGTGCGGTAGGCCCGTTCGCCTGAGGGCAACCGGATGAAGGACGACGCGGTCTTCTCCGGGTCGCCGAGGTATCCCTCGGCCAGGCCCGCACCGGCGATGTACAGATCGCCGATGACGAGATCGGGGCGTGCCCGCAGCTCGTCGTCGAGCACGTGGAAGCGCTGGTTCTCCAGCGGTGTCCCGTAGGGGATGCTGGGCCACGCGGGATCGACGCGGTCGATCGGGTGGAAGATCGACCAGATCGCGGCCTCGGTGGCGCCGCCGAGGCCCACCAGCTCGATCGACGGGATGCGCGCACGGATCGCGTCGGGCAGGGACAACGGGATCCAGTCGCCCGACATCATCCCGAGCCGCACGCTGCCGCGGTCGGTGTCCGCCCCGCGGAGGTACTCCTCCAGCAGCGTCATCTGGGCGGGCACGGTGTTGAGCACGGTCACCCCGCGCTCTTGGATGAGCTCCGCCCAGTGGGAGGGGTCCGCGTGTCGTGCCGGGTCCGGCAGGACCAGGGTTCCGCCGCGGCCCAGCACGCCGAAGACGTCGAACACCGACAGATCGAACGCCAGACTGGACAACCCGAGAACGACGTCGTCCGAGGTGACGGCGAAGCGACTGCACACGTCGTCCAGCGTGTTGACGGCGGCCCGGTGGCTGATCTCGACGCCCTTCGGGGAGCCGGTGGAGCCGGACGTGAAGATGACGTAGGCGGACTCGGTCGGTGAGACCCGCGGACGTTCCGGGGGATCGGTGGCCTCCTCCAGGGCGTCGACGTCGATGCGGCGACACTCCCGCGGCACGGCGGCCGTGCTCTCCGAGTGGCTGAGAACCACCTCGATCCCCGCACCGGTCAGGATCTGTTGACGCCTGCTCTCCGGCTGGCCGGCCTCGACCGGCACGTACGCCCCGCCGAACAACAGGACTCCGACGGCGGCGGCGACCTGGTGCCGGCCCTTTTCCATGACGATGCCGATGCGGTCGCCCCGCTCCCGTCCCGCCGCGCGGAGCGCGTTCGCCACCGCCGTGGCCCGGGCCAACAGTTCCCGGTAGGTGATGCTCGCCCCGTCGTCCACGACCGCCACCCCGTCGGGGCTGTCCAGCGCCCGGTCGACGAGGGCCTCGGCGAGCGTCGCCCCGCTCAACGGCCTTTCGGTGTCGTTGACCTCGGCCCTGCGGGCTAGCTGAGCGGCGGGCAGCTCCACCGGGTCGCCGAACCAGGCGGACTCGTCCTCGGCGAGTCGGTGCAGGAGGGCTTCGAAAGTCGCGAACATGTCGTCCAGCGCGGCCGGGGGGATCACGTTGTCGCGCGAGTCCCAGTTGATCCGAAGCGCACCCCCCGCTTCCATCGCCTGGCAGTCGAGCCAGACCTGCGGAGTCTGGCTGATGCCGTTCTCGATCGGCGTGCGCATCGGACCGTTCGGTTCCTCGGTGTCGGACAGCCCGATCGCACTGGTGAACACCACGGGCATCAGACCGCCCTGCTGCCCGCGTCTGCGGCTCAGCTCGCGCAGCACCTCCACTCCGGAGAAGAGGCGGTGGTCCAGGTCCTCGAAGAGCTGCTCGTTTAGTGCCTTGGCGCGGTCCACGAAGTCGTCGGCCCCCGCGGTGTCGACGGCGAGCAGATTCACGGAGGTGAAGTCACCCACGAGACCGGTGACGTCCGGGTGCAGCGGCAGCCTGCTCAGCACCGTGATGTCGAGCGTGAATCGCGGATGACGGCTCCATCGGCCGAGCACCTCCGCGTAGGCGGCCATGACCACATTGGACGCTGACAGGTTGTGGTTCCCGGCGCGTCGTCTCAGACTCGCCCAGGTCTCGGTGTCGAGCCGAAGCTCCCGCCGCGTGAATCCGCTGGGGCCGTACCGGCTGGGCTCGGGCACCAACGGCAGTTCCGGAGCGGCCGGAAGGGTGTCGAGGCGTTCCAACCAGTACTCGCGGTCGCGCTCGTAAGCGGGGCCCTGCCGCACTTGCCGCTCGGCCCGCAGATAGTCGCGGAAGCTGATGGTCGGGGTCGGCAGCTTCGCGTCGGGATCCTCGTAGAACGCGCCGAACTCGTCGAGCAGCTGGTAGATGCTCACGTAGTCCGCGATCAGGAAGTCGATGGAGAAGTGCAGCACGGCGCGATCGGCGAGCTCGGTGACCGCGATGCTGTACAGCGGGCACTCGGTGACCTCCTTCGACTCGTGCGAGAGCCGGTTCCGGGTCTCGACGACCCGTGCCTCGCCCTCGGCCGAGGCGAGCTCGCGCGCGTCAGTCCAGTCGATCGTCGGCTCCGGCGGATCCGGGAGGACACGCTGGAACCCGTCGTAGTCGAGAACCGTGCGCAACATGTCGTGCCGGTCGACGACGGTGGACCAAGCCCGCTGGAGGCGGTCGTGGTCGAGCGCGTCGAACATCAGCTCGCCGTAGGCGTGGCACGGCACCGAGCCGTACTCGAAAACGCCGCGCCTGCCGAGCAGATAGGCGGACTGCACGTCGGTCAGCGGGAACGGTTCGAAGCGCTCCTCGGGTCGCGGGTCGACCACCTGGCTGTCGCGTTCGCGCAGTGCGCGGATCACCTCGTCACGCATGTTGACGATCGAATCGCGAAGCTCCGGCGTCATCGCCCCTTCCGGGCCGCGGAAGCGGACTTTTCCCTCGTCCTCCCACAGGTGGAGGCCGGCTTGTTCCAGCTCGGCGATGATCTCGCTAGCGGTCACAGCACACCTTCTTCCAGTCGCACGGGAGCGTCGTGATCGTCGGTCACCAGGATCAGCTCGTCGACGAGACCGGCGACCTGGCTGAGCGTGGGATGGTCGAACAGCTGGCGTAGCGTGAGCTCCACGTCGAAACGTCGGAGCAGGCGTTGTGCGACGCGGGTCGCGGTCAGGCTGTCCCCGCCGAGCTCGAAGAATCCGGCGTCGCGCGACACCTCTGCCATCCCCAGCAGCTCCTGCCAGATCTCGGCCACGGCCAGCTCCGTTTCGGTTCGCGGGGGAACCGACTCCCGGGGGGCCTCGGGGATCGCGGGCGAGGCGCGAATCAGGGCGGCCCGGTCGATCTTGCCGTTGGCGTTGAGCGGCATCGCTTCCAGCACCCGGACGTGTTCCGGGACCATGTAGTCGGGGACGGTTCCGGCCAGTTCGGCGCGCACCTTCTCCGCGTCGGAGTCGGTGCCCGCCACCGCCGCGGCGATGCGCTTCGCGGCTCCCGACTCCTCCACCCACACCGCCGCGTGCGTGATGTCGGGCAGTTCCCGCAACCGAGTCTCGATTTCGCCGAGTTCGATGCGGTGGCCGCGGATTTTGACTTGGTGGTCGGTGCGGCCGAGGAATTCGAGGGTGCCGTCGGGGTGGTAGCGGCCTTGGTCGCCGGTGCGGTACCAGCGTTGGTTGTTGGTGGTGATGAAGGAGGTGGTGGTTTTGTGGGGGTCGTTGCGGTAGCCGTGGGCGAGGCCTGCGCCGCCGATCCAGAGTTCGCCGGGGACCCAGTCGGGGCAGTCGTGGCCGTGGGGGTTGACGACGCGGTAGTGCTGGCCGGGGAGGGGGTGGCCGTAGGGGATGGAGACCCAGGTGGGGTCGATGTGGGTGACGTCGTGGACGTTGGACCAGATGGCGGCTTCGGTGGCGCCGCCGAGGGCGGCGAGGTGGGCGTTGGGTGCGGTGGTGGTGAGGCGGTCTTTGAGGTCGAGGCCGATCCAGTCGCCGGAGAGCATGGCGAGGGTGAGGCTGGGGAGTTGGTGGGTGTCGGTGGTGGTCAGGAGCATGTCGAGCAGGGTGGGCACGGTGTTCCAGGTGGTGATGTGGTTCTGCTGGATGAGGTGTGCCCAGTGGGTGGGTTCGCGGCGGGTGTTTTCGGTGATGGTGGTGATTTGTCCGCCTGCGGTGAGGAGGCCGAAGGTGTCGTAGACGGAGAGGTCGAAGTCGAGGGCGGAGATGGCGAGGATGTGGTCGTGGGGGCCGATGTTGTAGCGGTGGTTGATGGCGTCGATGGTGTTGGCGGCGGCGGCGTGGGTGATTTCGACGCCTTTGGGGTCTCCGGTGGAGCCGGAGGTGTAGATGATGTAGGCGAGTTGGTGGGGTGAGGGTTGGGCTGGTTGTGGGAGGGGTTCGGTGTGGGTGGCGGTGGTGAGGTCGATGGGTTCGGTGGTGGTGGGCCAGTCGGGGTCGGGTGTGGTGGTGATGAGGGCGTGGTGGGCTTGTGCGGAGGTGAGGATGCGGTTGCGGCGGTGGGGTGGTTGGTCGGTGCCGATGGGGACGTAGCAGGCGCCGGCGGCGAGGATGCCGAGGACGGCGGTGATTTGGTCGGGTCCTTTGGGGATGGAGATGGCGACGGGGTCGCCGTGGGCGATGCCGCGGCTGCGTAGGTGTCCGGCGATGGCCAGGGCTTGTTGGGTGAGTTGGTGGTAGGTGAGTGTGTGGTCGTGGCCGTGGACGGCGATGCGGTCGGGGTGGGTGTGGGCGTTGTCGAAGACCGGTGGGTGCAGAAGTCGTGGTGGGCTGCCGGGTCCGGTGTCGTTGACCCGGGCACGCACCTCCGCCTGACCCACCGGCAACGGGACGTTCGGTGGTGGGGCCTCCCACTCCCGGTCGACCAGCGCCTCCAGCAGGAATCGCAGCGCGTCGGCGGCGTTCTCCACCACGCCGGGTGCGAAGAGGCCTTCGACGTAGTCCCAGTTGACGGTGAGTCCGCCGTTCTGCTCGATCACCTGGCAGTCCAGAGTGACCTGGGGCGTCTGGGACAGCCCCCTGGTCTGGGAGCCGAACGAGAGCTCCAGGTCCGGGAACTCGTCGGAAACTCCCAGGGTCGACGTGAACACGACCGGCATGAGCATCTGCGAGGCACCGTGACGCTGCGCCAGCTGCTGGAGCACCCAGATCGAGGAGACCCCGTTGTGCTCCAGGCCTTCCCATACCTGCCCCTGCACCCTGCGGACGGTCCGCGACCACGGCTCATCCGGCCTGCTCCGATGGGCCAGCAGCATCAGCGAGGTGAAGTCGCCGACCACTCGGTTGATGTCGGGGTGTAGGTCCTGGCGGTCGAACACCGTCAGTGTCAGCGTCAGCTCGGGTTCGCCGCTCCACACGGTCAGTACCTCGGCGAACGCCGTTGCCACCACGGTCGAGACGGTCAGCCCGTGCTCGGCGGCCCGATCGCGCAGTTTCTGCCACTGTGCGGGGTCGATGCGGGTCTCGCGGCGGACGAAGCGGGGTTGTTCCACCTGCTCCGGGGCGATCCGCAGCGGGAGCGCGGGCGGTGGGGGAAGCTCCTCGATCGCCCGGAGCCAGTAGGCCTCGTCCCGTTGTCGGACGTCGTCGTCGGTCCTGGTGGCCAGCAGGTAGTCGCGATAGGACAGTTCCAGCTCGGGCAGATGAAGGTCCGGGTCGGTGTACCGGGCGGACAGCTCGCTCAGGACCGTGACGATGCTGAGCGCGTCCAGGACGATGTAGTCGAACCCGATGCCGAGGACCGTGTGCCCGTCGTCCCGCTGGACCGCGCGCACGTCGAACAGCGGCCAGCTCGTCACGTCCAGGATCTGGCTGTCCATGCCGCGCAGCTCGGACACCGCTTCGTCGTGGTCCGCCGCGTTGGTGTGGCGCACCTGGAACCGGAATCTCGGCACGGTCGCCAGGATGCGCTGATGGCCGTCGCCGTCCAGGACGGCGCGCATCATCTCGTGACGTTCGATCACCGAGTTCCACGCGTCCTCCAGCCGGTCGAGGTCCACCGACTCGGCCTCGAATTCCCAGTACCAGTAGGACCCGACCCCGCCCAAGGTGAATCCGGTGTGGCGCCCCAACCAGTAGGCCCGCTGCACATCGGTGAGTTCGAAGGGCTCGTGCCGGTGCTCGGGGTCGGCGACGATCGTCGGCGTGGGGTCGTTGGAACCATCCACGTTGGTCAGGCGACTCGCGAATCCCGCGATCGTCGGGGCGCTGAACAGGTCACCGAGGCTGCCGGAGAGCCCGTCGCGGCGCAGGGCCGCGAGCATTCGGGTAGCCAGCAGGCTGTCGCCACCGAGGTGGAAGAAGTTCGACCGCCGCGTGGGCGAGCGGACATCCAGCAGTTCGGTCCACACCGAGGCGAGCACCGCTTCGTTCCCGACGAGCTCCTCCTCCGGCGCTTCGTCCGCGTCCGCGCGGGCGGCGAGCCGGTCGGTGAGAACCGCGCGCACCCCGGCCCGGTCGATCTTGCCGTTGGCGTTCAACGGGAAGGCGTCGGTGAACTCGACGTGGGCGGGCACCATGAACTCGGGCAGGTGCCGGGCGGCGGTCTCCAACACCTCCTCGGGTGAGGTCTCGCCGCCGTTGTGCCCGAGCAGCATGGCGCACAGCGTGGCGCGGGGTTCCGGAACCACGGTGACCACCGCTTCCCGCACCGGCTCGGCGTGTTCGAGGGCGCGCTCGATTTCGCCGAGTTCGATGCGGTGGCCGCGGATTTTGACTTGGTGGTCGGTGCGGCCGAGGAATTCGAGGGTGCCGTCGGGGTGGTAGCGGCCTTGGTCGCCGGTGCGGTACCAGCGTTGGTTGTTGGTGGTGATGAAGGAGGTGGTGGTTTTGTGGGGGTCGTTGCGGTAGCCGTGGGCGAGGCCTGCGCCGCCGATCCAGAGTTCGCCGGGGACCCAGTCGGGGCAGTCGTGGCCGTGGGGGTTGACGACGCGGTAGTGCTGGCCGGGGAGGGGGTGGCCGTAGGGGATGGAGACCCAGGTGGGGTCGATGTGGGTGACGTCGTGGACGTTGGACCAGATGGCGGCTTCGGTGGCGCCGCCGAGGGCGGCGAGGTGGGCGTTGGGTGCGGTGGTGGTGAGGCGGTCTTTGAGGTCGAGGCCGATCCAGTCGCCGGAGAGCATGGCGAGGGTGAGGCTGGGGAGTTGGTGGGTGTCGGTGGTGGTCAGGAGCATGTCGAGCAGGGTGGGCACGGTGTTCCAGGTGGTGATGTGGTTCTGCTGGATGAGGTGTGCCCAGTGGGTGGGTTCGCGGCGGGTGTTTTCGGTGATGGTGGTGATTTGTCCGCCTGCGGTGAGGAGGCCGAAGGTGTCGTAGACGGAGAGGTCGAAGTCGAGGGCGGAGATGGCGAGGATGTGGTCGTGGGGGCCGATGTTGTAGCGGTGGTTGATGGCGTCGATGGTGTTGGCGGCGGCGGCGTGGGTGATTTCGACGCCTTTGGGGTCTCCGGTGGAGCCGGAGGTGTAGATGATGTAGGCGAGTTGGTGGGGTGAGGGTTGGGCTGGTTGTGGGAGGGGTTCGGTGTGGGTGGCGGTGGTGAGGTCGATGGGTTCGGTGGTGGTGGGCCAGTCGGGGTCGGGTGTGGTGGTGATGAGGGCGTGGTGGGCTTGTGCGGAGGTGAGGATGCGGTTGCGGCGGTGGGGTGGTTGGTCGGTGCCGATGGGGACGTAGCAGGCGCCGGCGGCGAGGATGCCGAGGACGGCGGTGATTTGGTCGGGTCCTTTGGGGATGGAGATGGCGACGGGGTCGCCGTGGGCGATGCCGCGGCTGCGTAGGTGTCCGGCGATGGCCAGGGCTTGTTGGGTGAGTTGGTGGTAGGTGAGTGTGTGGTCGTGGCCGTGGACGGCGATGCGGTCGGGGTGGGTGTGGGCGTTGTCGAAGACCGGTGGGTGCAGAAGTCGTGGTGGGCTGCCGGGTCCGGTGTCGTTGACCCGGGCACGCACCTCCGCCTGACCCACCGGCAACGGGATCGGCAGGGTCCGCGACCAGGAGTCGGGGTCCGAGGCCAGCGAGCGCACACGTTCGGCGAAGGCTTCGAACATGGCGGCGGGCACACCCGCGCTGAACAGGTTCTCGGCGGTCTCCCAGTTGATGAGTACCCCGCCGTCCTGCTCGATCAACTGTAGGTCGATCCAGACTCCCGGGGTCTGCGAACTCATCCAGACCGGTTGCCCGAGCAGGTGCAGTGCGGACCGGTCGAACAGCTCGCCCATACCCAGCACGCTGGTGAAAACCACTCCTGAGCGGTTACCCGGCCCGTTGGTGGTGCGTGCCAGATCCCGCAGGACCGAGGTGCCGCCGTAGCTGGAATGCGCGGCATCGCGCCGATACTGCTCCTGGACCGCGCGGGCGCGCTCGGCGAACGAAAGGCTCCCGTCGGGACGGACCTCCAGCAGCTGTAGATCCGTGAAGTCGCCGACCAGCTGCTCGACATCCGGGTGTACCGGGGCGCGGTTGAACACGGGCAGGTTGAGCAGGAAGTGCGGATCGTCGCTCCACGCCGCGAGCACATCGGCATACGCGGCCGCGAGGGCCATCGAGGTAGTCACACCGTGGGCGCGGGCGTGCTCGGACAGCCGCGCGTAGGCCTCGCCGGACAGCCACGTGTGGCGTCGTACCCCGGATACCTCCTCGAGCTGTTCGGGAGCGGTGGCCAGGGGCAGCGCGGGGGCGACCGGCAGTGACTCGGCCCGGGAACGCCAGTACTCGGCGTCCCGTTCCCGGCGGCCTCGGCCCGATTGTTCGACCAGCCGGAGGTAGTCGCGGAAGCTCAGGTCAACCGACGAGGTGTCGGTGTCACCCGCCTCGTACAGTCGCGCCAGGTCGGAGACCACGATGCCGAAGCTCCGGGCGTCGCAGACGATCATGTCGATGTCGAGGAACAGCCGACACGCGTCCTCGGCGATGCGGACCAGCCGTATGTCCAGTCCCTGCCCCTCCGCTATGCGCAGCGTCTGGTGGGACATGCGCGAGCGTATGCCCGCCAGTCGTTGTTCCGTCGTGTCCGCGTCCAGCGCGCGTAGGTCCACCACCTCGTCCAGCCCGTGGAGCGTTGGGTGGACGTGTTGGACACCGTCACCGTCGATTCCCGTCCGCAGCATCGGGTGGCGCTCACGTAGCGCGGCGACCGCGGCGTCGAGCCGGTGGGGATCGAGGTCGGTGTCGAACTCGAAGTAGAAGTGCGAGCCGGTCCGGAGCGGCATGCCGGGCTGACGTCCGGACCAGTAGGCGTGCTGCATGGGGGCCAGCTCGAATGCCCCGTCCTCGAACGTTCCGTCGTCCGTCGGTTCCGGAGCTTCCGGAGCGTGGGACCCGTCCCCGGCCATGAGCCGCGCCCACGCGGCGATCGTCGCCTCCTCGATCAGCTCGCCGAAGGTGACCGCCACACCCGCCGCCTGCCAGGTGGACGCCAGGTTCATTACCCCCAGCGAGTCGAGGCCGAGCTCCGTGAGGTCGTCCTCGGTCCCGATTTCGGAGACCGGAATGCCGAGCCTGGTCGCGACGGCCGTGCGGATCTCTTCCACCCCCGGGATTCGAGGGCGCTCCGTCTCGTCGTTTTCTCGCTCGATCATGCGGACCCTTCCTTCACGCCGCGGTGTAACCGGTCGAAGCCGCGGCAGATCCTGATGTACGTTGCGAGCAGCTCGTGGGCGAACTCGTGGGAGAACCGGTCGGGGTTGAAGAACAGGAGGACACGGATGGTGTCCTCGGTGGGCACGGCCACCAGCTCCAGTTCGAAGCGGGTCGCTACGTCGTCGGGGACGAGGACCTCGATGTCCAGACCTCCCGCCCGGGTGGAGTAGACGGGATCGGGCATCATCTGGAAGACCACGTCGTCCAGCCTGCGGCTCGTGTCGTCCGGGGTGATGGGCAGCATCTGTATCGGCATCGCCTGGTGGACGAAGGCGTCCATCACTGTGGAGTGGGTGGCGCGCAGGTCGTCCGTGAGGCCGCCCCCGGAGGAGAGCCGGGTTCGAAGAAGCACCATGTTCGCCAGGAATCCGACGGTGTCCCGGTATTCCGGCGTTCGGTTGGCGAAGAGCGTGGCGACCAGCAGGTCGTCGCTGCCGCTCACCTGCCGCAGCGCCCGGTAGTACGCCGTCAGCAGGCTGACGAACAAGGTGCTGCGCTCCGCACGCGCGACCGCGTCGAGCGCGGTCGTGGTCTTGGCGTCCAATGTGTCCTGCACGAGATCGGTGCGTCGAGTCGCTCCGGGCGTGGCGCGCGACATCGGCAACGGCGCGAGCGTCATGTCGCGAAGCCGCTCGGACCAGAACGAGGTGAGCCGCTTGCCCGCCTCCGAGGTCAGGTACCGTCGCTGCTCCGCGGCGAACTCGGAGTAGGGCTTGGCGGCCTCCGGCGCGGCCTCGTTCCCGGAGCGGTCCAGGGCGGCGCACAGGTCCTGGAGGACCACGCGGCACGACCACGCGTCGGTGACCATGTGGTGCATGTTGAAGCAGAGAATGTGGTGATCGGCCGCGAGCTTCCACAGGGTGAGCCGTACGCAGCTCCCCGTCGGGTCGATACGGGTGCTCAGCTCTGTCCTGATGGCATCTCCGACCGCCGTTTCCGGGTCGGGTTCGCCGGAAAGGTCGACCTCGTTCAAGGGAGGTGAGGCGGTGTCGGCGATGATCGCTTTGAGTCTGCGTCCACCCCCGGTGAAGGTCGTCCGCAGCGACTCGTGCCGCGTCATCACCTCGGCGACGGCACGGCGCACGCGTGTTCTGTCGACAGGCCCGTGTATGCGGCACAGGGTCGGGCAGTTGAGGGCTCCTTCCTCGCCGCGGTAGCGGTCGAGGAACCAGAGCAGCGTTTGCCCGACGGAAGGCTGGGATTCGGCTGCCACGCCAGCAACATAGCCACCGGCGAGTCCGTGGCCGGGTGGCGATGAAAGAAAAGTGCGAGAACTTGGCCGCCGGTGCCGAGTCCCGGCGGTGTCACCTTCACGAACCTGTCGCGCCTTCGGACGGCGGCGCGGGCGAGGCCTCATCGTGGATCGGCGGTGTGTGTCCGGTGGCAGCGCTCGGACGCGCGTCGCCGCAACGTACGACGGACACGGGCCGAACCCGTGGCACCGTGGGATCTCGGAGGTCAGCGATGAGTCGGAACCCGTTCGAGCGCGAGGGGAAGAACTACGTCGTGTTGCGCAACGAGCGCGGTCAACGCTCGCTGTGGCCGGTGGATGAGACCGTGCCGGCGGGCTGGATCGTGGAGCACGGACCCTCCGAACCGGACGACGCCCGCGCCCACGTCGAACGCGTGTGGACCGATGTGCGCTCCGTCCGGGGCCGGAACAGTGAGCAGCCGACGCTGGCGGAACACTTCGAACGGATCGTGGCCGCCCAACCGGATGCACCCGCGGTCGAGACGGGCGGGGAGTCGCTGACCTACGAGGAACTCGCGGCGCGGGTCAACAGGCTCTCCCGACTGCTGATCAGCCGTGGACTCGGTCCCGGTGACCTCGTCGGGTTCTCCATCGCGCGGGGTCGCTGGTTGCCGGTGGCGGCCCTGGCGGTCGCCACGGCGGGTGCCGCCTACGTTCCCCTGGACCCGAGCTATCCCCGGGAATGGGTCGAGCACGTGGTGGGCGACGCTTCGCTGGACCACGTGCTGCACAGCGGCTCGCACGAGGCCCTCACCGGCGCGGCGGCGGTTGTCGATCTCGACGATCCCGAGATCGGTGCCCTGCTGTCCGCCCGGTCCGCCGATCCGGTCTCGCGGGAAGAGCTCGTCCGACCGCTGACGGCCGAGCACCCGATGTACGTCATCTACACGTCGGGTTCGACGGGGGTGCCGAAGGGTGTCGTCGTCCCGCACACCGGTGTCTCGGACCTCGTCGCGACGCAGCGGCTGTGGATCGGCGCCGGAAGAGGTGACCGGGTGTTGCAGTGGGCATCGTTCAACTTCGACGCGGGCTTCTGGGACATGACCCTGGCGCTGCTGTCCGGAGCCACCCTGGTAATCACCGACGAGCGCGACGTCCTGCCCGGGGACGAGCTGCACCGCACGCTGCGGGACCGGAGCATCAGCCACGCGGTACTCCCCCCGGTCGCCCTCAGTCTCACCGAGAACGAGGGGGTGCTGGAAGGCGGCGTGCTTCTGTCCACAGGGGATGTATGTACGCCGTCGCTGGTGCGCTCCTGGGCGCCGAACCGGCGCATGTACAACGGCTACGGCCCCACCGAGATGACCGTCGGTGTCACGATGGCAGGACCGGTGCGGCCCGATTCCCCGGTGAGCATCGGCCGTCCCTGGCCGGGCAACGAGGTTCGGGTGCTCGACGAACAGCTGCGTCCCTGCGTGACCGGCGAGGAGGGCGAGCTCTACCTGGTCGGTTCCGGCGAGGCCCTGGGGTACCTGAACCGGCCGGGCCTGACCGCCGAGCGGTTCGTCGCCGATCCCTTCGGCGAACCCGGCACCAGGATGTACCGCTCCGGTGACCGCGGCTACCGCTCGACGGACGGCGAGTTGTATTTCGCGGGCCGGGCTGACCACCAGGTCAAGCTGCGCGGGTTCCGCGTCGAGCTGGGGGAGATAGAGTCCGCGCTGGACTTCTGCCCCGGAGTGGCGCTCAGCGCCGTGGTGGTGAGCGGCGCGCTGGACACCGCGCGTATGACGGCATACGTCGCGGCGCACCGGGGAAGCGAACCGAAAGCCGGCGAGCTGCATCACCGGTTGGCGCGCAGGCTGCCCTCCCACATGATCCCCGCCGACATCGTGGTCCTGGACGAGCTGCCCACGACGAGCAACGGCAAGGTCGACAGGCGCGCTCTGGAGGAGCGGAGCGCGCGGACACCGCGATCGGTGGGCGAGAACGCCCCGGGAGAGAACGCCCCGGACGAGCAGGCCGCCGACGGTCGGGAGGTCGACGGGAACGGCCGGGGTCTCCACGGGCTCTGCGAGCTGGCTGCGTTCGTGCTCGACGTCCCGTCGATCGGGCCGGACGAGAATTTCTTCGATCGGGGAGGTCACTCCGTGCTCGCGGTCAAACTGGCACGCAGCGTACGGAACGAGTGGGGCACGACCCTTCCCGTCCGCCTGATCCTCGAGAGCCCGACGATGGCCGACCTGTGGAAGAGGTTGCCGGAATCGTAGAGTGCGACGGTGCCTCGGCGCCCTGCCGCTCCCCGGCTCATCGAAGTATTCCGGGGCGTCCCCACCCGGCTCAGCGCAGTACGAGTCGCAGCTCGGTGTATCCGAAGAGGAACGTGCTGTAGACCCTGGGCGGGGGCGCCAGCACCTCGATCGTGCTAGCCCGGCTGATGATCGAGTTCAGCACAGCGCTCAGTTCGAGTCTGCCGAGGAAGGCCCCCAGGCAGAAATGCGGACCGTGGCCCAGAGACACGTGTGGGTTGTTGACACGGCCGACGTCGAAGGAGCGGGGTGCGTCGAACACATCGGGATCGTTGTTGGCCGAGATGTTCCACATGCTCACGATCTCGCCCGGGCGGATGCGCTGTCCGCCGATGAGCAGCTCGCGGGTGGCGGTCCGCGCGAAGTGCATGGCGGGGGTGACCCAGCGCAGCACTTCCTCCACGGTGGTTCCGACCGTGGCGGAGCCGGCCCTGAGACGGCGCCACTGGTCTTCGTGACGTCCCAGGGCGTCTAGTGCCCCGATGGTCGACATGCGGGTGGATTCGTCCCCGCCGATGATCAGGCTGTAGCAGTTGAGGGCGATGTCGTCGTCGGACAGCGGCTCACCCTCCACCCGCGCGTCCGCGAGCATGCTGATCACGTCCTCACCGGGACGTCGCCTGCGTTCCCGCGCCATTTCGATGAAGTAGCCGAGGATCTCGTTGCGCGCTTCGAGGGGATCCATCGGATCGGCGTCGTCCTCATCGGAGGACAGCGCGCGCTTGTTCCAGGAGAGCAGGTCCGGACGGTCCGACGCGGGCAGTTCCAGCAGGTCGCAGATCGTGTTGATCGGGAGTGCCTCGGCGACCTCGGCCGCGAAGTCCACCGGGCCCGAGCCCACCACGGTGGCCACCAGCTCGTCCGCGCGACTCGACACCTGCTGCTCGACCTGCCGGATCAGCCGTGGCGAGAACGCCTGCTGCAGCACGCGGCGCAGCGCGCGGTGGCGCGGTCGGTCCATGACGGCCAGCATCCGACCACCCGCGGAGTCCCGGCCTCGCAGCAGCACGTCGAGTACGGTGCCGCCGGCCGAGCTGAGGCCCGTGGCGTCCTTGTAGCAGGCCACCACATCGCTGTGTCTGGACACCGACCAGAATCCGGTGCCGTGCGGTGATTCGTGCCAGGCGACCGGTGCCTCCGCACGCATCCGCTCCCAGTAGGCGTAGGGGTCGTTGTCCACCAGGGCCGTGGGGTCGGTCAGATCCAGTGGCGACACCGATCGGGCTGTCAGCGTCATGTCTCGGTCCTCGTCGAAGCTCTCGGGGCGCGTGAGAGGTCCCGCGCGGGTCTGCTCGATGAGCTTGGCAGGGCGGACGAGTCCGAGTAAGGCGGTTGAATGAAACCAGAAGGATTCGGTGAGTCCGCCCCCGTTCGCGTGCCATCGTCTAGGCGCCATCGACGGATCGGAGGGCGGCATGGAACCGTGCAAGTGGGTGAGATCCCTGGAGTCCCGCGACGTCTCCACTCCGCCGGATCGAGCCCGAACGCTCGTGGTCTGCTTCCCCCACTCCGGCGGTTGGGCCGAGAGTTTCTCGACGTGGCGTGAGTACACCTGCCGCCTCGACGGCGACGCGGAGTCGCCCAGCGTCGAACTCCTGGCGATCCAGTATCCGGGACACGGCGACCGGATCGCCGAGGAACCGGAAACGGATGTTCGGGTCATGGCCGAGGCGATCAGCGCCGAGCTCGCCGCCCTGGACCCGGTACGGTCGCTGCTCTTCGGCCACAGTTTCGGGGCGATGGTGGCCTACGAGACGGCACGACTGCTCGAACGAGCCGGAACGGCCCCGGCCGCGCTGGGAGTCAGCGGCGCCCGCGCTCCTTCCGTGGCACCGGCGGTGTCGCGGAAGGTCGCCGCTCTGCCGGACGAGCGACTCTGGCAACGCGTGACGGAGCTCGGCGGGCTCGATCCGTCGCTGGGTGAGGACCCCGAGCTACGTGGTCTGCTGCTGTCCGCTCTCCGCGCGGACATCACCGCGCACGGGCGATACGTCTCCGATCCTCCGGTGGGCAGGCTGGGAGTCGACATCCGGTGCTATCTCGGCTCCGAGGATCCGCTCGTACCCTGCGATGTGGGTCCGGAATGGGCGGCGTGGACCACGGGGACCCTCGCCACGCGGGTTCGCCGCGGCGGGCACTTTCACCTCTTCGAGAATCCTCGCGACCTGTTGGCCGATCTGCTGCGGGAGCGGCTCGGAGCCGGTTCGGGGGCGCCGGCATGAGCGGGCACGATCCTTGGTCCGGGCAACGCGTCGTCGTCACCGGTGGTGGTTCGGGCATCGGGGAGGCGACCGTGCTCAAAGCGGTCGAGCTGGGAGCCGAAGTGCTGGCGGTGGGACGTGACACCGACAGCCTGGCGCGGGTGGCCGAGCGAGCGGCCCCCCGAGTCCACACCCACGCCTGTGACGTCACAGCGTGGGGAGCGGCCGCGACGATCACGTCCGTCGCGTGCGAACGACTCGGCGGGATCGATGCCGTGGTCAACAACGCGGGACACGCGCGATTCGCGCCGCTGGAGCACGCCGGGCCGGACGAGTTCGAGCGGATGCTCGCGACCAATGTGGTCGCGGCGTCCGAACTGATCAGGGCGAGTCTGCCCGAACTCCGGAGCAATCGCGGCAGCGTCGTCAACGTCTCCTCGGTCGGCGGTGTGCTGGCCATGCCCGGGCGCGCTCACTACGGCGCGAGCAAGGCTGCCCTGAACTCACTGACACGCTCGTTGGCCACCGAGTTGTCCCCCGACGTCCGGGTCAACGCGGTGCTGCCCGGCCCCGTGGACACCAAGCTCTGGGAGGAAGCCGCCTCGGACGATGTCGGGGCGCTCCGCGAGCGGATCATCGCGGGCACTCCGATGGGACGTTTCGGCGAACCCGGCGAGGTCGCCACCTGGATCTGTCATCTGCTCGACCCCACGGGCGCCGCCTGGGTCACCGGTTCCTTGATCGCTGTGGACGGTGGCAGAACGGCCTGAACCGACACCCCGTCGAGCCCAGTAGGAGGAGGCAAGAACATGTCCCAGGACACGCCGATTTTCCCGGTAGCGTCCGCGATCCCGGCCTCGTGGCTGTACGAGTCCTTCCGGCAAGCCAACGAGCAGGAGCGGCGAGTTCCGTCGCTGATCAAGCTGAACGTCGGTGAGCCCGCGTTCGGCCCGCCGGAAGCGGTCGGTCGGGGCCTGGCCGACGCGGCGCTCGACGGTCGGACCCGCTACATCGACGTACAAGGACTGCACGAGCTGCGTGAGACCATCAGCGACAAGCTCGACACCGCCAACGACATCGACGCCCCGGTCGATCACCTCTTCGTGACACCGGGGTCGTGCCAGGGACTTGCAGCCCTGATGCGGACCCTCGCCGAGCCCGGCGGCGAGATCCTGATACCCGAGATCCACTGGCCGGTGCACCTGCAGCAGGCGCTGCTGGCCGGGCTGCGTCCGGTGTTCTACGGGCTGGACGACAACTTGGCGCCGGATCCCGAGTCGGTCCGCGACGTTTCCACCGCGAACACGCGAATCCTGCTGTTGAACTCGCCCGCCAATCCGACGGGTGCGTTGCTCGGGCGCGACGTGCTGGCACGGCTCTACGAGCTGGCCTCCGAGCGTGGGTGGCAGATCATCAGCGACGAAGCGTACGAGGACTTCGCGTTCGAGGCACAACATCTGTCGACAGCCTCCCTCGAACGCGATGTGGAACCCTCCCGACGGCTGGTCAACAGCGTGTTCACCTTCTCCAAAGGGCTGGCGATGACCGGTTACCGCCTCGGCTACGTGGCCGTGGGGCGCCCGGATGTGTGCGCCGCGATGCGAATGGTGCAGGAGTCGAGCATCATCGCTCCTTCCGCCCCGATCCAGTACGCCGGACTGGAAGCGATGCGGGCGCGGGAATCGCTCGCCGAGAACCACAAGTACGTGCGAGCGAATCGGGACAGCGTGTTGCCCACCCTGGTGGATGCCGGGCTGCTGCCCGCCCTGCCGGGGGGCGGTTGGTATGCGATGGTCGACGTGTCGGCTAGCGGCCTGTCCGGGGAGGAATTCACCGCTGAGCTCCTGCGGGACGAACACGTCGCGGTCGTACCGGGCAGCGGTTTCTCCGCCCGACCGGAGTTCGGCGCGGACGGGACACTGCGTCCGGTCCTGCCGGGGGGCATCGCCAGTCGGTTGGTGCGGATCGCGTTCTGCGTCGAGTACGGGCAGTTGGCTGCCGGGGTCGAGCGCATCGTGTCGTTGGTCGAACAGAAGAGGAAAGGCTGATGGACACCGAGGTCTCCTATCAC
Organism: Actinopolyspora sabaoui; assembly: GCF_051225635.1. Taxonomy (NCBI): domain Bacteria; kingdom Bacillati; phylum Actinomycetota; class Actinomycetes; order Actinopolysporales; family Actinopolysporaceae; genus Actinopolyspora; species Actinopolyspora sabaoui. The sequence continues at coordinate 116,848 of NZ_JBMIHH010000007.1, read as the reverse complement.
GGCTATCTGCGGATCGGAGAGCTGCTTTCGTTGCAGCAGCCACTCTCCGAGAACCACGACACCGAGCACACCGTACTGTCGGAGCACTTCTTCATCATCTGCCATCAGACCTGCGAGCTGTGGCTCAAGCAGATCCTGGCCGACCTGTCGGCTGTAGAGGAAGCGTTCTCGACGATGCGTCCGGCCGAATTGGAACGGGCGGTCGACCTGCTCTACCGCGTGGGGGATCTGCTGCGAATGCTGCACGAGCAGCTGGTCGCGCTGGAGCGGTTGCCCCTGGAGGACTTCGCCGACTTCCGGCGTCACCTGGGGTCGGCGAGTGGAGCACAGTCATCCCAGTTCCGCGAACTCGACCGGATCATCGGGAACGCCTCCCGTAGCGGCACCCTTTATCCGGCGTTCGCTCGAGGGGTGGAACGGACCGGCGGCACCATGGCCAAGATCGTCGAGGCGGGAGTCGCCGCCGGTACCGAACACCGCATCGTCGAGGCGCTGCTGCACCTGGGCAACGGCTACCTGCGTTGGAAGGTCGGCCACGTGGGGCTGACCAGCAGGGTGCTGGGCGAGACGGCGGGAACGGGCGGCAGCTCGGGGGTGGCTCATCTGCTGGACCGTGCGACGTTGCCGTTCACGGAACTGCGGTTGCTTCGAGGCGAGGTTCACAGGCGGGTCGCCACCGCGGAGGGGGCGGCATCCGATGGGCGCGACTCGCGGACCGATTGAAGCGTGCCCCGCCTTCCGGTCGTGATCGGGACCGTCACTTCCCGCGGGAGCGGAGCGATCCGCGGCAGGAGAACGGCGCGTTCGTCCCGCGGCGGTCCGCTCCGGACCGCCGCGGGATCGTCCTGCCCGGAACGAGCATCGGCGCTAAGGTTTCCGGCACGATGTTCACCTCGATGACGCCTGGTGGCCCGGTGGGCGAGTTCGTGGAGTCGATCTGGCTCCACGAGGGTGGAAACCCTGCGCGGCACGCCGAACTGCGACTTCCCACCGGTGCGGTCGAGCTGATGTTCAACCTGCGGGAGGATTCCTTCCGATTGCCCGGCGGCACCGCGCCGAGCGGGAACTCCAGGGGCGCGGTGATGGCCGGGCCGTACCGCCGTGCGTACGTGTTGGACACGACCCAGCAGTCGCGAGTGCTCGGGGTGGTGTTCCGACCCGGTGGCGCACGGCCGTTGGTCGAAGCGCCGCTGCACGAACTGCGCGAGCGCCACGTCCCGTTGGAGGCTCTCTGGGGAGCGGACGCGGAACTGGTGCGTGAGCGGGTACTCGCCGCGCCCGATACCGGGTCGCGGCTACGTACGCTCGAATCCGTTCTGCACGAGCGGCTGAGCCGCCGTGCCGAGCTCGCGCATCCAGTGGCCGTGGCCGCTACAGCCTGCCTTTCCGACGCGGCCGGGAGTCGGCGCATCGGTCGGCTCGGGGAACGTCTCGGGTGGACGGCACGGCGGGTGGAACAGGTGTTTCGCACCGATGTGGGGCTTTCGCCGAAGGCCTACCAGCGGTTGTGGCGCTTCCGAACGGCGCTGGAGGACATAGACGAAGCCGCGCGGCTCGGTTGGTCGGCGTTCGCGGCGGCGCACGGTTACTACGACCAGGCGCACCTCATCCGGGAGTTCCGCTCGCACTGCGGCCTACCTCCGACAGAATACCTCCGGCAGCGAGGTGAGCGGCTCAACCACGTGCCGCTACCCGGCTGAAGCGTTTCGCATTCGTCCAAGACCCGCGCATCGCGCGCGGGCACCGTGACGGGCATGGACCGGCAACGTTTCATCGACGACAGCGCCCGCCGCCCGCGCGGGCGGCTCGCCCAGGAGGGTTACGGTGGCGCTTCCGGAGCGCCGCCCGGCCACGAGGAGATTTTCGATCTGCTGCTGGCGCGGGTGGGATCGGTAACCGGCGAACGCGTTCTGGACATGGGGTGCGGGGGAGGCCGCCTGATGGAGCGACTGCTCCAGCTGGGAGCGGCCGAGGTGACCGGTGTTGATCACAGTCCCGACGTCCTCGAATTCGCTCGTCGCCGCAATGCGGACGCCTGTCGGCTGGGGACCGCCCGGTTGAGGCTCGCCGACGTCCGTGAGCTCCCCTGCGCCGACGGGGAGTTCACGCTCGTGGTGACCACCAGCGCGTTCTTCTTCTTCGAGAACCCCCACACCGTGCTCACCGAGATCCATCGCGTCCTCGCCCCCGGTGGTCGACTCGTCATAGCCACCGTGCCGGGACCGGAACCGCCCGACAACGTCTGGGGTTCGGCTATGCACGTCTACACCGACGAGGAACTCGAGGAGTTGCAGCGCGGTGCTGCATTCGAGAATGTCCGTGTCGGTGTGGCGGAGGGGATCCAACTCGCTTTCGCAGGCAAGCCCCGGTAACTCCCGGCTGGAAATCCCCGTGAGCGATTCCCCGTGAGCGATTCCCCGGGGCCGTGGTGGCCGTCCGCCCTCCGGCGGGATCTCTCGGCTCCCGCACTACTTCCCGTCGAGTTCCGCGACGAGACGTGCGGGAGCCCGCAGCCGGAAGGACTCCTCGAGCAGTTCCGCTGCTTCGGCGCGATCGACACCATCGAGACGGACGAGCAGCATCGGCCGACCGTTGTAGTGGGAGGTCGTGAAGAATTTTTCGGGTTCGGCTTCGAGCAGTGCTTCTTTCTCCTCGACCGAACCGACCCACACCACCAGTGCTTCCGGATCCTCGCGAAACCAGCCGAACCCTCGTGGCTTCGTCCGCCACGACGGTTGCCCGCCGTAGGAGGGCTGTTCGTAAGCGCCCGGCAGGCCACGGGCGATTTCGCGGATCTCGTCGACGGTGATCATGAGCGCAGCCTGCCCTACCGCTCCCGTCCGTGTCTCGCGGTCGTCCGGGATCGGCGCGTGCTCAACGGGCCCTGCCGCTGCCGATCCAGGCCAGCACGGCGAAGACCCCCGCCGCGACGGCGAACACGATCGTGGCGTTGTGCAGCCCGAACAGCGTGGTCAGGTAGCCGAGCAGGATGCTGGAACCTCCGGCGGAGAGATAGGCGATCACGTAGATCATCGCCGAGGTGCCCGCCCGCTGTTCGGGTTTCGCCAGTGCGCTGAGCATCCGGAAACCCCCCATGAACATCAGCCCCCATCCCGCGCCCAGCACGATCGAACCGCCGAACAGCAGCACGGCGCTTCCGAGGATCACCGCCGTCGCCACGGCGGCCAGGCCGAGCAGCAGCAACGGGACCGCCAGCCGTACCGCGCGGGTGCCGTGCCATCCCGAGGCCAGCACCTGGCCGATGCTGCCGACCCCGGCCAGCACCGTCACGGTCAGACCACCCACGAAGTGCTGGTTGCTCTCGACCAGTCCACTGGCCACCGAGGGCCCCAGGGACATGAACATCCCGCCGACCGTCCAGGCGGCCAGCATCGTGGTGGCCAGCAACGTGAATGTGCGCCCCCGTCCTTCGGGCACGATCGGCCGCTGCGGACGCAGCAGCCGTTTCAACTCGACCCGGCCCCGCGCCACGGGTTCGGGCATCGCCAGCACCCCGAGGAACAGCACGACCAGCGCGGCGATCAGTACCAGATAGCTCAACTCGGTCGGGGCGGGCGCGAACTGCACCAGCGCCCCCGCCATCGCCGATCCCACCGCCATGCCCGCAGAGGCGGCGATCCCGTTCACCAGCGGGCCGCGTCCGCTGCGCGGCGGTTGGAAGTCCAGCAGCGTGGCGCTCACCGCGCTGGTGACCGCTCCGGTGGCCAGACCCTGCAGGATCCTGCCCGCGCACAGCCAGCCCACCCCGGGTGCGAACGCCAGCACCAGCAGCGAGCCGATCTCCAGCACCAGTGATCCGAGCAGCACCGGGCGCCGCCCCAGATGGTCCGACAACGAGCCGAACAGCAGCAGCGCTGCCAGGATGCCGATCATGTAGACGGCGAAGACCACCGTCAGCACGGTGCTGGAGAACTCCCACTCCCGCTGGTAGACGGCGTACATGGGGGAGGGTGCCGTGGAGGCCATCAGAAACACCGCGAGCACGAGTCCCGCGAGTGCGAACGCCCCACCGGACGAGAAGAGGCGCGGGTGGGGGGTCTCCGTGATTGGTGGGGAAGTGGTGGGGGTCGGCTCGGGCGACATGATTCTCCTCACCGGAACGAGTTATTCCGCGCGGAGCAACATTACCCCGGATCGGATCATTCCGTTCCGAGATATGCTGTGGCCATGCCCACAACCCAGCACGCCGTGGACTACGACGAACGCGTGATCAGCGCGGCTCGCGAGGTGTTCGCGCAGCAGGGATTCGCCGCTCCGGTCTCCGAGATAGCCGAGCTCGCCGGAGTCGGCGTGGCCAGCATCTACCGGCGTTACCCGAACAAGCGACGACTGGCCGAGCACGTTCGGATCGCCGCCATGAGCCGTGTCATCGCCGAGGCGGAGTCGGCGAGGGAGGCCGAACCCGACCCCTGGGTCGCGTTCGTGCGGTTCATGCGGGGATGTCTGCGCGCGCATGCCGGAATCGGCGTGGTGCTGCCGCCCTACGAGGAATCCGAGGACGTCTCCGAGGAGCTGACCAGGCCGCGGCAACGCATGATCGAACTCATCGAGGAGCTGGTGAGCACGGCCCAGCGTGCGGGGCAGCTGCGCGGTGATTTGCGCTCGGCCGATGTGTTCCTGCTGTTCAAGCACCTCAATCCGCCCCTTGCCACCGACGAGGCCCGCCGTGCCGAACTGCGGCAGCGCTACCTCGAACTGCTGCTTCCCGGCCTCCGTGAGCGGGCGGACCGGCTGCCCGGCGACGCGCCCGACTGGGACGAGCTCTTCCGGATGTGCGTTCCGAGTGGACAGTGATCCCATCGGATCGAGCCGGGTGGTCCGGTTCAAGTCTTTTCGGGTGTTCTTCCGGCCGGTACCGCGATTTCGAGAGCAGGTGATCTTCGCACTGCTCCGGTGGCCGACTACCCTGCGAGTGTGGGCATACCTGCTTGGGCCTGGTTCGCCGTGGCGGCGGTCGCGACAGCGGCGGGCGTCACGCTGCTGATCACCGACCACGCGCGGCGAACGGCGAAGAACCGGGAAAGAAGACGTTGGGCGGCGCTACGTGGCTGGCAGTTCGCCGAGTTCGACCAGGTGCTGCCGACCAAGTGGCAACGTGGGCTGCTGCCGCAGTACAACGGGGCGGTGGCCACCGACATCGTGGCCGGATCCACTTTCACCGCCGACGGAAGGCGCCAGGTCTCGGTGCTCGACCTCGTGGTGGGGGGCAGGACGGTGGCGGTGCTGCTCGGGCTACGTTGCCGCCGGTCGACGGCCACCACGCTCGAACTGTGGTTGCCGGAGGTGCCGGTTCCACCGGAGTCCGAACTCGACCTGCTCGGTCCGGTCGGCTCGCGCTACGCGTTCGTGGGTGACGTCGCCACGGCTCGGCCGCTGGTCACTCCGGACGTGGTCGACGCTGTCGAGGAGTTCGGCGACGACGTGACCGTGGCCTGGGCGGAGAACGACTGGGTACTCGCGGCGCTGGAACCCGCCGCGGCCGAACCCGAACAGCTGGAGGGCACGCTGCGCGCATTGGGCCGGTTCGCCGACCTGCTCGATCCGTTCGAAGTGGACCCCAACGGCGAGACCCCGAGCGCGGAGCGTCCCGACGACGAGATAATCCCGAGCCCCACCACCGAGGACGACACCGCTTGAGCGGTATCCCGTTACCTCGCGGGGTATTCCCTCCACAGGGTGCTGCGGTTGGGCGGGGTGCTGCGGTGGCTCGGGGATGACGGGACGCCTCGGGCAGCACGCGGTGCACCAGGGTGCGGATACACCTCGGTTGGGCACCGCCACGTGTCCAGCCCCGCGGCTTGGTGATTTCGCGAGAAATTGATGCCGCCGAGCCTTCCGCCCCCACCGAGCCTTCCGCGGACCGAGCGGAGCTTCGAGGGAGGATACCACCGGGGAAACTCGCGGGTAGGGTCCGAAACATGTCTACCGCTCTCGTAACCGGTGCCACCGCCGGTATCGGACGGGCTTTCGCCCGCAGGCTCGCAGCAGAGGGCTACGATCTGGTGCTCGTCGCCCGTGATTCCGAACGGCTGGCTTCGCTGGCCGAGTACCTGGGTGATCGCTACGGTACCGTCGCCGAGCGGTTGCCCGCGGATCTCACCCGGGACGAGGAACTCGCGGAGGTCGAACGTCGCCTCGGTGACGCGACGAGGCCGATCGACCTGCTGGTCAACAACGCGGGTTTCGGCACCTCCGGTGCTTTCTGGGACACCGACCCCGAGACGCTGCGGCAACAGGTGGATCTCAACGTCACGGCCGTGTTGCGGCTGACCCGCGCCGTTGTTCCGGTGATGCGTGACTTCGGCCGGGGCGACGTGATCAATCTGTCCAGTGTGGCCGGTTTTTTCGCCATGTCCGGCTCCACCTACTCGGCGACGAAGGCCTATGTGACCACGTTCTCCGAGGGCTTGTCCGCCGCACTGGCGGACACCGGGGTGCGAGTCATGGCGCTTTGCCCCGGTTTCACCCGCACCGAGTTCCATCAGCGTGCCCAGCTGGAGATGAGTTCGCTGCCGAAGGCGTTCTGGCTGGATGCCGACACGCTCGTGCACGAGGCGCTGCGCGATCTGCGTCGCGGTCGGACCGTGTCGATTCCCGGCGCGCAGTACAAGGCCGTGGTGGCCCTCGGCAAGCTGATACCGAACCGGTTGCAGCGGTTCGTCGTAAGTCACGCCGCGCCGGGGCGGACCTGACGGGGAAACCGGACCGACGATTACGGCTCGGTGTGGTTCCGCCGAATCCACGCCGAGCCGTACGTGTTCGGAAATACCGGCGAGTAAAAATGAAAATACGTCATGTCGCTCTCGCTCGGACGGGGTAACACAACGGGTCGGAAGTGCTGCTACTTTCTTCGCGGCGACACCCTGTCCGGAAGGCGCGGTGTTCGGTTTCGGATGAGCGTCCCGTGAGATGTCGTCGAGCGCCGAGAACGAACACGGTTTTCCGGAAAGTGGCAGTCCTGCCAGCAAGTCATTCGGAAACGAGTTCACCGAGAACCGGAGACACGACATGTCAAACCGAGCGGCATTGGGATCCGCCCTACCGGCGACCGGCATCGAGAATGCCTACGAACGGTTCGCGCCGTTGGCCGAGAAGTACTGGGGTCCCGATTTGCACAACGGGTACTGGTTCGACGGTACGGACGAGAGTTCCCTGGAGGAGGCCACCGCCAGGCTGGCGGAACTCGTGATCGACAAGCTGCGCGTGTCGCCCGGAGATCGGGTGCTGGACGTGGGGTGCGGTAACGGCCGTCCCACCGTGGCGGCGGGACTCCGCACCGGTGCCGACATCACGGGTATCGACGTAAACCGTCGTGCGCTGCGAGAGGCCGCGACCCACGCCAGCTCGAACGGTGTGTCGCACTATGTTTCCTTCGATTACGCCGACGCGCTCAACCCACCCTTCCGCCCCGAGAGTTTCGACGCGGTGATGTCCGTCGAGTCCTCGCCGCACTTCGAAACGGGCGAACTGCTGTCCAGCATGGCCCGTTTGCTGCGCCCCGGCGGACTTCTGGTGCTGGAAACGCCCTACGTACGAGTTCGAATGACCGAGCGGCTGCGCTCCCGCACCGCCGAGTACTACGAACTGATCCAGGCCGTCTCGCTGGACACGTTGCCACGATACTTCGAACTCGCCCACGCAGCCGGGCTGGCACCGGTGGAGTTCCTCGACATCACCGAGAACACCGCCCCCACCTGGCCGACGGCGCTACGGCGGTTGCGGGAAGACTGGGACGAGATCGAGCGTTCGCTCGGATCCGAACTTCCGGAACGTGCGGTGGCCGCCGTAAGCGCGTGGTGTGAGCTTCCCGAACTGGGGACCATGATCCTGACACTGCGGCGGGAGGACGAGCTGTCCGCTGTCCGAGGGCAGTGACGGGGTGAGCCTGCCGCACGGGATTCGTGGCCGCCGAGCCCGGCCCGTGTTTCCGTGTCGCGGACCACCCCACCGCTCGGGAACGACAACCATCGCGGGGATGGTGTCGTTCCCGTGGAGTCACCTGCTCACTCACCGGTGGTGCAGCTGAGCCTGCGCGATTCGTGACTTCCGTCCTGCCGGAAATCACGAATCGCGATCCCGGATCGTCGCTACCAGGTGCCCGCGTCCCGGGGCGAGAACCGCCGGGAGGTTCCGCCGGGCGAGCAGCTCGACAACTCGACCGGAAAACTTCGCTCAGGCGTCGCTGGTGGCGAACTCCTCCTCCGGTGCCACGGACTTGATCCAGTCCAGGCTGGGGGCGGCGAACAAGGTCATCGTGGTCAGTTCGGTGAATCCCATCGAACGGGCGAGCAGCCTGGATTCCCTGTTGGACGTCGAGATGTCACCCACCACCCGGGTGGCGCCTGCGTGGTAGAGCGCCCGGATGGTCGCGTCGGCCAGTTTGGTCGCCAGCGCCTTGCCCCGGAAATCTTTTCGTAGTCCTATCCATTCGACGTGGCCCCAGTACTTCTGGTCGAAGAACGGCATCGAGGCCAACACGAATCCCACTTTCCGCGACCCCACCTCCGCCACGTGGCAGGCTTCCGGCTGTTGGTCGAGATGTTTGGCTATGGCTCCCAGCGACCACACGCTGTAGGGAAATACCGAAACGTCGAAAATCTCGTTGCCGAGTTCAAGTATTTCCGGGACGTCCCTGTTCTCGACCGGGCGTACTTCGGCGATTGATGTCATGGCGGAAATAGTAACCGCTGGTTCCTTTTCGGGGTGCATCCCTATTTGATCACACGATTAGGTGAGATTTTTCGTTCTGGCTAAAATTGACTTCGGTTTCGGGTAATATACCCGAATTTCGTGCCAGGCGAAAATGATCATCAGTCGGAGCGGTATGCTGCCGGTCGTGGAGGAACGAACCGCGCACACTACGGTTGACCAGCAACGTCGTGACCAGCTCGCCCGGCTCGTCCGGGACCTCACGGTGGTACACGAGCCGGTCACGCTGTCCTCGGGACGGCGTGCCGACTACTACGTGGACCTCCGCAGGGCCACGTTGCATCACGAGGCGGCACCGCTGATCGGAACGCTGCTGCGGCAGCTCACATCGGACTGGGATTACACGGCCGTGGGCGGGCTCACGCTGGGCGCGGATCCGGTGGCAACCGCGGTGCTGCACTCCGCAGGGGCTCCGCTGGACGCGTTCGTGGTGCGCAAGAACGCCAAACAACACGGCATGCAGCGTCGGATCGAGGGACCGAACGTCTCCGGACGTCGGGTGCTGGCCGTGGAGGACACCTCGACCACCGGGGAGAGCGTGCTCACCGCCGTCGAGGCCCTACGAGAGGCCGATGCCGAGGTGCTCGGAGTGGCCACCGTGGTCGACCGCGACACCGGAGCCCGTGAAGCCATCGAGGCCGCGGGGCTGCCGTACCGCTCGTTGCTGGGGCTCGCGGATCTGGGGCTGGACTGAAGGAACCCGACAACGCACTAGCAGCAGGAGCCCTGGTGAGTTCCAACGACAGCGCCGGAGCGCACCGCAGCGTGTCCGAGGAGGAGCGTCCGGTCGACAACTCCCGGGACGCCGACCGACAGCGGGACGGTTCGGGAACTCCCGGACACGGACCGTCCGGCCAGGAAGCAACCGAGCGGGAGCAGCCCGAGGCCGGGCCGACCGAGTGGGGTGCCCAGGTCGGGGTGGGCCCGTGGGAAGGGGAATGGCCGGCGGGCGAGCACTACGATCCCGAACTCCTGGAACACGGTGATCGTCGCAACGTGGTCGACCAGTACCGCTACTGGAGCCGGGAGGCCATCGTGGCCGAGCTGGACCGTAGGCGGCACGGCTTCCACGTGGCCATCGAGAACTTCCAGCACGACCACAACATCGGAACGGTCGTACGCACCGCCAACGCCTTCGCGGCGCAGGAGGTCCACATCGTCGGCCGCAGACGCTGGAACCGGCGCGGCGCCATGGTCACCGACCGCTACCAGCACGTGCGCCACCATCCGGGGCTGGACGAGCTGCGTGCCTATGCCGAGGAGCACTCGCTGCACGTGGTGGCCGTGGACAACACCCCCGGAGCCACCCCGATAGAGCGGGTGGAGCTACCCGCCGACTGCGTGCTGCTGTTCGGACAGGAGGGACCCGGTCTCGGGGACGACTCCCGTCGCATAGCCGATCTGGTGGTTTCCATAGCGCAGTTCGGTTCCACCAGGTCGATCAACGCCGGGGTGGCTTCCGGGATCGTCATGCACACCTGGATCAGGCAGCACGCCCGGCTGGAGAACGCCTGGTGACCTCACCCTTTCGGGGAGTCGGGGCTGTTTTCCGATCTCCGGCGAGCCTTGGAGCACTGCCGGGTGGCACCATGAGGGCGATCGGTAGTGTCGTACTCACTCGAACCGGCGAATCACTCCCGCCGGAGCGTTCGGCACGGGCGGGCCCGGTGGCGCCTCCGGTCGGTTTCTGCAGTGTCCGACAATGAAAAGCAGGTCATGGTCAACTCATTGCGTGCGTATCTAGCGAACCTGGTTCGCGGTGCCCTGATCGGTACCGCCGAGATCGTTCCCGGTGTGAGCGGTGGAACGATCGCCCTGGTCACCGGGATATACGAAGCACTGATCGGTTCCGCCGGACATCTGCTCAGCGCGTTGCGGCTGGCTGTGGCCGACGTGCCGCGTGGCGCCGGTTTCAGCCGCGCGGGGATCGAGTTTCGCAAGGTGCGCTGGGACGTGGTACTGCCCGCGCTCATCGGACTGGTGTGCGCCGCGTTGATCGCCGCCAAACTGCTGGAACCGGTGATCGAGGAGCATCCGATCTCCTCCCGCGCGGTGTTCTTCGGACTGGTGCTGGCCTCGCTGTGGGTTCCCATATCCATGATCGGTCGGGCCTGGCGGGCTGCCGACGTCATCACGGCCGTGCTGGCCGCACTGCTCGCGTTCGGGCTCACCAGTCTCCCTCCCGCCGCTGTCTCGCCGAACCCGCTGATCGTGGCGCTGGCAGCGGCAGTGGCGGTCTGCGCCCTGGTGCTGCCCGGGGTCTCCGGTTCCTTTTTCCTGCTCTCCTTCGGGCTCTACGAGACGACGCTCTCCGCGCTCAACGAGCGGGACGTCGGCTACATCGCGACCTTCGCGGTGGGCGCGATCATCGGCCTCTCCCTGTTCGTCAAACTGCTGCAGTGGCTGCTGGAGCACCGCAGGCGGATCACGCTGGTCGTGATGACCGGGATCATGGCCGGTTGCCTGCGCGCCCTGTGGCCCTGGCAGACCGAGGAGCACCGCGAGCTGCTCGCCCCCTCGGGCAACGTGGGTGTGACGGTGCTGTTCTTCCTGTTGGGTGTGGCCCTGGTGGCGACGGTCCTGGTGATCGAGCACCTCGCGTTGCGGCACAGGCCGAACGACGACGAGCCCACCGAGCAGATCTCCAGGGTCGGTTGATCGAAGTTTTCCGCTCGGGTTGTCGAGCTGCTCGCTTGGCGGAACCTCCCGCGGCGGTGCCGATCGTGAGGGTGGTCGGGGACCGATTTGCGGGAGTGGTGGGAGCTCGGCCGCGTCGAAGTGGCGCGGCGATTTCGCGAGAAATCGACGAGCCCCCTCGCCAGTCGCCGCCGCGGCGTCCCCGGGACAGGAGCTCGGCCGTGCCGCTGAGCTCCCCACATGGAGCTCAAAGCATCGAGATCACACCCGCGACGCCGCCGACGAGAATTCCCAGCAGCAGCGCGTAGAGCAGCACACGCGACACCGGCAACCGCCGCGGTTTCGGTTGCCGCGGCGGTCGCCGGTTCGGCGCGGACTCGGGTTCCGCGTTCCCGTTGCCGGTCGCCTGCGCGCGCAACGCGGCGGAGAGCACCCGCTCCGCATCCGGTTCGCCACCCGTCGAGGACGTACTCATGCCCTTCAGCGTAGGTATCCGCACGGTTGTCGTGTGGGAGTGGTGCTCATCCGGCCAACCTGGCGGCGTTGTCCGGGACCGCGGGGACCGGCGAACCGTCCTTGAGCACGTAGCGGGGACGCAGCCCTTCGTCCAGCACCACCAGGTCCGCGGCCAGGCCGGTGCGGATCGAGCCCAGCCGGTCGGACAGCCCCAGCAGCTCGGCCGGTTTGGTGGCACAGGCAGCCACCGCCTCCGGTAGGCTCAGCCCGCAGCGTTCGACCAGGTTGCGCAGCGCGGTGTCCATCGTCAGCGTGCTGCCCGCCAGTGAGCCGTCCGCCAGTCTGGGTTCACCGTTGGTGACGGTCAGCGGCAGGCTGCCCAGTTCGTAGTGCCCGTCCCCCGCCTCCGTGGCGCTGATCGCGTCGGTGACCGCGACGGTGCGTGCGAGGCCCGCGTGCCGTGCGACCAACCGCGCCACCGTCGGGTGCAGGTGGACCATGTCGCAGATCATCTCGATGGTGATCCGCTCGTCGTCCAGCAGGGTGCCCACCGGTCCCGGCTCGCGGTGGTGCAGTGGCCGCATTCCGTTGAACAGGTGGGTCGCCACGGTGGCTCCGGCGTCGATCGCCGGGCGCACCTGTTCGGCAACCGCGTCGGTGTGACCGACGGCGGCGAGCACCCCGGCCCCGGCGAGTTGCTTGACCGCCTCGACGGCCCCGTCGAGCTCCGGCGCCAGTGTGACCATCCGGACCGCGCCCTCGCCCGCTTCGAGCAGTTCGGCGACGGTTTCCGGGTCGGGGGCGCGCAGCATGTCGGTGTCGTGGGCGCCGCAACGCACCGCCGAGAGGAACGGGCCCTCCAGGTGGATTCCGGCGAGCAGCCCCTCGCGCACCGGTTCGAGCAGGGAGGTGATCTGTTCTCGGAGTTGTGGCACGGAGGCCGTGACCAGGCTGGCCAGCATCGTCGTGGTGCCGTGTGCACGGTGCGCCGCCACGGCGGCGCTGATCTGTCCCCGATCCCGGCTGGTCAGTGATCCACCACCTCCGCCGTGGCAGTGGATGTCGACGAATCCGGGGACGATCCAGTGGCCGCTGAGCTCCGGCCGCAGTCCGCCGGGGGCGGGGCCTTCACCGATCTCGGCGATCCGTCCCCTCTCGAGGCGGATCCAGCCGTCCCGCGGCGCTCCCTCGTCGGTGACGATCCGCCCACCGATCAGCGACGGCTCGGTTGCTTCGTTGCTCACAGTCTCGGCGTTCCTTCCAGGAGCGGCTGCGGTCGGTGCCGCTGGAGTCGCCCCGTGTTGCCGGGCGAATGTTTCGGGTTGCTAGTCCGATCCTGCGGCATCGACCCCATTTTGGTCTACACCACCTGTCGGAGACGTGGTGTGTGCCGCTCTTTCGGGGCAATCGGTGAAATGAATCGATTCAGTACGTGAGTGTTCCAGTGCGTACCGTGACGACCCGGCGGCGTCCGTGCCGCCTACGAGCGGTTCTCGGGACAGCTGCTCGACCTCGCCGGGCGGACGCACCGCGAAGAGCCACGTTTCCCGACTCGTTCCTCCCGGATGGGTGGTATCGGAACCACGTGTGCGACCAGGGGGCCACGGGAGTTACCCATGTGCCCCAACACGACGGCCCCGCCCACGGGCGGGGCCCGCGAGGGAGTCCGGCGGGAGATTCCGCCACTCGCATCGCCGGGCGAGCCGGGGTGCGGAACTACCGCTCAGGCGTTGCCGAGCTGCTTCTGCAGCGCCTCCAGGGCCCGGCTGGCCGTGGACTTCACCGTTCCCTTGGACACACCGGTCGCCTCGGCGATCTCACCCTCCGACATGTTTCCGTAGTAGCGCAGTACCAGCACCTCGCGCTGCCGCCGGGGCAGGTGTCCCAGCGCGGCCACGATCGCCTGATGCTCGCTGGAGAGCATCGCCAGCGACTCGGCGGAACGCGCATCGGGCTGGTGCGGCGGCTGGTACTCGCGTGCGGTCTTGCGTCGTCGCAGCACCGAGCGGCTGCCGTTGACCACTGCCGTGCGCAGGTATCCCACGGCAGCCTTGGAGTCCCGCAGCTGCGCCCAGTTGCGATACAGCCCGGTGAACGCCTCCTGCACCACGTCCTCGGCGGTCGCCGGGTCGTCGACGAGCAGGATGGCGAGCCGCACCATCCGCATCTGCTGGTTGCGGTAGAGGTCCTCCAGTGTCAGCGGTGCCTGGGGCTGATCGTCCTGATCCTCCTGATCGTCCGATCCGTCCAGAGCACGTAGGTGGCCGAGCGTGCGCTCGACCGAGCGTTCCACTCCGCTGGTTCCGTCCCCGATCACGATTCAGCAAGGTACCGGCTCGGCCCCCGATTCGTCTGCTTACCCGGTAACCTCCGCAAGAAACTTGTGACAAAAACATCGTCCGAAAGGGTGGAAATGGCCACTTTTGTCGTGCACATCCGATACGGCGAGGACCGTGAACTGCTCGAACGGGTCCGCCCGGAACACCGGGACTACGCCAAGGACCTCGCGAACCGGGGAGTGCTGCTGGCCGGTGGCCCGTTCGTCGACGGTGACGGCGCGATGCTGGTCTACGAGGTCCCCGACCGTGCCGAACTCGACCGCATCCTGGCCGAGGACCCCTACGCCAGGGAGGGCGTACTCGGTGAGACCACGGTTCGGGAGTGGAAGGCGGTCACCGGCAGCTGGCTCGGCTGATCGAGACCCGGACAGATTTCGGTCGAGCGTCCCGGCAGCGAGCTTCCGTCGGGCGTGTCCGGTTCGGCGCACCGGCGCCCGCGACCGGCCACCCGAGCCGGCCCGGCTGGCAGGATGAGGTCATGATGACGCGAGGAAACCTGCTGGAACCACCGGAGACAATGCTGCCCGAGGACAGCGATGCGCAGGCGGAGCTGGACCGAGGGGACGACCCCGCCGACGTCGCGGCCCGGCACCCCACCTTCAGCGCCGCCTGGGCCCGGCTGGCCGAGCTCGCCCTGGAGTCCGAGAGCCCCGTGGCCGCCTACGCGTACGCGCGCACCGGCTACCACCGTGGCCTGGACGCGCTACGCAAGGCGGGCTGGAAGGGCTTCGGGCCCGTTCCGTGGCACCACCGCCCGAACCAGGGTGTGCTGCGTTCCGTGGCGATGTTGGCGAAGGCGGCCCGGGACATCGGTGAGGACGAGGAGTACCAGCGTTGCAGCCAACTGCTCGCCGACAGTGATCCGGCTTCCCTGGAGGCCAACGGGCTCTGAGCCGATCGGGCCGGACCGCCCGAGCGGTCCGGCCGCCGGTCGCATCGGTACTCGTCGGGGAAAGCGGTTCCGTCCGGTCGTCGCTGCTCATCAGTCGGGCAGCCGTTGCGGGCTACCCACTCGCGGCGCCCGGGGTCACTCCTCCCCGGAGCGAGTTCCGCCACGGGCGCTGTCGGGGACGTGCCCGGGCTGGCCGGATCACGATCCGTGATTGCCGCAGAATGACAGCGTGCAGCGATTTCGCCAGGAACTCCTCCGACGAACGCAGCGTCTACTGCGGACCGGTATCCCGATCGTGCAGTGTGCGATCTCGGCCGGGATCGCCTGGTTGATCGCCCGACACGTGGTCGGCCATCCCGAACCCTTCTTCGCGCCGATAGCGGGCGTGATCGCGCTCGGCATCTCGCTGGGACAGCGGTTGCGCCGCGCCGCCGAGCTCGTGGTGGGGGTCAGTGTCGGTGTGGGCGTCGGCGACGTGCTGATCTCCGTCATCGGGACAGGGCCGTGGCAGATCGCGCTGGTGGTGGCGCTGGCCATGAGCACGGCCGTGTTGCTGGACGCTGGTGGCGTGATCGTCATGCAGGCCGCTTCGTCCTCGGTGCTCGTAGCCACCCTGCTGCCGCCTGCCACGATGGGCGGGCTCAACCGCATGGTCGACGCCGCGATCGGCGGTGTGGTCGGTTTGATCGTGGCGGCGTTGCTGCCGCAGAACCCGCTCGCCGTGGCCCATCGCTACGGCAGGACGGTGCTCGGCTCGTTGGCTGACGCGCTGCGCGGTATCTCCGCCGCCATGGCGGGCGAGGACAGTGCCGCGGCCTCCGACGTGCTCGTCGCCGCGCGCAAGAGCCATCGCTCGGTCGAGGAACTGCGTTCCGCGCTGACCACCGGTGACGAGATAGCCAGGTACGCCCCGATCCGTTGGCGCAACCGCGGGGAGCTGGAGCACTACCAGACCGCCGCCACCCCGGTCGATCGCGCGTTGCGGAACACCCGGGTGCTCGCCCGGCGCGCGCTGGCGGCGTTGCGCGACGAGGAGCCGGTCCCTGATCCGGTACCGGGGATGCTGGAGGAACTGGCCGGGGTGGTGGTGTTGCTGCGGGACGAGCTCGCCGACGGCTCGGAACCGCTGCGCACCAGGGAAGCGGCCCGTTCGGTCGCGCGCCGCACCACGGTTCGGCTGGTGTCCGAAACGGACTTCTCCATGCAGGTGGTGGTGCTGCAGATCCGTTCCATCACGGTGGACCTGTTGCAGGCCACTGGATTGAGCCGTTCCGAGGCGCTCGCCAGTTTGCCCCCGCTGCACCCGGAATCCGGGGAGGATTCCGCCGAGTCCTCCTCCGACCAGCCTCCGGAGTGACCGGCCCCCGGAGTGGGCAGTCCCCGGAGTGACGGCCGCTTGGGAGATCGGCCCGCGCCACGGCCGCCCGTAGCTCCTCGAAGGCTCCGCTACCGGAACGGGAGAAGGCCGGAGGTTCCGCCGACGAGCAGGTCGCCACCCCGGCGGAGAACTCCGCTCAGCAGCCGTCCAACACACCGCGCAGCGCGCTCCGCTCGGCTCCGGTGACGGTCAGGCCCCAGTTGTGCTTGGTGCCGATCCAGGACCTCGCGTACTCGCAGTGGAAACTCTCGTCCGGTGGTAGCCACTCGTCCGGGGTTTCGTCACCCTTGGACTGGTTGACGTTGTCCGTGACGGCGAGCAACTGCGGCCCGGACAGATCGTTGGCGAACCGTTCGCGTTTCTTTCGTGTCCAGTCGGAGGCCCCGGAGCGCCAGGCCGCTGCCAGCGGAACCATGTGATCTATGTCCAGCTCCGCGGGATCGCTCCAGCTGCCCTCGTCGTAGGGGCTGTCCCAGGTTCCCGAGGTGGGATAGCAGTCCGAGCCGGTCCGTACGTTCTCACCGTCGCGAATGAGCACCCGCTCCCGGACGTTGCAGTTCTCGCCCTCGGCCTCGTCCCAGTGCGGGAACTCGTCGCGGTCGTACCCGTCCATCGAGCCCTCCGGGGCCGTCCGGAGGTCGGCGAGCATTTCCTCCGCCCGGGCGGTGTCCGGTGCGCCCGGGGGGCCGGCGGTGGAGTCGGTCTCCTCCGTCGGGGTGAGGGTGGCGCATCCCAACACGACGAGGACGGGTAGTACGGCTGTCGCCGTACGCAGCGCTCTTTCTACGGGCATGACTGCCTCCGGGGACGACTCCGGCCGAGGGGTGGCCGTGGTGGTGCGTGGCGTACCGGTGAGGTGCGGAAGATATCTGATCTCGGCATACGGGTGGGGAGCCGGACCACGCAATCCGCTGTCCGGTGATCGTCACCGGCGCGGGGTGTTATCGGGGGAGTCCCGGGCGGGCGAGCAGCAGGTCCCGGGTGTGCCGGTACCAGGCACAGCGGTGCAGCGGCCGGGGGTGCGCCACCCCGTCCCGGTGGACCGTGGTCTCCTCGAAGGAGGCCTGCATCGCGCGGCCCCGTGCCGATTCGCGCCGCTTTCGCAGCGCTTTCCGGGTGGTCACCACGGTCAGCAGGCCGGTCGTGACCGGCGCGGGCTGGGTGGTCAGCGGGTCGTCGGTGGGCTCGCTCAGCGGGGGTGCCTGCGGATCCGGGAAGACCTCGACCGAGCGTGCCGAACCGTGCAGCATGCGCTGGTCGTCGCAGTACACCTGCCCGGTCATCGGTGCTATCGCGCCGCGCCCCAGCAGCACACCGCCGGAGTCGTCCCTGATCAGTGGAGTGGCCCTCGCCGGTGCCGCCAGCGCCGTGTCGAACTCCCCGACCGGGAGGGACCACACCGAGCTCGCGGGGGAACGGGTGACCGGGACGTAGCCCACGGACAACTCCGCTAGTAGCTTCTTACGCAGCAGCCGCAGCACCACGGCGGCCAGATCCGCATCCGTACCGTGCACCACCACACGGCCCTCGGCCTCGAGCAGTATCGGGTCCACGTCGGTGCGTGACGGTTGGGGCGGCAGGTCGAACCACCGCACGTCGGCTCGTTCCGGGCGTGCTTCGCGTTCGATGTTTCCGCAGGATAGTGCGGTGGTAGTCACGTTACGCTCCTGGTTTACCCTGATCGGTCGGCATTCGCAGGTGCCGGGCCTTCCTCGGTGTGGCGACGCACCCGTGGCCACCGACAGCGATGACCCGCCGTTACCAGTTGCACAGACCGTCTCCAGTGACAGGTTGGAGTTTCACATGCCGGCAATCGTGTTGATCGGCGCCCAGTGGGGTGACGAGGGAAAGGGTAAGGCGACCGACCTGCTCGGTGAGCAGGCGCAGTGGGTCGTTCGTTATCAGGGTGGCAACAACGCGGGTCACACGGTGGTTTTGCCGGACGGGCAGGACTTCGCGCTGAAGCTGATCCCCTCGGGAATCCTCAGCCCCGAGGTGCACAACGTCATCGGCAACGGTGTGGTGGTCAGCCCGGAGGCCCTGCTCGAGGAGCTGGACGGGCTGGAGTCCCGCGGCGTGGACACCTCCAAGCTCTCGCTGTCGGCGGACGCGCACCTGGTGATGCCCTACCACGTGGCGATGGACCGGGTTACGGAGCGTTACCTCGGCAAGAAGCGCATCGGAACCACCGGTCGGGGAATCGGTCCCTGCTACCAGGACAAGGTCGCCCGGGTCGGGGTTCGGGCGCAGGACGTGCTGGACGAGAAGATTCTCCGCCAGAAGGTGGAGGCAGCCCTGGAGTACAAGAACCAGGTGCTGGTCAAGGTCTACAACAGGCGTGCGATGGACCCGGAGGAGGTCGTCGACACGGTGCTGGCGCAGGCCGAACGGTTCGCGGGCCGGGTCGCGGAGACGAAGCTGATGCTGGACCAGGCGCTCGGCCGGAACGAGACGGTGCTGCTGGAGGGGTCGCAGGGCACGCTGCTCGACGTGGATCACGGCACCTACCCGTTCGTCACGTCCTCCAACCCCACGGCCGGCGGTGCCTGTGCCGGGGCGGGGATCGGCCCGAGCCGGATCGACTCGGTGATCGGCATCATCAAGGCCTACACCACCCGTGTCGGCGCGGGGCCGTTCCCCACCGAG
Organism: Actinopolyspora sabaoui; assembly: GCF_051225635.1. Lineage (NCBI taxonomy): Bacteria > Bacillati > Actinomycetota > Actinomycetes > Actinopolysporales > Actinopolysporaceae > Actinopolyspora > Actinopolyspora sabaoui. The sequence goes on along the minus strand of NZ_JBMIHH010000007.1, from coordinate 97,770 downwards.
CTCACCGACGAGGCGGGCGAGAACCTGCGCAAGGTCGGCGGTGAGGTCGGGGTGAACACCGGCAGGGACCGCCGCACCGGCTGGTTCGACGCGGTGATCGCGCGCTACGCGACCAGGGTCAACGGCATCACCGACTACTTCCTGACCAAGCTGGACGTGCTCTCCGGGCTCGAGACGGTGCCGGTCTGCGTGGCCTACGACGTGGACGGGATGCGCACCTCCGAGATGCCGATGACCCAGACCGGCGTGCACCACGCCGTGCCGGTCTACGAGGAGATGCCCGGCTGGCGCGAGGACATCAGCGGAGCGCGCACCTTCGAGGACCTGCCCGCCAACGCGCGTGCCTACATCGAGCGGCTGGAGGAGCTCGCCCAGGCGCGGATCTCGGCGATCGGGGTCGGGCCCGGGAGGGATCAGACCATCGTTCGCCACCAGATGGCGTGATTACGTTTGCGGCCTGCCGGGCTGCGTAGCTGGTTGAAGTGGCGGAACCTCTCGTGCGGCTCTCGCTCCGGGGAGGCCCGACATCGGGTAGCGACCTACACAACGTCGGGCCTTCCTCGCGAGAGCCGCACGCGAGAACCCGCGGCGGTGCCGACCGCGAGAGTGGTGGGGGTTCGGCTTGCGGGAGTGGTGGGAGTGCGGCTATTCGCCGGTGCCGGTGGCTCCGCGATTTCTTGGGAAATTGACGGAACCGGGGCCACAACGCCGTGCGGCGACGTCAATTTCTCGCGAAATCGCGCCGTCCCGGAACCCTCCTCGGGAAGTGACCGTGGGCGAGGTAGCGAGGCGCCCCCGGAGGTTCCGCCGAGCGACCGGCTACGCCGGGTGAGTTCCCCACCTTTCTCGTGCGTGGTGGGCGAGATCGGGCTGATCGGCGAACACGGCATCCACACCGGTGGCGAACAACTCCCGGAGGAAGCCGAACACGTCGCCGTAGGCGGCGTCCACGTCCGAGCTCCGGAACTCCGCGGGCAGGAAGGCGTTCTCCGCCCGCACCGTGTAGGTGACCACCCGCAGCCCGGCCTCGTGAGCGTGGCCCACCAGACTCGTCGGTTCGGTGAGGCGACCGTTCTCGTCCCGGGGCAGGATCATGGTCGTGACCGGCGCCACCCAGTCGGCGTACTCGGCCATCTCGCGTAGCCCGGCCGGGGTCACCATGTCGGCGTACTCGCGCGGGTCGCCGCTCTCGACGAAGTCGCGCGGCGCGCCGCTGCTCCACACCAGCTGCACCAGATCGACACGCAGCCGGCGGTCCAGCCATCGTAGATTGCCCACCTCGAAGGACTGCACCGCCACCTTCGCGTGCGGGTGGTTGAGCCCGTTGCGGTCAAGGGCCCGCACCACATCGGGTTCCATGCCCAGCCCCACCGAGTGGAAGTAGCTCGGGTGCTTGATCTCCGGTGCGATTCCGATTCGCCTGCCCAGCTCGCGGGACAGTTCCCCCTTGAGATCGATGATCTCCTGGAAGGTCGGGATCTCGAATCGACCGTCGAAGACGGTGTTTCGCTGTCTGAGCTCGGGAAGGCGTTCGGTCGCCCGCAGCGTCTTGAGTTCGGCCAGGGTGAAGTCCTCGGTGAACCAGCCGGTCACCCGCTCCCCGTCGATGACCTTGGTGGTCCTGCGGTCCGCGAACTCGGGGTGCTCGGCCACGTCGGTGGTGCCGCTGATCTCGTTCTCGTGCCTGGCGACGAGTACCCCGTCCTTGGTGGGTACGAGGTCCGGCTCGATGTAGTCGGCGCCCATCCGCGCCGCCAGCTCGTAGGAGGCGAGGGTGTGTTCCGGCCGGTAACCCGGTGCTCCCCGGTGACCGAAGACCCGGATGGTCTCGTCCCCCTTCGGGTGTCGTTTCGCGTCCGAATGCTTCGGGGCGGCGGTCTCCGTTTCGGCAGCCGAGGAAACCCCCAGTACCGGCAGCGCCGCGAAGGCCATCGTACAAAGTACCGCGATCTCGCGTATCCGTTTCCGTGGCACGTGCACCTCTCCTGCTCGCTTATCCGTTCGGAGCGATCGTCGATCACGGTCTCGCACCTCGTGGCGAACTCGGGGTGAACGGTCGGCGTCGTCTCGGCCACTTCTCGGCGGGGGGTGAGGCGTGCGCTCTCCGGCCAAGCTTTACGCTGCGGGGCGTGCGCATCCTCGTGATTGGTGCAGGCGGCAGGGAACACGCGATCCTGCGGGCGCTCTCCCGCGACCCGGAGGTGACGGCCCTGGCGTGTGCCCCCGGCAACGCGGGCACCGCGACGATCGCCGAGTCGTACTCGGTGGATGTCGCTGCCCCCGATGAGATCGCCGAACTCGCGGTGAAGTGGCGGGCCGACCTGGTGGTGTTCGGTCCCGAGACCCCGCTGGTCGTGGGCGCGGCCGACGCGGTTCGAGCGGCGGGCGTCCCCTGCTTCGGGCCGTCCAAGGCCGCGGCACGCATCGAGGGCTCGAAGGCCTTCGCCAAGGACGTGATGCTCTCGGCCGGTGTGCCGACCGCGCACAGCGAGACCGTGGACAACCCGGCGAAGCTGGACGCCGCGCTGGTCAACTTCGGTCCCACCTGGGTGGTCAAGGACGACGGCCTGGCAGGCGGCAAGGGAGTACTCGTCACCAGCGATTTCGACGCCGCACGGGCTCACGCTCTCAAGCTGCTGGATGACGGCCATCCGGTGCTGCTGGAGTCGTTCCTGGACGGTCCGGAGGCGTCGCTGCTGTGCCTGGTCGACGGCACCACGGTGCGTCCGTTGCTGCCCGCACAGGACTTCAAGCGGGTCGGTGACGGCGACGCGGGCCCCAACACCGGTGGGATGGGGGCTTACGCACCGCTGCCCTGGGCTCCGGAGGGAATGGTCGAGGAGGTCGTCGACACCGTCGTACGCCCCACGGCGGAGGAGCTGGCACGGCGCGGTACTCCCTACTCCGGCCTGCTCTACGCCGGGCTGGCGCTGACCTCGAACGGGCCGCAGGTCATCGAGTTCAACTGCCGCTTCGGCGACCCGGAGACGCAGGCGATCCTGGCGATGCTCCGCACCCCGCTGTCGACTCTGCTCGCCGCCGTCGCCAACGGGGAACTGGCCGAGGCACCCGAGCCCGAGTGGGAGCCCGGTGCGGCTGTGACCGTCATCCTGGCAGCCGAGGGGTACCCCGGCAGGCCACGCCTCGACGACGTGATCGGCGGCAGCGACGGCCCCGGTGTGCTGCACTCCGGCACCCGCAGGAGAGAAGAGGACGGCGCCGTGCTCGCCGCGGGAGGACGGGTGCTCTCGGTGGTGGCCACCGGCGAGGACCTGGAGTCCGCGCGTGCGGAGGTCTACCGGCGCGTGGACGGTGTGCACCTGCCCGGTGCGCACTACCGCACCGACATCGCGGCCCGGGCCGCGCGCGGGGAGGTCGCCGTCCCTGAGAACGGTGACTTCGCCCGGCATTAGGAACTGTTTTTCGGTGCGTTGTGCTCGGATGGTGCTGTGGCGGAACCTTCCGCATCGAAGCGTGGTGCGAGTGGCGTTAGCGGTGTTTCGACGCTGGCGCGCCGAAAGAACACCGGGAAGCCGGTGCCCGGCCTCGCAACGCATCCGACTCACGCACCTGGGACCCCCGCGCTGCGACCCGCACGGCCACTTTCCAACGGCGGTCCCGGTCGCGGCGATTTCGCGGGAAATTGACGCCACCCCGAGATTTTCCCCGAGTTGTCCCCGAGTAGTGGGGCATGGCCACCGAACTGTGGGAAGCTGGGGGCGGTGGCTCCGGATCCGCGGTAGTCGTCACACGATCGGCTTCCGCTCAGCCGCGGGGCCGTGAACTCGTGGTGAGGTGAGCAGCGATGTGGTGGAAGGTAGTTCTCGGACTGCTGGCGCTGTGGCTGGTGCTCTCGGTGGCCGGAGCCGTGATCGGTTTCGTGGTCAAGGGGCTGTTCTGGCTCGCCGTGATCGGTGGCGCGTTGTTCCTGATCACAGCGGCCGTCGGCTGGGCCAAGCGGGACAGCCGCCAGGTCGGCGGCAGCGAGCGCAGCCGACAGCTCCGCTGAGATCACCACTTGCCGCCGGGTGTGCGGCGGTGTCGGAACCGGTGACGGATTCCGGTGGCGTTCGGGTTCCTGCGCGCTCCCGGCTCAGTCATCACTGGTGGCGGGCAGTACTCCGTGCGAGCGGAGTTCCTTCCGCGCGTGCTCGGGCCCCTGCCAACGCCGAGCGTGCAGCCCGGCCGCGCGGGCCGCCGCGACGTTGGGCTCGCGGTCGTCGAAGAACAGGCAGTGCTCGGGTGAGGCGTCGAGCCGGTCCAGCAGCACGCGCCAGATCTCCTCGTCGGGCTTGGCCATCCCCAGATCGGCGGAGAACACCACGTGGTGGAAGTGCTCCGCCCACCGTGTGCGTTCGGCTTCCCGCGCGAACGAACCCGGCGCGTTGGAGAGCAGCGCCAGGGGGTGCCGGTGGCGGTCAGCTCCCGCAACAGCAACAGCGTTTCCGGATCGGTCTCGGACCAGCCCGTCACGTCGAGCCGGGTCAGTTCTCGAGACAGCCGCTCGTCCACACTCGTACCCAGCCGCGCGGCCACCGCGCTCCAGTACTCGTGGTCGTCGCAGCCGCGGTCGTACGCCTCTCGCTCGGCGAAGTAGGCCGCGCTCACGCTGTCCAGTGCCGCGCCGTCCATGCTCAACTCGGCCGTGATCCGCGGCAGCGCCCTGGTGGGTCTGCTGATCACCTCGCCGTAGTCGAACACGACCCAGTACGGCTGCTCCGCTCCGCTCCCGCTCGTTCCCACCATTTTCCCTTCCGCCGCTCAGTCAGCTTTCCCGATCCGGCGCAGCACCTCGTCGACGTCGTCCGAGTCCACGTCGCGGTGCGTCACGAAACGCACCCGCCCGGCCATCGGCACCGCGAGCACGCCGGCCTTCCGCAGCCGTTCCAGACTGTGACCGACGTCGGGAACGGTGGCCAGCACCATGTTCGTCCGCGGCGTGTTGACGTGCCAGCCCAGCCCGTTCATTCCTTCCGCGAGTCGGGCGGCGTTGTCGTGGTCGGTGCGCAGCCGTTCGATGCCCTCCAGCGCCACCAGACCGGCGGCGGCCACCACGCCGCCCTGTCGTACTCCGCCGCCGAGCATCTTGCGCATCCGGCGGGCCTCGGTGACGAACTCGGTGGTACCGGCGACCGCCGAACCGACCGGAGCCCCGAGCCCCTTGCTCAGGCACGTCTGCACCGTGTCCACGCCGACCGTCAGAGCCGCGGGCTGCACTCCCAGCGCGACAGCGGCGTTGAACAGCCGCGCCCCGTCCAGGTGAATCGAGAGGCCGTTGTCGCGCGCCGCGGCCACCAGCTGCGCGTGCTCCTCCGGCGGGATCGCGGCTCCGCCCGCCTCGTTGTGGGTGTTCTCCAGGCACAGCAGGCTGTCGCGCAGCGAGTCGTATCCCGCGCTTCCCCCGCACACGGAGCGCACCAGCGCGGCGCTGGGTCTGCCCGGGCCCGCGTCCCAGTCCAGCGGCTCGGGCATCCCGCCCGCCAGCCATGCCGCGGAGCCCAGCTCGTGGGTCAGCACGTGCGCTCCGCGCGGCGCCAGGAACCGGTCGCCGCGCCGCAGGTGCAGCGAGAGCGCGATCAGATTCCCCATGGTGCCGCTGGGAACCCAAAGGGCGTCCTCGGTGCCCAGTAATTCCGCGACACGGCGTTCCAGTTTTCGCATGGTGGGATCCCGGTCCAGCACGTCGTCGCCGACTTCCGCGGCGGCCATCGCCGCGGTCATCCGCTCGTCGGGACGCGTCACCGTGTCGGAACGGAGGTCGATCGTGGCTGTTTGGGTCACGAAAGGATCACACCATATTCGGCCCGGTGAGCGGTATCGGGTAAGCGGACCTGCGGGCTCACCGATTTCCGCCGGGGGTGTGGTGATCGCGCGTCACCGGCGTGCAACCTTGAACGTTGGACGTTCCGTCCTGGTACGTGTCGGCACGCAACGAGCGGAGGCTTCCGCGTGGAACAACGCGAGGAGCAGGAGTTCGCGGAGTACTTCGCGGCTCGGCGAGAGGCGGTGCGTCGGATGGCGTACATGATGTGCGGGGACTGGCACCGAGCGGACGACCTGACGCAGAACGCGTTCATAGCGGTGCACCGCAGGTGGCACAAGATCCGCGACAAGGAGGCGCTGGACGCTTACGTCCGCCGCACCCTCACCCGCGCGGTGATCGACGACTCGCGGCGCCCCTGGCGTCGGGAGCGGGCCGTGGACGAGCTGCCCGAGCACTCGGCGGACCGTGTCGACATGGACGACTCGGTGGTCACCCGCCGGACGCTGCTCGCGGGGCTGCGGCTGGTGCCGCCGAAACAGCGGGCGGTGCTGGTGCTGCGTTATCTGGAGGGACTCGACGTCGCCGGTGTCGCCGAGGTCATGAAGTGCAGCGAGGGCAACGTGAAGAGCCAGACGGCCCGGGGGTTGGAGGCGCTGCGTGCCGCCCTCGGTGATTCGCTCGGTGACCTGCGCTCGATGTCGTGAGGAGGTGTAGGCAGTGCGAGAGCACGAACTCGCGGAACTGTTCCGTGACGCGGCCGATTCCGCCCCCGAAGCGACCTTCGACGCCGGGGACATCGCCAAGGCGTCGCGGCGTGTGACGGCGCGGCGCAGAGTCGGCGTCGCGGGAGGCTCGCTGGTGGCGCTGGCCGTGGTGGCGGGTGGCGTCGGTTTCGGGACGGGCTGGATCGAACCGGAATCGTCCGAGCTGGCCGATACCGCCTCGTCCGGTGTCTCGGAACAGGCGAGTGAGCCCGCCCCTCGGGTGGGCACCGGGCAGCAGGAACCCTCGGTGCTCACCGCGCCGGGCGATCGTTCCGCGGACTGCGGCCCGCCCGATCCGGAGCTGGCCGACGCCCTTTCCGAGCAGTTACCCGCCGTGAGCGACACCAGTGCGCCCGTGGCGGCCCAGCAGTGTCCCGCGGGTGCGCGCACCGCTTCGTTCCAGCTGCGCACCGAACGGAGCAACGGCAACGTGACCGCGATCCTGGGCTCGACGTCCTCGGCACCCCCCGAAGGGGAGGTCGAACCGCTGCGCCGAGGTGAGAACGGGGTGCAGGTGCTCGTGCACACCGGCAGCGGACGCGAGCTGATCCTGCGCAGCAGCTCCGACTCCGGCGGTCCGCCGCCCTACCGGGGCGAGCTGGCCGGGATGGCCCAGCGACTCGCGGGGGAACTCTGACCCGAGCCGCTCCCGACTCCATCGAGTGGCGGTGGCGTCGCACACCAGAGTGGTACGTCCGTACCACTCCGTGGGTAGTCTTCCTGTGGTGAGCGTGGTTCGTATCGCCGATCGCGGGAGGGTGTGCTCGTCATGGCTTGGCTGGTGTTGCTGTTCTCCGGAGTGCTCGAAGCCGGTTGGGCGATCTCGCTCAAGCTCTCGGAGGGTTTCAGCAGGTTGGTCCCCACCCTTGCCTTCCTGGTGCTCGCCGCGGGCAGTTTCGCGGGGCTGGCGTGGGCGATGCGCCTGCTGCCGGTCGGACCCGCCTACGCGGTGTGGACAGGCGTCGGCGCGGCGCTGACCGCCGTGATCGGCATGATCTGGCTCGGCGACGCCGTCTCGGTGATCAAGATCGTCTCGATCGTGCTGATCATCGCCGGGGTGCTCGGCCTCAACCTGGCGGGAGTGGGGCACTGAGCCCGCCGGAACGAGCCGGCGGATGGCTTCCGGAAGCGGACCTTCGAGGCGAGGTGGACCTCCCGGTCGTGGGCGGGGACGGACACCGCGAGAGCCTCCCCTCACATCCCCCAGTCGAGTGGGCAGGGTGGCTAGGATCGACGCGATGACGGCGGCGAGTACCCCGAAAGGCGAACGGCGGCGGCAGCTGCTCGTGGTCGCGGCGGCGGAACTGCTCTCCGAGGGCGGTTTCGCGGCGATCCGACACCGCGCGGTGGCCGAGCGCGCCCGGTTGCCGCTCGCCGCCACCACCTACTACTTCGACTCACTGGAGGAGCTGATCACCGCGGCGGTGCGCCACGAGGCCGAGGAGGAACTCGCCACGGGCAGACGCAGGCTGGAGGAGCTCTCCGAGCGGCCGCTCGGCACCGAGGAGGTCGTCGAGCTGGTGCTGGATCTGCTGCTGGGCACCGACTCGCGCGACGGCGGGACCGAGTCCGTGCTGTTGCGATACGAACGGCTGGTGGGTTCACCGAGAAGGCCCTACCTCGCCGAGTCGATGCGCGATCTGCACTCGCGGCTGCACGAGCTGCTCGCCGAGATCTTCCGCCGCTCCGACGCGGACGTCGGCCACGAACGGATGCTGGAACTGATCGCGCTGGTCGACGGCGCGGTGGTCAACGCCCTCATCGAGAGCGACCCCGACCCCAGGGGCGCCGCCCGGCGGATGCTGCGCGCCCAGCTGCTCCGGTAAGCCTTCCCCACCACGGCCTCTCGCGCGGCGATTTCGCGAGAAATTGACACCGCCCGAGGGTCGCAGCCCCGTGCCCTGCCGCTTCCTTCCAAGCGGCGCGGCGATTTCGCGAGAAATTGACGCCTGTCCCGCACCGGGGCCGCCCGGCGCGTTCATCCGTTGGTGGAAGTATCCTCACCACTCGTGACGGACAAGCCCAGCATTCCCGACCCGCTCGCCTCCCGCTACGCCTCGCCGGAACTGGTTCGGCTCTGGTCGCCGGAGCACAAGATCGTGCTGGAACGCAAGCTGTGGCTGGCGGTGCTGCGGGCGCAGGCCGAGCTCGGCGTCGAGGTCCCGGAGGGCGTCGTCGAGGACTACGAGCGGGTGCTGGAACGGGTCGACCTCGACTCCATCGCGGAGCGGGAGCGCGTCACCCGACACGACGTCAAGGCGCGGATCGAGGAGTTCAACGCGCTCGCCGGGCACGAACACATCCACAAGGGCATGACCTCGCGCGATCTGACCGAGAACGTCGAGCAGCTCCAGATCCGCCGCAGCCTGGAGCACGTGCGCGACCGCACCGTGGCGGTCCTGGCCCGGCTCGGGCAGCTCGCCACCGAGAACGGCGAGCTGGTCATGGCGGGGCGTTCGCACAACGTGGCGGCCCAGGCCACCACCCTCGGCAAACGGTTCGCCACCGCCGCCGACGAGATGATCGTGGCCTTTCGGCGGCTGGAGGACCTGCTGGCGCGGTACCCGCTGCGCGGCATCAAGGGGCCCGTCGGCACATCCCAGGACGCGCTGGATCTGCTCGACGGCGACCAGGAGAAGCTCGCCCAGCTGGAACGCAGGGTCGCCGGGCATCTCGGCTTCGGCAAGGTGCTGGGCAGCGTGGGGCAGGTCTATCCGCGTTCGCTGGACTTCGAGGTGCTGAGCACCCTCTCCCAGCTGGCTGCCGCGCCCGCCAGCCTGGCCAAGACGATCCGGCTGATGGCGGGGCAGGAGCTGGTCACCGAGGGCTTCAAGCCGGGGCAAGTCGGTTCCAGCGCGATGCCGCACAAGATGAACACCCGCTCCTGCGAGCGCGTCAACGGACTCGCCGTGGTGCTGCGGGGCTACGTCTCGATGTCCGGCGAGCTGGCAGGGGACCAGTGGAACGAGGGAGACGTCTCCTGCTCGGTGGTGCGGCGCGTGGCGCTGCCGGACGCGTTCTTCGCGTTCGACGGGCTGTTGGAGACGCTGCTGACCGTGCTCGACGAGTTCGGCGCCTTCCCGGCCGTGATCGCGCGGGAGCTGGACCGCTACCTGCCGTTCCTGGCCACCACCAAGGTGCTCATGGCCGCGGTGCGGGAAGGAGTGGGCAGGGAGACCGCCCACGAGGCGATCAAGGAGAACGCCGTCGCCGTCGCGCTGGACATGCGTGAGCGGGGGCAGGAACGCAACGACCTGCTGGACCGGCTGGCGGCCGACGAGCGGCTGCCGCTGGACCGCGAACGGCTCGGGCAACTGCTCTCCGATCCGCTGGAGTTCACCGGCGCCGCCGCGAACCAGGTGCGCGAGGTGACCGAGGAGATCGGCGAGATCACCGGCCGCCACCCGGAGGCCGCGGCCTACGCACCCGCCCCGATCCTTTGAGGCGCCGTTCCCTGGGGCGGTGTCAATTTCGCGCGAAATCGCCGCGCGTCCACTCGGTGCCGCCCGTGCTGTGCCGCGACGGCGGCCCGTCGGCCCGCCGGTCGTTCGGGTGAGGCAGAATTCCGAACCGTGGTCGCGCTTTCCGAATACCGTCCGGTGGCAGCGGGCAAGGTCCGCGAGCTCTACGAGGTCGACGACGAGCATCTGCTGATGGTCGCCTCCGATCGTGTTTCCGCCTATGATCACGTGCTGGAGACGCCGATCCCGGACAAGGGCCGGGTACTGACCGCGATGAGCGTGTTCTGGTTCGAACTGCTCGGCGATCTGATCGACTCCCACCTCGTCGCCGCCGAGGATCCCCGCATCCCCGAGGAGGTGCGCGGCAGGGCGTTGCTGGTGCGCAAGCTGGGGATGCTGCCCGTGGAGTGCGTCGCGCGCGGCTACCTGAGCGGCTCCGGACTGGCCGAGTACCGCGAGACCGGCAGGGTCTGTGGTGTAGCACTGCCCGACGGTCTGACCGAGGCCGCACGACTACCGGAACCGATCTTCACGCCCGCCACCAAGGCGGAGCTCGGCGAGCACGACGAGAACGTGAGCCTGGAAGCCGTGGCCGCCACCGTCGGCCGCGAGCGTGCCGAGCAGCTACGGGACACCACGCTGCGGATCTACGAGCGCGCCGCCGAGCACGCTCGGACGCGCGGAGTCATCCTGGCCGACACCAAGTTCGAGTTCGGCACCACCGCCGACGGCACCCTGGTGCTCGGTGACGAGGTGCTGACCCCGGACTCCTCGCGGTACTGGCCCGCCGACGAGTACACGCCCGGCAGGTCGCAGCCCTCCTTCGACAAGCAGTACGTGCGGGACTGGCTGACCTCGCCGGAATCCGGCTGGGACCGCGCCTCCGACGTGCCGCCGCCCCCGCTTCCCGACGAGGTGGTCGCGGCGACCAGGGCGCGCTACGTAGAGGCGTACGAGCGGATCACCGGACGTGATCTCACCGCCTGGCCCGCGGTTGAGGGGTCCTCGGCTCGGTTCGCGTAGCTGGTGCCGTGGCGGAACCTCTCGCACGGCGCTCGCTCCGGGAGACCCGACATCGGGTAGCGACCTACACAACGTCGGGCCTTCCTCGCGAGAGCCGCACGCGAGAACCCGCGGCGGTGCCGATCGCGAGGGTGGTCGGAGTGCGGCCCGCGGGAGTGGTCGGAGTTCGGCCCCGCGGCGAGGGCCCGGCGATTTCGTGGGAAATTGACGCCGCCCCGGCTGGGCCACCACCGGGCGGCTGGCTCGGACGGCCATGCCCGGACAGCCATAGCCGAACCGGGGCGCATCCGGACGTTTGGCTGCGCGGCCCCGCAGGACGGGTCTTCCGCGAGAGGTCACGTCCGTTTAATTCGCCGCTCACCGGCACGACATTCCGGTCTGGCGCCATGAAACACCGTGAGTACGCGACTCGTGGTCTCGTTGTACGGCATCGGCGGCGATTGGGATCTCGCACGCTGTGCGCGCTTCGCCGCGCGGCTGGACCGGCTGCGTGTCGGTTTGTCGGTATTCGTCCCCGCGTCGTTGCTGACCGGCTCGGGCGTGACCGACTGGTTGCGGGAGCGCGCCGCCTCGGGCGACGCCTTGGTGCTGCACGGTCTCGAACCGCCACGTGCGAACCGGATTCGCGGTCTCCACGACGATCGGCGGCGCCCCCGGCACGAGGCCGGGCTGCGACTGACCGCGGTGAACGCGGTTCTCGACGCGGCCGGGCTCGACTCGGAGACGTTCGCTCCACTGGGTGGCCGTGCCTCGACGGGCACACTGGCGGCGCTGCGGGCGGCCGGTTTCGGTGCGTGTGTCGAACCGGAGGTGTTGCGGGACCTGCGCACCGGGCGGCTGCGGCGCAGCAGGGTGCGGACTCTGGCGGGCTTCCGGAGCGACTCGGCCCGCTGCCGGGGGCTGCGTTCGGTGGCCGAACGGGGCGTCCGTGACTGGCCGGGACTGGTCAGACTCGCGATCTCCGCCGAGGACCTGGGGCAGCCCACCCGTCGCTCGGCGATTCACGACGCCATCGACCTGGCGCTGCTGCACGGGGCCGTCCCGGCGACCTATCCCGAGTTGGTCGCACCACCGCCCGCGCCGCCGCATTCGGCTCCGATGGTGCGCGGCACCCCGAATCCGGACCCGCTGACCAGCTGATTCGCGGAACCGGTGGTATCGGGATGCCGCTGCTCCGTGCCCGCCGAGCCCCTGGGGCAGCCGTGGGACGGACTCCTCGGAAACGGCTCCGGGGAACGGGTGCCTCGCTCGCGAGGCGAGGCACCGGCACGAGCCCGAAGGGCTGTGCGCTCAAACGCCGGTCGGTTCACCCCGGTTGAGCACGGTGAGGGTGGTCCCCTCCGGACCGAGCCGCTCGAACATGCCGTAGTGCATCTGCGGCATCGACAGCACCGCCTCGTGGATCGGCACCGCCACCCGGGGTTTCATCGCCCGCAGGAAGTCCACCGCCTCGGAGAGCTTCAGCCAGGGCGCCCCGGTGGGCAGTCCGAGCACGTCGACGTGCTGCGCCGGAACGTGGAAGGAGTCGCCGGGGTGGTAGAAGGCGCCGTGCTCCACCAGGTAGCCGATGTTGGCGATGCGCGGGATGTCCGGGTGGATCACCGCGTGCTGGCCGCCGACGACGTTGATCGCCACCCCGGCGAGCTCGAACGCGTCACCGGGGCGGGCCGTCTCGGCCTCGATTCCGTTCTCGGAGAGCTTGGCCGCGGACTCGGTGTCGGCCACCAGCCGCGCGTTCGGGTTGTTGCGCAGCACGTCCGGCAGCCGTTCCAGGTCCAGGTGGTCGTGGTGCTGGTGGGTGAGCAGCACCGCGTCGAGGTCACGCAGCGCCTCGAAGTCGTGGGAGAAAGCCCCCGGGTCGATCAGCAGCCTCGCCGTCGAGGTCTCGACGAGGACGCAGGCGTGGCCGTAGTGGGTCAAGCGCAAGATTGCCTCCGTGAGTTCGTGTCGGTTGTGGGTATCGCGATGATCGAGTGGTCGCGTGCCGACCGTGCCGGCGCGCCGTGTGCCCGTGTGGTCTCAGGGTTCCCGTGGCGGTGTCAGGAGGGTTTCCAGCGGCGTCCCTGGACCATGTCGCCGAAGCCCATCCACACCAGGTTCATCAGGCGCATCGACAGTGCGTCGGCGGTGTACTCCGGATGGTCTACCCACCAGTCGAGCATCGACTCGCCCGCCCCCACCAGCGCGGCGGCGAACGGTTGCATCTGCTCCAGCTGCACCGGTTGTTCGCTGCTGCCTCCCGCGCGGGCCAGCAGCTCGGCGACCATGTCCAGCGCGCGGTCGCGCCACTCGGAGAGCTCGGAGGTGAAGGGCTGCCCCTGCACACTCGCCTGACGGTGCAGGACGGTCCAGCTGTCGCGGTTGTCGTTGACGTACTCGAAGAACGCGTGCAACCCGCGCCAGAGCTGTTCGTCCGGTTTCAGATCCGCGTCCACCGCCTGGCTGATCGACTCGATCAGCCGGTTCGCCTCTCGCCGGATGCAGGCCACGAAGAGTTCGTCCTTGGCACCGAGGTAGGCGTAGATCATGGGTTTCGAGATCCCGGCCACGTCGGAGATCTCGTCCATCGCCGCTTCGTGGTAGCCGTACTTGGCGAACACGGTCACGGCGGCGTCGAGGATCTGACGCTCGCGCACCTGCCTGGGCAGGCGTCTGGAGCGGGGTTTTTCGGAGGTTCCGGACGGGTCCGTCCGATCATGTCTCGCGTCCTGCACTCTTGGCACGGTAGAACAGTATCGATCAGGGGGTTGTATTGCCGGTCTATCTACCCGGGAGTAGTCTTACTCGCGAGTAGGTAATGGAGGACAACATGTCGGAATCCGACCCCATCGCCGCGTTGGCGGCCACCGATCCCAAGAAGGTCAGCAGGGAGGAGTTCGTCAGCCTGCTGGAGGCCGCCTCCGAAGTGGCCGCGTCCGAGACCGAAGTCGATCTCAGTTCGCTGGAGCCGGAACAGTTCGCGCGGCTGATCTCCCGCGCCTCGGACGAGCAGCTGCGGGACGTCATGGACCGCCCGGAGCTGGCCGAACGGATCCTCGACGAACTGTTCCGCCGCATGGGCGAGCACTACCGCTCCGACAAGGCCAAAAGCACCGAGGCCGTGGTGCGTTGGCGCATCAACCTCGACGGCTCCACCTCGCAGGACTCGGACGACGAGTCCGGAGTGCTGCGTTACGAGTGCGTGCTCTCCGGTGGCACGTGCACCGTGAGCAAAACCCCGGAACACGAACCCAGGGCCACCGTGATGCTCGGCCCGGTGGAGCTGCTCAAGCTCGCCTCGAGCAACGCATCGGCGCCCATGCTGTTCATGACGGGCAAGCTCAAGGTGGCCGGTGACGTCGGCTTCGCCGCCGGTCTGACCAAGCTCTTCCAGATCCCGAAGGCCTGACCCCGACGAGTCCGCCCCCGGTGGCCCGACAGGCTCGACCGCCCCGGCAGCCAGAGCGGTTCGGGAGCTCCCCGGTTCACCTGCCCGCCGAGGGGGTCTCGCCCCTCCTCCGGAGGGAGCCGGGCGCCGTGTTTTCCCCGAGGGGCGATCGACGGTCCGATTCGTCCGCGAACCACCAGCAACGACATTCGAGGAACCCCATGAGCTTCTCACTGGAACTCACCGAAGAGCACCAGGAACTGCGCGACTGGTTGCACGGCTTCGCCAAGAAGGAGATCCGGCCCGCCGCCGCGGAGTGGGACGAGCGGGAGGAGACTCCCTGGCCGATCATCTCCGAGGCCGCCAAGGTCGGCCTCTACGGTTTCGAGACACTGGCGACGTTTTGGGCCGACGAGACCGGCCTGTCGCTGCCCATCGCCAACGAGGAACTGTTCTGGGGCGACGGCGGGATCGGGATGGCGATCTTCGGTACCACGCTCGCGGTGGCGGGAATCTTCTCCGCCGGAACCCCGGACCAGCTCGCCGAGTGGGTTCCGCAGTGCTACGGCGACGTCGACGAGCCCCAGGTGGCCGCGTTCTGCTCCTCCGAACCCGAAGCGGGTTCGGATGTGGCCGCGATGCGCACCCGCGCGGTCTACGACGAGGCCACCGACGAGTGGGTGCTCAACGGGCACAAGGCGTGGGCGACCAACGGCGGGATCGCCAACGTGCACGTGGTGCAGGCCGTGGTGGACCCCGAGCTCGGTCCGCGTGGGCAGGCCGCCTTCGTGATCCCGCCCGGCACGCCCGGGCTGTCCGCGCCGAGCAAGATCCGCAAGCACGGGCTGCGTGCCTCGCACACCGCCGATGTCTTCCTGGACGACGTGCGGGTGCCGGGGCGCTGCCTGCTGGGCGGAAAGGAGAAGCTGGACGAGCGGCTCGCGCGGGCCAGGGAGGGCGGCAAATCCAGCTCGCAGGCGATGCGCACCTTCGAGCTCTCGCGCCCCACCGTCGGCTCGCAGGCCATCGGCATCGCCCGGGCCGCCTACGAGCACGCCCTGGAGTACGCGACGCAGCGGGAGACCTTCGGGCGCCCGATCATCGACAACCAGGGGATCGCGTTCACCCTCGCCGACATGCGCACCGAGATCGACGCGGCCCGGATGCTGGTCTGGCGGGCCGCCTGGATGGGGCGCAACGAGATCCCGTTCACCGCCGGTGAGGGATCGATGTCCAAGCTCAAGGCCGGTCGGGTCGCGACCTGGGCCACCGAGCGGGCCATCCAGATTCTCGGCGGCAGCGGCTACACCAGGGAGTACCCGGTGGAGCG
The DNA here is from genome assembly GCF_051225635.1 of Actinopolyspora sabaoui. Lineage (NCBI taxonomy): Bacteria > Bacillati > Actinomycetota > Actinomycetes > Actinopolysporales > Actinopolysporaceae > Actinopolyspora > Actinopolyspora sabaoui. Next base: position 82,061 of record NZ_JBMIHH010000007.1, on the reverse strand, counting down.
GATGCACCGCGACGCCAAGATCTACGACATCTTCGAGGGCACCGAGCAGATCCAGCAGCTGGTGGTGGCCAGGGCGGTATCCGGGCGGCACATTCCCTGACGCCGAGGGGCCTTGTCGGTGGCCCGCACCGGAACCGAAGAAGTCCCCTGGACCCGTCCCGAGCCTCCGCCCGGTACAGGCACGGACTCGCGTCGTGCCGGGCAGCCACGAGCTCTCGGGCGCTCGGGGGCGTCGTGGGTGCGCCGCGTCGTCGGCTCCGGGCGAGATGGTCTCGCGTGGGTTGCTCGTCGTTCGTCGTCCCGCGTGAACTTCCCGGCATCCGGAGGAGTACCCGTTACGTATTCTGTGTCACTTTCCGGCTGGGTGTCCCGTGCCTTGGGGTTCCGGAGCGACCCTGTGAGCAAGATCGCAAGCTGTGCGTGGCCTTTGCCACGGTTCGGAATTGTCGCCCGTTTCCGCTTTGTTTCTCTGGAATGCTGGCGGGTTGCGGTCGGGTGAAGTCGGCACATACCTCACCTGAAGAGGTGAGATTGTTCGGCTTCGCCTGCGACGACCGTTGCCCCTGTGTTTGATCGGCGCGGGCGGCCGTCGGGCCGGCCGCGGGCCACGAATCACCGCCGGGGATTCGTGGTGCCGACGCTTGGGTACACCACGCCGGGATCTCCGTCGTACGCGAGACACCGGCAGTATCCCGGCTCGCTTCGAGAGTGATTGGGAGGGCGAAGCGGTGAGCAAGGCGACATCCGACCCTGGAACTCCGATCTTCGGTGAGCTCAACAGTGAGCTCGAGCTGCCGGAGATCGACGTGCACGACTTCGAGTCGCACGAGTTCGGCTTTCCGGAGGGCCCATCGGCCACCCAGCCACCGGAAGCCGAGCCGGCCACCGAGCAGGCGCGGGCCGCCGCCGCGAGCGCAGAGCAGGGCTCCGAGCAGCAGCAGGCGAGCGGGCAGGCCGAGCAGTCCGAGAGTGACTCCGGCGGTTCCCGCCGAGCCAGTGCGCAGCGGGCCGCCCAGCAGCAGTCCGCCTCGGCCTCGGCGAACGGCGCCCCGCAGTCTGGGGGGCAGCAGTCCGAGGGCTCTGCGCAATCGGCCAAGACGTCCGAGACCGGCGACGGCGCCGACTCCGGCGCGCACGGTTCCGGCCAGCACACTTCCGGGCAGAACACCAGTGCGGCCGCGCAGGCCGTGGCTGGGGCCGGGGCCGCGGCACAGCAGCGCGGTGGCCGCAGGCGCAAGGAGGAGTGAGCGGCTCCGAGCACCAGGAACCTCGTTGAACGAGCCGGGACGCCGCCGGACCGTCGAGTCCGGCGGCGAAACCGTGTTGTCGGGGGTGCGTGCGATGTTGGTTCCGTGACCGATTGGAAACAGTTCGAAACCGAAGCACCGGAGCTCGCGACGGCCGTACGGCGGTGTTTCGAGGCACACCGGCACCACGTCCTGGCGACACTCCGCAGCGACGGATCACCCCGGGTCAGCGGCACCGAGGTCCAGTTCCACGCCGGGAACCTGACCATGGGATCGATGCCGGGCGCGCTCAAGGTGCTCGACCTGCGGCGGGACCCACGCGCCGCGCTGCACGCCCACCCGGCTGAGATGACCGAGGGGGACGTGAAGCTTTCCGGCCGAGCGATCGAGGTCTCCGACGGCGAGGAGCTGCGCGCCTACGCCGGCGAGATCCAGCACGAACCCGGAACCTTCCACATGTTCCGCTGGGAGATCCACGAGGTCACGCGAACCAGCGTGATCGATGACCGGCTGCTGATCCGCACCTGGCGGCCCGGAGCGGGTATTACCGACCACCACCGCTCCTGATTCCGAGTTCCGGTTCGGGTTGCGCGGCGGTGCGGGTGGCGGAACCTCCCGCACGGCTCTCGCTGCGGGTCCGGTGACCTCGGGTAGCGACCTACACAACGTCTCCGGCGTCCTCGCGAGAGCCGCACCGGAGAACCCGCGGCGGTGCCGACCGCGGGGGTGGTCGGAGTGTGGCCTGCGGGGGTGGCCGGAGTGCGGCTGCTCCTCGGCGCTGGGGGCCCGACGATTTCGTGGGAAATTGACGGAATTGGGGTCCTCCCGCTGCTCGGGGGTGTCAATTTCTCGCGAAATCGACGCCCCCGAGACCGCCGTCAAGAAGTGACCACGAGCGACGCAGCGGGCTCGTCCCCGGTGCGTGAGTCGGATGCATCGCGAGGCACCGGGGCTCGTGCGTAGGCCGCTACTCAAAAGCGGCCCAACGCGGCGGGGCGCCGACTCACTTGCCGGGAGTCCACCCGACACGTGAGTCGGGCCGCGTAACCAGCTACGGAAACCGAGTCGCCTGAGTTCTACCCAAACGTCAGGGCCATCCCCGGATCGGAGAGCAGCGCTCCGACGTCGGCGAGGAATCGCGAGCCCTGCTGGCCGTCCACCACGCGGTGGTCGAAGCTCAGCGCCAGCTGGCAGACCTGACGCGGCACCACCTGGCCGTCGACCACCCAGGGCATCTCACGGATCGCGCCGAACGCCAGAATCGCCGATTCGCCCGGGTTGAGGATCGGCGTTCCGGTGTCCACCCCGAACACACCCACGTTCGTGATCGTGATCGTGCCGTTGGTCATCGCCTCCGGCGAGGTCCTGCCCTCACGTGCGGTGCTGGTCAGTTCCTCCAGCGCCACGGCCAGTTCCCGCAGCGACATCCCGTCCGCGTCGCGCACCTTGGGGACGACCAGGCCGCGCTCGGTGGCCGCGGCCACGCCCAGATGCACGTAGTCCTTGTAGACGATTTCGCCCGCCTCGCCGTCCCAGGCGGCGTTGACGTCCGGTGTCCGCTTCGCGGCCAGGCACATCGCCTTGGACGCGATCGCCAGCGGCGTGACCTTGACGTCCCGGAAGTCGGGGTGCTTCTTGAGCCGCTCCCGGAACTCCATCATCGGGGTGACATCGACCGTCAGGAACTCGGTCACGTGCGGGGCGGTGAACGCACTGTCCACCATGGCCTGTGCCGTCGCCTTCCGGACCCCCTTGATCGGGACCCGCTGTTCCCGCTCGGCGCTGTCCCGAGCGGGCCGGGTTCCGAGAGCGGAGTCCGGGGAGGTCGCGGCCGTGAGGTCGCCCACGGCCGCGCGTTCCACGTCCTGCCTGGTGATCACGCCACCCGAGCCGGAACCGTGCAGCGACCGCAGTTCCACGCCGAGGTCCTTGGCCAGTTTGCGCACCGGCGGCTTCGCGAGCGGCACCCCGCCACCCGTTGCGGCGCTCGTGTCGCCGACGGCGGCCGACTCGGCCTGCCGGGAGGTGGCTGGCGTGCTCACTGCCGGGGCGGAGCCGTTCATCGCGGTGCCGTTGGTACCAGCGCTGTTGCTACCAGCGCCGGTCGTCACCGGCGTACCGTTGGCGGCGGGCCGTTGTCCCGCCGAGCCGTTGGTACCGCCGCTGCCCGAGCCAACACTGCCGGAACCAGCACTGCCGGACCCTCCGCTGCCGGAGCTGCCTTGCCCGGCCGTGGCGTCCTTCTTGCGAGGGCGGCGTTTCGCGCTGGTCGAGCGCGGGCCGTATCCCACCAGGGTGGCGATCCGGCCGTCGGCTCCTTCCTCGCCGATCTTGCCGCCCTGCTCGGATTGCTCGCCCTGCTCGTCGGGCTTGTCCGCTTCCGGCTCCTCGCCTGCCGCGCCGGCTGGTTCGATCGTCAGGATCGGGGTCCCGACCTCCACGGTCTGGCCTGGTTCGGCGAGCAGCTCGCTGATCGTCCCCGCATAGGGGCACGGCAGCTCGACCGATGCCTTCGCGGTCTCGATCTCCACGATGATCTGGTTCAGCTCGACCGCGTCGCCGGGCCCGATCCGCCAGTTCAGGATCTCCGCCTCGGTCAGCCCCTCACCGACGTCGGGGAGCGGGAAGTTCTTGAGTTGCGCCATGCCTGCCCCCTCAGTAGGTCAGTGAACGGTCGACGGCATCGAGTACCCGGTCGAGGTCGGGCAGGTAGCCCTCCTCCAGCTTGCTCGGTGGGTACGGCGTGTCGAATCCGTTCACCCGCAGCACGGGGGCCTCCAGCGAGTAGAAGCACTCCTGCTGGATCCGGGTGGCCACCTCGGAGGTGACCGAGGACTCCGACGGTGACTCGCTGACCACGACCAGCCGTCCGGTGCGCCGGACCGACTCGGCCACCGGGCCCAGGTCCAGCGGTGAGAGCGAACGCAGGTCCACGACCTCGACGGCGTTGCCGTCCTCCTCGGCAGCGGTCGCGGCGTCCATGCAGGTCTTGACCATCGGCCCGTAGGTGGCGACCGTGACGTCGGATCCGGTGCGCAGCACGGCGGAGCTAACCAGCGGCAGGTGCTCGGCCGTGGGGTCGAGCTCGGCCTTCTCCCAGTACCGGCGCTTCGGTTCGAAGAACAGCACCGGGTCGTCGGAGTCGATGGCCTGCTGCAGCATCCAGTAGGCGTCCACCGGGTTGGAGCAGGAGACCACCTTCAGGCCCGCCACGTGGGCGAACAGCGACTCCGGGGACTCGGAGTGGTGCTCCACCGCCCCGATACCGCCGCCGAAGGGGACCCGGATGACCAGGGGAACCTTCACCTTGCCCTGACTGCGGTAGTGCATCTTGGACAGCTGCGAGACGATCTGGTCGAAACCGGGGAAGATGAACCCGTCGAACTGGATCTCGCAGACCGGGCGGAATCCGCGCATCGCCAGGCCGATGGCCGTACCGATGATTCCGGACTCGGCCAGCGGTGTGTCGAGCACCCGGTGTTCGCCGAAGTCCTTCTGCAGCCCGTCGGTGACGCGGAAAACGCCGCCGAGCTTGCCGACGTCCTCGCCCATGACCAGGACCTTCGGGTCGCGCTCCATCGCGCTGCGCAGTGCCTGGTTCAGGCCCTTGGCGATCGTGATCGTCTGGGTCGGTGTCGTGCTCGAACCGGTCGATTCCATCGTGGGCGCGGCCATCAGCGAACACTCCCCTCGGTGTCGTGGCCGGAGTCGGCGAAGCCTGCGAGGTAGTTCAGGTAGTCCTCCCGCTGTGCCGCCACCACGGGGCTCTCCTCCGCGTAGACGGCGGAGAACATCCGTTCCGGCGGTGGTTCCGGCATGTTCACGCAGAACTCGCGGAACCTGGCCGCCAGCTCGTCGGCCTCGGAATCCACCCTGTCGAAGAACTCCTGGTCGGCGATCTCCTCCCGGAGCAGGTGCGCCCGCAACCGTTCGATCGGGTCCTTGAGCTTCCACGCCTCCAGCTCGTCGTCCAGCCGGTAGCGCGTGGCGTCGTCGGAGGTGGTGTGCGCGTCCATGCGGTAGGTGAACGCCTCGATGAGCAGCGGCCCGTTGCCTTGCCTGGCCTCGTTCATGGCCCACTGCGAGACGGCGAGACTGGCGAGCACGTCGTTGCCGTCGACCCGGATACCGGGGAAGCCGTAGCCCTTGGCACGTTCGTAGAGCGGTACCCGACTCTGCCGTTCGGTCGGCTCGGAGATCGCCCACTGGTTGTTCTGGCAGAAGAAGACCACCGGCGCGTCGTAGACCGAGGCCCAGACCATGCCCTCGTGCACGTCGCCCTGGCTGGTGGCGCCGTCGCCGAAGAAGACCATGGTGGCCTCGTTCGAGGCGGGGTCGTCACCCGAGTTGCCGACCTTGCCGTCGAACTTCTGTCCCATCGCGTAGCCGGTGGCGTTCACGCACTGGTTGCCGATGACGATGGTGTACAGGCTCATGCCGGTTTCGTTCGGGTCCCAGCTGCCGTGGTCCGTGCCGCGGAAGATGCCCAGCAGCTCGGTGGGGTCGATGCCCCGGCACCAGGCGACGCCGTGCTCGCGGTAGCTCGGGAACGCCATGTCCTGCGGTCGCATGGCGCGGCCAGCGCCTATCTGCGCGGCCTCCTGGCCCAGCAGCGGAACCCAGATTCCGAGCTGGCCCTGGCGTTGGAGGGCGTTGCCCTCGCGGTCGGCGCGCCGCACCAGCACCATGTCGCGGTACATGCCGCGTAGTTGCTCGTCGGTGATGTCGATGTCGAAGTCCGGGTGCGATACCCGCTGACCCTCCGGCGTCAAGAGCTGAACCAGGTCAGCTCCGCCTTCGCTGGTCGCACGCAAACCGGCGATCACCTGCTCCCTCGTTGGTGTTGCTGAGGTTGCGGCAGGCACCGCGGTGTCCGCGAGTCGATCGCGATCGTCGGGTCGGCTCGGTCGCGTCCAGTGTTCGGGGGACATGTGGATCTCCTCGTCTCACCCCGGCCCGTCCGCTTGTGGCGGCTTGGACCGGTTACCCCGACCGGCGCCGTCGACCAGGTGGGTCTCGGGTCATCCGATCGGGGTCGTTGGATCGCTCCTCGCCATCCTGGCATGACAACGGCCACTTCCGTGAGCCCTGACACAGAGATCGATGCCGCCTGCAAACCTTGTCCGGCGCACCGTAGCTCGCGGACGGATCAGGTGAATTCCCAGGTCATCAGAGGGGTGGATCTCCGATGGATGGCGTTGTGACAGTTGTATAACCGATTTTTTCCCGGCTGGTTCCGGCACTGGTCAGCGTTGTTGTGGATCATGCTGAATCGATGGTGAGTACGTTCGGTGAAGATTCGTTCACTCTCGGATCGCGGGCTCTTGCGTGCTTCTCGGGGGTCCCACGGGACGCGCTTTCGATGCCGGACCGGCTTCGGTTCGGGGGCTTGATTCGTTCGAAACGGGCCCCAGTGCGTTTCGCGTGATCTAGCATCGCCGCCGTGGAAGCACATCTTTCGCTGTCGCTGTCGGACCAGATCGTGTTGCTGCTGCACGGCTCGGACGGCAGGCAACACGGTGGGGTCAACCACGACGTTCTCACTGCGGCCGCCGAGCTCGCCGAGCTCGTGATGTACGGCCGTGCGGCACTGACCCGCACATCGTTCGGCGGCATCAAAGTCGGGCTGCTCGACTCCACCCCGGTGGGTTTCGAGCCGTTGGAACGCCCGCTGTCGGCGCTGGCGGGACGAATCGCGGGGAAGGGCGAGCCGATCCCGTTTCACACCTGGCTGGCCGAGCGGCGCGGTGCTTTCCAGGAACAGCGCTGGTCTCTGCGGCAGCGGGGATATCTGGAGTACGAGGCGGGAAAGCTGCTCGGTTTCATCCCGCGTGACCGTTACCGGCCGCACGGGGCCCTCCAGCAGGAGTTGATCGGCGTGCTGGGCCAACTCGCCCGTGGCGAGCGTTCACCGGACGATCGGCTGGCCCTGCTGGTCGCGATCGTTTATCCCTCCGGGCTGCATCGGAACATTCTCGGCGTCGACCGGTCGCAGGCCCGCAGGCTCAAGCACATCGCCAAGGGCCAGGAGCTCGAAGGGACGGTCTCGGCTGCCGTGGCCGCCGCGGGGTCCACCATCGGCGCCGTGGTCGCGGGTGGTGGGGGCGGCGGTGTTGGTGGCGGTGGCGGTGACGGCGGTGGTGGTGACGGTGGTGGCGGCGGCTGAGCCGAACGGGGAGGATTTCGGCGGGACGGACTGAATCGATGTGAGTACGCACGGTGCGGGCTCGGTCATTCTTGGCTCGCGGCGCGTTCCCGCCGCTGAGCGCCCTGCCGGGAAGGCGCGGTCCCGGGACGTGAGGTCTCCACTCGTGGTGACGGCGTCCGGATTCGTCCGAAACGGCATCGGAGACGGTGCGTGTGATCTAGCATCACCGTCGTGGAAGCACATCTGTCGCTGTCGCTGCCGGACCAGATCGTGTTGCTGCTGCACCCTCCGAGGGGCAGGCCCTTCACCAGTGTCAACCGCGATGTCGTGACTCCGGCGGCCGAGATCGCCGAGCTCGTGATGCACGGCCGTGCGGAACTGACCCGCACCGCGTTCGGCAATGTCAAAGTCGGTCCGGTCGAGCCGACCCCCATCGGTGTCGAAGCGTTGGACCGGCCACTGTCGGCTCTGGTGAACCGTGCAGGACGCGCTGCCAAACCGTTCTCGTTCCGCTCCTGGCTGAGCGAGCGCACTTGGGCGTTCCAGGAACACCGCTCGTCGCTGCAGCAACGGGGTTACCTCCGACACGAGTCGGACAAGGTGCTCGGTTTCCTGCCTTACGACCGCTATCGGCCGCACGACGCCACGCGGCAGGCCCTGGTCGACGAGATCGTCCAGCTCTCAAGAGGCGAACGATCGCCGGACGATCGGCTTGCCCTGCTGGTAGCCATCGCCTATCCGAGCAGTCTGCACCGGCAGTTCGTGACCAGCTGGTCCCAGTCGAGCAGGCTCAAACACATCGCCAAGGGACAGGAACTCGAAGGGGCGGTTTCGGCCGCGGTGGCAGCGACGGGGGCCGCCATCGGCGCCGCGGTCGGTGGCGGTGACAGCGGCGGTGGTGACGGCGGCGGTGGTGATGGTGGTGGCAGCTGACCTTCACCAGGTCGGACTTCCCAAAGCCGGTCTTCATCAGGCCGGGTGAGCTTTCCCGCGGACTGGGAATACGATCGCGAGTGTGGATCGCACAGCAGTGAACACCTTCGTGCAGCAGCAATGGGAGTCCTCGATACTTCCCAGCCTCTCCGAGCTGGTCGGCATCCCGGCCGTCTCCCCGGCTTTCGACGCGGACTGGGAGGCCAACGGCCACCTGGACGCGATCGTCGAGCACGTGCGCGGCTGGATCGCCGCCCGTGGGATCACGGGTGCCGAGATCGAGGTGTTGCGGCTTCCCGGGCGGAGCCCGCTGCTGCTGGTCGATGTGCCCGCGACCGACGGCGCCTCCGAGGAGACCGCGCTGCTCTACGGACACCTGGACAAGCAGCCGCCGGTCGGGGGCTGGTCCGAGGGGCTGGGGCCGTGGACGCCGGTGGTGCGCGACGGCAGGTTGTACGGCCGCGGTGCCGTGGATGACGGGTACTCGGGCTACGCCGCGATCACCGCCATCGAGGCGCTGCGTTCGCACGGCGGTGCGCATCCGCGCTGTGTGCTGCTGTTGGAGACCGGTGAGGAGTCCGGTAGCCCCGATCTGCCCGCCTACCTGGAGCACCTCGGTGAGCGGCTGGGCCGCGTCGGCCTGGTGGTGTGCCTGGATTCCGGCGGCGGGGACTACGACCGGTTGTGGCTGACCACCTCACTGCGGGGGATGGTGCAGCTCAACGTCACGGTCCGGGTGTTGCACGCGGGCCAGCACTCCGGTGCGGCCAGCGGGCTGGTGCCCGACTCGTTCCGGGTGGCCCGGCAGCTGCTGGACCGGCTGGAGGACTCCGCCACCGGCGAGATCAGGTTGCCCGAGCTGAACGTGCGCATCCCGGAGAACCGGGTGGCCGAGGCCCGGGCGGGCGTCGAGGCCGCGCCGGGGCTGGTGCGCGAGTCCATCGAGCTGCCCGAGGGCATGCGGATGATCAGCGACGACGAGGCCGAACTGGCGCTGAACAACTGGTGGCGGCCCACGCTCTCGGTGATCGGTGCCGACGGGTTGCCGCACCCCTCGGAAGCGGGCAACGTGCTGCGCCCCCACACCACACTGGACCTCAGCTTCCGGCTGCCGCCCACCGCCGATCCGCAGCGGGCGCTGGAGGCGGTGCGGACCGCGCTGGAAACCGATGTCCCCTACGGTGCGAGCGTCGAGTTCGGCCACGCCGAGGCGGGGCAGGGCTTCAACGCTCCTGAGACCGCCGAGTGGTTGAACGACGCCCTGAACGCGGCGGGCACCGAGGTGTTCGGCAACGACTGGCGCAGCATGGGGCTGGGCGGTTCGATCCCGTTCATGGGGTTGCTGCACGAGAACTATCCCGATGCCCAGTTCGTGGTGACCGGGGCGCTGGGGCCGGGCAGCAACGCCCACGTCCCGGACGAGTCGCTGCACCTGGACTACGCCGCCAAGGTCACCAGCGCCGTCGCCTACGTGCTGGAGGCGCACGCCCGGCGCTGACCCCTCGCCGAGGAGCTCGTCCACGGCGCGTCCGGCTGGCCGCCTGCCGGTAACCGGCGGTCTTGGGATCGGTGGGTCGGTGAGTGGCTGCTCGACCGGTTCGACGGGAAATTTTTCCGGTCACTCTTGGTGATGCTCGCCGACCCGCAATGCTTCACCCGATCAGAGTAACGGTATCGTGTGTTCCGCTTACGCGGCCGTTGCGCTCGAACTCGTCCGGTTACCGGATAGATCGGGGCCACGGCGGGTGTGCATTGCGTGATCGATCGCGGTGCGGCTGTCCCACTTCCGAGTGGATTTGACGTGATCGAAACACGCGAAGCTGTTTGTAACGGTCCCGGAGGATGGCAGGATCCCAGCATCCGGATTCCCGTCGAGGAGGAGTGACACTGTGGCGCTTCGAACAACATTGCGGGCCGCGGCCCTGTTACCCGCGCTCGCGCTGGTCGCTGCGGTAGCGGGCTGCGGCAGTGGTGGTGGCGGTGAGGCCAAGGGCGTCCCGCTGGTGAAAAAGGGACAGCTGACCACCTGCACCAACCTGCCCTACGAACCGTTCGAATCGCGCAAGGACGGCGAGGTCGTCGGTTTCGACATCGACCTGGTCGAGCTGGTCGCCAAGGACCTCGGCGTCGAACAGCAGGTCACCAACGCGCCGTTCACCACCATCCAGTCCGGCCAGGCCCTCAACGTGGGCAACTGCGACGTGGCCGCCGCGGCGATGACGATCACCGACGTCCGGAAGAAGAACTTCGACTTCTCCGACCCCTACTTCGACGCCACCCAGGCGCTGCTCGCCCCCAAGGGCTCCGGCCTCGACAGCTTCGCCGCGCTCGACGGCAAGACGCTGGGTTACCAGAAGGGCACCACCGGCGCGAAGTACGCCAAGGAGCGCGCCGAAAAGAACGGCGTCACGCTCAAGCAGTTCGCCGATCTCGGCCTGCTGCTGCAGAACATGCGCACCGGCAAGATCGACGCCGCGATCAACGACGACTTCGCGCTGATCGACTTCGCGGACCAGAACCAGAAGTTCGAGGTCACCAAGAAGCTCGAGACCAGCGAGCAGTACGGCTTCGGTGTCAAGACCGGCAACGACAAGCTGAAGAAAAAGATCAACGAGGTGCTGGCCAAGGCCAAGCAGGACGGCACCTACGACCGGTTGTACGAGAAGTGGTTCGGCCACGCGCCGTCCGAGAAGTGACCCGCACCGGCGGGTGAACCGACCACACCGGTCCTCCCCGACGATCTCGCACGTGGCGGGACGGGCGCCGACCGCGTCCGTCCCGTTCCGACTGCCCTGGAGCCTCGATGGCAGTGCAAACCCGACCCGCCACCAGCGGGATGAGTAAACGCCAACGCGCCAAGATCGGGCGCGGTGTGCAGTACGCGGTACTGCTCGCGGTCGTGATCGTGGCCGCGCTGCTCGCCGACTGGGGGCGTCTCCAGGACCAGCTCTTCAACCTCGAAGTCGCCGGGGCGCTGTTCCCCACCGTGTTGAGCACCGCGCTGCTCAACACCGTCCTCTACACCGCCTCGGGGTTCGCGCTCGGCCTGGGGCTGGCGCTGGTGCTCGCGCTGATGCGGATGTCCTCGGTGGCGCCCTACCGCTGGATCTCCGGCGCTTATATCGAGTTCTTCCGCGGCCTGCCCGCGCTGCTGGTGTTCCTGTCGGTCGGTATCGGCATCCCGACCGCCTTCAACAACGTCAGCTTCAGCCGCAACGTCACCGTCATGATCGCGCTGGGGATCGTCGGTTCGGCCTACATGGCCGAAACGATCCGCGCGGGGATCAAGGCGGTGCCCAACGGCCAGCTGGAAGCGGCCCGCTCGCTGGGGATGTCGCACGGTCGAGCGACAATCACCGTCGTCATCCCGCAGGCGTTCCGCATCATCCTGCCGCCGCTGACCAACGAGCTGATCCTGCTGACCAAGGACTCCTCCCTGACGTTCGTGCTCGGCGCCACGCTCGCCCAGCAGGAGCTCACCCAGTTCGGCCGCGCCGCGATGACCACCTACCCGGGCATGACCCCGATCCTGGTGGTCGGGCTGTGCTATCTGGTGATCACCATCCCGCTGTCGGTGCTGCAGCAGCGGTTGGAACGCAGGTTCGGACCCGACGGTCGGTAACGGCAGCCGAGGGAGTTTCACATGAGTGACGTAAAGATCGAGATCTCCGAACTGCGCAAGTCCTTCGGCGAGCTGGAGGTCCTCAGCGGGGTGGATCAGCGGATCGAGGCGGGCGAGGTGGTCTGCGTCATCGGTCCCTCCGGGTCCGGTAAGTCCACCTTCCTGCGCTGCGTGAACCTGCTCGAACAACCCACCTCGGGCAGGATCGTGGTCGACGGGGTCGAGCTCACCGACCCGGACGCCGACATCGACGCGGCGCGTACACGCATCGGCATGGTCTTTCAGCAGTTCAACCTGTTCTCGCACCTGTCGGTGCTGCGCAACCTCACCGTCGCGCAGCGCAAGGTGCTCGGCCGCGACCGGGCCAAGGCCGAGGAGACCGCCCGCGAGAATCTGCGCAGGGTCGGTCTCGAAGGCAAGGAAAACGCCACTCCCGCCCAGCTGTCCGGCGGCCAGCAGCAGCGGGTCGGCATCGCCCGCTCGCTGTCGATGGACCCGGACGTGATGCTGTTCGACGAGCCCACCTCCGCGCTGGACCCGGAGCTGGTCGGTGACGTGCTGGACGTGATGCGCGGGCTGGCCGACGAGGGCATGACCATGCTGGTGGTCACCCACGAGATGCAGTTCGCCCGCGAGGTCGCCGACCGGGTGCTGTTCATGGACGGCGGCGCCATCGTCGAACAGGGCAGGCCCGCCGACGTGATCGGCAACCCGCGGCGGGAGCGCACTCGCAACTTCCTGGCGCGCGTGCTCAACCCCACGCACGCGGCCTCGGCCGTCGACTCGGAGGGGCCCGACGAGGGCTAGCGCGGCCCAGGACGGCTAGCGCGGCCCAGGACGGCTAGCGCGGCCCAGGACGGATAGCACGGCGGGGTCGGCCTTTTCGATCAGTCGTTGTCGGGCTTCTCGGCCCGCTTCCTGCGTAGTGACAGCATCGAGCGATACGCTTCCGGGCCGTGCGGGACGCTGTCGCGTGTGGCGGTGCCGTGCGGGTCCTCGGAGCGTCCCCCCTCGGTGGTGCTCTGGTGACTCGGGGTCGGGGGAACGACGCGACGGTGGTAACGGGCGAACCCGGCGCTTCGGCGGCTGCCCGCGTTGTCGGCCCCCCGCAGGAACAGCCAAACGGCCAGCAGCGCGACCAGGACCAGTGCGATCATCGCCAGATCTACCATGACACACCTCCCGGGGTGTGCAGGCTTTCCGGTTTTTCTCGGACGTTTCCGAGTGTGCACCGGTTTGTCCGGTTCCGGCCAATCAATTCCTACGCAAGTGACCCTGAGTGTTCCTACGCAGTGCGAACGGGTCGAGGAATCCCTCGCCCTCGTTTGTGCCGCTCGTGGCGGTCCCGGCCCGTTCGGGCGGCCGCGATTTCGCGAAAATATCCGTGATTACCCCCGATCGTGGGTTTTCGGTGCATTTACCGGCGCGTGTCGAACCACCCTTTCGGGGGTTCTTTTCGGGTGAATTCGATTCGCGCAATGCACTGCGTAACCCAAGCTGCGTAACCCGAGGGGTGCCGACATTCCGGAAGACGGAATGTCGACACCCCTCGGATTCGCGAAACGTCGTCGAAGCGTCACTCACCGATGCGCTGCTTGAGCGCCTCCAGCTCGTCGCGCATCGAGGTGGGCAGGTCCTCGCCGATCGTGTCGAACCACTCCTCGATCAGCGGCAGCTCCTCGCGCCACTCCGGCAGGCTCACCTCGAGGGACTGCTCGATCTCCTCGTGAGTGGCTTCCAGTCCGCTGAGATCGAGCTCCTCCGCGGTGGGCACGCGGCCGATCGCGGTCTCCTCGGCTGCGGCGTTGCCCTCCAGCCGGTCCACGATCCACTTCAGCACCCGGCAGTTCTCGCCGAACCCGGGCCAGACGATCTTCTTGCCCGAGGGGTCCCTGCGGAACCAGTTGACGTAGTAGATGCTGGGCATCTTGGAGGCGTCGGCCTCCTTGCCCATGTTCACCCAGTGCTGGAAGTAGTCGCCGACGTTGTAGCCGATGAACGGCAGCATCGCCATCGGGTCGCGGCGCACCTCGCCGACCTTGCCCGCGGCGGCGGCCGTCTTCTCCGAGGACAGCGTGGCACCCATGAAGACACCGTGCTGCCAGTCGAAGGCCTCGTTGACCAGCGGGATCGTGGTCTTGCGCCTGCCGCCGAACAGGATCGCCGAGATCGGCACACCCTGCGGGTCGTCCCACTCGGGAGCCAGGATCGGGCACTGCGACATCGGTGTGCAGTAGCGGGAGTTCGGGTGGGCGGCCTTCTCGTCCGAGTCGGGCGTCCAGTCCTGCCGCTTCCAGTCGGTCAGGTGCCGCGGCTGCCCCTCCATCTCCTCCCACCACACGTCGTCGTCGTCGGTCAGCGCGACGTTGGTGAAGATGGAGTTGCCCCGCTCGATGGTGCGCATCGCGTTCGGGTTGGTCTTCCAGTTGGTGCCCGGCGCGACACCGAAGAAGCCCGCCTCCGGGTTGACCGCGTAGAGCCTGCCGTCCTCGCCGAACCGCATCCAGGCGATGTCGTCGCCGAGGGTCTCCACGCGCCAGCCCGGGATGGTGGGCTCCAGCATCGCCAGGTTGGTCTTGCCGCACGCCGAGGGGAACGCGGCCGCCACGTAGTAGACCTTGTTCTCGGGCGAGATCAGCTTCAGGATCAGCATGTGCTCGGCGAGCCAGCCCTCGTCACGGGCCATCGCGGAGGCGATGCGCAGCGAGTAGCACTTCTTGCCCAGCAGCGCGTTGCCGCCGTAGCCGGAGCCGAAGCTCCAGATCAGCCGCTCCTCGGGGAAGTGCGTGATGTACTTGATCTCGTTGCACGGCCAAGCGGAGTCCTCCTGGCCGGATTCGAGCGGCGCACCCACCGAGTGCAGCGCGGGCACGAACTCGACGTCCTCGCTCTCGGAGAACCGCTCCAGCACGCGGTCACCCATGCGGGTCATGATGTGCATGGAGACCACGACGTACTCGGAGTCGGTGATCTCCACGCCGAGCCTGGGCGGCTCGGCCTCCACCGGCCCCATGCAGAAGGGCACCACGTACATCGTGCGGCCACGCATGCAGCCCCGGTAGAGCTCGGTCATGGTGGCCTTCATCTGGTCGGGGTCCATCCAGTTGTTGGTGACCCCGGCGTCCTTCTTCTCGCGGGAGCAGATGAAGGTTCGTTCCTCGACCCGGGCGACGTCGGTGGGATCTGAGGCCGTCCAGAACGACTCGGGCTTCTTCGACTCGTCCAGACGCTTGAAGGTACCGGCCTCGACCAGTCGGTTGGTCAGGCGTTCCCATTCCTGCTGCGATCCGTCGCACCATACGACTTGCTCGGGCGTGGTCAGCTCCGCCACTTCACGTACCCAGGACAACAGGCGTTCGTGATTCACGGGTGCCTGGTCGAGACCGGGGATGGTCAAAGCGGTCATCGCGTCGTGTCTCCTGACTGGGCGCCACAGCCCGGATTCTCTCCTCTCGCCGACGCGTGGGCCGGCGGAGCTTTCAAAAATGCTTCGCTCCGCCCGGAAATCCGGACGGAGCTGCATTTGGGGATGTACCGAGGCTAACCGGAGGTGCCGGGGTTGGCGGAGATCAGTCCTGTCACTTCCCTCACAAGAACGATAAGGGAATCGATTCAGATAGCGGGGTGTCGCGGAAATCCGACTGTTCCGAGGAGTGCTGGACCGATGTTTTCCGTCGTCGAGCCTCGCGGACCCGCTCGTTCGGATGATTATTCACGAGCGGATCCGCGGAAATCCGATGTGTTACGGAGCACATTTTGATCCGAATTTCCGCTATTCGTGTTAGCGGCTTCGGGCTTCGGCGCGGGGAATCCGGGGTATTCCGCGCGGCGTGCGCCTCAGGTCCAGAACGAGTCGTCGGCCGGATCGGTGCCCGCCGCGTCACCGCGGTCGGTTCCGTCCCGTTCCTCGCCGTTCCACAGCCAGTCCTCGGTGCCGTTGACCTCGAAGGAACGTTGCTGCGCCGCGTACTGTCCCTGGCCGTCGACCCGGCCCTGCTCGACCACGGTCCACTCCCCGTCGCCGGTGTGCTTGGCGACGGTCACCTCTCCGGAGTCGCTGATCTCGACCATCTGGTCGGCGGAGCCGTCCCCGTCGGCGTCGGTGACCATCATCTGGCCGTGCTCGGTGTCGACGATCGCGGTGTCGGCTTTGCCGTCGTTGTTGGTGTCCTCGGTGGGTGGGCCGACCTCGCGGTCCCCCTGCGGGGTGTCCACGACCATCGATCGGCCCTCGTCCCCGCCGTTCGGTTCCCCGACCGGGGATTCGTCGGGTTTCTCGCTGGTCCACTCGCCGGTCGACTCGTCGTAGCGTGCCTGCTCGACGACGTTGCCCCGCTCGTCGATGCCGCGCATCACGTCGGCCTCGCCGTCGGAGTCCGAGTCGGTGTAGGCGAGGAAGCCGTCGTCGGTCAGCACGGCGACGGTCTCGTCCACGCCATCGTCGTTCAGGTCGTAGTTGGCCTCGGCGGTGTACTCGGAATCGGCGATGTCGATCCGGATGTCGCCGTCTCCCGAACCGGTGTCCTCCACGTACATCAGGGCGCTCCCGTGCGGTCGGTTCTGGTCGGTGGGGCTTCGACGGTTGGGACGCGGCCGGTGCCGTCCCGGTTCCGGGGTGCCCTGTCCGATTCCGGAGCGTTCCGCTCGCTTCCGGGGGCGGACCTGGTTCGGGGCGCTCCGCTTCCGGGGGTGCCTTCGAGATGTGTCGTGCGACACGCCCGATCACCTGTCGTCAATTGGCTGAGCGTAGGCTAACCTTACTGCAGAAGCGAAGGCTAGCCTCACCGAAGCACCGTATCTCGTGATTGGGAGGAACGGTATGGCCACTGCTACCGGGACGGTACGTGCCGCGGCATCCGCGAGCACGCGATCCGAAGCGACCGCCAGGCCCGAATCCCGGGTCTACACCGTCGAGGTGGCCGGTAGGCAGCAGCTGAGTCCCAGTTTCGTGCGGCTCACCTTCTCGGGCGAGGGGCTGCGCTCCTTCGGTGCCGGTGGTGTCGACCAGCGCATCAAGCTGATGCTGCCCAGGCCCGGCCGAACGGTGGCCGACGTGCCGGACGGCCATGACTGGTACCCAACCTGGCAGGCCATGCCGGAGGAGATCCGGCCGACCATGCGGACCTACACCGTTCGGTCGTTCCGCCCCGAGCTCGCGGAGATGGACATCGACTTCGTGCTGCACGGTTCCGGCGAGGAGGCCAGCGGACCGGCCTCCGCCTGGGCGAGTGGTGCCCGCATCGGTGACCGGGTGGCGATCCTCGGGCCCGACCGTCCTGGATCCGGCAGGATGTGGGGCTGCGAGTGGTGCCCACCCGCCACCGCGCGGCGGTTGTTGCTGGCGGGCGACGAGACCGCGATCCCGGCGGTGGCGGCCATCCTGGAGTCGCTGCCCGAGGACTCACGTGGGATCGCCTGCCTGGAGGTGCCCAGCGAGGCCGATGTTCAGGCGTGGGACCACGTTCCGAGTGGGGTCGAGATCCGGTGGCTGCCGCGTGACATCGCCGGTAGTGAGCACGGTGAGCTGCTGGAGCAGGCACTCGAAACCGCGTTGGGAGAGCTGTGCGCCGGGCCGAAGGTGGACGGTTGCCCCGCCGCGAACGAGGCGAGGGCCGCGCTGGAGGACGTGGACGTCGACAACTACCTGCTCTGGGAGATCCCGGGGAGCAAGCACCAGGATCCGGCCTACGACGAGAGTCTCGACGTCGCGAACGGTGAGCTCTACGGCTGGCTCGCCGGTGAGGCCGGTGTCATCAAGCGGCTGCGCCGGATGACCGTGCAGGGCTACGGCGTGCCGCGCGGTTCCGTGGCGTTCATGGGCTACTGGCGCCAGGGCCGCTGCTGAGGTCGTTGCCGACTCGCCGCTCTCTTCTCCCCGCGCGGCGATTTCTTGGGAAATTGACGCCCGGCCGGGCACCCCATGCCCCGGCTGAACGCCCTAAGCACGGCTTCGTGCCCGGGGTTCCGCGCTGCGGCGCGGCGATTTCGCGAGAAATTGACGACCCCCGGTGGGCAGTCCAATGAGGTGTGCCGGAGTGGTGTTCACGGCACCTTCGCCGCGCTAGAATCCCAGCGCAGTGAGTGTAGGCCCCGCGCACGCGGGGAGAGACCCACGGGCTGGTGCTGTGGGGGCACCGGCCGGTGGTAGGCCCCGCGCACGCGGGGATAGACCGCCGATGGACAGTAGTTCGATCGTCCAGCCGTCGTAGGCCCCGCGCACGCGGGGATAGACCTCGGTGTTGAACAATGATCCGTCGCCCCGATAGGTAGGCCCCGCGCACGCGGGGATGGACCCTCGTGCGGTTCGATCCCGAGCCGGTCGATCTCGTAGGCCCCGCGCACGCGGGGGCTGGGACAGCAAAAGCGCCTCCGGAGTGCTGTTCCGGAGGCGCTGTGTTTGTTCGCTGGGGTTCAGTCGAAGTGGTTGTTCTTCACCGCGTTGATGAACGTGGCCCACTGCTGCTCGGTGGTGGTGAAGTGTCCGGCGGCGCGGTCCTTGGTATCGCGGACGGCGGCGCCGTCGTGGGTGCGGCCGACCTCGACGCAGTTGGTGTCTTGTCCGCTGTAGCTCGATTTGCGCCAGCCCTGGGGGTGCTGCGGTGGCATTATTTTCTCTCCAGTTCCTCGGCGATGTCGCTACGAATTCCACGCTCGTGGTGGTTGGTCCCGGTGATCTGTCCGCGCTGTCTCACGTCGACTCGTCGTCGATGGCGGCGAACAGCTCTGCCGCGCTGGTGAAGGCTTCGGAGCACTCGCCATCGGCGATCTGTTGAGTGGCTTCGGCTTCGCCAGATTGCCACTCCGGCGTCCAGAACCAGCGTTGATCCGTCGGGACATCGCCCGTTTCGTGCACGGTTGCCGCCCCTGAAATGCTCGTAGTGAATGCGTGCGCGGCCCTTCGCGGGCCAGGCTCCGAGCAAGGAGCCTCGTCTCGTTTTATTGGCTGGCCGACGAGAATGCTTCCAGAGTCGATCTCGGTTGGATGTGCGGGCTCCGAGGCTCGTTACCGATATCCGTGACGATGTGACGAGTTGCCGGGACCGTACACCACTCGTACCGCTTGGTGGTCTCCCCTTCTTCGTTGTGAATTGGCGTGTTTCTTTGCCCGCGCTCGTCCCGTACAGGCTCGTTTCCGTGGCATGATGTCCGCGTCATGATCGTGCCGGGAGTTCACGTGTCTCGTGCCGGGGCCAGTCGATGGCTTTCGGCTGACCTCCAAGTGTCGTCCCATAGCGGACGCTCCCCCGAGGGTATGCCGAGACGTGCCGGCGGTATCTCGTCGCTGAGCTGTGGCGATCGGTTGGTGGAACCGCTGGCGGAGCTTACGGTCACCGAACCGAGTTGAGAGGTCGTAACTCAGTGGCAGCGGAACAACTCCAGCCCGTTTACGTACGTGCCCCGGGACTTCAGGTGACCATCGAGTTCTTCGGGGGAACTCCGGAGCAAGTCACCGAGAAGGTACTTAAGCTCATGCAGTCGAAAGCCGTTGTGCCCGCTATGGACTCCGATGGCGATACCTACCTGGTGAACTTCGGTTTGCTTCAGGGCGTCGGTGTCTCCAAGCTCGCTCCGCATGAGCTCGAAACGCCGGACGGGAAGGTACTGGTGAGCGCCGACTTGAACGATATCCCGGACTTGTAGCCCGAGAGCGAGTTGGCATCTGTCCGATGAGGTGTGACGGAGTGGTGTTCACAGCGCCTTCGCCGCGCTAGAGTCCCAGCGCAGTGAGTGTAGGCCCCGCGCACGCGGGGATAGACCCTGGTTGTCGCTGAACACCACGCCGCTGGTGGCGTAGGCCCCGCGCACGCGGGGATAGACCCCCTGACACCGCACCAACGCCGGCCCCGTCCTTGTAGGCCCCGCGCACGCGGGGATAGACCACGTGCCGCACACAACGTCCGTAGAGTCTGGCAGGTAGGCCCCGCGCACGCGGGGATAGACCTTGAGCTGGACACGCGCCTGCGGTGTCTCGTCGGTAGGCCCCGCGCACGCGGGGATAGACCTTGAGCTGGACACGCGCCTGCGGTGTCTCGTCGGTAGGCCCCGCGCACGCGGGGATAGACCTGTCCGGAGGGTCACACGGGTCGTACTCGTCGCGTAGGCCCCGCGCACGCGGGGATGGGACAGCAACAGCGCCTCCGGAACGCTCCGGAGGCGCTGTGTTGTGCGCTGGGGTTCAGTCGAAGTGGTTGTTCTTCACCGCGTTGATGAACGTGGTCCACTGCTGGCCGGTGGTGGTGAAGTGTCCGGCGGCGCGGTTCTTGGTGTCGCGGACGGCGGCGCCGTCATGGGTGCGGCCGACCTCGACGCAGGAGTCGTTGGGGTTGGAACGGCTGGATTTCCGCCAGTTCGTCGGTGCCGTCATGCTGGGGTGTTTCCTTCCGTTTGTTCCGCGAGTGTGTCCATGAGCTGGAGTGATTCATTGGGGCTCATGGCGGCGTCCGTGAGGTTATCCAGCGCTTTGCGGTATGCCTCAACGTCTTTCTGGTCATAGATGAAGGCGGGGCCACGGTAGTGTTCCAAGTGGATGATCGGTGATGCCTTCGGGAACTCGAACAGCACGAACGAACCGTTGTGGGCCAGTGTCCAGCGTTGTAGCCGTTCGGGAAGTATCCGGATGGTGGCGTTCGAGTTCGATGCCGTGGTGGCCAGATGGCGTAGTTGTTCGGCGAGCACTCCCTGTCCGCCGATGTCATCGCGCAGCACGCGTTCGCAGATGATCGCGTCGAGTTTGCGGGTGCTGAGCACCTCGCTACTGCGTGCCATCCGGAGTTCGACTCGGAGGTGACGTTCTTCGCCGGACAAGCTCGCCATGATCTCTTCGGCATAGGAGCGTGTCTGCAACGGCCCGGGGATAACCAGCGGTGCGATGTGCACGATCCGAGTGGCTGTGCGTTCGAACTCCGCCAGGTTCAGCAGATGCTTGTGCAGGCCCGAACGACTGTCGCCGATCAAGTTCGGTTCGGAAGCACGCCGCTGTAGCTCCATGAGTTCGTCGTAGCGCTCGCCGGAAGCGCCAAGCTCCACCAGTAGTCGCGCCAGAAGATCGCGGGAGGGCGAACGAACTCCTGTCTCATAGCGGGAGACAGCGGCATGTCCCAGCTGGACGCGCTTCGCCAGTTCTCGAACGGGGATACCGGCTTCTTTGCGCAGTTCACGAAGTTCCGCGCCGAGCAATCGAGCCTGCGGTGAGTGATGCTCCACGTCTCCGGGCATGCACCAAGCCTAGCTGCCGCAACATCTCGTTCATTGCCACCTGATCGAGGGATTGCCACATATGTCTCCGGAGACTGATCATGTCTCCGGAACCGAAAGAAAGGTGGTTGTGCCATGTCGGAGAGCTACGAGGTCCGTCATCCGGGGGGTGCGGGTGTGGTGTGGCAATGAGTCGGGCTGGTCGTCGTCGTTGCGGGTGTGGATCTCGCGGTGGACGCCGGGGTTGATTCGGATCGAGACGCCCACGGTGTTCAACCGGACGGTGTGGACGGTCGAGCAGGCCATTGAGTTGCGGGATGTGCTGCACGCTGCGGTGCGTGCTGGGGGTGGGTCGCGGTGACCAGTTATGCGGGCAGGTTGGGCATGTGGCTGGCCCATGAGCAGTGGAAGCTGGAACAGGCCTCCTACGACATTCCGGCCCGGCAGGCCACCCCCAGACAGTGCGCCGAACTGGCCGGAATATTGCAGCGGCTCTCCGATGAACTCCGTGACTACGCCGCCGGGCTGGCCTTCGGCGGCGGCCAACCGCCGGAATCCGGGTCGATCGACCCGGACGAGTTCCGTAGGCGGGGTGAGGCGGAATGAGTACCCATCCGGCGATGCTGCTGACCACCGCCGTGGTGCTGGCCGCAACCGCGATCGTGCTGGGTGGCTGGGGCAACCGGGTGAGTTATCGGCACCGGCACGCGGGCGGCAGCGGCCCGGCCGCCCGACGGTTGGCCGCACTGCGGCTGGAAGCGTACTTCCGGGACGAGCATCCCACCACCGAGTTGATCGGCTGGCCGCTGTGCGACCCGGACGAGCATCCGCACCTGTTCGGTGTCAGCCCACCGGCCCCGGTGGCTCCGTCGTTGGAACCTGCACCGGCAACGCCGCATCCGACTAACCAGCCCGCCGCTTCAGCTGTCTCCCCTGATCCCGCGTCGGTGGCAGAGCATCCCGAGCTGGCCTTGATGCGCCGCGTCCTCCACGGGCTACACCGCCTGTAGACACCCCAGCGCCTTCCCGCTCTCCCGCCCCTCCGCAGTCCACACCCCCGTGAAGACCGGCCCGGAACCGTGTACTCGGCCAACCCCGACACTGCCGAGACACCCCGGGCCCCGGTGGCGGGGCGTCAATTTCCCACGAAATCGCCGCGCACATCCCACGCAGCGGTGTCAATTTCGCGCGAAATGTACAAACCGCCACCACCAAAAACCCCGCCCGGCCGGGCCTCCCTCCCCGCTCCCACCCGGCCGGGCGGGGACCCCACGGGATCATGAAGCGTGTGACACAGCTACTTCGTTCCTTCGGCGATCTTCTCGTGGTGGCACTGATCGGGATGCCGGTAGCGATGTTGCTCTGGTGGGCGTGGGCCAAATTTCGGCGTGATCGGTGGCAAGCCGCCGGGGAGGTGGCCGTGGTCCTGTCGTGCTTACCAGTGGCGTATTTGGTGTTCAGCCCGGCCTATGGCGCACCGAGTCAGCTGAGCTTGCGGCCCGGGGCGGAACTGGCATCCGCTTTCGACGGTGTGCGGCTAGGGGAGACCGCTGCGGTGGTGCAGTTGGTGGCGAACACGGTGCTACTGCTGCCGCTCGGTGCGGTCCTGCCGTTGCGATTCCGGTGGGCGCGCTCACTCGCGCGGATCGGTTTGGTGGCCCTGACGGCCTCACTCGCCGTGGAGATCACCCAGTACGTCCTGGCAGTGGGGAGAGTGAGCAGCACCGATGACGTCATCCTCAACACGGCGGGCGCACTGCTCGGGGCGTGGGCCGCGCGAGGATGGTGGAAGCGGGGTTCCACATCGGAGCGCCCGAGGAGCCTCTACTCCGGCGAACAATCTTCCACGTGATTCTTCGGGCGAGATGCCCGTACCTATTCGTGACCGCGCTGCGGCCGAGCAGTACCGGGAAGCGGCGAGGAGGTGCTGGACTCCTCCCGGATACGGATATCTCGTTCCGCCCCCGAAAGATCCTCGTGATTGCTACGTTGCCGAAGCGACGATCGTTCGTTCGGGGAGGTTTCGTGGGTGACGGTTATCGCGTCGACATCGAGAAACTGACACGGCTGATCAGCGATCTGGACCACGCCGCCGACGACATCACAGCGGCGAACAGGGCGCTCAGCGATGCCAGAGGTCGTGACCTGGGCAGCCCCGGCATCGACGATGCCAGCGAGGGATTCCGGGAACGCTGGTCGCACGGCATCGAGAAGATCGCCGAAGGGGCGAAGGCCACCAGCGACGCGTTGGGCTCCGCACGCGAGACCTACGCCAAGCTCGAACAGGAGGTCGTTTCGCTGCTCGCCTCCGCTGTCTCGCAGCAGTCCTCCTCGGACGGCTCCGGCGGAGGGGGATCGCAGGAGTCGCAGGGTGAGATGTCGGCCATCGAGCAACGCATGGCGGGGCAGTGACGACCGCTGAAGCCACAGTGGACACACCACTCGGTTGATCGGTGAGTGATCGACAACCCGGACGAGTGCTTACGAGGACGACGATGAGCGGAAACTCCGAATACCCGGCACTGGGCTTCGATCCCGCCCCCGGCGCCGTCGCCACGGTCGAGTCGGTGGCCACCGACCTCGGCAAGGTGGCCACCAGGATGGGAAGCGCCCACGAGGCGCTGTCGAAGATCAGCAGTCAGGAAGGTCTGTGGCATGGCAAGGCCGCCGAGGCGTTCCAGGACACCGTGGGCGAATTACCCGAGTACCTGCGGCAGGCGCACCGTTCGCTGGGTGACGCCTCACGGACGCTCACGCAGTGGTCGCACGATCTGAGCTCGTTCCAGCAGCGGGCGCGGGACTACGAGGCCAAGGCCGCTGCCGCGCGGAAACGTCTCCGCGAGGCGGAGTCGAACCCGGATCTGAACCTGGCCAACCAGCGATTCCCGGACCAGGAATCCTTGCAGCAGGCGCAGCGCCGACTCGACACGGCGCAGGCGGCGCTGCGTGAGGCTGACAACGAGCTGCAAGCGATCCTGGACCAGGCCGAACGCCTGTTGCGGCAGCACGACGAGCTGGCCAAGCAGGTGGAGAACGCGTTACGCCGCGCCACCGACGAGGCGCCGGAGAAACCCGGCCTGCTGGAACGCCTCGGCGACGCGCTCGAAGAACTCGGCGAGAGCATCAGCGAGGTCGCGGACCAGGCGTGGCAGTGGGTCGAGGACCACGCCGAACTCCTGAAACAGATCGGCGACGTGCTCAGCACCGTGAGCACCGTGCTCGGCGTCGTCGCGATCGCGACCTCCTGGATCCCAGGAGTCAACGCGGTCACCTCGGCCGCCGCCATAACCGTCAGCGCCGCCGCGCTGGGAACCAACGCGCTGGCCAAGGCCGGTGGTGCCGATGTCTCCTGGGGGAAGATCGGTATGGACGCCATCGGAGTCATTCCCGGTGGGCGCCTCGTCGCCGGTGCGAAGAACGCGGCGTCACAGGCAGGAAGAGTCGCCTCGGCGTCCAAAATACCGAGCAAGCTCGGTAAAATGGGCGATATCGTAACTGGGGCAGGAAAAGTCACCGTAGATTCAAGAGTGATTAAGAATGCTACAGGTGTCGAAGGGAAAGTCGATATAACTCCTGTGACTAACGCGGAGCTCATGGCGAAGCCCACTGAGGCGATCCAAAATGCGGCTACGTTCACGCATGCTAAGTCGGTTGATTTGCTGAACAAGTTCCCCGGGGTTGAGATAAAAGATCCGTTCTCGGCTGTGGGGATTCTTGCGGGGAGTGGTGTGGAGTCGGTCAAGAAAGTGGGTATCAACGAAGGATTGCAGCATGCTTCGAGTCAGGCTGAGTCCTACGTGCAGCGGAAACTTGGGTGAGGTTGTCCGATGACGGTTGCGAATAATGCTGACCACGAAACTACTGGTCACGAGCAAGTGCGAAAGTTTATCGACGAGTGGGGGTTAAGCTCTTGGGGTGAGCACTGTCAGGCTATCTACTTCAAATGGGAAAAATTTGATCTGAAAAATTTTTCTGGCCGTCAGGAATTTGGCACAAAGCCCGCCTGGTTTAGGGTTTTCGCTCCTGTTTCCTTTGTTGTCCTGAGTCCGATAATTGTTGCTTTCGGAGTTATTCGTGAGTGGCTCGAAGTGTTCGGAGTAGTTAAGGAAAAACCCAAAAAGGAAAAGAAAACGGGCGTCATCTCCGTATCCGGTTCGAAGAGCAATCCCGGACCGACCTCGCTGATCGACAAGGTGAAACGCACGCAGCGCCGGTTGTGGTTGGTGGTTTCCCACTCGCGGGTGGCGGTGGTGGTGCTGAACAAGCCGGACAAGCAGCCGCGTGTGGTGTGGCAGAGCGACGAGTCCGCCTCGGTCCGGTTCCACCACGCCTCGCAGCGGAGCATCGAGGTCGCCTGGCCGGACGGTTGCCGGGCCTTCTTCTGCCCCACGATCGAGGAACGCAAGCTCGTCACCCGCTTCGTCAACGCCACCTGGAACAACGAACCACGATGACCGACACCACCGAGACCACCGATACCACCGATACAACGGACACTGCTCGGGAAGTACCCCGCTACTCGCTGGTGCTTCCCGAAGGCTTCATCGAACTTCCCGACGGAGAGCCGACCGAGGAGAAGCTGCACGCGCTCGCTTCGGCCGTAGCGGTCCGGTTCGGCCTGCCCGAGGACACCGAGATAGACCAGGGGCTGGCCGGTATCGCGGCGATGCTGATGACGCTCGGCGCCTCCGCCGAGGCGGGCGGAGCGCACTACAACGCCGCCGCCGTTTTCCGGTCGGCCCAGGACGCGCAACGACCATTGATGCTGGTGGTCAGCTGCTTCGTGTTCGGCACCGAGCGGACCTCACGGCACACCGCCGTCGCCGCGCTGGAACAGTACTACGGCAATCAGGCGGACACGGAAGTCGAAGTGGTCGAGCTTCCGGTGGGCGAAGCGGTCGTGACCCGTACGGCCACCCCCAGCGCTCTCGAAGTTGGCGAGGAGACCGTCGAGATAACCAATCACGCGATCACGGCGTGGATCCCCAGTCCTGCCGTGTCGGACATCCTGGGGGTTTCGGTCACGAGCAACAACACCGAGGACTGGACCGACATCGCCGACCTGGCCCGGGGGATATTCGAAACGGTCGAATGGCTGCCGGACGAGGACGACACCGCCTGAAAGCACGTCACGACGAACGGGACGTTCGCAGGGAATCGAGAATCCGATTGCTGATTTCGGTTACCCGATGATGTTTCCTATGGGGGATTCGAATGGTCGAGTCAACGGAGTTCGACGAAACTCCGGTTTCCGAGCGGCGGCGCGAGGAGGTGCGTATTGTCGCCGACCAGCTCGGATTTGAGCGCACTTCGGTGATCCGATTCCACGTTCGTTCCTTGGAGTACGCAGTGCCCGAGCGGCGAAAGAACGGTAAGCCACACGGATCCAGCAGGACGATGCGGATACTTCGTGGCACGATGTGGATCTCGTTGATGATTCTGTCGTTGCCGATCGCCGCGGTTCTCGGTGGGCTGGACGAGATCTTCAACGATGCCGGTCCTTCCGGGCGAGGTCCGTTGGGAAAGCTCACGGTTCACGGCAAGCGGTCCTGCGCCGCCCTCTCCTTCGCTGACGCCGCCAAGGAGTCCGAGCGGGAGATGTGGTTGGCGTGGTCGCGCTCCTTGGTTGCGCTGCTGGGAACGAGCGGTGAGCAACCTCCCGAACTGCTCTGGATCTCCGAGGCGCAGCGTCCCGAGCTGGAGTTCGCCAAGGAGAAACTGCGCTGGCCGGACAAGTCCCGCGTGGAGTTCGTGCTCGCCCAAGCGGAACTCGACCGGGTCAGGCAGCAGCAGGGAACCCCCTGAAGCGCGTCAATTTCTCGCGAAATGTACGAACGGCACCACCGAACCCCGCGTCAATTTCTCGCGAAATCGCCGCGCAGGAGTGCCGGTACGGCTTCGCTCGGGCACCGGGTGCGGTCACTGGCTGCCGAGTGCGATCATTGGGAACTCTCGAGATTCGCCGGGGAGCCCCAGGAGCCCGAGATTCGCCCGGGAGCCCCGGGGCCTCGCTGGGCGCTACTGGAAGAGCCCGGCGATGGGGCCGGGCAGCTGCTCGACGGTGTCGGAGGTCTCGCCGGCGGGCGCCCACTCGCGCAGGGTGGTCAGTACCGCCCTGACCTGGTCCTCGGTCGTCTCCAGGTCGGTGGTGGCGATCTCGCCGCTGACACGGTCCAGGAACTCGAGCTTGTTCAGCGAACGGGCCTGCCCGCTGCGCTGGGAGAGTTCGTTTCGCATCTCGTCCGGCAGCCCTTCGGCCAGCTCGTCGACCTGTCCGGCGCTGACGGCCTCGGCCAGCGTGGTCAGGGTGGCGCGAGCGACACGGGACGCCTCGTCGAGCGAGGACATTTCGGCGCGCTGCCGTACCTGCTCGGCGAAGTCGCGCATGGGCTCGCTCTGCCAGATCTCTGCCATCGAACTCCTTCGGCTCGTTCCCTCTCGCGCACCGGACCCCTGGCCCGGCCCGCTGAGTTCTCTTCGGTGTGGCTCTTATCGCAGTGCCCGCGCCGCCGTGGTCGGTAAACGTGATCTACGTCACTTTGTGGCACTCTGTGGGTTTGCCGCGATGTGTGCGGGGCATGCACATGCCAGTGGCTGTGATCGACGAGTGAGCGCTCCTCGCGAGTGCTCGACCCGTCGATCGGCAGGACGGTCCTTGGAGTTGAGAGAGGGGAACGATGATGGACTTGACGCGGCTGCGGTCGGTCTACGAGAGCGAGGGACCGTTCGCCACGGTGTACCTGGAGGGACGCTCCCCGAGTGAGGAGTCGGCCGATCAGCTGCGACTGCGGTGGCGTGGCCTGCGCGAACAATTGGCCGGCGCGGGCGCCGGTGACGAGGTGCTGGACGCGCTCGAAGCGTACGTCCTCGACGTCGAGTACGGCGAGGAACAGGCCAACGGGCGGGTGCTGGTGGCCACCGAGAACGACGGAGTGCTGCTCGCCGAGCCGTGGGACGCCGCCCTGGGAGCCGGTGACACGCAGTACTGGACGCGACTGCCGGAACTGGGCGCCTACGTGCGCGAGGAGTGCCGCTCGGTGCGCATGCTGGTGGTCATCGCCGACGAGCAGGGGGCGGTGGCTCGGCAGGAGGTCCTGGCGCAGCAGCACCATCCCCGGGAGCTGGGCAGCGAGACCGTCGAGGGCGGTGCCGAGACCGACACGCACAAACCGCGTGGCGCGGCCCTGGCGCACAAGCACTTGCAGCGCCGTGCCGAGCAGGCCGTCGAGCACAACGCCGAGGACATCGTCGCGCGGCTGCGCACCATCGAGGCCGAATTCCGGCCGCAACTGCTGGTGCTGGCGGGTGAGACGCAGGCCCGCACCATGATCCGCGACAAGCTGACCGAGCGGCTGGCCGAGCTGCGCGTGGATGCCGACCGAGGCGGTAACCAGGACGAGGCCGCGGAGCAGGCCCTGGCCGAACAGGTGCGCGAGCTGGCCGAGAAGGAGAGCTCCCGCAACGCGCAGGAGCGCGCCGAGCAGCTCAACACCGGACTGGCGCACGGGCAGGCCGTGCACGGTGACCACCCGGTGGCCCGGGCCGCCGAGATGGGCGCGGTGGACACCCTGCTGCTGGAGTACGGCACCGGAACCGAGCGCGAGGCGTTCCTGCTCAAGACGTGTGCCGAGACCAGCGCCCGCGCCGATCTGGTGGAGTCCGGCACCGGTCTGGCCGACGGCGTCGGAGCGCTGCTGCGGTTCCCGATCGACAACTGAGCGGTGGGCCTTCCCTCCGGCCGGTCGCGGCACTCCTTCGGATGATCACGGACGACCCTGGCTTCGGAACAGGCCGGGGTCTCCGCGTGTCCGCCACGATGCGATCCCGATCGGCGCTGCGCACCATGCCCGACGAGCCGTTACCGCGCAGAACCGGATCTCAATCCCGACATGAACGCGGCATGTGCTTTTCCGCGTTCAGCAGCTCAAGTTTCAACAGTTCGCCGTTTTGCGAGAAATCGAGAAGCGCGACCGTTTCACCGTTTTTGTCGCGCACCTTCAGTGTCTCGGCAGAGTTGCCCGAAAATTCCTCGCCGAACTTGAAAACCGCGGCGTTGGCACGTCTGTCCCAGGACCACTCGACGTGAAGTGATCCTGTGACCTGGGGATCTTGTCCACTCACTCCAGATGCTTTCCCGGTTCGGATGCCTCGCCGAGACGCCCGAGCCGTACGTAGTACCGCTCAAGGTTCTCGCCGTTCTCGCGAGCTCGCAACGGTCCTTCGGTGTCGTCGTCGAGCAGTCGATCCACGACTTCCGCGGCTCGCAGCGCCCGTGATGGGTCTCCGTAAATCCTGACGCGATAGCTGCCCGGCCCGTCGGGCAGCTCGAACGGCCCGTGATCCCCCATCGTGACTTCGCTGACGACAACCCCTCCGGTGGGGATGTCGAGCACGGTCTCTCCCAGGAGTTCGTGGTTCGCGACTTCGGGAACGGATGGAGTGAAAAGCAACGTGATCGGGGCTGAGGTTTGTTTCGTGTGTAGATAACACTCGTTACCGTTGCTTTCCAGCACTCCGCTTCTGGGCTCATGGGGAAGATCGAGGTCGAAATCATCGATATGGTCGCCGTAGAAGCCGATAACTCCCCGATCGGGTGAAACCTCGATGCTTTCCGGCAGTGTCTCCATGAGTATATTGTGTCACACCGCCTCACGTGGGGCACGGGACCACGCGAGGCGGTGTGGATCACCACGTTAAGGAACTATGGTTATGTAGAATGGGTCGCCGTCGATGATCCTGTTCTGCTGGTAGTGCTTGTTCAGCCAACGTCCGGCCGCTTGATTGTCGGCAGCGTCGATGAGCCTGGCCGAATAGTTTCCGTTGCTGTTGGCCGCCCCTTCCTCGGTTGACGCGAAAGGATACTCATCGCAGTTCATCAGTTGGCCGTCGTACGAACCCCATACATCCTTGCAAGTCCTTATCGCCGCCCTGTTGTTGGCTTCTTTCTGTTCTTTGTCCATCGTTCGGTGCAATGGCTCTTCGATTCCCGGGATGTTTTTGCCCACTATCGACGGAAACGTGGTAACTGGTTTTTTGATCGCATCGCTATAATGTCGGGCGCTTTCGGGGAACTTGGAACTGCTCAGACTGAAAGGAATTTCCACTCGGGCTTCGGTGAGGACGGTTCCCTTGGGTTTCCCCAGGGTCTTACCGGCGCTGTCGAAGCGAAACTTGGATCGCCAATTCTCCGGTGGCTGCCAGGACTCCGCCTCGGGAGCGTCGATGGTCATGTCGATGAAAACCCCGGCTTCCACGGTTTTGTACGGTTCTGTCGCTCCTTCTTCCGGGGAGGTGTAGGTGATATGCCACCGTGGATTTTTCCGCCATTCAGTCAGGAGGTCCTTACGAGTCTCCCGCTCGGGCGCGACCAAATTACCGCTGCCGTAGGTGACGCTGGAGAAGTTCAGTTCTATCGACCATTTGCTGGAATCGTAGCCAGGCGCCGTAGTGGTTTCGATGTTCTCTATGCTCGATTGGTAATCGATTCGGCGAGAACCGTTTCGAGCGATACCTACGACCCATCTGTCGAAATCCAGCGTACCCATTTTCACCACGGGTTTCTTGGTGGTGACAACGAGATCATACCTTTTGTGGTGACAGCTTTCGAACCTATTTTTGATCCACCCCTTATCGCTTTTGGCCGCCTCTGGGTGTTCCTTGCATTCCTGAAGAAGCTGTTCGGCGCGTTCCTGGAACGTGCTTGTTCGCTCCGCTGTCTGGCGAATCTTCGGTTTCTCGGCCACCGCGACAGGTGTAAACAGGGTGCAGCTCATCCCCGCGGCCAGTAGCGTGGACAAGATCATGCGAGCCTTGGTGTTTTTCACGGTTCTCTTTCTTTCGGGGAGGAGTGCTCGTTAGGCCTCTCGCAAATGGTCGATATGCTCAACCCAGTTGCTGGTCAACGATTTTTTGCGCTCGTGCGACCAGGCGTTGGAACTCGTCTTCGGAGGTTCGCGAGGACGCTGAGTACGGTGCCGCTTTCATGGCGGAACCAGGGCTCACGATATTCTTGCTGGTTTTCCACGCAACCGCGTATTCGTATTCTGACCCAGATTTCTTGGTTATGCTGCTCTCGAAGCGGAAACAGTAGTTCGGATCCGCCCCCGGCGCACAGTTCCCCTCCGGGACGCGGGTCGACACTTCACTCATCCTGTACCGGGAAAAAGTATTGTTCCCGTTCAGGTACATCAGACGGTTGCTGGTTTCGTCGATCGCGACTTTTCCGTACATGTCGACAAGAGTCCATCCGGTAGTGAGGTGCCGAGAATCCGGATTGGGGTGAGCGACTGTGGTCGCGATCTTCTCGAAATCGTAGTAAAGGTCCCACTTTTTGCAGCCGTCGCAGGATGGGATGGCCATGAACGTGTGGTTCACACCGTCGGCGGTTCCGGAGGGCTGGCCGATGTAATGTTTTTCATAGCCGGCGGCGTAGTCTATCCAGTACGGCTAATACTGGGTATTCGTGCCGTCGTAAGATATTTCGAGCCCGAGTGCGAACGACTTGCTGAGGTCGTTTTTCGTGAAGAATTCGGTTTCGTTGTTGAACGTGGCAGATCCGTACGGTGGTGGTCCTCCGTAGGAAACATTCGGATATTTGAATGTGACGAAGAACCCATACGTGTCGGCGCTACGGTCACCGCAGAGCTGTGCCGTGGCGAAACGTGCCTGCTGATCACACACACTGGCGGGGACGGCTGCCGCGGAACCCGCATTAATGCTTGTGAGCGCTCCGCAAACGGCGAGTACTGCTATGAATCTTTTCAGGTTATTCTTGGGCACTTTCGCACACCTTGTCGATTAATTTTCGCTTCGGTGCATGTGAATATTTCACGGGAAATTTTCAAGCAAAAGTGTTTTATTGTCCTCGCCACAGGCGGTGCGGGTAAGTTACGCATGCCGACTCATCCGACCCGTGGTGATCGGGTCAACAAATTACTGCGTTTGTATTATTGACCGAGAAAGGGGAGCTTCTCGTGGAGCCCTCGTGGAGCGGGAATCCGGGAAGGTAGCTCCCGGTGCATTTCTGGTTCGAACGTTCTCGGCGACCGTGGAAAATCGCGAGGGCGGGGTGAGTCTCGGGAGTCTCGCGAGGTCGCGGGACACGCGACGCGGTTCCGATCGAGCGGCCCCGCGATGTCGCGAGGTGCCACTTGTCCGGGTGGCCTTCCGGTGCGGGCGGGAGGTTCCCCGGCGAGTAGCGACCCGCCGACCCGCCGGGGAAACTCCGATCAGTCTCGCGCGGGAGCGTGGGGCGCGATGGGGTTGTCCAGCGTTCCCGCGATCTTCAGCGCGCTAGCCGGGTCCTGCAGGTTCACCATCTGCTGGTTGTTGCCCAGCTGCAGCCGGTTGAGGCAGGACAGCTCGTACCGCTCGGCGAACAGGTCGTACTTGCGGAACCGGTCCCGCAGCTCCGGCGCCGCCGCCTCGTAGTCCGCCACGCACTCGGCCACCGTCCGCCAGAACTCCCGCTCGTCCAGCAGTCCGTGCTCGTGCGTGATCGAGCCCAGGAACCGGAAGAAGCAGTCGAAGACGTCGGTGAACAGCGACAGCGCCCGCAGGTTCTCCGGCACCTCGGAGCGGATCCGCTCGATCTCGGCCGGAAGTTCGGTCTCCGGCTCGATCACGGCGACCTCCTCGCCGATGTCCTTGAGCAGCACCCGCACGGGCACGCCGTCCTCCAGCACCAGGATGATGTTCTCGCCGTGCGGCATGAACACCACGCCGTAGGCGTAGAAGCAGTGCAACAGCGGGCGCAGGTAGGCGTCCAGGTAGCGTCGCAGCCAGTCGGCCGGTGCCAGCCCCGAACGCTCGATCAGCGTGCCGACCAGCGAGTCGCCGGACTCGTCCACGTGCAGCAGCGCGGCCATGGTGGCCAGGCGCTGCCCGTCCCGCAGCTTCGGAACCGGGCTCTCGCGCCAGAGCGCGGCCAGCATCTTGCGGTACGGCGAGTCCTTCGCGGCGGCCGTGTAGTACTCGTTGTGGTATCCCACCGCCGCGCGTTCCCGCAGGATGTCGAAACCGGACTCGCGCAGCAGCTCGTCACCGGCGAGCAGCTCGCCCACCCAGTCGTTGATGGCCGGGGTGGCGCGCATGTACTCGGGCGAGAGCCCCCGCAGGAAACCCATGTTCAGCACCGAGATCGCCGTCTTGACGTAGTGCCGCTCCGGCGAGTCGGAGTTGAAGAAGGTGCGGATGGACTGCTGCGGCAGGTGGTCGTCGTCCCCCTCGCCGAGGTGGATCAGGTTGCGGGTGGCGAACTCCGCCGCGAAGGTGACCGGCAGCTTGTTGTCCCACTGCCAGGGGTGCACCGGCACGAACAGGTAGTCCTTCGGGTGCAGCCCGAACTCGCGGATCCGCTTCTCGAAGCGGTCGCGGGTCGATTCGTCCAGTTCGGACCGCACGAGTTCCTCGTAGTCCAGCCCCGCCGAGGCGCTGAAGCCGACTCGGTCGCGGTGCGCGGCCAGCCACACCAGCTTGAGCGGGACTCCCGCTTCCGGCGCGTACTTGGCGGACTCGGCGACGTCGAATCCGATCCGGCCGCTGTTGGCCAGAAAGCACGGATGTCCCTCGGTCATGCCCGACTCGATGGCCTGGAACCCGGCGTCCAGCAACTCTGCCGAGCTCGCCCGGGGTTTGGCGAGTTTGAACGCGTCGCTTTCCAGCGTGCTGCTGATCTCCTCCAGGTAGACCGGCAGCAGCCCGTCGTGCAGCCCCAGCGTGTCGCGCAGCTCCAGGAAGAGCTCCAGCGCGTCGAGCGGCAGCTCGGTGCCGTCGCGGTGTCGGGTGATGCTTTCGGTGTCGATCGACCAGTGCCGCAGGATCCCGATCCTCGCCCGGAAGTGGTAGCGCACCCTGCCGTCGTCACTGCCGACCACGTAGCGCCCCTCCCCCGTCGGGGTGGGGTGGAGCAGCCGTTCGTGCGAGAGCTCGGCCAGCGCCTTGCGCACCAGCCGTCGATTCACCAGCCGCCAGTGCTCCGGAGTCAGATGACCCGCGGGCTCGTGCGTGCCGGGGTTGCCGGAACTCACCGTGATACCTCCCCGTCGGTCGAACCCGCGTTCCTGCTCGCCAGGTAGTCGTCGCGGGTGCAGATGCTCAGCAGTGCCTTCTTCTCGGGCAGCGAGACGGTGTCGATCACTTCGAAGCCGACCTCCGCGTTCAGCGCGTGCACCGAGGTGTTGTTCACGTCCGGTTCCACGACCACCCGCCCGGTGGCGGGGTCGGTGAACAGCATGTCCATCACCGTGGTCAGCACGGCCCGGGTGAAGCCGTGCACCGGCATGCCGGTGGGTGCGGCCAGGAAGTGCATCCCCACGTCGCCCGGCCGCACGGGATACAGCCCCGCCAGTTCGGAACGGGCCGGGTCGTACCGCTCGATCAGGAAGGAGGGAACCCCGTTGTGCAGGCCGACGAACGCGTCGTTGCCCGGGGTCGCCTCGATGGTGCTGAACTGCTCGCGCACCTCGGCCGGTTGGGCGTCGAGCATCAGCCAGAACGCCGACTTCGGGTGGGTGAGCCAGCCGTGCAGCAGCTGGGTGTCCTCGTCGGCCGACACCGGGCGCACCGCGAACTCGCCCAGCCGCTCGTCCGTGCGCCGGAACACGATCTCGGTCATGCCACCGACTCCTCTCGTGGCGGTTCGGTCCGCGCCGGCCCGAGGTCGTCAGGAGCGCCGAAGTCCTGGAAGGCGATCGAACGTTCGACGGGGTAGTACTCCTTGCCGAGCATTCCCCGGATGATGTTCGAGTTCCGGTAAGCGGCCATCCCGAGGTCGGGGGTGACGAAGCCGTGCGTGTGCAGCTCGGCGTTCTGCACGTAGATCTCCTCGCCGGTCGGGTCCACGGTGTAGCCACGGCCGACGTCGAACCTGCCCGACTCGTCCCAGCTGATCCGATGGGTGATCGGCTGGAGGAACTCGGGCGTGCGGTACCGGTAGCCGGTGGCGAGCACGAGCCCGTCGGTGCGGAGGGTGAAGTCCTCCCGCTGCTCCCACTGCCGCAGTCCCAGCGTGTAGCCGCCCTCGACAGGGTGGTGTTCGGCCGAGGTCACCTCGGTGTTGGTCAGCAGCCTGGTCGGACACGGTCCCACCACCCGCTTCAGGTAGAGCAGGTCGAAGATCTCGTCGACCAGTTCCGCGCTGATGCCCTTGTAGAGGCCGTGCTGCTGGGCCAGCAGCGACTCCCGGGTTTCACCGGGCAGCGAGTAGAAGTAGTCCACGTACTCCGGCGAGGTCATCTCCAGGGTCAGCTTGCTGTACTCCAGCGGGAAGAACCTGGCCGAGCGCGTCACCCAATTGAGGGTGTAGCCGTGTACGTCGATCTCGCTCAGCAGATCCCGGTATATCTCGGCGGCGCTCTGTCCGCTCCCGACGATCGTGATGCTCGGCTTGCGGACCAGCGAGTCGCGGTTGTGCAGGTACCGCGAGGCGTGAATCGCGTCGCCGCCCAGGTCGCGGCACGGTTCGGGGAGGTGTGGCGGGGTTCCGGTGCCCAGCACCAGCCTGCGCGCCCGGTGCGTCTCGGTCCGCCCGGTGGCGACCTCGGTAGCGTGCACCAGGTAGACGTCCTCGCTCGGGTCGTGGTCGATGCGGTCGACCCGGTGGCCGAACCGGACGCTGTCGAGCTTGCGCGCCGCCCAGCGGCAGTACTCGTTGTACTCCAAACGTGGCGGGAACCAGTCCGCCCGGATGTAGAACGAGTAGAGCCTGCCGACTTCCTTGAGGTAGTTCAGGAAGGACAGCGGCGAGGTCGGATCGGCCAGGCTCACCAGGTCGGCGAGGAACGGGGTCTGCAGGGTCGTGTCCTGCAGCATCATCCCGCCGTGCCATTCGAAGTCCGGCTTCTCGTCCAGGAACAGCCCGTCGAGTTCGTCGATGGGTTCGGTCAGGCAGGCCAGGCCGAGGTTGAACGGACCGACCCCGACGGCTACGAAGTCGTACGTGTGGGGCACAGTCTTCCTTTCGGGGGCACGGAATCCATGGCGGTGGTCGTGTGGTCGGTCAGCTCGCACGGCGTTCGGACTCCGCCTCGGGCGCACCGGTCAGGTAACGGTTGCCGTGTTCGACGATGAGTTCGCACACCTCCGCGATGTCCCGCAGCGTGGTGCGTGGGTTGAGCAGGGTGAACTTCAGGTAGGTGTCCCCGTCGACGACCGTCTCGGCCACCATCGCGGCACCCGAGCGGTACAGCGCGTCGCGCGCGTGCAGGTTGACCCGGTCGCAGAGTTGTCCGTCCGCGACGTCGGTGGGTACGTAGCGGAAGACCAGGGCGCTCAGCTCGGGGCGGTTGACCACTTCGAAGCGCGGATCGGCCCGCAGCATCTCCCAAGTGCGTTCGGCCAGGTCCAGCACGTCGTCGAAGAGCCGTCCGAGCGCGTCCGGGCCCATGATCCGCAGCGTCAGCCACAGTTTGAGCGCGTCGAACCGCCTGGTGGTCTGGATGCTCTTGTCCACCTGGTTCGGAACCCGCTCGGCCACGTGGCGCTCCGGGTTCAGGTAGTCCGCGTGGTACGTGGCGTGCCGCAGCACGGAGCCGTCCCGCACGAGCACCGCGCTGGAACTCACCGGCTGGAAGAACGACTTGTGGTAGTCCACGATCACCGAGTCGGCGCGCTCGATCCCGTCCAGTCGGGCGCTCTCCCGGGAGACCAGCAGGCCACAGCCGTAGGCCGCGTCCACGTGCAGCCACACCCCGAACCGTTCGCACAACGCGGCGATCTCGGAGAGCGGGTCGATGCTGCCGAAGTCGGTGGTGCCCGCGGTGGCCACCACGGCCATCGTGGTCAGCCCGGCCTCGTGGCAGCTCCGCAGCAGCTCGTGCAGCTCGTCGCTCCGCATGCGCCGGTGCTCGTCGGTGGGTACGGTCAGCACCGAATCAGCGCCCATGCCCAGTAGTTTCGCCGCTTTAACGACGCTGAAGTGGCTGTCGGACGAGGCGATGACACGCAGCCGCGAGAGCTGTTCGGGGCGGTCGGCCTCCGGATCGCCGGTTCCGTGCTCCGCCGCGTGCCGTTGCAGCGCCTGTTCCCGGGCGACGAAGAGTCCCTGCAGGTTGGACTGGGTGCCACCGCTGGTGAATATCCCGTCGGCGGTCGCTCCGAAGCCGATGCGGGCCGTGGTCCAGTCGATCAGCCGACGCTCGATGAGCGTGCCGCCCGCGCTCTGGTCCCAGGTGTCCAGTGAGGAGTTGATCGCCGATCCGATGGCTTCGCCCAGCAGGGCCGGGATGACGATCGGGCAGTTGAGGTGGGCCAGGTAGCGCGGGTGCTGGAAGTAGACGGCATCGTGCAGGTAGACCCGTTCCAGCTCGTCGAGCGCGCTCTTGGTGTCCGGCAACGGTTCGTCCAGGTCGATTCCGCCGATGACCGGTCCGAGCTGTTCCGGGGTCACTCCGGTGGTGGGCTGGTGATCCGGGTCCAGGAGTTCGCCGATCACCCGCTGTACCCCTTCGGTCACCGAATCGCGGTACTGCTCGGTGTTGTGTTCGTCCAGCAGGTACGACTTGGGGTCGACGGACTGTGCCGATGCGGAAGCGGTCTGCTCGGCCGGTGGTACGAGGAAACTCACGAACCGTCCTCCTCGGTGCTGGGTGTGCGCTGCCGGATGGCTTGGGGTCGTGCGCCGCATCGCGGCTTCGAGTTCCTCGTTGCGAGGTCAGCCACCGTGTTCGGCGCGTCGCGACCGTGTGGAATTAGGTTAGCCTAATTTTCCTTGAACTTAGGCTAACCTATATCGCGCTCGCTGTGGCGTGAGTCCGTTCACGTCGGACGCTCGGTCGAGTGGCGGTGTCGTCGTCGCGACGCGGGGCGGCAGTGAATGACCGGAAGGAATACCCGAGACGGCCGGTCGCACTCTCGGAGAGTGGGAAGAGGAGCCGTGCGCCGGGTCCCCTGTGGCCGTTCGGCCGTCCTCGAACCGCCGTCCCGGCAGCGTCAATTTCCCAAGAAATCGCCGCGCAGTCGGGGGTGGCGCGGCTGGTTGGGCGTCAATTTCCCAAGAAATCGTCGGGCCACTTCGACGCAGGCCGAACTCCCACCACCTACACAGGCCGAACCCCGACCACTCACGCGGTCGGCACCGCCGCGGGTTCTCCGGTGCGGCTCTCGCGAGGAAGGCCCGACGTTGTGTAGGTGGCTACCCGAGGTCGGGCCTCCCGGAGCGAGAGCCGTGCCAGAGGTTCCGCCAAGCGACCACCCCATAACCCGGCCGGGCAGCCCCGATCCTTCACCCGGAGCGGTCGCGCAATCCGCGTATCCGTTCCAACAGCCGCTCCACGTTGTCCCTGCCGGAAACCGCCTCCTCCAACCTGCGGTTGACCAGCTGCAACTGCCGGTTGCGTTCCGCGGAGTCCAGCTTCAGCGCCTGGTCGATCTCGCGGAGTTCGCTCTCGATCGACTCCATCCGCTTGCTCAGCGCTTCGTCGAGTGCGAGCGACAACTGCTGTTCCGCCTCGATGAGCTGTTCGGAGACAAGTTGGTCCAGCGCCGAGCGCGCTTCCGAGATCGCGTCGCTGAGCCACTGCTTCATGTGCTGCTTGTCGGCCGCGTGCTTGCGGGTGCGGGCCATCCACCAGCCCGCACCGAGCCCCAGCACGATCGTCACCGGCAGCACCACGGGATTGAGCGCTCCGACCCCGATCCCCGACAGCGGCATCGCCGCGGCGCGACCGACTCCGAGCCCACCGGAAACGCCCATGAAGACCAGCAGTTTGTCCTCGGCGGTGGGTGGCCTGCTCTCCGGCGGGCGCAGCGCTACCGGGGAGCGGTTGCCGCGCGCGAACTGGGCACGGATCACGTTCAGCTCCGCCTCGCCGAACAGTTCGGCCAGCGAGTCGCGGGCCACCTCGTCCAGCCGACCCGACAGCAGGTTGGCCACTCGCGTGGAGACCAGCTGCAGCGCCGAGTCGACCTGGCCGGGCAGCAGGGCCAGCTTGTCCCGGTCGGCGGTATCGATCTCGCGGCGGAACCAGTTCTGCACCTCACGCACCCGGTCGGTTACCTCGTGACTGGTTTCCACGCGGGTGCGCTGGATCCGTCCGCGCAGTTTGACCTGCCAACCCCGGGTGGAGGACCGGCGTGCCGTGGCCAGCTCCTCCCGCCGGGCGCGCAGCGACTCCACTTCCTTCTCCCCGGCGGTGAGCGCCCGTTTCTCGTTCTCCAGCCCGGTGATGAGTTCGGTGAGCACCGTGGACATGCCACGCATGGTGTTGGCCTCGCCGAGCATCGCGGAGTGGCCCGCGACAAGTTGCCCCAATGCGGAACGCAGCTCGTCCACACCGGAGCGTTCTCGCAGCATCGCCGCGCTCGCCTGATCGGAGGAACGTGCGGCGAGTTCGGCCATCCGCGCCGAGACCGGGTATATCGGCACCTCGGCGAATCGCGGTGCGTGCGTGGCCAGCAGCTGCCGGTTCTCCTCCAGCACCCTGCGCCAACCCCGATGCCGGTCCGTCTTGGTCAGCACGAACAGCACGGTTTCCACGCGGTTGCTCACGCTGTGCAGGAAGTCCAGCTCGCCGCGACCGAACGGAGCCGAGGCGTCCGCCACGAACAGCAGCGCGGTCGCGGAAGCGGCGGCTTCGGCAGCGAGCTCGCCGTGCACCGCCTGCAGCCCGCCCACTCCCGGCGTGTCCACCAGCGTGAGTTCTCGCAGCGGTTCCAGCGGGGCATCGACCCGGATGTATCTCGGTGGCAGCTCACCCGCGGGGAGCTCGCCCGCTCCCGAGGACCAGGCGCCCAGCTCGTCGATGTCGAACCGTACCGGTTCCTGCTCGCCGGGGTAGCACGCGTAACCGGCCCACTCCGGGCCGTGCTGGAACCACAGATAGGTGGATGTGGCCACGTCGGCATCCACAGGGGACAGGTCGTGGCTGCCCAGCAGGGCGTTGACCAGTGAACTCTTTCCGCGATTCGTCTCACCGACCGCCACCACACCCGGAACGGCGGTGCGCGAGTTCCTGATGCGCTCGATCCACTCGGCCGCCTCGGCGTCGACCTCCCGCACCAGCGCGGTCAGATTCTCCCGGGTCTGCTTCACCTGGGTGGGCAGTTGCGAGGCCGCCGCCGCGTCGGCACCCGGCAGGTTCGAGAGCGGAGAGTTCGTGCTCATGACGCGGTGGACTCACCGGAGGACATCGACTCCGCGCCGGACTTCTCGGTGTTCAGCCGGTAGACCACCACGACGGGAGCCCGCAGCATCCGTCCCCGATCGGCGAACCCGACCACCTCGGTCTCCGCGATGACCCCGTCCAGCGAGTGATCGCCGGTGGCGATCGTGCCCCCGGCCTCGTGCCTGGTCGGATCGAACCGTTCACCGTCGGGACGTAACGCGGTTACCCCGACAGTGCTCATTCCCTCCGTCAGCCGTTCGGTGATGCCCGTGCTGCGCGTCCGATCGAAGGCGTACATGCACAGTTCGATCAGCTTTTCCCGTTCCGCCAGCGCCTGGTCCAGCGGGTCGACGAGCGATTCGTTGCTCAAAATGGCCATCAGCGTTTCCGAACTCCGTCGTGGCTTGCCCAACCCCAGGTCTCGGCCGAGGGGCGCGATACGAGGCCCCTGCTGCCGCCGCATTGGACGCGGCGGCGAGGCTTTCGGTTCCATTTTCGCGAGTAATTTCGCCTCGGCTCTCCGGCAGGGCTGGGGCAACGCTGTCCCGTCGGGCTGGGGAAGGGGTGGCGGCCCGGGCGGAGCAGGACGGGTAACCGAGCAGTGTCAGTCCCTGCGAAGGGGTCGTTCACCCGCGTTTTCCGCTGCGCAGCTGCTGCCACAGCAGGAAGTAGGCACGGTGCACCACGTGGGCCACCCTGCTCTGCGCCGGGGTGGAGCCCAGCGATGCGAACGAGCGCCACCAGTTGGCGCGTTCCATCGCGTACTCGATCATCCGATCCGGGTTCCCCCCGAGCATCCCCAGCCGCTCGGACGGATTGTTCGATGCTCCCAGCCGCAGCACCTCGTCGAGCAAATCGCTCGGCAGCGTGATCTCCCCCGAGGAGATCAGCGTCAACACCTCCAACAGCCGCAGCTGGTGCGCGTCGGGCCGTGCCAGCAGGGCTTCGATCCCGTCCTGTATCCGTCCGCGTTCCGCCGGGTCCCGACTCCGCTGCGCCACCGCCGTCATCGACGCCAGCCCCGCCGCCGCCTTGATCCCGTCGGCCCGGGCGCGGAAGACCGAGTTCAACCCGCGTGAGACCTCGGACAGGCCGGAGGACTCGTGCAGCACCCGGCGCAGCCCGCCCGCCGTGATGTCGGGGTCGGCGGCTATGGCCTCCAGGGCGCATCTGATGCCGTACAGATCGAGCAGTTCCAGCAGGCGGGCTCGGGTACCCGCCGCGACCTCGCACTCCCAACCGGTGAACAGATCCGCGGAGAGCAGCAGGGTTTCCCTGGTGGCCTCGTCCAGCCCGGCCAGCCGGTGCAGCGCCTCGGCATCGGAAGCGGTGAACACCCCGGTCTCGGCGGTCTCCGCGAGCAACCCGACCACCGGGAGCACGTCGGTCACCCGCGGTCCGAGCTGCCGGGCCTGCCCGCCGGCCAGCAGACTCGCCGCGTGCCACACGCTGCCGTCGCTCTCGCGCACCGATTCCGGCTCCACCGTGTCCGCCTTGTTCAGCACGGCCAGCGCGTTCGCCGGACCCGCGGGGCGATTGCCGGTCGCGGCGCCGAACGAGCTCAGCGCCCGCCGGTCGTCGGCCCGCACCGACTGCGTGACGACGTAGAGCACGGCCTCCGCCCCCGCCACCGCGCTCCGCGACACCGGGTCCAGTCCCTCGGCACGTTCGTCCGGTTCCGCCGCCTCGGTGCCCGTCACTCCGGACCCCGTCACTCCGGACCCCGTCACCCCGGATTCGCCCGGCACTGCCGCGTTGCCCAGCACAGCCTCGGTGCGGGCGACCGAGGAGTCGTCAGTCGAGCCCAGTCCGGGGGTGTCGATCACCGTCAGATCGCGCAGCACCTCGTTGGTCAGGTAGGCCTCCAGATGCGAGACGCGCTCCCGCTCCACTCCCAGATCAGCAGGGATCGCCCCGTCGGAGGTGAACGGCAGGGACCGTTTGCCACCGTCGCGCAGGATCACCTCGACCCGGTCCACCGTGCCGTACCGGAAGCGGGTCACCACCCGCGTGCACTCGCCGACGTCGGTCGGGGCCACGTTACGTCCGATCAGGGCGTTGACCAGCGTGGACTTGCCGGACTTGATCCTGCCCACCACCGCCAGCTGCAACGGTTCCCCCAGCCGGAGCAGCACCTCGTGCAACCCGTTCGCGGTCTCCGCCCCGACCCTGCCGCGCAGGTCGGCGCACAGCCGCGCCACCGCGTCCGACAACGGCCCGCGGGTTCGTTGCGTAGTCAACGGACTCCTTCCGTGCGGCGCGTGGTCGGCTGTCTGCCTCTCAAGTATGACCTCGATTTCGACCTCGGAATGAGGCGATCGCCGACTCACCTGGCATAGCATCGGCGGACGTGCGGCGACTCAGTCTGTGGATGCGTGCGCATCCGAGCGTGGGCGATGTCTCGATCATGGTATTGCTGCTGTTGGCCGAGGTCGCCGGTTTGGTGATAACCGGGGGTGCCGAGCATCTGATCGGGTTCTGGAGCGTCCTGGCGGGCGCGCTGCTGGTGCTCCCGCTCGCGTTCCGGCGGAACCTGCCCGGCGTGACGGCCTGTGCCGTGCTGCTCGGTCTGCTCTTCCAGCTGTTCGGTCCGCACCCACCCCTCTTGCGGCCGGGTTTCCTGGCAGTGCTGATCATGGTCTATACCCTCGTCGCCTATGTCGGCAGGAGGGCGGGAGGCGGTTACGTGGGCGCGGTGCTCGCGGTCTGGTTGCTGTCGAGCTATCCGACGCCAGGTGTCACGCCCCCGTGGGCGCTGTTCGCCGTGCAACTGGTGCTCGTGCTCGGATTCTGCTGGGTGCTCGGCGAGTACTTCGGGGCGCGACGGGCCTACCAGGAGGCGATGGAGAGCCGGCTGCGCGGTCTGGAGTTCGAGCGCGACCAGCAGGCCAGGATCGCGGTGGCCGAGGAACGCAACCGCATCGCCAGGGAGCTGCACGACGTGCTGGCCCACTCGGTGAACGTGATGGTCACCCATGCCGACGGCGCGGCGTACATCGTCCGCGACGCCCCGGACAACGCGGTGCGGGCGCTGCACACGATCGGGGACACCGGTAGGGAGGCACTCGTCGAGTTGCGCAGCCTGCTGCACGTGCTGCGGAACCGGACCGAGGCCGACGACAGCGCCCGACGCGACCCGCAGCCCGGCGTCGGCGGAGTGTACGAACTGGTGGAGCGGGTGCGTGGGCTGGGACTGCCGGTGACCTTCCGGGTCGAGGGTGATCTCGATCGGATTCCCACCGGACAGGGGCTGGGGATCTATCGCATCGTGCAGGAGTCGCTGACCAACGTGCTCAAGCACGCGGGATGGCATGCCACGGCCGCCGTGCTGCTGCGCAACGACGGCGAGCGGGTGCGGATCGAGGTGACCGACAACGGGGCCAGGGGAGTGCTCGCGCCGGAGGCGGTGCCGGGCGGCAACGGTGTCATCGGGATGCGCGAACGCGCGGCCATCTACGGCGGGAGCCTGGAGGCGGGACCGGCGGAGGAGGGCGGTTGGCGGGTGCGCGCGGAGCTCTCGCTGGCTGGGGAGGCCGCGACCGCGAGCTGACTCGGGGTGCCGCTTCCGCGCTGGCGGCGTCAATTTCTCGCGAAATCGCGGGCCCCGTAGCGGCGAGTGACGAACGACCACTCCCGCGCTCGGGCACCGTGGCGGGGGCCGCCGATCCGGTCCTACGGGAACCGAGCCGGAGAATTCTGCTATAGGCTGATCCGCATGGTTCGGGTGGTGCTCGTCGACGACCAGGAACTCATGCGGGTGGGGCTGCGCATGGTGCTGGACGCCCAGGACGACGTGGAGGTGGTGGGCGAGGCCGACGACGGTGCCGCGGCGCTCGAACGAGCACGGGAACTCGCTCCCGACGTGGTGCTGATGGACGTCCGTATGCCCGGCATGGACGGGGTGCGCGCCACCGAGCTCATCGTGGGCGAGGAGCTCGCCAAGGTGCTCGTGATGACCACCTTCGACCTGGACGACTACGCGCTGTCCGCGCTCCGGGCCGGAGCCAGCGGGTTCCTGCTCAAGGACACGCCTCCGGCGGATCTGATCTCCGCGGTGCACTCGGTCGACGAGGGTGACGCGGTCGTCTCGCCGAGCGTGACGCGCAGGCTGCTCGATCGTTTCATCGGAACGAGCGAGACGAAGCTGCGTGACGACTCCGTACTGGAATCGCTGACCGGGCGCGAGCGCGAAGTACTGATCAACATGGCACGGGGCCTGTCCAACGGTGAGATCGCCGAAAGCCTCTACCTGTCCGAGGCCACCGTCAAGACCCACATCGGTCGTATCCTGGCCAAACTCGAACTGCGCGACCGGGTGCAAGCCGTGGTGCTCGCCTACGAGACGGGACTGATCCGCCCCGGTGCGGAGTGAGGCGTCTCGTCTCCGCACCGAGGACGTCCGGGGTGACGCCGCTCGCTGTTCACCATCCGTACACACCGGATCCGTGCCGTACCGGTTCTTCGGTGAGCGAGCTCGACTTCCAGTGCCT
Source organism: Actinopolyspora sabaoui (assembly GCF_051225635.1). Taxonomy (NCBI): domain Bacteria; kingdom Bacillati; phylum Actinomycetota; class Actinomycetes; order Actinopolysporales; family Actinopolysporaceae; genus Actinopolyspora; species Actinopolyspora sabaoui. The sequence goes on along the minus strand of NZ_JBMIHH010000007.1, from coordinate 37,323 downwards.
ACCCTCCCCCTAACCGCCCTGGTGGGAGGGAGTTCTCATGTCCGAGACATTCGTCGTGGTCGGTGGCGGCCTCGCGGGCGCGAAGACCGTGGAGGCGTTGCGGGAACGGGAGTTCCCCGGTCGTATCGAGTTGGTCTGTGAAGAGGAGGCGCCGCCCTACGAGCGTCCGCCACTGTCCAAGGACTACCTGGCGGGCAGGACCGAGGTGGCCGACTTCACCGTTCATCCCAGGGAGTGGTACGCCCGGAACGACGTGGAGCTGCGGCTGGGTACCCGGGCGACCGGGCTGCATCCGGGCAGCCACGAGATCGAACTGGCCGACTCCACCCGGCTGGGGTACGACAAGCTCGTGCTCGCCACCGGCTCCCGACCCCGCCGATTGCCGCTGCCCGGAGCGGATTCCCGTGGGGTGCACTACCTGCGCAGACTGGGCGACGCCGATCGGCTTGCCGCCACGCTGCGACGCGTGGAGCGGCTGGTGATCGTGGGTGCGGGCTGGATCGGTCTGGAGGTGGCCGCCGTGGCCCGGGGCTACGGGGTGGAGGTTCACCTCGTCGAAGCGGCGCCGCAGCCCCTGCTGGTCTCGCTCGGGCCGCGGATGGGCGAGTTCTTCGCCGGCCTGCACCGCGAGCACGGGGTCACGCTGCACCTTTCCGCACACGTCTCCGAGATCATGACCCCTTCCGGGGTCACCGGAGTGCGGCTCACCGACGGATCCGAACTCCCCGCGGATGCCGTGCTGCTCGCGGTGGGGGCCCGACCGGAACTCACCCTGGCCGAGGGCGCGGGGCTGGACATCGACAACGGAGTGCTGGTCGACACCGGGCTGACCACCAGCGATCCGGACATCCTCGCGGTGGGTGACATCGCCGAGGTGCGGCATCCTTCCCTCGGCGGGCTCCGGGTGGAGCACTGGGCCAACGCGCTGAAACAACCCGCCGTGGCGGCGGCGACCATGCTGGGGCACTCGGCTTCCTACACCGAGCTGCCCTACTTCTTCACCGACCAGTACGACCTCGGGATGGAGTACCACGGATTCGTACCCGCCGGAGTCGAGGAGCGAGTGGTGGTGCGTGGCTCGACGGAGGACCGGCGGTTCGTCGCCTGTTGGCTCGACAGCTCGGACCGGGTACTCGCCGCCATGAACGTCAATGTTTTCGGGATGGCCGAATCGATCCGCGGCCTGATCCACTCCGGTGCCTCGGTGGTTCCCGAGCGGTTGGCCGACACCGCCTACTCGTTGGACGATGTCGAAGCGCTGCGAAAACGTCCGGTCGGCAGTGCGTGACAGCGTCGGCAGTGCGGAACAGGGGTTTCGCCCCGAGTAGCCCTCCCGTAGTGTTATTCGACTCGCGACCGACCCCCGTCACCGGGCCGAACGGATAGGCTGCTGTTGTGACCACGAGATCCAGCTGGAAACCGAGTCTTGTCGCCCTCGACGTGGACGGGACGATGGTGGATCCCGAGACGCAGTCGCTGTCCGAGCCGGTGCGCCGGGCGGTGCGGCATGTCGCCTCCTCGGGAAGCCACCTGGTCATCGCCACCGGTCGGAGCATGCTCGGTACGTTGCCGGTGCTCGACGAGCTCGGCGTCACCGACGGGGTGGCGCTGTGCTCCAACGGAGCCGTCCGGGTCGATGTGGCCACCAGGGAGGCCGTCTCGGTGGAGACCTTCGATCCGCAGCCCGTGCACACTCGGCTCTCCCCGCTGCTGCCCGGGTCGCTGTTCGCCGCCGAACGGGTCGGTGTCGGCAGCATGGTGACCGCCCCGTTCACGCCGGAGGAGCTGCACGGGCCGCAGTGGCACACCGGGCTGGCCGAACTACTCGGGCAGCCGGTGCCCCGCTTCATCGTGAACTGGGCGAACCGCGATCCCGCGGAGGTCTGGGGACGCCTCGAAGGTGTCGAGCTGCCGGGGTGCACCTTCACGATCGACCACTACGACCCGTGGGTGACGGTGGTCCCCGCAGGGGTCAGCAAGGCGGCGGCACTGGAGAAACTCCGGTTGGAACTCGGGGTTTCCCAGGAGGGGACCTTCGCGGCCGGGGACGGTGACAACGATCTCCAGATGCTCGAATGGGCCCACCACTCGGTGGCGATGGGGCAGGCGCCCGCCACCGTGCGGCTCACCGCCGCCGAGGTGACGAGTCCGGTTACCGAGAACGGGCTGGTTCCCGCTCTCGAACGCTGGTTCTTCCCCGGCTGAGCGCCTCCGTGGCAGGGGCGGGTTCGTACCGTCGTCCTCCCGGTCGAGTGAGCGATCCCACCCCGGAGGACGAGCTCCGGGCTGAGGGTCTCAGGGGGATCCGGGAACACTACGACCTGAAGCGGATTCGGTTCTATACCCCGGGTGGACGCGGCAAGGACCGCTCGTCGGGCAGGCTGGTGGGTGACATGAGGCCGGATCACATTTCCGGCCGGTCACCGGAATCCACAGGAGTGACGATGATCGAGGCTGTGGGCCTCACCAAACGCTACGGCTCCAAACTGGCGGTCGACGATCTCTCGTTCACCGTCAAGCCCGGCAAGGTCACTGGGTTTCTCGGGCCGAACGGGGCGGGCAAGTCCACCACGATGCGCATGATGCTCGGCCTGGACCGCCCCACCGCTGGCAAGGTCCTCATCGACGGCAAGCACTACACCGAACTCAAGAACCCGCTGCGCACGCTGGGGGCGCTGGTCGACGCCAAGTGGGTTCACCCGAACCGTTCCGCCTACGCGCACCTCAAGTGGATGGCCAGGTCCAACGGCATCCCCACCAAGCGGGTGGACGAGGTGCTCGACATCGTCGGGCTCTCGGAGGTGGCTCGACGCAGGGCGGGCGGTTTCTCGCTCGGCATGTCCCAGCGGCTGGGTATCGCCACCGCGCTGCTCGGCGATCCCAAGATCCTGATGTTCGACGAGCCGGTCAACGGGCTCGACCCGGAGGGCATCCACTGGATCAGGCGGTTCATGCAGCGACTGGCCGCCGAGGGGCGCACTGTGCTGGTCTCCAGCCACCTGCTTTCCGAGATGGCCCAAACCGCCGAGGAGCTGGTCGTCGTGGGACGCGGCAAGCTCATCGCGCAGTGCAGCACCCAGGAGTTCGTGGAGAGCTCCAGCAGCACCTCGGTGAAAGTCCGCAGCCCGCAGGCCGATCAGCTCGGCGAGGTCCTCACCTCGAACGGGTTCTCCGTCACCCGCGAGAACCAGCAGGAGCGGGACACCCTGCTGGTGCCCGACGGCGAGACTGAGCAGATCGGTGAGCTCGCCGCCAAGTACGAGTGCGTACTGCACGAACTCACCGTGCAGCGTGCCTCGCTCGAAGAGGCGTTCATACAGATCACCGGGCAGGAAGTGGAGTTCAGCACCGGGCAGTCCGGCGAGAGGGCTTCCGGCTCGCCGGAAGAGGCACCGGTCGCGGCGACGGAGAAGTGACCCCGCACGACCAGTAGGCATCGAACGGGAAGCGACACGGCAGTCGTTTCCGGCAGCCCCTCGGTGGGTGTCGAGAACGCTGCCCCGTGGGAGTCCCGGTACTGGGGGAGCACGCGGTCCCGCAGCGTGGGACCTCGATCCGGCCCGGCTTCCCGGGCCGTCCGAAATCTCCCGGACATCCGGCGGAGTCGTGTTCTAGCGCCCCGTTCGAGACGACAGACAGCCACGAGCATTCGGCGACGCCGCGCGGAGCGGCGTCGCCGGTCACGAGCATCGGGATATTCGAAATGACATTGCTGGCAATCGAACGCATGAAGCTGTTCACCACCCGTTCCCCGTGGTGGTGCATGTTCGCCGCCCTGATGCTGACCGTGGGGTTCGGTGCGCTGTTCGCGGCCACCGCTCCGGAAGAGATCACGGTCAACGTCGGCGCCACCCAGTCGGGTGGCCAGCTGGGCATGATGGTGGTCATGGTGCTGGCCGCGCTGGCCGTGACCACCGAGTACCGCTTCGGCACCATCAAGGCGACTTTCCAGGCCGTGCCGAACCGGACGGCGGTCATGCTGGCCAAGAGCGGCGTGGTGGCGGCACTGGCCTTCGTGATCGGTGAGATCTCGGCCTTCCTGGCCTGGGGAGTGAGCTATCTGATCACGGGTGGCGAGGCGCTCGCACTGGACGCGGGGCACGAGTGGCGCAACGTGGCCGGACTCGGCCTGGTCTACGCCGGTGCCGCGCTGTACGCCCTCGCGGTTGGCATGCTGGTGCGGCAGAGCGCCGGAGCGATCTCGCTGGTGATCGTGTGGGCACTGCTGGTCGAGTCGCTGGTCCAGCTGCTGCCGAGGGTCGGCGACGACATCTTCGACTGGATGCCCTTCGCCGCCGCCAACCGGTTCCTGCAGGGCGGTGGCCCCCAGACGCCGATGGCTCCCCAGATGCCCGAACCACCGATCGGACCGTGGGCCTCGTTGGTCTACTTCTTCGCCGTCGGGGTGGCGCTGCTGGTCGTCGCGCTGATCACGGTTCGCAAGCGCGACGCCTGAGGCAGGCGGTCGAGCGGGAGGCCGTGTTCGCTCGATAACGGCTGTGCGGTGCCGCACGGCGTTATCGAGCCCGTGGGAGATACTGCTCACCCCTACCGATAAGATCAAGAGAAATCGAACTTACCGCTGGTTGTGAGATCGAGCGGGCCGCCGGGTGTCCGTTGTGGCAATCCCGGACCGGTCGCGCACAGCCGGAAACCGACTGAACGGGCGCTCGGGGGTGCCTGTGGTCGGGACGGGGGAGGGCCAGGGCTGTCATTCGGGGGACGGCCCTGGCCCTGTATTTTTCCCGGTTCTCTACTTTCCCCGGCCCTGTATTTTCGCTCGTCATTGACGTTTTCCGGTCGGGTTGGCGAGCTGCTCGCTCGACGGAACCTCCCGATGGCTCTCGCTCCGGGTGGCTGCGACATCGGGCAGGCACTACACGGCGTCAGGCGGCCCTCGCGAGAGCGCGACGCGGAAGAACCCGTGCGATCGGGGTGGTATCCCATCGCGACGGATCCGACCGCTGACGGCCCACAGTGGCCGATCAGGTGACCATGATCACATAATCCGTTCGTGTTGTTTCGCTCGGTTGAACGTCTGATTGCGCTGTGCTGCGTGCTTTCTCGCTGGACAGTGTGAGGGGGCGCACATTCTTCGCAATGTTGCATACACCCACCGTGGCTGTGGTAACCCGTAAGGTAAGAGATGTAGCTCCGGGGATCGATTTCTCCGGGGCGCATCCCTGGGGGTAAGGCCGCGAGTCGCCTACCCGAATCCCCTCGCGGCTCACGCGGAGGAGGGTGAAGCTGTGGTTCTGTCGAGTGAGTTTTCGTCGCTCAATCAAAAATCCGCCAAGGCCATCGAGGAAACCGAAGTAGCAGAGGACGCGGAAGTCACGGAAGAAGCCGAGGACGTACGACTGATTCCCACTCCCAGGTTGGAGTGGTCCCTGGCAACCGAGTCGAACCAGCCCGAGGGAGAGGCGGGTTCGCCCGAGTCGATGCGTACCGGATGGGTGCACACCGCTCCGCAGGATCAGGTGCTGGATCTGTTCCGCAGACTCGGCGGCCCCGAGGGGCGCCTGCCCGCTCCCTGGTGGTTGCACGCGTTGCACCGGGGAGAGGTCGGCACTCGCGCCGAGGCGTTCCGGTTCGAGGACGACCTCCACGCGCTGCTGATCGCTCGGACCGGCTGGGTCTTCGTGCCCTGGTCCACCGCGGGTGAGATCGGTTACTGGGAGTACGGTCCTTCCGATCGCCCACCGATGTCGGTACCGACCACGGTGACGCTGACCGACCAGCATCCGGGGTGGATCAACATCGTGCCCGCTCAGACGGACGGTTCGCCGACGCCCCGGGTGCCCGCACCGGGCGTCAGCGAGCTGGCCGCGATCCTGCCTCGAATCGAGGCCTGGTAACACATGCGCCGCCCGGTGACCGGATCAGCTCTCCGGCCACCGGGTATGGCGCCTAGATACCCCGCCCCGTTCGGATGACCCGGGTAATCGGTGGTCCACCTCGACCCCGGAACCGGGTTTGCGATACTGGCTCGACGTGAGTGCTTCCGACCAGCAGATTCCCCATCACCGCACGGTCGTCAGTTACGTGCAGCGCGGTGAGCGCATGACGACCGGGCAGCAGCGCGCGTGGGATCGGTACTGGCACGAGTTCGGCCACGACATCTCCGAACTGCCCGAGGGCCCGCTCGACACCACTGGTTGGTTCGGTCGAACCGCCCCACTGATGCTGGAGGTCGGTTCCGGTATGGGGGAGACGACGGCACAGCTCGCCGCGGCCGAGCCGGAGCACGACCACTTGGCCGTCGAGGTCTACAAGCCCGGGCTGGCCCAGTTGCTGGCACGTGCTGAGACTCTCGACATCGACAATCTCCGGTTGCTGCGCGGCGATGCGACGGTACTGCTGCGGGAACACTTCTCGGTGGACACGTTGAGCGAGGTGCGGGTCTTCTTTCCGGACCCGTGGCCCAAGAAGCGGCACCACAAACGACGGTTGGTCCAACCCGGTTTCGTGTCGCTGGTCGCCTCGCGGTTACGTCCCGGTGGGGTGTTGCACCTGGCTACCGACTGGGAGAGCTACGCCGAGCAGATGATGGAGGTCTGTACCGCGGAACCGAGCCTGCGGAACCGCTGGGGGGACTTTCCCGGAGGATGGGCGCCTCGTCCGGAGTGGCGGCCGGTGACCAAGTTCGAGAACCGGGCTCATTCCGAGGGGCGTGAAGTGCACGATCTGATCTTCGAGCGTGTCTGATCGAAGTTTTCCGGTCGGGTTACCGGGTTGCTCACTCGGCGGAAGCTCCCGCCGGGCCTGGCTGCGGAGGCGGATGCATGCCCCGGGCGCGGAGAAAACGGGGTAGTTACCCGCACGACGTCGGCACGGTGTTCGAGGTTGAGCGGTGTTCGAGGTTGTCCGGCGCGATCCCGTTTCGACAGTCGTGGCGACGGTGGGCGATTCACCCGAGCCCGGGCGTATGAGCCCGGACGCGTGCCTTTCACACCTGCGTCCCTCGTCGTCTTCGACCGCGCCGGATGAGAATTTGACCTGTCGTTCGGCGGTCACAACGGATCACCGGTCAGCGTCCGTGGTGGAACACCTCCCAGAGATCGGGCAGCGTCGCGCTGAGTGCCATCAGCACCAGTACGGCCAGTGCCAGTACCGTCCCGATGACGGATAACGTGGTGAGCACGGTGTCGCTCCTTTCGTACCGCCGGTCGTGTCCCGTGCCGAATTCGAGCCGGTAGTGGCGTGCTCGTGCCGGTAACGGCACGCGATTCGGGGCGGGAGGCCGCCGGTTACTGCATTGCGTCACCGAGCGTGATCGTTGTTCGTCACGTGTTGTATCGGCCATGTGGTTATTTCGTGCCGACCGATCGGCCAAGGGGCGCGGGCGCTCGTGCCGGTTAGGGTTCGGATGTGTTGCCTCGGTCCGGTCGCTCATCCATCACTAGGCCCAGTCCCGAGCAACCGGGAGGGGGGTCCGGCCGGACGCTGTTACAGCGCACGGTGAGTGCGTTGCGGGAACAGTGGATCTTCGCGGCCCTGTTGCTGCTGACCTGGCTCGGCGAACTGGCCCACACGTTGGATGCCGGTTTTCCGGAACTGGGGCGAATCCCGCTGATCACGGTGATGGTGCTGCTCGCGCTGGCCGCGCGGTGGTACCCGGTCGGTTGCGGCCTGCTCGGCGCTGGCACGCTGCTGCTCGGGGTGGTGCTCTCCCACGCGCCGGGGTTTGAACCGGGCCCCGGAGTGCTCGCGCACGTCTCGATCACCGAGAACGTCGCGGGCCTGCTGTTGGTGGTTTACGCGTTCCGCGGGCTGCCCCGGAGCAGGGCCGCCGCGGTCACGGCCGTCCTGGTGGTCTCCTGCCTGGCAGCCGTGTTCCTGCGGGACTTCTCCCCGGTGTTCGTCTCGAGGAATCGAAGTCTGGAACTCGGATTCCTGCAGCTGGTGCTCGCGGTGGGCACCGGCATGTATCTGCGGGACACCCGTGAACAACGGGTCGCCCGGACTCCGATCGTCGAGCTGTTGCGCGAACAGTGGCCGATCACCGCCGTGTTGTCCGTACTGCTGTTCGTGCAGGCGATCAACATCGACTTCCTCCGGATGCCGTGGGGCGGCATGCTGCTGCTGGTCAGTTGCGTGCTCATGTCGGTGCTCGCGGTGTTCGCCCCACTCCGTCCGGTGCAGGCCGCGCTGTTCGGCGCCGTCACCGTCGTGTTCACCACGGTGTTGGGTTGGCTGTTCGACGCGATGGGAGGAGAGGTCGTCATAACCGGCATCCCGGGCATGGGTGCGCTCCCGGCGCCGATCGTCGTGGCAGGAATGCTGCTCGTGGCCTTCGCGGTCCGGCTGGCGTCCTCGCGGGAGGCCACCGCGGCCACCGGTGCCCTCGTGGCCTCGGCCGTGTTCGGCGCGGTTCTCATTCCGCAGACGAGGTACAGCGAGTCGCTGTCCCAGCTCCTCGGCGTGCTCTTCCTGGGAGCTGTCCTCCTGGTGCTGGCGGTCGGCACCGGGATGTACTTCCGTGCCCGCGATGAGGACCGGGCCCGGGCGGTTCGTGCGGCGGTCAAGGGGGCGCAGCAGGACGAGCGGATGGCGTTGGCCCGTGAACTGCACGACGTGGTCGCGCATCACGTCACCGGGATCGTGGTGCAGGCACAGGCCGCGCTCAAGGTCGCCGAGAAGAACCCGAGAGCCGCGGGAGAGGCGTTGGAGCGGATCTCGTCCAGTGGCACCGAGGCACTCACGGCCATGCGACGGCTCGTCGGCAGCATGCGCGACCCCGAGAACGACTCGTTCTCCGCGCTGGAGACGGAGCCCACCGTCGACCTGGAGGCCGACCTGCGGAAGCTGGTCGAGCACAGCACGCGCGAGGCTTCGGGGAAGCGAATCGAGCTGGACGTGCGGTTGACGAAGGACGTGCCGCAGGAGGTGGGGCGTTCGGCACTGCGACTCGTCCAGGAGGCGCTCACCAACGCCGAGAAGCACGCGCTGGACGCCGACCTCGTCACGATTTCGGTCAACACCGAGAACGAGCAGCTACTGGTGGAGATCACCGATGACGGAACAGCTCCCAGCGGGCAGCCGCCGGGTGGTTCCGGTGGATACGGTTTGGTCGGAATGCGGGAGCGAATCGAACTGCTCGGCGGTCGGTTGAGCGCGGGACCGGGTCGAGGATGTGGCTGGCGAGTCGAGGCGCGGCTTCCGCTGGCGGAAACGGAGGAGAAGCGGGCATGATCCGGGTACTGATCGCCGACGACCAGGAAATGGTCCGAGCCGGATTCCGGATGATCCTGGACAGCGAGGACGACATCCAGGTGGTCGGCGACGCGGGCAATGGTCACGAGGCCGTGCGGCTCGCACGCGAACTGCGTCCGGACGTCTGCCTCATGGACATCCGAATGCCGGGCATCGACGGTCTGGAGGCTACCGGGCTGCTCGCGGGAGAGGAGGCCACCGACCCCATCAAGGTCGTCGTGGTGACCACCTTCGACCTCGACGAGTACGTCGCCACCGCGCTCAACAACGGTGCCAGCGGCTTCCTGCTCAAGGACGCGGGACCGGCTCTGCTGGTGGAAGCGGTGCACGCCGCCACACGCGGTGATGCCCTGGTGTCGCCGCAGATCACCGTGCGGTTGCTCCGGCACTTCCACGAGTCCGGCGCGCACCGTAACCGTGCGGAGGACGTGCCCGGGGAGCAGCTGACCGGCAGGGAACACGACGTGGTCCGCGCGGTGGCGCGCGGGCTGACCAACACCGAGGTGAGCGGCGAACTCTACATGTCGCTTTCCACCGTGAAGTCCCATCTGGCCTCGGTGCAGGGCAAGATCGGGGCGCGCAACCGGGTGGAGATCGCGGCCTGGGCGTGGCGCACCGGGTTGATGAACGCCTGATCCGGCCGTGGCCGGGGAACGGGGCCGGGGAACGTGGTCGGGGAACGTGGTCGGGGAGCGGGGGCTGCCGGTTCGCTCCACCGAAGGAGTGGAAGCGGAATCGTACGGGCGGCCCCCGAACACCGACCGTTCGGGGGACCCGATCTGGCCGAACTGCCGAGGTGAACGCCCCCGAGCCGTGCGCATGCTGGAGACATGACGCGACACATGCAACCCAGAGCCCTGCTACAGCCCAAAGCCCTGCTGCCACCCCGCGCCCTGCTGCCACCCCGCGCCCTGCTGCGGTCCCGCGCCCTGCTGCGGTCCCGAGCCCTGCTGCGGTCCCGAGCTCTGCTGCGACCGCTGCTCCCACTGCTCCCACCGCGATCGCGCGATCCGTCCCGCGAAGGCGCACACCCCCGCCTGTCGGGACGTTCCCGGCACCAGGATGCCGTTCCGGGAGCGCGGGTCCGTGAGTTCTCTGCCACGGCGCGAAGACTCCGTGAGGGACTGATCTGTGCGGCACTGTCGTGCGGCATGCTCGCCGCCGGGTTGGTGATGTTTCACATCATGAACTCGCTGGGACCGTGAAGGAGCGCTACTACGGTCTCCCGCTGTACCGCGAGGAATTGAGGTACCGCTCGGTGCCCGCGAATAGCGTTTCGGTGTTCGCGGCGCCCCGTCCGAATGCGTGCCGGGCAGCTTCCGGCCCGCCGGGCGCCGGTTGGACAATGCGGTCATGCCGATCGCTCGACGTCTGCGTGCCCCGCTGATGCTTCCCTGCGACGAGACCTGTTCGGTCACGCGCGACGCTGTCGTGGACATCGACGAGCAGGGCAGGTTGGGCTATTGCGGTCCGCGTGTCTCTGCTCCCGAACCGGACCCGAACACCGTTGTGCGGGATTGCCCCGGGCTGTTGCTGCCTGGAATGGTCAACTCCCACGCGCACACTCCCATGACGCTGTTGCGGGGCATCGGTGGCGACCTGCCGCTGCTCCGCTGGTTGCGGGAAGCGGTCTGGCCCGCCGAGTCCCGGCTGCGAGCCTCGGACATCCGGGACGGCATGCGGCTCGGCAGCCTGGAGATGCTCAGCACGGGAGTGACCACCAGCGCGGAGATGTACTTCGCGCCGGAAGCCGTCGCCGAGGCGGTACTGGAAGTGGGCTCGCGTGCGGTGATCGCCTCCGCCGTGATCGACACTCCCGATCTCGGTGACCTGGGTGGTTGGCAGGGCATGGTGGACCGGATCAGCCGCTGGATCGACAGTGACGGGTTGCACTTCGGGCCGGGCGAGCGCGTGGAACTCGCCTACGGGCCGCACTCCGCCTACACCCTCCCGCCGGAGGCACTGCGACTGATCGGTGAGCAGGCACGCGAACGCGGCGCGCTGGTGCACACCCATGTTGCCGAAACCGCCGACGAGGACGCCGAGCAGCGACGTTCGTACGGCTCGGTGCCGCGCATGTTGGCCGAACTCGGTGTGCTGGATGGGCGTTTCCTGGCCGCTCACGGGGTGCACCTCGACGACACCGACATCGCCACCCTCGCCGAGCACGGCGCGAGCGTGGCCCACTGCCCCGGTTCCAACGCGAAGCTCGCCTCCGGCACGGCCCGATTCGTCGATCTGCTGCGGGCGGGGGTCCCGCTCGGACTCGGCACCGACGGCCCGTCCAGCAACGACGACGTCGACCTCCGGGAGGAGATCCAGCTCGCAGGTATGTTCGCCCGGTTGCGGGAGGGCGATGCCAATGCGGTCGGCGCGGCGGAACTGCTGCTCGCCGCCACCAGGGGAGGTGCGCAGGCCCTGCACCGCACCGACATCGGGGTGCTGGAACGCGGCCGCTGGGCCGATGTTGTCCAGCTGGACCTGGACACTCCGGCTTTCGTGCGCGGTGCCGACACCACGGACGAACGCATCCTGTCCAACCTGGTGTGGGCGGCCGGTGCCGACTGCGTGCGCGATGTCTGGGTGGCCGGTGAACATGTACTGCGGGAGGGGGAGCCCACTCGGGTGGAGCGGGGCTCGGTACTGAAGTCCGCACGCGCGGCGGCACGCCGAATCGAGAGTTGAGCCCACCCGGTTGACCTTCACCCAGTTGAGCTTCACCCGGTGGACTCCCGCCCGGATACGGCGCTCCTCGGTGGTGATCCTCGGTTCCCTGGTCCCGGTGCTTGCCACCGGCCGAATCCCCGAGAACTCGAACCGGTCAGCCGTCCGGCCGCAGCACTATCTCCGTCATGTGCGCGTCCTCCCCGGCCCGAACGCTGGAGACCACCGTGTCGGCGACCGACTCCGGCCGCAGATAGCGCTCCGGCTCGAAGGCCCCACCCTCGGAATCGCGTACCTCGCGCTGCATGTCGGTGGCTACCCGTCCGGGAAACACCGAGGTCACCCGGATTCCGTTGGCTGCCTCCTCGCCGCGTAGCACGTCCGCGTAGGCGCGCAGCGCGAACTTGCTGGCGGCGTAGGAGCCCCAGTTCGGTTTGGCGGCCAAGCCCGCGCCGGAGTTGATCAGCACCACGTGCCCGGAGGAGGCTCGGAGTGCGGGCAGCAGTGTCCTGGTCAGCTCGGTGACGGCGAACAGGTTGAGTTCGAAGGTGCGGCGCCACGAGTCGACTCCGGTTTCGGAGACCGAGCCGAGCTCGATCATGCCAGCACTGTGCACCAGCACGTCGAGGTTTTCGATCCCGGCCGCCGCCGCTGCTATCCCCTCGTAGTCGGTGAGTTCGGCGGGCCAGGGGCTGGCTCCGGGCAGGTCCGCCGCGAGCTTTCGCAGGGTTTCCTCGTCGCGCCCCCCGAGCAGGACGTCGTGGGTTTCGGAAAGCCGGTGGGCCACCGCCGCTCCCACACCCCGTGAAGCGCCCGTGACCAGTGCGGTCGGTCGTGAAGTCATCCCGATTACGGTAGCGCCGCCACCACGGTGAACGCCGCGTGCCCCGGCCGTGCCGGGGACTTCTCGTCCCCGACACGACCGGTCGCTTGCCACGCTCCGTCCCCGGACTCGCGCCTCATGGGAGAGCGCGTCGGCACGACCCGAAAAGCGGCGGCGCGATCAACGTCGTGGTTCAGCGCCGCCCGATCTCGCCCACGCGGTGACCGTGGTCGCGCCACACGGCGACCAGCGAGGGACGCGGCTGGGAATCACCGCCGTCCGGCCAGTGCGAGCCGGGGTCGGACGGGCCGGAACCGTTGTCGCCCGGGTGCTGGACGCACACGGTCACGACGTCGTCGGTGATGATCGGACCGCAGGTCTCGGCGCCGTTGGGCACCGTCAGGAACTGCTTGACGTGGCCCCGCTCCGATCCGCTCACCGGCACGGCGAACAACCCGTCGTGCGAGCCGAGCTCGTTGCCGTCCGTGGAGATCCACAGGTTGCCGTGCCGGTCGAACGCCACGTTGTCCGGGCAGGAGATCGGGCTCACCTGGTTCTTGTCGAAACCGCCGAAGTAGGTGCCCGAGTCCTCGGGGTTGCCGCAGACCAGCAGCAGTCCCCAGGACATGCCGGTCGAGGTCGGGTCGTCATGGTTCTCGCGGATCTCCAGCACGTGGCCGTGCTTGTTGCCGATCCGGGGGTTGATCTCGTCGACCGCTGCGTGCCCCGCCGCACCGCGGTTGGAGTTGTTGGTCAGCGCGCAGTAGACCCGCCCGTTGGAGGGGTTCGGCTCGATGTCCTCGGGGCGGTCCATCTTGGTCGCCCCCACCTTGTCGGCGGCGAGGCGGGTGAACACGTAGACCTCCTCGGCCGTGAAGCCGGGAACGTGCGAGGTGTCACCCGTGGCCAGTGGCAGCCACTCGCCGGAGCCGTCGAACTCGCCGTCGGAGGGCAGCTCACCACTGCCGTCGATCTCCGAGGCGGGGCTGTCGCCGGAGAACCGCGCCACGTACAGGGTTCCGTGGTCCAGCAGCGACATGTTGTGCCTGCGCGCGTGGGCGCTGCGGCCGTTCTTCATCCTGCCGCTGGAGACGAACTTGTAAATGTAGTCGAACCGCTCGTCGTCACCCATGTAGGCGACCACTCGCCTGTCGTCCGTGGCGCGGATCGTGGCACCCTCGTGCTTGAAGCGGCCCAGCGCGGTGTGCTTGACCGGTGTCGAGTTCGGATCGTGCGGGTCGACCTCGACCACCCAGCCGAACCGGTTGGACTCGTTCGGCTCCTTGCTCGCGTCCCAGCGCTTCTCGAAACGCTCCCACTTGCGGGTGCTGCTGCCCGTGCCGACTCCGTAGCGGCGCATCCGCTCCCTGGTCTCCGGGTCGCTCACCTTGTCGGCGTTGGCGAAGTACTGGTGGAAGTTCTCCTCGCCGGAGAGCACCGTTCCCCACGGGGTGACGCCCCCGGCGCAGTTGTTCTGGGTCCCCAGCACCCGGGTGCCGCTCGGGTCCTCGGAGGTCTTGAGCAGCTCGCTCCCGGCGGCGGGGCCGCGCAGCTCGAACTCCGTCCGCAGTGTGATCCGCCTGTTGTACCTGCTCGGCAGCGGGCTGAGGCCGCCGCGTGCCGGGTCGCGCCGGACCAGCAGCACGGACATCCCGTGCGCGGCCCAGGCGGTCCGCACCTGCTGCTCGGTGGGGTTGTCCGGGTCGTAGTCGGCGAACATGTGGGTTTCGGTGGTGTACTCGTGGTTGACCACCAGCAGGTTGTGAATTCCCGCGCGGTCCAGTGGAATCAGCCCGGCGAAGTCGTTGTTGTAACCGAACTGGGCCTGTTGGGCCTCGGGCGTCTGATTCCAGAAGTCGAATTCCGGAGCCGAGTGCAGTACCGGGTCTCCCCACCGGATGACGACCTGCTGCTCGTAGCCGTCGGGGATGACCACCCTGTCCTGGGTGTTCGGCGGCACCGGGTCGAAGTCGGTGCCGACGGCAGCGGAGCCCGAGTCGTTCCCGTGGCCATGACCGTGGCCGTGACCCCTGCCCGGGTTCGCCGTTGCCGTGCCGACGGCCGTGGCGGTTGCCCCCGCCGCCACGGACAGCACCGCGCCCGCGCGCAGCGCGCCCCGTCTGTTCACGACCCGTCGCACCAGGTCGCCGAAGTAGCTGTTGTCCGATTCGTTCGGCGCGTCGTGCGCGCAGGCGTTCCCGCAGCGGTACTCGCAGGTAACCGCGGAGCGGCTGGCGGTGTGGTGGTCCAGCAGCGGTAGCGAGAGCACGCGTGATTCGGCTGAGTTGGCGGACATTTCCTGCCTTTCCACAGCTTTTGTCAGTGGGACGTGCCGAACACTATGCGCGGCAGGCGAGGTCCCAGCTGACTGAACGTGAACGGCAGGGAAATTCGTGACAGTGAGTCGAATCCGGCTGCTGCACAACGGTGAAAGCGTCGTCCCACGATCGGATGTCGGACAGCGCGATCACGACCGAGCGTTTCCACTTTCGTCACTTTTACCGCTCGATGTGATTTATGGCACCGCCGATTTGTCGATCCGTCCCGCGCTCGGGCGCGCCGAGATCCGTTGTGGACTCGCGGTTCTCGTTCGTTGTTCCCTATTGGAGCGTTGCCGGGGCGTGCTCCGTCGGGGCTGATCAAAACTCCTCGCCGACCACAGCTGCCTCCTCCGGCACACGGCGCGGATCCGTACCGCGCGAGCGCAGTCCCACCGCGAGCAGCCCGGCAGCGAGCAGGCAGGCCACCGTGCCCGCCGCGAACGGTGCCCTGGGCCATTCCAGCCAGGTGGCGATGTGGCTGACCAGGGTCGCGGCGAGCGCCCCGCCGAGCCACCGGCAGAAGTTGTATCCCGCGCTGGCCACCGGGCGGGGCGCCTTGCTGACGCTCATGGCGCTACCCGTGAACAGCGTGTTGAGCAGCCCCGACACCAGACCGCTGACCACGATTCCCGCGATCAGCACGGCCTTGCTGTCGATGGTCATGATCAGCAGCAGTGCCGCGTACAGCAGCACGGCCAGCACCGTGCCGCCCAGTTCGCCGAACCTGTTGGCGAGTTTTGGAGCCAGCGTGACACCGGCGAACGCCACGCACACACCCCAGCCGAAGAACACCAGCCCCACGGCGATCGCGCCGTACTCCAGCACGAACGGGGACCACGCCAGCACGGTGAAGAAGGCCGCGGTGTACAGCGCCGAGCCCACCGAGGTGCGCAGCAGCGCACCGTGCCGCAGGGCGCGCAGCGGGTCGAGCAGCCGGACCGGCTCACCGCGCTTGCCGGTGTCGGAGGGCAGGAAGCCCACGGCCAGGATCAGCGCGATGGCCATCAGCACGGCGGTTCCGGCGAACGGCCCGCGCCAGGAGATGTTCCCGAGCAGCGCGCCGAGCAGTGGACCGGTGGACAGGCCGATACCGAGCGCGGCCTCGTAGAGCAGAATCGCGGCCTGCTGCCCGCCACTGGCCGCGCCGACGATCACCGAGAGTGCCGTGGCGATGAACAGGGCGTTTCCCAGGCCCCATACCGCTCGCAGCGCCACCAGCTGTACGACCGTACCGGCCAGTGCGCAGGCCAGCGTGGCGAGCACGATCAACACCAGGCCGGTGACCACGGTTCGTTTGGCGCCGAACCGCGCGCTGAATGCCCCGGTGATCAGCATGGCCACCACCTGGACCCCCAGGTAGGACGAGAACAGCAATGTCACCTGTTCCGGGCCGGCGTCGAGCGCTTCGGCTATGGAGCGCAGGATCGGATCGACGAGACCGATGCCCATGAAGGCGATCACGGCGGCGAAGGCGGTGATCCAGACGGCCTTGGGTTGCCCCTTGAACACCTCGCGCAATCGGGTGGTTTCGGACCCGCTCATGGGCGCGCGCTCCTCCTGTGGACGAATTATTTCGTTAGAAACACTAACTTTCACTCCGGGTGGCTGCCCATCCCGGATGAGCAAGCTCACCGCGCGAGCCGGGAAGCGGGTGCGGGCCATACCATCGACGACGTGCGCGACGGAAACGATGGCGTGACCGCGGTGTTGTTCGATCTCGACGGTGTGCTGGTCGACTCCGAGCACCTCTGGGATCGCATACGGCGCGAGGTCACCGAACAGCACGGCGGTGAGTGGGCCGAGGGTGCGAGTGAACGCATGATGGGGATGAGTACTCCGGAATGGGCCGAGTACCTCGTCACCGGACTGGGGGTTCGACTTTCGCCCGACGAGGTGGCCGAGACGGTCATCGACCGGATGGCCGAGCACTACATCGCGGAACCCCCGACGCTGCCGGGAGCCGTCGAGACGGTTCGGACCGTGGCCGAGCGGTACCCGGTCGCCATCGCCAGTTCCGCCCCGCCGCGCATCATCGGGGCGTTTCTGGAAACCGGTGGTCTCACGGATCTGGTGCGCCACACCGTCTCCAGTGAACAGGTGGGAGTCGGCAAACCGGCGCCGGACGTCTACCTGCGTGCGGCCGAGGAGCTGGGGGTGGCCGCGCACGAGTGCGTGGCCGTGGAGGACTCCTCCAACGGGCTGCGTTCGGCCGCTGCCGCCGGTGCGACCGTCGTAGCCGTGCCGAATCCGCACTTCCCACCCGCCGCGGACGCGTTGCGACTGGCCGAACGACGCCTGGAACGCATCGACGAGCTGCCCCGCGTGCTCGCCGAGCTGTCCGGCTGAGCCTTTCCGTGTGATCCGGCGGCGTCCCGCGGGCCCCTCGATTGCCTCCCGGACGATCGTTGATGGATGCTGGTGACGTGCGTATCAGGGAGGCGACGACCGACGACTGGCCCGCGATCTGGCGTTTCATGCGCGACATCGTCTCGGCGGGCGAGACCTTCTGCTGGGAACGGGACACCACCGAACCGAGCGCTCGCGCGGGCTGGATGCGACTGCCACCGGGGCGGACCGTGGTGGCCATCGACGACGAGGGCACCGTGGTCGGAACCGCCGAGACCCACCCCAACCACGCCGGTCCGGGCGCGCACGTGGCCAACGCGGGCTTCATGGTCGACCCGGCCCAAGCCGGACGCGGTTACGGCCGTGCGCTGGGAGAGCACGTGGTCGAGCAAGCCCGCGCCGACGGCTACTCGGCGATGCAGTTCAACGCGGTGGTGGAGACCAACACCGGTGCGGTGGCGCTGTGGCGCTCCCTGGGGTTCGAGATCCTGACCACGGTGCCGGAGGCCTTCGAACACCCCGAGAAGGGGTTCGTGGGACTGCACATCATGCACCGCGCGCTCTAGCGGGGTTTCGCTCGGTTTCCGGGCGCGACGATTTCGCGAGAAATTGACGCCCGGCGGTGTCGAGAACAGCGCGTCGGCTCCGTCCCCGGGGCACGATCGGAGCAGCCGGTCGTCCGACGGAGAAGGAGCTCATCGTGAAGTATCTACTGCTCAAGCACTACCGAGGTGGCCCGGAATCGGTTACTGGCCACCCGCCGATGGATCAGTGGAAGCCGGAGGAGATCGACGCGCACATCAAGTACATGCACGAGTTCGCCGCCCGCCTGGAGGAGACCGGCGAGTTCGTGGATTCGCAGGCCCTGGCCCCCGAGGGCACCTTCGTGCGATACGACGGGGCCGGACAACCGCCGGTGACCGACGGCCCGTTCGCCGAGACGAAGGACCTCATCGCGGGCTGGATGGTCATCGACGTGGAGTCCTGGCATCGCGCGGTCGAGCTGGCCGGGGAGCTGTCGGCGGCCCCCGGGATCGGCGGCGAGCCGATCCACGAATGGCTCGAAGTACGGCCCTTCCTCACCGAGTCGCCCGCGGTGACCGAGTGAACGGAACACCGCTGCGGGAACTCGTCCCCGCCGTGATCGGCGTTCTCGTCCGGCGCGGAGCTGACTTCGCCTCGGCCGAGGACGCCGTGCAGGAGGCCCTGGTCCGGGCACTCGAAGCCCCGGCGGAGGAGCAACCGCGCGACCCGAAGGCCTGGCTGATCTCGGTCGCGTGGCGCAAGTTCCTCGACTCCGCCCGGGCCGAGAAGGCCCGGCGCGAGCGGGAGTTGGCGGTCGATGCCGAACCGACCGGCGGCCCGGTGTCCGGCACGGACGACACGCTGCGCCTGTACTTCCTGTGCGCGCATCCCGACCTGACTCCGAGTTCGGCTGTCGCGCTGACCCTGCGCGCGGTCGGCGGCCTGACGACCAGGCAGATCGCGAGGGCGTACCTGGTTCCGGAAGCGACGATGGCCCAGCGGATCAGCCGGGCCAAACGACGCATCGCCGGTGTCGGGTTCGAGGAGCCCGGCGAGCAGGCGACGGTGTTGCGAGTGCTCTACCTGGTGTTCAACGAGGGATACAGCGGGGAAGTCGACCTGGCCGCCGAGGCGATCAGGCTCGCACGCCAACTCGCCGCCCTCTCCGAGGAACCCGAAGCGGCCGGGTTGTTCGCGCTCATGCTGCTGCACCACGCGCGCCGGGATTCCCGCACCGATCCCGGTGGTCGCCTGGTACCGCTGGCTCGTCAGGACCGTTCGCTCTGGGACTCCGAGATGATCGCCGAAGGAGTGACGGTGCTGCGGAACGCGTTGGCCCGCGACCGGCTCGGCGAATACCAGGCCCAAGCCGCGATCGCCGCACTGCACGCCGACGCCCGCACCGCGTCCGAGACGGACTGGGTGCAGATCGTGGAGTGGTACGACGAACTGCTGCGCCTCACCGGCAGCCCGATCGTGCGGCTGAACCGTGCCGTGGCGGTCGGCGAAGCCGACGGGCCACGGGCGGGCCTCGCCGCGCTCGCCGACCTCGATCCCACCCTGCCCCGGTACACCGCTGTGGCGGCATACCTCCACGAAAAGGCGAACGCTCTCAGCCACGCCGCCGAGCTGTACGCCGAAGCCGCCCGCGCCGCCACCAACCTGGCCGAACGCGAGCACCTCACCCGGGAAGCGGCACGCGTGCGGAACCAGGGGCGGAACACGTGACCGGGTGCGACGCCCGGGTGCGAGGGATGACTACCTACTCCTGGGCCATGTCCACGAACCGGCTGTAGTGCAACTGGTGCGCCACGGTCACCGTCTCGGTGGGACCGGCGCGGTGCTTGGCGAGGATCAGATCGGCCTCGCCCATCCGGGGGTCGTCCCGTTCGAACGCGTCCGGCCGGTGGATCAGGATCACCATGTCGGCGTCCTGCTCCAGGCTGTTGTGCATGACCACCGAGTTGGACACGAAGTTGTGCGTGTCGGCCACTGTCGCGTCGTAGACCGGCCGCTCACCGATCGAGGTGATCTCGACGATCTCGTCCCAGAACACGTCGTCGTCCCAGCGCACGTCGTCGGACCCGCGCACGTCGTCGCCGGTGTTACCCATCCGCTCCGGTGGATCGAGCTGTACCGGAGCTACCGCCATGGCACCGGTGACGGTGATGCCCGCCCCGGAGTTCGCGATCGATCGTGCCCCCACCGCTTCCGGCACCGGGGTCGAGCCCTGGGCGAGGGCGATCTCACGTGCGAAGCGCAGCCGACTGTCGAGACCGTCGAGCAGCACCTCCCAGCGGTCCGGTTCCGCCTCGGGGGAGGGACGCCGGAGTCGGGAGTGGACGGTGAACCGCGACAGCAGCAGTTGGAGCCCGTCGGCCAGCGCGCGGCCGTTCACCACGCATCCACCGTGCCCGACCGGGACGCCGTCGCCGTCCGGCGGCTCCGTACCGGTTATCCCCCAGACGTGGCGCAGGAAGACGGCCAGCTGCTCGCGCGGCAACGAGAAAACCCGGTGCGGCACCTCGCCACCGTCGAGCGCCGACCGGGCCAGCGAGACCACTTCGGACTCCGCCACCGGTGCGGCGCCGAGCGGCTCCGGAACCCGTCCCGGCACCGCCACGTGCGCTCCCACGGTCAGCTCGCCGAGCGGGGTCCAACCCCACGGGGTCAGCATCGGGTGGTTGGCGGTGGCCTCGACCTCGCGGCCGGAGGCCAGCACGACGCGGAACGCCTCCTTGACGCCGCTGCTGAACACGTTCGTGATCGGTCGCGGGACCATCCGCCGCTGCTCGTCCACCGACCACACCAGCGGGCGCTGCCCACCGGCCATCAGCTCGTCGAAGGTGATCTCCGAACCGTCGTCGGCCCGCAGCAGCCGCGTGCCCCCGGTCAGACACCCCGACTCGCGAAGGTCGGACAGTTGCGGCTTGCGGTCGTTGCGCTGCTCCGGACCACGGTTGAGCTGCGAGATCGCCACCACCGGGATCTCCAGTTCCTTGGCGAGCAGCTTGAGGCTCCGGGAGAACTCCGAGACCTCCTGCTGTCGGGACTCGACCCGCTTGCCCGAGGTCATCAGCTGCATGTAGTCGACCACGATCAGACCGATGTCGTTGCGCTGCTTCAGGCGCCGCGCCTTCGCGCGGATCTCCATCATCGTCAGGTTGGGCGAGTCGTCGATGAACAGCGGTGCCTCGTTGATCTCGCTCATCCGGCGTGCGAGGCGGGTCCAGTCCTCGTCGGTCATCCGGCCACCGCGCATGTCGCCGAGCCGGATCCGCGCCTCGGCGGAGAGCATGCGCATCACGATCTCGGTGCGGCCCATCTCCAGCGAGAAGATGACGCTGCCGAGCCCGTTCCTGATCGAGGCGGCACGGGCGAAATCCAGCCCGAGCGTGGAGTTGTGGGTCGGGATCATCGATCGGCTCGCGAGGTAGAGCCGGTCGGGCGAGTCGACCTCCACGCACCGCACCGGGACGCTGGCGGTGCGCCGCACGGCCCTGACCCCCCGTGCGCGCCGGTTGCCGCCGCGCTTTCGCTTGTGCTGGTCGTCGAGTTCGGTGCGTCGGAAGATCTGGTCCTCGCCGCTGTCGAAGACCACGAGAGTGGTGATCTCGTCGCCCGAGTCCGGGTCCACGGTGGCGGTGCACGGGTATCCCAGAGTGAGGACGAGCTCGCGAACCCGCACCGAAAGGGATTCACGCACTCGCAGCAGCACACGGCCGTCCTGGCCCACGCTGCCCGCCGCGTCCGCGAGTCCGGCCAGCAGCGAACGCCGCTGTTGCTGGCTTCCGCGCAGGTACTCGGCCGGTACTTCGGCCTCGTGCCGGATTCCCAGCTCTGCCAACTCGGCGGCGGTTTCCTCGTCGAGCACGACCCCGTCGTTCACGTGTGCCAGGCCGTCCGGTTCCAGGTTGGCCAGTACGTCCTCGGCCACACCGGACAGTTCACCGGCCTTGTCGCCCGCAGCCAGCCACACTCCCAGCAGGTAGGGCGCGATCGGCAGATCCCGCTGTGCCAGCGAGAACGGCCCGTGGTCGGGCAGCTCCACGTCCATCCGGTTACCGAGCCTGTCGCGGAGTCCGGCCGTGGTGCACACGGTACCGTCCCGCAGGCTCCACTGGTGCTGCTCGTCGGCGACCACCAGCGTGCCGTCCGAGAATTCGATCTCGTAGCAGACGTGACCGTGCATCACCTCGGTGGCCGCGGTCACCCGGACCGGTCTGCCGTCCGCACCGAGCAGCTGATCGCCGACGGAAACCGCCCCCATGGTGGTCCAGCCCTCGGGCGTGGGAAGCGGTGTGTGCAGCGCCAGCGCCTTGCCCACACCGGGGCGCGCCGCGACGATGATCATCTGCCCCGGGTGTAGCCCGTTGGTCACGCCGTCCAGATCCACGAAACCGGTCGGAATCCCCTCGGACTCGCCGCCGCGCGAGGCGATGGCGTCGATCTCGTCCATCGTCGGCTGCAGCAGCTCTTCGAGCGCGACGTAGTCCTCACTGGTGCGCCGTTCGGTCACGTCGTAGACAGCGGCCTGCGCGCGGTCCACGACTTCCTCGATCGCGGCACCCTCGGCGCCGTTGTAGCCGTACTGCACGATCCTGGTGCCCGCCTCGACCAGCCTGCGCAGTACCGCCTTCTCCGAGACGATCTCGGCGTAGTAGTTGGCGTTGGCCGCGGTGGGGACCGTCCGGAGCAGTGTGTGGATGTACGCCCCACCGCCGACCTTGCCGAGCTCGTTGCGACGTTCCAGCGCGGCGGAGACCGTGACCGCGTCGGCGGGCTCACCCCGCCCGTACAGGTCGAGCACGCACTCGTAGATCACGTGGTGTGCCGGACGGTAGAAGTCCTGTGGCTGGAGTACCTCGACGACGTTGGCGATGGCGTCCTTGCTCAACATCATCCCGCCGAGCACCGACTGCTCGGCGGCCACGTCCTGCGGTGGTTGCCGTTCGAAGGCCGCTCCGTGCTCGCCATCGTTCTCGTCGGGGGGCGGTTCCGTTCCGCGCTCGTCAGCCAACGCCACGGCTTACTGCCACCTCCTGGACGCAGAGTCCGGCCCCGAGGCACGGGCCGAGTTCCGACACACGCGTCACCGTGCCGACCCGATGGGGTCGCCGGGGCACGAGTCGTCGCGGCAAATAATCGCGGAGACATCGACAGCGCCCGGTTGGTCGCGGCCCGGCGTGTCGCGAGTGCGTGCTGCCATGTCCGTGATCTCGAAGGTGCCCACATTTTACGTGACCCGGTTCGGCACCGGATCGACGCGAAGGGGCTGTGGACAAGTCGGGGGACAACGTGCCGAACGGAATGGGACACACGTGTCCACTCGACGGCGCGTGTTGTGGACAAACTGGGGACAACTCTGTCGTGGTAGTTGTCTTCGCAGCGCACTTCGTGACGAAGGCCCTGTGGACAGGTTGTGGACAGCTTGCCGGTCCGTGACGGATGAGAAATGCCCGTCCCCAACCGGTGTGCTACCGGTGCGGAAACACGGTGGGGGAACGGAACCGAGCCGGTTCCGCGCGGCCGGTGTTCGCCACCTCCGCGCGGAACCGCGGTGAATGATTCAGCCGCCCGGGGTGACCTCGACGTGCATCGAGGCGTAGACGTCGGGGTGCAACCGCACACCGACGGCCATCTTGCCCAGCGACTTGACGTTGCCCTTCAGTTCCACCGAACGCTTGTCCAGGCTGGGGCCACCCGCCTGACGCACGGCCGAGACCACGTCGGACTCGGTGATCGAACCGAACAGCTTGCCCTTCTTGGAAACCTTCTTGGAAAGCCGCACCATGCCCATGTTCTGCAGCTGTTCCTGCAGCTCCCTGGCGTGCTCCAGGTTGCGGACCCTGCGGTTCTCCTGCGAGCGACGGATGGTCTCGACCTGCTTCTGCGCACCCTTGGTGGCCAGGATGGCCATGTTCTGCGGCAGCAGGTAGTTGCGGGCGTAGCCGTCACGTACCTCGACAACGTCACCCGAGGCGCCGAGACCGCTCACGTCCGAGGTCAGAATGATCTTCACGGCGTGTCTCCTTTCAAAGCCGAACCGAGGTCACCCCGGCCCCGTCGCCGACCGGCACCGACGAGCCAGCCGGTTCCCCGGGTGTGAGCGGGTTCCCGAATCCGGGCAGCGGGGTCGCGCCCTGACGATCCGGACCTCCGTCGTGAATCGTGCACACGTGGGGGCGCGGGGCGGTGGCGAGGATCCCGGTTTTACCGGGCGGTCGAGGTGTACGGCAGCAGCGCCATCTCGCGGGCGTTCTTGACCGCGATGGCGACGTCCCGCTGGTGCTGACTGCAGTTGCCGGTCACACGCCGTGCCCGGATCTTGCCGCGATCCGAGATGTACTTACGCAGCAGCGTGGTGTCCTTGTAATCGATGCTCAGTGCGTTCTGGTCATCACAGAAGGCGCAGACCTTCTTCTTCGGCTTGCGCACGGGCGCCTTGGCCATGTGCTTGCTCCTTCGAAGCGAGCGAGAACTCCGTAATGGACTTTTCGTTGGGCCGTGGGCGGATACGACCACGGGGGCGCGCCGACCACGGCCGGGCGATTCCCGGGCATTCGCGAAAACCGCCGCGGCCACAGCGGGACAGGATGCTCCGGTCACCCGGTGACCGTGCTCGTCCCGCCCTGATCAGAAAGGTGGCTCGTCGCTGAAGCCGCCGCCGGAACCGGCCGGAGGGGCCGAGCTCCAGGGATCCTCTCCGCCGGAGCCGCCACCGGAGCCACCGCCGCCGCGGCTGATCTTGTTGACCTTCGCCGTGGCGTAGCGCAGCGAGGGGCCGACCTCGTCGACCTCCATCTCGACCACGGTGCGCTTCTCGCCTTCCTTCGTCTCGAAGGAGCGTTGGCGCAACCGTCCCTGCACCACCACGCGCATGCCTCGGGTGAGTGTCTCGGCAACGTTCTCGGCTGCCTGTCGCCAGATGTTGCAACGCAGGAAGAGGGCTTCGCCGTCCTTCCACTCACCCGCCTGGCGGTCGTAGAACCGCGGTGTGGACGCGACGGTGAAGTTCGCGACCGCCGCGCCGGAGGGGGTGAAGCGCAGTTCCGGATCGGCTGTCAGGTTGCCGACCACTGTGGTTACGGTTTCACCGGCCATCGCCTGTTGACTCCGTCTCTGTGCTGAGGTCGGGGGCTGGGCCGCTCGGGAGAGCGGGGATCAGACCGAAGCGCCGACCTCGCTGCGGGCGGCGGCCTTGGCGCTGGCGCGGGCCAGACGGGCCTCCTTGCGCGGCTGCACGATCTTGCGCAGCATCTTGGTGCGCAGCACGTTCTCGCTCAGGTTGAGCTGCCGGTCGAGTTCGTTGACCGAAGCCGACTCGGAGTTCAGATCCACTACGACGTAGATGCCCTCGGCGCGCTTGTCGATCTCGTAGGCCAGCCTGCGGCGACCCCAGACATCGACGTTCTCGATGCTGCCGCCGTCGTTGCGAATGACCTTGAGGTAGTTCTCCAGGGACGAGGCGACATTCCGCTCGTCCAGGCTCGGGTCGAGAATGACCATGAGCTCGTAATGACGCATAACGACCACTCACCTCCTGTGGACTTACGGCCGCGGACTCTCCGCGGCAGGAGGGTCGCCATATCCATGGCAATCCGGTACAGCGTAGCAATCCGGCGAATCGGCCGGTGACCTGGGTATCGCGAGCACTGCCCGGCTGCCCGGCACCGTTTCGTCCGTGACGAGTGGTGCGCACACCCCGCGCCGCGAGCGTTCACCCGCGCGTGCGAGTCCGAACGGTCGAAAGGCGAGGCGTCTCAGGCTCGGCGCAGCACCCACGTCCTGATGAGCGCGGCGGTCACCCCGGCCAGCGAGACAGCGGCCAGCAGCACCGGCAGCGCGACGCGCTCCCCGGAACCGGTGGGCAACGCCTGAGCGCTTCCCGCCTCGCGTACCCGGTCCTGCTGGTTGTGCTCATCGCCGGTTCGCAGGTCACCCGTGGCGGGCTGTCCACCGGCCGTCTCGCCGAACCGGCTGTCCGACCACGGCGGCAGCGACCCCGGTACGTAAGCGTACTCGGAGGGCGCCACCTGTTCGGCGGACCCCGGGGAGTAGTTCGAGTCCGGCCCGCCCGCCTGCCGCTGCGGCTGGTCGTCGGTCGGTTCCGTCGTGGGATCACCGCCGCTGCCGGGACCGGGTGTGTCGGGATTCGTTCTCTCGCCGCCGGACGAGCCTTGATCGGGGGATTCGGTGGGCGGAGTGGTCGTCGGCTCTTCCGGAGTGGGGCTCGGTTCGCTCGGTTCCGGTTTCGGCTGGCCCGGCACGTTCACGCCGCCCAGGCAGGTGACCGCGAGGTTGCCCACGTGGAAGTTCATCGTCTCGCCGCGATCCTCGACGGCGGCGAGACCGGCGATGCGATTCGCCAGCGCATCGGCCAGTGCTGAACCGGAGAAGTGCTGTTTCTCGGTTGTCACTTCGCCGATTCGGATCGGCGTCGTTCGCAGGAACTGCTGGTGGATCCGGTCTATCCGGTCGAAATCGAGCGGGAAGGTCAGTCCGGCCGCGTCCTTGACCCGGGAGTCCAGCGCACTGGGTGATACCACGATCGGTTGGCCGTACTCGGCACTCGTCACGTCCTCGGTGCAGGTGCCGATCACCACCGGATCAGCCGCGGCCGCCACACCGCCGCCCAGGAACCCGCTCGTCGCGACCACGGCGCCCGCCGCCGTGGCAGCGGCCGCTCGCCGCAGCGCGGCGGGTGCTCGTTTCCGAGCGTCGAGGGTTGATTCCTCGGTCGGGTGGTCATCGCGCTGACTGCTCATACACGTACCCCTCACTCCGTGCGCGCTCTCCGGGACGCCCGCCGTTGGCTCGCGGGTGGGCGGTTCGCGGAGATCGAAGCCTCACCCTGGTTAACGCGTGAGTACGGTCACGGTAACGCCATAGTGTGAAACCGTTTCGAATCGCCTCCGCCGTTCCCGTGCGGCGTCAATTTCTCGCGAAATCGCCGCGCCGCTTCGACGCAGGCCGCACTCCGACCACCCTGACCACCGGCACCGCCGCGGGTTCTCGCGTGCGGCTCTCGCGAGGACGGTCCCGACATGGCGTAGTGGTTACTCGATGTCGAGGCACCCGCGGCGAGAGCCGTGGGCGAGGTTCCGCCGAGGAACCACCCACGCGACTTTCTCCGTGGGCAACTCCTAGGCTCGGGGTATGCAGATCGGTGCCCATGTTCGTGACGACGATCCACTGACCGCCGCGAGCGAACGCGGCGCCGAGGTCGTGCAGTTCTTCCTCTCCGACCCCCAAGGTTGGAAGGCTCCGCAACCGCATCCGCAGGAGGAGCGACTCCGTGAGTCGGAGCTGCGGGTTTTCGTGCACTCGCCCTACGTGATCAACGTCGCCTCGCCGAACAACCGCATCCGCATCCCCTCCCGCAAGTCCGTGCTCTCGCAGACCGCGGCGGCGGCGCGGATCGGGGCAGAGGGAGTGGTGGTGCACGGCGGTCACGTCACCAAGGACGACGATCCGGCCGAGGGAGTGGCCAACTGGCGCAAACTCTTCGAGCGCCAGGCCGCCGAGGGCGGTTTCGAGGTGCCGGTACTGATCGAGAACACGGCGGGCGGGGCCAACGCCATGGCGCGCGGGTTCGACGATCTCGCCCGGCTCTGGGACGCGGTCGGTGAGTTCGGCGCGGGATTCTGCCTGGACACCTGCCACGCGTACGCGGCGGGTGAGGACCTGGTCGGCATCGTGGAGCGGGTCCGCGCCATCACCGGACGTCTCGATCTGGTGCATCTCAACGACTCGAGGGATCCGTTCGGTTCCTGGCGTGATCGGCACGCCAACGTCGGTTCCGGCACCATCGATCCCGAAGTGCTGCGTGAGGTCTGCGCCACGGCCGGGGCCCCAATCGTGGTGGAGACCCCTCCCGAGGGGCAGGCCGAGGACATCGCCTACCTCCGTGGTTGAATCCCCCCGGCCCGGGGAGGCTGGCGATTTCGCGCGAAATTGACGCCGGGCGGGCCGAGTCTCCCCAGCCGGAGGACCGGTACCTCGATTCTTGTCCGGGAGCGAGCGTGCGCGACCGATCGGTGGGACGGCGAACGACCGGACTCTCCGCCCTGGCCCTGGCGGCACTGTGCGTGCTGACCGGGTTGACCATGCTGTTGGGCTACGCCAACAAGGCCCGTTGCACGGGGCCCGAGTTCGACGAGTCCGGCGTCTCGCGTTCCGACGTCGCGTCCCGCGGTTCCCGCTACGTCTGCTACTCGGACCTGCAGTACCTGTGGAACGCGCGCGAGCTCGACGAGATGGGTTTTCCCTACGCCACCGGTGGGATCACCGACGATGGGGAGCTGTACGGCAGCGTCGTCGAGTACCCGGTGCTGATCGGGGTGCTGGTCTGGCTGGGGTCGCTGTTCGTGCGGACCGATGCGGGCTTCCTGGCTGCCTCGGCGCTGTTGTTCGCCCCGTTCGGGCTGCTCACCGCCTGGTGGCTGGGAAGGCTGAGTCGCTGGCGGGCACTGTGGTGGGCGCTCGGCCCGCCCTTGGTGCTCTACTCCTTCCACAACTGGGATCTGGCCGCCGTGGTCTGCTCGGTGGGGGCGATCTACGCGGTCCATCGCCATCGGGCCACCGGACTGCGACGTCCCGCCCTGCTGGCGGCGGTGTTGTTGGGGGTCGGCGCGGCCTGCAAGCTCTACCCCGCGATGTTCGCGCTGCCGTTGGCGCTGTACGTGCTCACCGGTGGTGCTGCCGGTTCCCGTGCGGACGCCGGTTCCCGTGGTTCCGCCGGGGCCGGTGATTCCGACAGGCGCGGCAGCCGGTTCGACATCGGTGGTGCGTTCGGGGTGCTCGGCACCGCACTGGGAACTTTCATGCTGATCAACCTGCCGTTCGCGGTGATCGGTTTCCAGGGATGGGCTGCCTCCTTCCGGTTCCAACTGCAGCGCTCGGTGGACCTGACCACCAACTCGATTTGGTACTGGGGCCTGCGACCGCTGGTGGCGGAGGACCGGTACGAAGCGCTGGTCGGGGTGCTTTCCCCGGTGCTGGTGCTCGTGTCGTTCGCGCTGGCCTGCGCGCTGGGCATGCGCCATTGGTCCCGTGGCGGGAGCTTCCCGTGGGTGGCGGTCTCGGCGGCGATGTTGTGCGGATTCCTGCTGCTGCACAAGGTGCACTCGCCGCAGTTCGCGCTCTGGCTGCTGCCGTTCCTGGTGCTCGTGCCGGTACGTACCGGCTGGGTGATCGCCTACCTGCTGGCCGACGCCGCCATGGGGATCGGGTTCTTCCGCTGGATGTATCTGATCAACACCGACCAACCCTTCGCCATCTACGAGTCGTTCGCGGCGCAGGCGGTGATGATCGGAGTGTGGGGGCGCGCGGCGCTGCTGGTCGGGTTGTTCGTCGCGTTTCTCGGGGCCTCCGGCTTCAGGTTCCCCGGAAGTTCGCCGCCACGGGCGGCCGTCGATCGGGATTCTCGCCCCGCTTTCGCCGAATAGGCAGCACGAACCGGTCGGGGGTGTTGTCCAGGAAGCCGCCGTGCGGATCGGAGCGGGGAAAACGGCGTACCTTGTCCAGTTCCGGGCGCAGGATCTCCCGCACGATCAGCACACAGATCAGCACCACCACCGCGTCGCGGATCACGACCGCGCCCAGGAACCACCCCTCGGGCAATCCCTTGTTGGAGGTGCCGAGGAAGTAGTACATCCGCGGTGCCCAGAGCGCCGCGTCGATCAGCATCCACGTCACCAGCAGCCGCCAGCGCGGGATGGCGAGCACGGCCAGCGGCACCAGCCACAACGAGTACTGCGGGCTCCACACCTTGTTGGTCAGCAGGAACACCGCCACCACGAGGAAGCACAACTGCGCCAGCCGTGGCCGCACCGGTGCGGAGAGCGCCAGCGCTCCGATCGCCGCGCAACCCAGCAGCAACAGCACGAAGCTCACCGCGTTCAGCACCGAGGGAGTCTCGTTCGGCCCCAGCGGACCGTCGAAACCCGCCCAGTCGCCGAAGTGCATGACCACGTTGTACAACGAGTCCGGATCCGCCGGTCGGGCGCTGTTGAACCGGAAGAACTCCCACCAGCCACGCGGGAACATGATCATGATCGGCAGGTTCACCGCCAGCCACGCGCTCAGCATGGCCAGCAGGGCGCGCAGCCCCTCGCGGATACGACCGGAACGCAAACACAGCACCAGGATCGGGCCGATGAGCAGCAGCGGATAGAGCTTGGTCGCCGCCCCCAGCCCCAGCAGCACCCCCGCGAGCGTCACGCGGTTACGGGCCCAGGCGAGCAGCCCGGTGGTGGCCAGCGCGGTCGCCAGCGCGTCGAAGTTGGTGAAGGCGTGCACGAACGCCAGCGGGGCGGTGGCGGCCAGCGCCGCGTCCCACGCCCGGAATTTGCACAGCCGGTACAGCGCCCAGACGGTCACCAGCCAGGCCGCGGCCAGCCAGAACGCGCTGATCTCGAAGTAGACCGCGCCCTCCGCCGTGGCAGGCAGCACCCCGTGGGACGCCAGCGTCATCCAGCCGTCGGTCAGCTTCGCGTTGACCCACTGGAACAGCCCCGTGAGCACCGGGTACATCATGTAGCGGACCTGCTCGCGAGGGGTGCCCGGATCGTCCACCCAGGACGTCTTGTAGGGGAACGCCCCGTCCGGTGCCAGGTCCCCGGCTCCGTAGCGCGGGATGAGGTCGGTGTAGCACAGCGCGACGTACTGCCGGTTGTCACGCCAGTCCAGCCGAGGGCCGTCGGTGGTTTCGTAGGTCTGCGCGCAGGGTGCCTTGAGGAGCCAGCTCGCCGCCAACAGCAGCACCGCCAGCAGCAGGATCACCCGTAGGGGGGTCCAGAACCCCTGCCTGCCCACCTGGGAATGAACGCCGAGTCGCCCGCCGAACAGGTTGCTCAGCCTGATCGCGAGCGGTTCCGTCCAGGTGGGTGCGACGCGTTGCGCCCTGTCGAGTGAGGCGCTGTCCACCCGCGCCACCCGCTCGGTGGTGACGACCGGTTCGGCTGGGGTCGGTTCGGCTGCGGTCGGGTCCGGAGTGCCGTGGCGTTCTTCGCCGACCCCTTCGCCGGGGTCCCGCTCATTTCCCGCTCGTTCGGGCTGCTCCGGCTCGGACACGGTCCGCATGTTACGGAGCCGTCACTATGAAGAGTGCGGCCGGTTCACCGAACCGGCCGCACTCTTCACGCGAACCACGGGGCCATGGGGACGTCACGTCGGACGGTCAGTCAG
Organism: Actinopolyspora sabaoui; assembly: GCF_051225635.1. NCBI lineage: Bacteria > Bacillati > Actinomycetota > Actinomycetes > Actinopolysporales > Actinopolysporaceae > Actinopolyspora > Actinopolyspora sabaoui. The sequence goes on along the minus strand of NZ_JBMIHH010000007.1, from coordinate 6,237 downwards.
GGCCCCGGGCGCTGTTCTCGTTGCCCTGCTGATTCGGCCGCTCTTCCTCGGTGCTACTCGGGCCCCCGGTGGCACTTTCGTCCTCGCAGTCCGAGAACCAGGGGTTTTCCTGGCACTCGTCGTTCCGGTCCGAGCTCTCTCCGCCAGTCGGCGGGAAATCGCTGGGGCCCGTTTCGTCGGAGGGGACTTCGTCGGACGGCGACTCGTCGCTCGGGGGAGTCTCCGACTCGTTCTTTTCGTCCTCCGGGGGGTCCGGACTCGGCGGCGGAGGCACGGTGAACTGGCCGATCGGATCCGGCTCCTGGAACTCCTCGACCGGCTTGCCCTCCAGGTAGGAGTTCATGAACTTCTGCCAGATCTCGCCCGGCTGGTCGGCGCCGTAGATGTCCCCACCCGACGCGTCGGTCAGTGGTTCCTGTTTGGTGGTGGACTTGTTGAGCACGACCGCCGTGGAGATCTGCGGGGTGTAGCCCACGTACGAGGCGGTGGCGTTGTGTCCACTGTTCCGGAGCTGGTGGGTACCGCTCTTGGAGGCCACCGGCCGATCACCGTTCAGGTCCAGCCCGTACTCCTTCGCCACGTCCCGCATGCTCTCGGTCACGTTGGCGGCGATGTTGGCGCTGCTGTGTGAGCTGTCCGAGAACGCGGTCTCGGTCTCGGAGGAGAAGTCCTCCTTGACCTCGCCGTCGTTGGTCACGAGCTTCTTGACCAGGAACGGCTCGGCCCGTTCTCCGTCGGCCAGCCCGCCGTACCCGTTGGCCAGGCTCAGCGTGCTCACCGGGAACCTGCCCAGCGCGATACCCAGGTCCGGACGCCCGGTTCGGGAGTCGGCGAGCACCGGGACGGTCTCGCCTTCCCCGTTGACCTTCTCGCGCGGGATGCCCGCCTGGTAGGCCGTCTCGGCCACGCTCTGCGGCCCGAACTTGTTGGCCATGTTCAAAAACGCGGTGTTGACCGACTTCTCGGTGGCCTCGCGTACGCCGCAACGTTTCGGATTACTGCCGCAGGTGACCCCGGCCGCGTTGCCGAACTCGGTGCCGGCGATGGTCTGGTCGTCCGAACCGTCGTAGGTCTCCCCGATCCCGTAGCCGTCCTTCAGGCCGGTCGCGGTGACGAACGGTTTGAACGAGGAGCCGACGGGCTGACGCTCCTTCACCCAGTCGTAGCCCTTGTTGCCCGGTGAGTAGGCGCGCACCGCGCCGGTTTTGGGGTCCACGGCCGCCAGGGCCGGATTGATCTCGTCGGGCTGGTCGGCCATCACCTGCTGCACCGCGTCGCGGGCGGCCTGCTGGGCCTGGCTGTCCAGCGTGGTGACCACCTGCAGGCCCTGGCTGGTCAGCTCGTCCTTGGTGTAGTCGTGCTCCTCCAGCTCCTGGATGATGCGCCGCTGGATGTGGATCTGCGCGGTGGTGGTTTCCGGCTGCCACGCGTACATTTCCCGGGTTTGCGGCATCTGCAGGTTCTGGTATTCCTGCTGGCTGAGCCAGCCGTTCTGCTTCATCTGGAGGGTGACGTACTTCCAGCGGTCCTTGGCCCGCTCGGCGTCCACCTGGGGATCGTTGCCGTTGGGCAGCTGCACCATCCCGGCCAGCACCGCCGACTCGGAGGCGTTGAGCTCGCTCGGGTCCTTGCCGAAGAAGGCCTCGGCCGCGTTGTCGATGCCGTAGGCGTCCCTGCCGTAGTAGGCGGTGTTGAGGTAGGCCTTGAAGATCGTGGTCTTGTCGTACTGGTTGGTCAGCTTGAACGCCCGCACGATCTCGGTGAACTTCCGGGTGATGCTGTGGTCGTCCTTACCCGTGCTCAGCTTGATGTACTGCTGCGTCATGGTCGAGCCGCCGCCCTGCCCACCGGAGAGCTGGTTGTAGACGGCGCGGCCGATGCCGGTCACCGAGAATCCGGGATTGCTGTAGAAGTCCGCGTCCTCGGCGGCCATGGTGGCGTGTCTCATCTCCTGCGAGACCTCGCTGAGGTCCTTGATGAGCACGCGGTCCTGCCCCTTCTCGGGCGAGAACTTGTTCAGCACGCTGCCGTCGGAGTACTTGACCACCATGCTGGTGCTGTAGTTCTTGGCGACCTTCGACGGTGGGGTGACCTCGAAGGTGAAGTAGCACCAGGCGAATATCGCGCCGGGCACCAGGATCCCCAGCGCCGCCGCGACGTAACAGGTACGCCGGAGGCCGCGCCAGATCCTGCGCCTGCCGCGTTTCTTGCGGGCGAGGGCCGTCATGTCGTCGTCATCCGGATCGTCGGGATAGTCGAGTTCGTCGTCGAACCCCTCGTTGAAGCCGTCCTCGAAGTCGTCGTACTCGTCGTCGGAGTAGGGGTCCGAGTCCGAGTAGTAGCTGTAGCCGCCGTGCGAGGCGCGGTGCGTGATCAGCCCCGGATCGCTGTCCGGGGGCGAGGACTGCTCGGCGCGGGTCACACCGAACTCGGTGGAGTTTTCGGACGATTCGGAACGGGCCGAGGTCGTCGCGTCGGAGTCCCCGCGTGAGCCCGGGGTGTCGCGGGACCTCGGTGCGTCCCGGGAGTTTCCGGCGGTTCCGTCCGGTCCGTTCGAGCCGGCGGAGGCCGCGGCGCCCGCGGCGGCGCCTGCCATGCCCCCGGCAGCGGCACCCGCGGCACCGGCCGCGCCCGCTGCCTTGCCGTCGGTGGTCCGGTGCTCCCGGGTCGGCTCCTCACCACCGCGGGGTGCCGAGTTCGGCCCACCCACGGAAGCTATGTGCTGGGTCGGTGCCTCACCCGGATCGTTCGGATGCTGTCCGGGGCCGGGGTGCCCAGCGGACGGGCCCTGCGGAGATCCGGGCGGTGCGGTCTTCTTGGTCGGCACCTCGTCCGGATTGCCGCCCTGCTGGGGTCCGGGGGCGCTGCCCTGTTGGGGCCCGGGAGCGTGGCCCTGCGCGCCGGGCCCGCCGGGGTTACCCGGTGGCGGAGCGGGTGCGCCGGAGGGCGGCCTGCCCGAGGCGTCCCGGGGCGTTCCCGAGCTGTCCACGGCCGGATGCTGCACGGTGGCGTCCGGGTCGGCGGGCGGTCGCTGTTGACCACCCGGTGGCGGTGGCTGCTGGCCACCCGCCCGCTGTTGCGCGCCTGGCCACTGTGCGGTGGCATCCTCGCCGGGCCACCCGTGGCCCCCCTGGGGCGGCTGTTGTCCGGCGCCGGCCTGCGGGGGTCCCCCGGCGTGCGGCTGTGGCTGACCTTGTGGTGGTCCGCTCTGTGGGGGAGGCGGTGGCTGCTCGGAGGCGGAGCCGGGCGGTAAGTGTCCCCCGTCGGGGCCCTGCTGGCCGGGGCCCTGTTGTTGCCCGGGACGCTGCGGTGCCGGTGGCGGTGGGCCCCCCTGCGGAGCGGCCGGCTGTCCGCCCTGTTGACCACCCGGCCAGCGGTGCTGCGGTGGTTGTTGTCCACGGTGTGCCTGTGGTGCCTGTGGTGCTTGTGGTGGCGGCGGTGCCTGTGGCGGCTGCCCCCCACCTCGCTCGGGCGGCGGTGGGGGCGGCTGGTTCTCCCGCGGGGGCTCGTTGTGCTGGCCGGCCTGCTCCCCCTGTTGATCAGTATGGGGCGGTCGGCCGGGTTGCCGCCCGCGCTCCGGCTCCCGATCCTCGGCAGCTGGCTGCCTGTGGCGGCGGCCGTCTTCGGACCGGTCGTCACGCTCGTCACTCACGAGAAGTCGTCCTCCGGGACAGGCGTCAACACGGACGCCGTGCGATGCGTTCACGTCGGCGGGTGCCACCGGCCGTGACCGATGAGGCTACTTGCTCACTCGGCCACGGTCCTGCGTCCCCGACCGCGGCCTTGATGGCCCCCGGTTCCGAGGACGTATGACTGCACCAGGTGGTTCCAGTTACATGTACGGCAAACCTCGACGACGAACACATTGAACTCTTCGAACATGGTGGCCATACGTGCCAGTTCCGCGTTGCTCCGGGCCGAATTGTCGGCGTGTTTGAGCTGCTCGCCGAACACCCAGGAGACGTAGGTCACGCGCTCCTTGCGGCATACCGGGCAGATCACGTCACTGGGCTCACCGTGGAACTTGGCTGCCTGCAGCAGGTACGGTCCCGCGTCGCAGACCTCCTTCACACCCACCCGGCCAGCATGGAGTCGCGCGAGCAGCGACCGACGCCGCAACGCGTAATCCACCACTTGCCGTTGGGTCCGCACGCCCTCAGCGTACGTGTCCTGTGCCCGGGCTCAATTGGGCCGTTCGGGGCAGCCCCGGAGTGGGGTGGCTCCGAACCACCGGCGGTGACCGTGCCACTGCGGAGTGAGGCGTGACCACCGGTCCGGGGTGGGGCGTGCCCCGATTCGTCCCGCCCCGTGGGATGCCGGGCGGCGAGAAAGGTCACGAGATCGGTGCTGCCGCGCCGGTTGCCCGGAACGGTGATTCGGCAGTGGCGAGGACTGTAGTACTCCGATGTATCGGGACGATATAATCGTCGCCGGGTGCTGCTCGGCTGGGCTTCGTCCGCGAGAGGAGGGCCGGTGCTCGAACTCGCGGTGCTCGGACTGCTGCATGAGGCGCCGATGCACGGTTACGAGCTGCGCAAGCGGCTCCAGGAGATCCGTGCGTTCTCCTGCGGAACGGTCTATCCGACGTTGCGCCGGATGAGTCGCGCGGGGCTGATCGAGGAAACCCAGGAAGAGCAGGAGGCGCAGCGGTCGCGACGGGCTCGGCGTGTCTATCGTCTCACCGAGTCGGGGCGGGAGCGCTTCGTCGAGTTGGTCGAGGACTGCGGGCCACGAGCGTGTCAGGACGAGGCGTTCGACGTGCGGCTGGCTTTCTTCGCACGAACACCGCCATCGATCCGGATGCGGATTCTGGAGAGCCGCCGTCGGCGCGTGGAGCAGCGTCGGGAAGGGCAACGGGCGATCCTGGCCAGAGCCGACGAGCAGTGCGACCGCTACACGGCACAACTGCACCGCCTGGGACTGGATCATAGCGAACTGGAAGTTCGCTGGTTGGACGAGCTGATCGCGCACGAGCGGGCCGAGCAGGGAGCCGAGCGGCCCGTGGGTGTGGGTGATCGCCTCGACCGAGGCTTGGACAGGGACACGACGAACGGGACATGACGGAGAAGGAGGCCGGCGACCATGGGCGGAGATCGTCACGACGAGGCGACGACCGGCAAGGTCCGAGTGGCGATCGTCGGTGTGGGCAACTGCGCCGCGTCGCTGGTACAGGGTGTGCAGTACTACGGGCAGATGGATCCGAGCGGTCGGGTCCCGGGCCTGATGCACGTGGACTTCGGTGGTTACCACGTCGGTGATCTGGAGTTCGTCGCGGCGTTCGACGTCGACGCGAAGAAGGTCGGCCGCGATCTGTCCGAGGCCGTGGTGGCCAGCCGGAACAACACGATGAAGATCGCCGACGTCCCGCCGCTGGGCGTGTCGGTGCAGCGCGGTCACACCATGGACGGGCTGGGGCAGTTCTACTCCGAGACCATCGAGGAGTCCGAGGAACAGCCGGTCGACATGGTCGAGGCGCTGCGCGAGTCCCGTGCCGATGTGCTGGTCTCCTACCTGCCGGTGGGCTCGGAGGAAGCCGACAAGTTCTACGCGCGCGCCGCCCTCCGAGCCGGTGTGGCTTTCGTCAACGCGCTGCCGGTGTTCATCGCCTCCGATCCCGAGTGGGCACGCGAGTTCACCGAGGCGGGCGTGCCGATCGTCGGGGACGACATCAAGTCCCAGGTGGGTGCGACGATCACCCACCGGGTGCTCACCAAGCTGTTCGAGGACCGTGGCGTGCACCTGGACCGCACGATGCAGCTCAACGTCGGCGGCAACATGGACTTCCTCAACATGAAGGAACTCGGCAGGCTGGAGTCCAAGAAGACCTCCAAGACCAATTCGGTCACTTCACAGGTGACGCGTGACATGGGGGACCGCAACGTGCACATCGGTCCCTCGGACTACGTCCCCTGGCTGGACGACCGAAAGTGGGCCTATATCCGGTTGGAGGGACGCGCCTTCGGCGACGCCCCGGTGAACCTGGAGTACAAACTGGAGGTCTGGGACTCGCCCAACTCCGCGGGCATCATCATCGACGCCATTCGAGCTGCCAAGATCGCCGCGGACCGCGGGATCGGTGGACCGGTGCTGTCGGCCTCCTCCTACTTCATGAAGTCACCGCCGGAGCAGTACTCCGACTCGGAGGCGTACCAGGCGGTGGAGTCGTTCATCGCGGGGGAGAGCTGATCCCGTAGCCCCTGAGTGGTCCCGCGGCCCGGGCGCGGGGGGGGGGGGGGG
>NZ_JBMIHH010000006.1:0-469666 GCF_051225635.1 Actinopolyspora sabaoui | reverse complement strand
CGAACGCCCAGCTCAAGAGCTGGAAGATCCTGCGCCGGATCCGAGGCTGCCCGCACCACGCGACCCTGCTGATCAACGCCATCCGGACCCTCATCCAGGCAGACCGAACCCGAGTGGAAAAGGCTCACTGCTCAAGGAAAAGCCGAATTTGGCCCGTACGTGGGCTACAGCGGAAAAGCGGAAGCTTTTGTCGGAGCCAAGGTCGACACCAGTGCTTCCGCAGGACTGGACGGTTTCATGCTGATGCGGGCGCTTTCGCCGGAGCCAAGGTCACCGGTGAGGCTGGCGCCGATGTAGCTGGTATCGGGCTCAACGTCACAGGTGAGGCTTGGGCCGGGGCAGGCGCTGAAGCCGGGATTCATTTCGGTCCGACCGACAGCGGTGAATGGCGTATGGGGGCCGATGCGGGAGTAGCCGGTATTTTGGGTGGCAAGGCGGAGTTCGAGATTACGGTTGATCCCGATGACTTCCAGGAGACGGTCTCCGATGCCACCGGCCCCGACACGGCAGGGTCTCCGAACACCGCCTTTACGGCCGTTCACCCGGCCTCTCGGCAGCCTTGTTCGTTGGCGAGTATCACCATTGACGGTCAGTACCGCCAGGACGAGGAAACCTTGGACGACATCGCCGCCGAGTCGGTACGAAAGGTCCGACTACTGGCCGATGCCGTCGTGATCAACCGGCGAACGGAGTTCGGTACATCCGAGTCACCCGGACTCGGACAGGTGCTTCGGTTGCGTGTCCACTTCGGTGATCAGCCCGCCGAACTGTTCCAGTGCCAGATATATCTGACCATGACCGATATCTCCGATTCGAAGGCATCCGTTGTGATCCGAGTGGTGCTCACCGCCGATCAGCAGCAGTTCGGCGAACTCATCGACGAGTTCCAGCAGTTCGTGGCGTCCGTCCGTCCTGATGACTCCGTCATCGGTGACCTGGGGGATGACCGCTCGGGCATTTCGCCCGAACCACCGAATGAATTCATTCGTGCCCGAAACGTGTCGGTTCCCGTTTTTCGGGTTCGTTTCGCAACCCTCCCGCCCCCTCGTGCGTCTCACGGGGTGTGGCCGGAAACCGGGATGAACCGGTGTTCAGTCCGATGGCCGGCTGTGGTGTACGGCCCCGTTGTCGCCGTTCGTTGTGTCGACCAATACGCTCTCCGCTGTCACCGCACGATCGTGGGACGTTCTCGGTACCGGAGGCGAACCGGTGGGGCGCCCGGGGTGACGGCACGGAACGCGCGGCGTTGCCGTGGGGTACAACGATCGAAGTCCGACCAGAAAGGCACGGCTCGTGCGTAGACTTGTGGTGCGCGCAGGCGCGTGGTCGTCGATGCTCGCGATGACGCTGTTGATCACCGGTGCTCCGGCGCAGGCAGCCACCGAAACGGTGCGGGCGCAGGCCACCCCGCTCGACGCGTTGAGCACTCCGGTGGGCCTCGGCGCCGTCGTGATCGGCGTGATCGGGATGATCGCGGGTACGTTGCGGCGCAAGAAGATCCCGGTCCAGCCCGAGAACCAGCGCCGGAGCTGATCGAAGTTTTCCGGTCGGGTTGTCGGGGTGCTCGCTCGGCGGAACCTCCCGCCGGCTCTCGCTTCCGGGGCGGAGACCTCGGGTGGTGATCCACACGACGTCACGCCGTCCTCGCGGGAGCGCGCGGACGGCCACCCTCGCCCGACCGCCGTGGACGCGGTTCTGCCAGAATCGGCTACGTGCACACCGAGAGTTCCGTCACCACCGAGTCCGGCTCCGTGACCACCGAATCCGGCGGGGCCACCGCGCGTCCCCGCGTGTTCTCCGGCATCCAGCCCACGGCCGGCTCCTTCCAGCTCGGTAACTACCTCGGAGCGCTGCGCAACTGGATAGCGCTGCAGGATACCCACGACGCCTTCTACTGCGTGGTGGATCTGCACTCGATCACCATCGCCAAGGACCCCGAGGAACTGCGCGCCAACACCCGCAACGCGGCCGCCCAGCTGCTGGCGCTGGGGATCGACCCCGAACGCAGCACGCTGTTCGTGCAGAGCCACGTCGCCGAGCACACCCAGTTGGGCTGGGTGCTGGAGTGCCTCACCGGTTTCGGCGAGGCCTCCCGCATGACGCAGTTCAAGGACAAGTCCGCGCGGCAGGACGACGAGCACGTCAGTGTCGGACTGTTCACCTACCCCGCGCTGATGGCCTCCGACATCCTGCTCTACGGCACCGACGTGGTGCCGGTCGGTGAGGACCAGCGCCAGCACCTGGAACTCAGCCGCACGCTCGCGCAGCGGTTCAACTCCCGGTTCGGCAACACCTTCGTCGTCCCCGACGCGCACATCCCCGAGGACACGGCCCGCATCTTCGATCTGCAGGACCCGACCTCGAAGATGAGCAAGTCGATCCCCTCCGGCGTCGTGGAGTTCATGGAGGACCCCAAGCGCACCGCCAAGAAGGTGCGTTCGGCGGTGACCGACAACGAACGCGACATCCGCTACGACCCGGAGAACAAGCCCGGAGTCAGCAATCTGCTGGTGATCTACTCGGGGATGACCGGCAGGTCCGTCGCCGAGCTGGAGACCGCCTACGAGGGCAGCGGCTACGGCGATCTGAAGAAGGACCTCGGCGCGGTGCTCGTCGATTTCCTCACGCCCTTCCAGCAGCGGGTGGCCGAGTACCTGGACGATCCGGCCGAACTCGACAAGATCCTGCGGCGCGGTGCCGAGCGCGCCCGGGCGGTGGCCTCGCGGACGCTGCGAGACGCCTACGAGCGCGTGGGTTTCCTGCCTCCGGCGGGCTGAACTGATCCTTTCGGGGTAACCTGCCGCCACCGACGAGCGGCACGCGGAGGTAGGAGCAGGTGGTCGACCGTAGTCAACCGGCACGCACCGCCCGGCAGCAGCCGAGCCCCGGCAGGTTCGAGCTGCTGCGGGCGCGTTATCCCCGGTTGGATCGGCTGGTCCGGGCCGCGCAGCGGTACCAGAGCCACTACGGTGACTACTACGCCGCCGCGATCACCTACTTCAGCGTGCTGGCGCTCGTGCCGCTGCTGATGATCGTGTTCGCGGTGGCCGGTTTCGTGCTGACCAGCAATCCCGACCTGCTGCAGCGCCTCCAGTCGGCCATCTCCGAAGCCGTGCCCAGTCCACAGCTGAGTCAGTTGATCAACGACATCGTCGACGAGGCGATCAAGCAGGCGGGCGCTGTCGGGATCATCGGCCTGCTGGCAGCGCTGTACTCGGGGCTGGGATGGATGACCAACCTGCGTGAGGCGCTCACCGCCCAGTGGGGGCAGGGGCCGACGGACCTGTCCTTTCTCAAGCGGACCCTCGCCGATCTGCTCTCGCTGCTCGGGCTCGGAGTGGCTATGGCGGTCTCGTTCGGGATCAGCGCGCTGGGCGGCGGGGTCGGCAGGATGCTGTTCCGGTTGGCGGGCGTCGAGAACAATGCCTGGGTGGGTATCGTGCTGTGGCTGCTGGCCCTGCTGCTGTCGCTGGCGGCCAGCTGGCTCGTCTTCCTCTGGGTGCTCGCCCGGCTACCCAGGCGGCCCGTGACACTTCGCAGCGCGGTGTGGGGCGCGCTGTTCGCCGCCGTCGGGTTCGAGGTGCTCAAGCAGGTCGGTGTGGTTTACCTGAACAGCCTCAGCAGCTCACCAGCGGCAGCCGCGTTCGGACCCATCCTCGGGTTGCTGGTGTTCGCCTACCTGACTTCCCGGTTCCTGCTGTTCGTCACCGCTTGGACCGCCTCCGCCAGGGAGAACCAGCCCGTGGCGGCCGTGGAGCCACCCCCGCCAGCCGTCATCAGCCCGGTGGTGCCGTCCCGACGCGGCGCGGGCGCGGCCGTGGGGATGTTCGGTCTCGGAACCCTGCTCGGTTGGCTGCTGCGCGGGCGCCGGTGAGGCCGGAGCACCCCGGCCGTCAGCCGCTGTCTTCCGAATCGTCCCGCCGCGAGGCGCTCGCGACTCGCCTGCGAGCGCGCTGGAGCCGCAGCGCTGCCACGAGCAGCAGCATCGCCACCACCAGCAGTATCAGGAGAGCGACCCCCGTGCGTGGGAACCGGTCGCTTTCCGGCTCCGACGTCGGTTGCGCCGCTTCGACCGCGGTGTTGGCCGTGGAGGTGGTGCTCGGTTCGGGAGCGCGTCGTTCGACCAGTTTCCCGACCACTCGTCGCCCGCTCAGTTGGAAGCCGTAGTCGAGCAGCGCGGCAGCCTGCTCGGACAGGTCCATCGGACGGTGTTCGCCACGCAGCAGCACCGCGACCAGCGCGCGACCGTTCCGCTCCGCCGCGACGACCCTGGTGTGCCGTGCATCGTTGGTGAAGCCGGTCTTGCCGAAAATCGCTCCGGGGTAGTCGCGCATCACATCGCTGTCGCTGGCGATGCGTATCGGAGCTTGGCCGGACGGTGCTGGGAGTCGGGTCCGCGTCGTGCCCGCGGGGCGCGCGAACTCCGGCTCGTTCAGCGCGGCGCGCAGGATCAGTGCCATGTCGTACGCCGAGGTGCTCATGCCCGGGCCGTCGAGCCCGGAGGTGGTTGCGGCTCTGGTGTCCCGGGCGCGCAGCCGTTCGGCGAGTTCGTTCATGCGCCGCACGGTTTCCGCGGTACCGCCGATCTTGCGCGCCAACGCGTGCGCGGCGTCGTTGCCGGACTGCAGGATCAGCCCCGTCAGCACCTCGCGTACCGTGTAGTCGAGCCCCGGTTCCAGCCCCACCGCGCTGCCCTCCACCGCCGCGTCGGACTCGGTGGCCGTGATGGTGTCGGATAGCTCCAGCTCGCGTACGGCGACGAGCCCGGTCAGGATCTTGATCACCGAGGCGGGACGGTACCTGCCGTGCGGGTTCTTGGCAGCCAGCACTTTCCCGCTGTCCAGCTCCGCCACGATCCAGCTGGCCGAGCTCACCCGCTTCGGCGGTGCGGGAGCTTCCGGTGGGATCACGACACCGCAGTGCCCCATTCCGGGCCCGCCGATCGGTTCGGCCGGGACCGGTAGCGGCTTCGGTGCGGGCTCCCCCGGCGCGGGCACCTCCGAACTGTCCACAGGCGAGGGAGGCAGCGTGGCGTTCGGACAGCTCGATCGGGTCCGGTTCGTCGTTGCCGTGCCTGCGGGCACGAACAGTCCCATCGACAGGATCGCCGCCAGCACTGCCGTGGCGAGTCGGACGGGTAGGCGAGAGGCTGCTGTGGACACGCGGACCACCCTAGGTCACGTTCCCGATGGCGCGAATCCGCCGAGTGTTCGAGGAACTCGGGTGTGTTCGCGGCGAACGAGTGCGCCCGACGGTGTTGTGCTCGCGGGCACAGTAGATACTGGGGACGTGCGAATCACCCGTGGTATGGCGTTGTTCCTGCTGGCCTTCGGGGTCTGGTCCTGGCTGCTGTGGCCGACCTTTCTCCGCAACATCCTCGGCGACGAGCAGTCGTGGTCGGACGGGGCGCCGACGGCGTTTTTGTGGGTGCACGTGGTGATCGCGGTGGTTTCGCTCGTGCTGGGCACCGTGATCGGCGTGTTCGGTCTGCGCGCCTACCGCGCGAGCCGGAGGGGCTGATCGAAGTTTTCCGGGACTGCGCGGGGAACGCGCGGCGGCGGTGAGGTTCGTGATGTATGTCCGTCTTCGTGGGCCGGAGGAGACGTCGGCTACGAATCCGGCTATCGTGATCGCGCGGGGTCACGAACGCCACCGGGCCGGTGGCTCCGCGTTTCCGTGCGCCGAGGCAGCGGCGGCGATCGTCCGCTGTCCAGGGGACCGGGAGTGTGCGCCGTCGTATTCCCACTCGCCGCGGCACACACGCTCCACGACCCCGTACAACGAGGTACGGGGTCTCCCGGCTTGGAGAGATCGTACGGATCCTCACCCGAGGGCCGCACGTTCCGGCGAGCCGCCGATCTCACGCGGGATCGACCGCCCACCGGAACGCGGCACCGCGGAGAGTTCCGATCAGCGCCTCGGAATCAGCGCCTGCGGAACATCAGCGCCCGCTTGACCTCCTGGATCGCCTTGGTCACCTGGATGCCACGCGGGCAGGCGTCGGTGCAGTTGAACGTGGTGCGGCAGCGCCACACCCCGTCGATGTCGTTGAGGATGTCCAGTCGCTCCTCGGCGGCCTCGTCCCGGCTGTCGAAGATGAACCGGTGCGCGTTGACGATCGCGGCCGGGCCGAAGTAGGAGCCCTCCGACCAGTAGACCGGGCACGAGGTGGTGCAGGCCGCGCAGAGGATGCACTTGGTCGTGTCGTCGAACCGCTCCCGCTCGGCGACCGACTGGATCCGCTCCCGCGTCGGGTCGTTCCCGGTGGTGACCAGGTAGGGCTTGATCGCCTTGTAGGCCTCGAAGAAGGGCTCCATGTTCACCAACAGGTCCTTCTCGACCGGAAGGCCCTTGATCGGCTCCACCGTGATGGTGGTCTCGCCCTTCTTGGCGAACATGTCCTTCATCAGAACCTTGCACGCCAGGCGGTTGACGCCGTTGATCCGCATGGCGTCCGAACCGCACACGCCGTGCGCGCAGGAACGCCGGAAGGTCAGCGTGCCGTCGATGTACCACTTGATGTAGTGCAGCAGGTTGAGCACGCGGTCGCTGGGAAGCGCCGGGATGCGGTACGCCTCCCAGTGCAGGTCGTCGTCGACCTCCGGGTTGTAGCGCTCGATCTTGACCGTGACCATCGTCGCCCCCTCCGGGATCGGGGGAGCGTCCGAGGGCAGGTCGACGGTGGCGGTGTCGCTGTTCGCGTCTGTGGTGGGGGCGGTCATCAGTACTTACGCTCCATCGGCTGGTACCGGGTTACGGTGACGGGCTTGTAGTCCAAGCGGATGTCCGAGAGGAAACCGGTCAGGCCCAGCGGCGCGTTCGGATCCTGTTCATCGGGCAGCTGCTTGTACTGCATGCTGTGCCGCATGAAGTTGGTGTCGTCGCGGGTCGTGTAGTCCTCGCGTGCGTGTCCGCCACGTGATTCCTTGCGTGCCAACGCGGAGTTGACGAGTGCTTCGGCGAGGTCGAGCAGGAAGCCCAGTTCGACCGCTTCCAGCAGGTCGTGGTTGTAGCGCTTGCCCTTGTCGTGCACGGCCACACGGCCGTAGCGCTCTTTGAGCAGCTGTACGTCCGACAGTGCCTGCTTGAGGGTCTCCTCGGTGCGGTAGACCGAGGCGTTGGCGTCCATCGTCTCCTGCAGCGCGGTGCGGATGTTGGCGACCCGCTCGCCGCCCTCCGCGGTGCGGAGGTGGTTGACCATTCCCTCGACCAGCTCGGCGGCGTTCTCCGGCAGTTCGAGGAAGTCGTGGCCCTGGGCGTACTCCGCGGCCGCGATACCGGCACGACGTCCGAAGACGTTGATGTCCAGCAGCGAGTTGGTCCCGAGCCGGTTGGAGCCGTGCACCGAGACGCAGGCGACCTCGCCCGCCGCGTACAGACCGGGAACCACGTTGTCGTTGTCGCCGAGCACCTCGGCGTCGATGTTGGTGGGAACGCCGCCCATCGCGTAGTGCGCGGTCGGATAGACCGGGACCGGTTCGTGCAACGGCTCCACGCCCAGGTAGGTGCGGGAGAACTCCGTGATGTCCGGCAGCTTGCTCTCCAGCACGTCCTCACCGAGGTGCGTGACGTCCAGCAGCACGTGGTCCTTGTTCGGTCCGGCGCCGCGGCCCTCCAGCACCTCCATCGCCATGGACCGCGCCACGATGTCGCGCGGCGCGAGGTCCTTGATGGTGGGGGCGTAGCGCTCCATGAAGCGTTCACCGTCGACGTTGCGCAGGATACCGCCCTCGCCGCGCACCGCCTCCGAGATGAGGATGCCCAGTCCGGCCAGCCCGGTCGGGTGGAACTGGTAGAACTCCATGTCCTCCAGCGGCAGCCCCTTGCGGTAGACGATGCCCATGCCGTCGCCGGTGAGGGTGTGCGCGTTCGAGGTCGTCTTGAAGATCTTGCCGAAGCCGCCGGTCGCGAAGATCACCGACTTGGCCTGGAAGACGTGGATCTCGCCGGTGGCGAGTTCGTACGCCACCGCTCCGGTGCAGCGCTGCTGCCCGTCCTCGTCGGTGGTCATGTTGACGTCGAGCACGTAGAACTCGTTGAAGAACTCCACGCCGTGCTTGATGCACGTCTGGTAGAGCGTCTGCAGGATCATGTGGCCGGTGCGGTCGGCCGCGTAGCAGGAGCGCCGTACGGGTGCCTTGCCGTGATCCCTGGTGTGCCCGCCGAAGCGGCGTTGGTCGATCCGACCCTCGGGGGTGCGGTTGAACGGCAGCCCCATCTTCTCCAGGTCGAGCACCGCGTCGATGGCTTCCTTGGCCATCACCTCGGCCGCGTCCTGGTCGACCAGGTAGTCACCGCCCTTGATGGTGTCGAAGGTGTGCCACTCCCAGTTGTCCTCCTCGACATTGGCGAGTGCGGCACACATCCCGCCCTGCGCCGCACCGGTGTGCGAGCGGGTCGGGTAGAGCTTGGTGAGTACGGCGGTGCGGGCGCGCTGGCCGGACTCGATGGCGGCGCGCATTCCCGCGCCGCCCGCGCCGACGACGACCACGTCGTACTTGTGGAATTGCATGGTGGTCTCCTTGGCTCGTCGCCTGCTGGGCCGCGCGTCAGCTGATGTTCGGATCGAAGGTGAACAGCACGTACGTTCCCAGTACCACGGTCAGCACGATCGAGCAGTACAACAGCATCTTCAGCCAGAAGCGGGTACGGTCAGAACGTGAATAGTCGTTGATAACGGTTCGTAGCCCGTTACCGCCGTGCAGACCCGCCAGCCACAGCATCGTCAGGTCCCAGAGCTGCCAGAACGGTGATGCCCAGCGACCCGCCACGAAGGCGAAATTGATCCGGTGTACCCCGCCGTCCAGGAAGAGCATGATCAGCATGTGGCCGAGAACGAGGAACAGCAGCACGACCCCGGACAGCCGCATGAAGACCCAGCTGTAGAGCTCGAAGTTGCTGCGCCTGGCCGCGGGGCGCCCGGGGGAACGCGGCTTGTCGACTGACAGTGGTGCTTCGGTAGTGGTCATGGTCGTACTAACCCCCGAACAGTTCCGTGGCGGCGCGGGTGATCATGCTGATGGCGGCCGGGATGATCAACACCAGCCACAGCACCAGGACGGTCCACAGCATCGGTCGCTGCAACCTCGGCCCCTTGGACCAGAAGTCGACGAGCATCACGCGGATTCCGTTGAACGCGTGGAACAGCACCGCCGCGAGCAGCCCGAGCTCGAACACGA
This sequence comes from Actinopolyspora sabaoui, assembly GCF_051225635.1. Classification (NCBI taxonomy): domain Bacteria; kingdom Bacillati; phylum Actinomycetota; class Actinomycetes; order Actinopolysporales; family Actinopolysporaceae; genus Actinopolyspora; species Actinopolyspora sabaoui. The sequence goes on along the minus strand of NZ_JBMIHH010000006.1, from coordinate 460,487 downwards.
TCATCAGCGGATGCTTGTAAGTCTCGATCACCGTGTCGTACGCGTTGGGTGAGACCCGCACCAACGCGGTGTCCAGGACGTGTACGAACAGGAAGAAGAAGGTGAGCACGCCCGTGATGCGGTGGGCGACCCACGACCACATGCCCAGGTCGCCGCGATAGAGGGTGCCCTTGGCGCGGGGTGCTTCCCCGCGAGGGTGTCCCTCCGCCGCGGTGGCGGTTGTGCTGGCCATGACGGAAGGCCTCCAACGTCGCTGGTGGACTCTGGGCCCGTTCCGGATGCTGCGCGGAGAACGGCCCGTAACCGCAGCACCCTGCGCCCGCGCCGATTACCCGAACGGACCCTTGACCCATCGGATGCTAGACCCGTGGCCGCCGGCTGTCCCACTCGCATGTGCCCGCTGTGATCGAGCAGACAACTACCGGGGGTAGGTTGATCGATGTAGATTCCTTCTACCCCGGGCAGGCGCCTCGTCGTGGCGCGGGTGTCAACCGGCTGGTCCGAGATTAGTGTCACCCTTATCGTATTAAGGCACGTGTCGAGCGGTGTGCGCAGGTCCGCCATTGTTCGTCGTTGACATATTTCACTTTTTGGTCGGTGGGCGGTGCCATTGGGATCCGAACGAAAGTTGATTACGTTGAGTAGTTCCCGAACGAGCGATTACGGGTGGTGATCGGGGAACTTGGTCGAACCCAACTCCGTCGACTGGCCCGCTCTGCGGGCAGCCGCCACCTTCGCCGCCGAGCACGCCTACTGCCCCTATTCCGGACTCGCCGTGGGAGCCGCTGCGAACTGCACCGACGGGCGTGTGGTGGTGGGGTGCAACGTCGAGAACGCCTCCTACGGTGTGACGTTGTGCGCCGAGTGCACGTTGGCGGGTGAGCTCCGGATGAGCGGGGGCGGCTCTCTGGTCGCCGTCTCGGTCCGGGACGGGCAGGGCAACCTGCTCATGCCCTGCGGCCGGTGCAGGCAGCTGCTCCACGAACTGGGCGGGCCGGAGTGCCTGGTCGACACTCAGGAGGGCATCCTGACGGTACGCCAGCTGCTGCCCCATCCCTTCGCGTCGCCACCATGAGACGGCCGCCCTGAGAGAGCCGCCCAGAAGCCGCCGTCCCACGGGGCGACCGGACCACGGCGACCGGGCCGCTCGTTTCCCCGGCGCCGCCCTCCGGAGCGAGAGATGTCGAATCCTCGCGCACCGAGGTGTGTCCCGCACGGGAAACCAGCCGTCCCCGCGTGCGGCGATGTGCGTCCGGAACAAGCTCGCCACGGCTGTCCTTCCGGTAGCTCGGCCGGTAATCTCCCGCCCCACCGCCCCACCGCCCCACCGCCCCACCGCCCGAACCGGAGCGTGTCATGCCGCACAGTGTCGTGGAGATCATCGCTGCCAAACGGGACGGGGGCAGGCTCTCGACGGCGCAGATCGACTGGGTGATCGACGCCTACACCCGGGGTGAGGTCGCCGAGGAACAGATGTCGGCGCTGGCGATGGCGATCCTGCTGCGAGGCATGGACGACGCCGAGACCGCCCGCTGGACGGCGGCGATGGCCGCCTCCGGCGAAATGCTCGATCTCCGCGCCCTGGACCGCCCCACGGTGGACAAGCACTCCACCGGCGGCGTGGGGGACAAGATCACCCTCGCGCTGACACCACTGGTTGCCGCCTGTGGGGCCGCCGTGCCGCAGCTTTCCGGCCGCGGCCTCGGGCACACCGGGGGGACACTCGACAAGCTGGAGTCGATCCCCGGCTGGCGCGCCCGGCTCACCACCGCCGAGCTGTACCACAACCTTGACGAGGTGGGAGCGGTGATCTGCGCTGCCACGGAACGGATCGCCCCCGCCGACAGCAGGATGTACGCCCTCCGGGACGTGACAGCCACGGTCGAGTCGGTGCCGCTGATCGCCGCTTCCATCCTGAGCAAGAAGCTCGCCGAGGGTACGGCCTCGCTCGTGCTGGACGTCAAGACCGGTTCGGGGGCCCTGTTGACCGAACAGGAGCAGGTAAGACGCCTCGCCAGGACGCTGGTCGCCACGGGCGAAGACAACGGAGTGCGCACCAGCGCGCTGCTGACTTCGATGTCGGCGCCGTTGGGCGTGGCGGTGGGAAACGCCCTGGAGGTCACCGAGGCGGTGAGCGTGCTGCGCGGCGGAGGGCCTTCCGACGTCACCGAACTCACGCTCGCGCTGGCCCGCGAGATGCTGGCGAGCAGCGGTATGTCCGATGTGGATCCCGCCCGGGTGCTGGCTTCCGGGGCGGCGTACGAGAAATGGCGCGCACTCGTCGCCGCGCAGGGCGGTGATCCCGACGCGGAACTTCCCGTTGCCGCGCACGTGCACACCTTGTACGCGCCGCGAAGCGGAAGTCTCGCCACGTTGGACGCCCGTGCGGTCGGTGCGGCCGCGTGGGGGTTGGGCGCCGGACGAGCCCGTAAGGAGGACGAGGTGCGGCACGCCGCGGGCGTACGTTGCCTGGCCAAACCAGGTGACCGGGTCTCCAGGGGAGAACCGTTGTTCGAACTGCACACCGACGAGCCAGCCACGATCGAGGACGCGTCACGTCGCCTGCACGGTGCCTACGAGATCACCTACGGTGACGTTCGGGCCGAGCCCGTGGTGCTGGAACGCGTGAGCGGTTCCGACGTGGCGGTGTGACACCCACGGGGTCGCTTCCGACCCGGTGGGCGCCACACCGTGTGGTCCCCGTCGATCCCCGTTAACCGTGCCGACATCGCCGGAGCGGTGCACCGGTGGCGTGCTCCGGCGGAAGTCGGTACTCGTGTCCGATCAGGCGCTGTCGGCCGTGTAGTCGTCGTCCAGCTCGTCCGAACCGCTCGCCTTGTCCGAGTCGCGCTTGGCACTCTTGGAACGATTGCGCCGCTGCTGTTGCTGCCGGGGCAGTGTCGTCGGTGGCGAGACCGCGTTGTTGTTCGAGGGGGCACCGCCGCCGAGGATCAGTTCGGCGAAGGTTGCCATGGCCTCGTCCAGCTGGCCCGCGTGCTTGCGCTCGCTCTCCTCGTTGGCGTTGCGCACCAGCGAGTCCAGCGATTCCGAGTCCGGCCGCTCGGAGAGGGTTCCCCGCAACTGCGAGAGGTCCTCGCCGAGGGTGCTGCCGACGTCACCGATCCGTTCGGTGACACCACTCTCGACGGAGTCGATGCGGCTGTTGACGTTCTCCTCGACCGAGTCGATCCGGCCGGAGACCTGGTCTAGCCTGCTCGCCAGCGATTCCAGTCGGTCGGCGAGCTGTTGCAGCCGTTCGGTCGGGTCCACAGCCGGACGCTCCGCGAGCGCGTCGAGCTTGCCGTTGACCTTCTCGGCGTTCTCGGACAGGGTCTCGCCGATACCGTTGCGGACTTCCTGAGCCGCGTCGTTCACCGAGCGCTGCAGTGATTCCCTGGTGCCGTCGAGGTGTTCGTGGACACCCTCGTCGATCTCGGCGAATCGACCGCGCAGGCTGGTCTCCATCTGGTCGAGACGCTCTTTGAGCGGTTCCTGAACCGAGCCGGGAACCTCCTGCAGGCGGGAGTCCTGCTGGTCCAGGTGCTGCCCCAGCTCTTCGAGTCGATTGTGGACGTGGGAGAGCCTGTCCTCCAAGCCGTCCATGCGGCCCGTGACGCCGTCGAAACGTCCCGCCATGCCGTCCAGCCTGCCGTCCAGTTGCGCGAACGGCTTGGCCAGCTTGTCGGCGAGACCTTCGACCTGGCTGTTCAGGCCGGAGATCGCGTTCTCCTGGGCTTCCAGTTTGGACAGTGCCTCGTCGAGTCGTTCGGCGAGCACGCTGACTTCGGTGCGATCCGGCAGCTCGGACAGCCGTTTGCGTACGGAGCCGAGGGACTCCAGCGGCGACATCCGGGCGTTGATCTCGTCGAGAGCGTCGAAGATCTGCTGCTGTTCGCTTTCGCGGATCTCCGCTGCCCGCGTCAGCATGTTCCGCATACGGTCGAACGACACCGTGTCTTGGCTGTTCTCGTTCACGGCAAAGGTCGTCCTTCGTCGAGGGGGAGGGAGAGGACTATTGGAGCGTAGCGAGTAGGGGGTCCGTTGGGCATATGCCCCCCGGCATTTTCCACGAATACGGTGGTGATTGTTCCCTCGAACGGAGTAATTACGCCAGTTCTGCGGCTTCCAGCGAGGGACATCGTGCACCCGTATCGCACTGTACGATCCCCTGTACCGGCGTTTCCAACGAGCTGTGATCGCGCAGCGTGATCAATTTTTGCACGAAAGTGGCCGCGGGTTCAACAGTTGGACGGACACGCGGTGCCGACGAGCCGGCGACGAACCGGGCCGCCCGGCTCGAAAGTATGGTGCGGCGCCATTCGTGTGGTGAGAGCTGCTCGTCGAGCGAGGTGCCTCCCGGCCGGCCCGCCGGTGCCGGGACGAGCAAGCTCGCGCTCGCCCCGGGAGGCCGCGGCGCACTCCGGCGGTGGAGGCACGCCGCGGCGCGAGGGTCCATTCACACCTCACCAGCACGAGAACCGACTGAGGGGTTCGACGACAGCGTCTCGGCTCGAGCGGGTCGCGGAACTCCGCTCAGTGCACCCGCAGTCTCGCCTCGAAGCTCTCCACCAACTCGCGCCACGCAGCTACCTCGTCGTCGAACGGCGGGGTGGGAGGCAGCCGGTTCGGGTCGGGGCGCAGCACGTAGGACAGCATCCACCCCAGGCGTTCCGAGGAGCCCAGCGCGTTCTCCACGCTCTCGTCTTCGGCCCAGGAGGCCGCGTCGGTCAGCAGCTCCTCGGCCAGGTCGAGCTGGTTCGGGTCGATCTCGGACGGTCCCTCGGCCAGATCCTCGTCCAGTCCGGTCAGCACGTAGGTGTTGTCCGGCTCGACGTCGATCTCCAGCTCACCCGCGGTGGCCGCGTTCTTGACCGTCTGCCACGTCGCGACCCGTGCCAGATCGGTGTTGTCCACTTTGTCCTCGGCCAGGTAGCGCGCCAGTGCCCTCGGTGAGGTGCAGGCGTCGATGCTGCCGTCCGAGCCGAGAAAGACCGGGTCCTCGCCCAGGAAGCAGCGTAGTGAGTAGTACTCCCGGCCACCGGTGACGATCTTGATCGGATCGATACCGATCTCACGCCAGAAGCCCTGCTCCTGTTCGTCGTTCTCGGTCTCGTCGCCGTCCTCGGTGGTTTCGCCGTCCTCGGTCGCACCAGGCTCCTCGTGCTCGGAGTCCGTGCCCGATTCCGACTCGGCGTCCTCGTCCGGTAGTTCCTCGGCCAGCTCGTTCTCGGCCTCGGAAACGGCGGTGGCATCCACTTCGGGACTCGCCACGACCCCGTCGATCGCGTCCAGCAGCTCGTCCCACCGGTCGGCCACCACGCGGCAGATCCGGTTCCAGCGGCGCTGGCCCTCCTTGCCGCTGAACGGCAGGGTGCCCTCCCCGAGGAGATCGAATCCCTCCGCGTCCTGCAACACCTCGGTCACCGTGTCGAGCTCGCAGACCTCGGCCAGCGAACGCGCCATCTCCACGATCTCGGAGAGCTCGTTGATGGTCCAGGTGTCCGGGGGCTCGGCGATGAGTTCCGGAACACCGACCAGGTCGTACTGATGGTCCTCGTCCGGGCTGAGGTCGACGGCCGAGAGGGCGGGGACGACGTGCCAGGCCGGATGATCGTCCAGGTCGTTGGCCGCGCCGGATCGCACGAAGGCGGCCAGGTGGGCCGGGTCGGAAAACGCGTACAGATTCTCTTCGTGGCCGAGGAAGGCTTCCCACTCCTCGCCGTCCTCGCGCCATCGGGGAGCCCAGAGGGTGACCAGATCGCCCTGCGGCAGCCCGAGCTCGATCGGGACGATGTCCTGCGCCATCTTGCTACCTCCGGTCGCCGTAGCGGACGCTGCCGAAGCCTACGGGATGGGGATTCGATTGCCGATACGGTGTCGTACCGTGTGTAGCCGGCTCGCACCAGGGCCCTTGTTCAATGGCTCGCCCTGGTGGCACCCGAACACTCGGCGAACCGAGTACCCGAGTCGGGACGCATCGAAGCAAGGAACCCCAAGCTACCTCATCGAAGTTCTCCCGTCGGGGCGTCGGGGTGCTCGCTCGGCGGAACCTCCAGCCGGCTCTCGCGCCGGGGCCCGACAACGGGTGGCGACCTCGCGCCTTCCTCCGGCAGGTGGCACGGCGGAGCCGCTCGGCTCATCACCCTTTCCCGCATCGAGTGGTGGGTTCCCTCGCGAGCGAACACGCCAAACGGACCGCTCCCCACCTCACTGTTGGCGGTACCGTTCAGCGGTTTCCGCGTCGACCATGAGGTGAATGGATGTCACGCTGCTGTGGACCAAAATCACGCTTTGGCTCGCCGAGTACGCGCCGACGACCGCCGCCGAACTCAAGCAGGCACTGCCGCCTCCGGAGATGGCCGACCTCGAATCGGAGTTCGAGCTCACGCTTCCCCAGCAGCTCAAGGAGTGGTGGGCCTGCTGCGGTGGGACCGAATCCGGCTCGTTGACCGATGTGCTGCCGCCGTTCTACACGCCCTACGGCGCGTCGGGGGCGCGGCGTGTCTGGTGCGAGTTACGTGAGAGCTGGGCGGCCAACTGGCAGCGGCCCGCCTGTGACTACTACGCCGGTTCGGCGGGAAGAAGCTTCCACCCGGCCTGGATTCCGATCGCGGGGGACGGGTTCGCCGACGAACTGGTGGTGGACCTGCGTCCCGGACCGTTGCGTGGCTGCGTACTGGAGTGGGAGCAGGAGATGAGCCGTGTCGGGCCGCCGCTGTGGGCCGATCTGGCCTCGATGCTGGCCGACGTGCACCGCGCGCTCACCGAGGGCGGTTCCGCCGGTTACAGCAGACCGACGGTGACCGAGGACGGCAGACTGGACTGGCAGATTCGCTGAACTGATCGAACCGCCCACCCGGGGCGCGGCGATTTCGCGCGAAATTCACGCACCCGGGTGGGCGGAGCCGAGCAGGCTCAGCGGAACCGCCTGCCCTCGTCCCGGCGGAAGGTGAACACCGCCAGCGCTCCGAGCGCGGCCGTCCATCCCACGGCGATCGACAACGCGGTCAGCGGTGGCCCGCCTCCGGTCAGCGCGCCGAGTACGAGTTCGCGGGCGGCCCTGGTCGGCAGCGCGGTGGAGACCCCGTCCAGCCAGTCCGGGAACAGGCTCGGCGGGAGGAACAGGCCACCCGCGAACGCCAGCGGGAAAAGTATCAGCTGGACAGTGGGGATGGCCGCCTTCAGCGGCAGGGCATACCCCACCGCGAGTCCCAGGAAGGCGAACGGTATGCCCGCGAGGATCAGTGCGAACACCGTCGTGCCCACCTCGATCACCGAGGCCTCGGCCGCGGTGAACAGTACCGCCGTCAACCCCACCGGTACCAGTGACAGCAGCGCGAAGCACAGCGCGTTGCACAGCCTGCCCCCGAGCTGCGCCATCGGGCCGGTGGGCAGCGTCCGCAGGTAGCTGTGCCACGCCTTGGCGCGGTCCTCGGCGACCCCCGCGCCGAGGTTGAACACGAAAGCACTGATCACCGCGAACATCGACATCTGTCCCGCCGCTTCGGTGGCCGCCACGGTGTTGCCGGAGACCGAGCGGTTGGAGACGACGAACAGCAGCATGAAAAGTGTGGGAAACGCCAGGGTGCCCAGCGCTGCCATCGGGATCCGGACGGTTTCGCGGAACTGGTAACGCGTGTAGAGCGTAACGGCGCTCATGCTCTTCTCCCGGCGTGCTCGTCGATCGGGTTCGTCTCGGCGGTCAACGCGGTGAACGCCTCCTCCAGGGAGGCCCCCGTCACGGTCAGGTCCTCGAAGTCCGCTCCGCTGCGCACCAGATCGCGGACCAGTTGGTCGGAGTCGCGGGTGAACAGCCGATGTGCTCCGTCGTCGAGCTCGGAGCGCACCACCCCCGGCAACTCCGGCAGGTTCGTTCCCCGCACGGTCACGGTCCGGGTGTGCACCCGCGACTTGATCTCCCGCTGCGGCCCGTCGGCCAGTACCCTGCCGCGGTCCATCACCACGATCCGTTCCGCCAGGGCCTCTATCTCGGCCAGGTAGTGACTGGTCAGCAGCAGCGTGGTTCCGCGTTGGTGGTGATGGCGCAGCGCCTCCCACAGTGAGTTGCGCGCGGCCACGTCCAGCCCGGTGGTCGGTTCGTCGAGCACCACCAGTCCGGGGTCGCCCACGAAGGCCAGTGCCACGCTCAACCGTCGTTGCTGGCCCCCGGACAGCGAACCGGCCTGTCTGCGCGCGAGTTCGCTGAGTCCGAACTGTTCCAGCAGTTCACCGACCGGCAGCGGCTTCGGGTAGTGCTTGGCGACGAATTCCACGATTTCGCCCACGCGCAGCGTGTCCGGCATGCCGGTTTCCTGCGGGGTGGTGCCCAGCCGTCTGCGGTTGCGCGGTTGTCGGGGGTCACCGCCGAACAGCTCGACGCGGCCCGCGTCGGGACGGCGAAGTCCGGTGAGCAGGCTCAGCAGGGTGGTCTTGCCCGCCCCGTTGGGGCCCAGCAGCCCCAGGAGTTCCCCGGAGGAGATGTCGAGGTCGATGTTGTCCAGTGCGTTCAGCGAACCGAACCGGCGTGACACGCCGATGGCACGTGCGTGGTGTCGCGTCATGAGTCCCCCTCGTCGCTGACCGGCTCCAACAAGGCCCGCAGCTGCCGCATGTACCGGTCGAAGGCCGTGCGTCCCGCGTCGGTGAGGTACACGTAGGTGGTGCCGCGGCCGGTTCCCGTCTTGGTGCTGTCGGTGTAACCCGCTTCGTCGAGCTTGCGTAGGTGAGTGATCAGGTTTCCCGGTGTCATGTCCAGCAGTTCCCGCAGCCGACCGAAAGCGATCCGGTCCTCGGTGGGCAGCGCCGCAAGAGTGGTCATCACCCGCAACCTGGCCTGGGCGTGGATGACCGGATCGAGTTGGACGTCGGCAGGGTTCATTCCGGTTCTCCGGGCAGGCGTTCGTGACTGGGGGAAGGGTCGGTGCGCGCGTGTCCGCGCAGCGTCAACACCGTTCCCGCCACCAGAAAACCACCGCCGCCCGCCAGCGACATGACCAGGTAGTGGTTCGGGATGCCGGTGAAGGCTCCGGCCGCGTTGATCGCCAGGATCCACAGGCCCACGCCGTACTGGGCCCAGCTCCCGGTCAGTGCGCCGCCGCTGAGGTAGAGCAGCCCCACCAGCAGGCCGGAGCCGCTGGCCCAGAGCATGGCGTAGACCTCCTCGGAGATGCCCATCCGCGAGGTGGCGGCGATCAGCGACCCCAGTCCGACGAAGGCCAGCATCCAGGACCAACCGTGCATCGCCCCCGATTGCTGCGAGGGTCCGCGCAGGCCGCGCAGGCTGTTGGCCAGGTGCCAGGCGGTGATGATGCTCGCCACGGCCAGGCAGCCGAAGAAGATGCCCAGTGCCTGCCAGAGCGGGACGAGCAGCACCGGCTCGTCTCCGATGGTCAGATACAGCTCACCGAATCCCAGTACCCAGGCCGCTCCCCACACGCCGAAAAGCAGTCCGGGATTGATGTCGAGGGCTCGTTCGGCGCGTTGTTGCTGTTGCTCGGTGATGGCCAACATCTCCGCCGGCGAGGGAGTCGGGGTGTCGGTGGTGTGTTCCTCGTCCATTTCCTGCCCCCTGTAGTCGAACTTTGTGACGCAAAGTTTCACTTACTTTGCGTCACAAAGTCAAGACTCGCTCGGTGTCCTTCGTGGATTACTACTTTGCGAGGAAGACTAGTCAGTGTTAGTTTCTAGTCGTGTCGGAGAAGAAACCGGTGGAACGACAGACGCAGTGGCTGCGCGGTGTGCTCGATCTGGCCGTGCTCGCACTGCTGGCCGAGAGCGGGGAGGACTACGGGTACACGCTGGTTCGGCGGCTTGAGGAGGCCGGGCTGCCCGGTATGAAGCCGGGGACGCTGTACCCGCTGCTGAACCGCCTGGACTCGGAAGGACTGGTGCGCAGCGAGTGGCGTGCGGGAGCCGGCGGTCCGGGCCGGAAGTTCTTCCTGCTCACCGAACAGGGCCGTGCGGTGCTGACCGAACACGGGCCGCTGTGGACCGAGTTCGCCAAGAACGCCACCGCCGTACTCGAACGGGGAATGAGCTCATGACCACGGAATCGTCGGAGAAGTACCGCAACGAATTGATGTTCGCGCTGCGAATGCGCGAGGTGCCGGGTGACCGGGTCGGGGATGTACTGGCCGAGGTGGAGACCCACGTGGCCGAAACGGGCCAGGACCCGGTGGAGGCGTTCGGCACGCCGGGGGAGTACGCGGCGCGTGTGGCCGAGGAGTTCGGCGCGTTCGCCGGTTCCCCTCGGCGGGCCGTGCTGCGCCCGAGTGTGCTGCTGGTCGCCGCGTTGGCGCTGTGCGCGGCGGAGTTGGCGGTTCCCGCCGTCACCACGAGTGAGGTCACGCTGACCACCGGCAGCCTCGTCGGGCTCGTCGCCCTGCTGGCGCTGTTGCTGGTGCCGCTGTTGCTGGCGATGCGTGCGGCGACCGAACTTCACGGCGCCGGTCGGCGAGTGTGGTTCGGGCTGGGGGCGCTGGCGACGCTGGTACTGGCACCGTTCGTGGCCAACCGGCTCGAGGGGGTGGTCGGCGCGGAACCGGTGCTGTTCACCATGCCGCGCTGGTCCGCCTTCGCGCTCGCGGGGGTGTTCCTGCTCGGCACGGTGGCCGTGTTGGCCCGGACCATCCGTGGTAACCGGATCGTGGATCCCAGGCCCGGTGGCGTCGGGAGTCGGTGAGTCCGTTGGGTGGTCTTCCCGAAAGACCGCCCGGCCGTCAATTTCTCGCGAAATCGCCGGGCGGCTGGGGTTACTCCCCGATGGGGTGCCATACCGTTTTCAGCTCGGTGAAGGCACGCAACCGTTTCGTGCCGGGGGCGGTGCTCCAGTCCGGCTCCACGAGCGGAGCGTCGAGTACCCGCTTGACGCTCCCGGCGGCGGTCTCTTCCAGCTCACCCCGCAGGGATTCGTCCGTTCCGCTCGGATCCAGGGCGTCCACATCGGAGTGTGATGCCAGCCGCGAAGTCAGTTCGGCGGGATCCCCGGTGAGCACGTTGACCACCCCGTCGGGCACGTCCGAAGTCGCCAGTGTCTCGCACAGGCTCACGGCGGGCACCGCCACTTTCGTGTCCACCAGCACCACCGCGCAGTTGCCCGCTGCCAGCACCGGTGCGAGCACACTGACCAGGCCCAACAGCGAGGACCGCCTGGGCGCCGCCACACCCACCACGCCCACGGGTTCCGGAGAGCTGTGCGCGGTGTACGGACCGGCCACCTGATCGACACCGCCTCGCAGGACGCCGAGCTTGTCGGTCCAGCCCGCGTACCAGAACATCCGGTCCACGGCGGTGTCCACCGCGTGTTCCGCCTCCGGGGTGGCCAGGCCCTCGGTCGCCGCCACCTCGGCGGCGAACCGGGCCCGCGTCCCCTCGAGCATCTCGGCGACCCGGAACAGCACCTGCCCCCGGTTGTGGGCACTGGCACCGGACCAGCCGTCGAACGCCTTGCGGGCCGCGGCCACGGCGTCGCGCACATCCTTGCGCGAGGCCTTCGCCGCGTTCGCCCGGAACGTCCCGTCCGCGTCGGCGACCGCCGCGACCCGGCCCGATTCGGATCTGGCGAAGGAGCCGCCAACGTAGAGCTTGTAGGTCTTGGGCACCGTCACCCTCTTCCGCGTGCTCAATCGCGCCTCGTCGTCAGACATCGAGATAGGCCTCCAGACCCGCTGTGCCGCCCACACGGCCGTTCCCGGACTCGCCGCGCCCGCCGAACGGCGCGGTCGGGTCGAACCGGTGGAACGTGTTGGCCCACACCACACCGGTACGCAGCCTGCGCGCGGTCCACAACGCCCGGGAGCCCTTCTCGCTCCACACGCCCGCGGCCAGCCCGTACGGTGTGTTGTCGGCCTTGGTGACGGCTTCCCGCGCGGTACGGAAGGTCAGCACCGAAAGCACCGGCCCGAAGACCTCCTCCCGCGCCACGCTCATGGACTGCTGCACGTCGGTCAGCAGTGTGGGAGCCATGAAGTCACCGTGCCGCGGCGGCGTCGCCGGGACGGTCCAGCGAGTCGCCCCCTCCGCGACGCCACGCTCCACCAGCTCGGAGAGCCGCTCCACCTCGGCCGAGGAGCCGAGTGCCCCCACATCGGTGTTGCGATCCATCGGATCGCCCACCCGCAACTCCGCCATGCGGTCGCGCAGCCGTGCCACGAACTCCTCGGCCACGGACTCCTCCACCAGCAGTCGCGATCCCGCACAGCGAACCCGCCCCTGGTTGAAGAAGGCGCCCTCGACCACGCCCCGCACCGCCTCCTCGGGCGCCGCGTCGGCGAACACGATGTTGACCCCGTTGCCGCCCAGTTCGGACGTGACTCGCTTGCCCCGGCCCGCGAGGTCGCGCCGCACCTGTTCGCCCACCCCGGTGGAACCGGTGAAGACCGCGTGCCGAACCTCGCGGTGCGCCAGCAGACTCGCCCCGGTCTCAGAGCCGCCGGGCAGAATGTTGACCGTCCCCGGTGGTAGACCGGCCTGCTCGCAGATCTCGCCGAACACCAACGCCGTCAGCGGTGTCCGTTCGGCCGGCTTGACGACCACGGTGGACCCGCAGGCGAGGGCAGGCGCGACTCGCTGTGCCAGCAGCAGCAGCGGGAAGTTCGACGGGACCACCTGTCCGGTCACCCCCAGCGGAGCGGGGGAGGGGCCGAAACCCGCGTGGTCCAGCTTGTCCGCCCAGCCCGCGTAGTGCAGGAACCACGCCGCCGCGTTGGGTAGGTCGAACTCCATCGCCTGCCTGACGGGCTTGCCGGTGTCCAGCGTTTCCAGCACCGCCAGTTCCCGGGAACGTTCTTGCAGTAGCCGGGAGATCCGGAACAGGTACTTGGCCCGGTCGGTACCGTTGACCGCGCCCCAGTGGCGCCGGAAGGCGTCCTCGGCCGCGGCCACCGCTCGGTCCACATCGGACTCCGCGCTGCCCGCTATCTCGGCCAGCGGTTCTCCGGTCGCCGGATTCACGCTGGAAAACACCGTGCCGCTGCCGTCGGTGAACCGCCCGCCGATGAACGGGCGGTAGCGCTCCCGAAGTGCGGCGACCGTCGCGGATTCGAGAGCGGGCGCGTACTCCAGGGGATTCGGGTCGGGCTCCGTCAAAGATCCACCGTCACCTGGTCGGGGCCACTGTAGTGGCCGTGAAGTTGCGTTTCGCGCTGCATCAGCAGGTCGTTGAGCAGTCCGGATGCCCCGAACCGGAACAGGCCGGGAGTCAACCAGTCCGCTCCGGCCACCTCTTGGACCGCCACGAGGTAGCGGATCGCGTCCTTGGTGGTGCGGATTCCGCCCGCGGGTTTGACACCGCGCGCCTGCCCGGTTCGCTCCCGCCACTCGCGTACCGCCCGCAACAGCACGTGGGTCACCGGCAGGGTCGCGGCGGGGGAGACCTTGCCGGTGGAAGTCTTGACGAAATCGGCCCCCGCCAGCAGCGCCAGCCAGCTCGCCCGCCACACGTTGTCGTAGCCGCCCAGCTCGCCGGTTTCCAGGATCACCTTCAGGTGGGCGGGTCCGCACGCGGCGCGGACCTGTTCGATCTCGTCGAACACCCGGCCGTACTCACCCGCGAGGAAAGCACCGCGGTCGATGACCATGTCCACCTCGTCGGCACCCGACTCCACCGCCAGCTCCACCTCGGCCAGCTTGGCGCGCGGCGTGGAGCGGCCGGAGGGGAACGCGGTCGCCACCGAGGCGACCCCCACCCCGGAACCGCGCAGTGCCGTCACCGCCTCGGTGACCAGATCCGGGTAGACGCACAGCGCGGCGACCCGGGGGACGTCCGGGAACCGCGAGTCCGGCGTGCGGGCCTTGGCCGCCAGCGCACGCACCTTGCTCGCGTTGTCCGCACCCTCCAGCGTGGTCAGGTCCACCATGCCCACCGCGCGGTCGATGGCGCGCAGCTTGGCCTCCCCCTTCACGGCGCGCCCGGCCAGCGCGGCGGCCCGCTGTTCGAGTCCCACCGGGTCGATCCCGGGCAGCCCGCGCAGGAAACGCGTCAGTGCCGCTTCGTCGCGGGTGGCCTCGGCCAGCTCGCCCGGCGGTCGCGTTTCCGGTGGGCTGGATGACGGCGAATCGGCCATGCGGGGCAGTCTACGGTGCCGTTCCGCCGTGACCAACGTTCACCACGCTGTCCGCGTCCGGCCCTGGTGGGGGCCGCGTCGTCGTCACCGACAAGCTCGACGACACGCCCGACGGTACGGCGAGCCGATCCGGCGGCGACGCGTTCCGGTTGCCCTGCCGTGATTTCGTAGGGTGTCGAGTTCGTCACGCGACAAACCCGCTCGAGTTCCCGATGCCGGTTTACGTAGGCTGTGAACCATGAGTACCCCCGTCCTTACCGCAGTGGCCTGGCCCTACACCAACGGGCCGCGACACATCGGTCACGTCTCCGGAATCGGTGTCCCCTCGGACGTCTTCTCGCGGTACCACCGAATGGCCGGGAACAAGGTGCTCATGGTCTCCGGCAGCGACGAGCACGGGACCCCGATCCAGGTCCAGGCGGAGAAGGAGGGCATCACCCCGCGTGAGCTGGTGGACAAGTACCACCGGGTGATCGCCGAGGACATGGGCTCGCTCGGGGTCAGTTACGACCTCTACACCCGCACCACCACCGGCAATCACTACCAGGTGGTGCGGCAGATCTTCCTGGCCCTGTACCGCAACGGCTACATCATTCCCAAGAGCACCACTGGGGCGGTCAGCCCCTCCACCGGCCGTACCCTGCCCGACCGCTACATCGAGGGCACCTGCCCGATCTGCGACCACGACGGTGCCCGCGGGGACCAGTGCGACAACTGCGGCAACCAGCTCGACGCGGCCGAGCTGCGCAATCCCGTCTCCCGGATCAACGGGGAAGTGCCGCGCTTCGTGGAGACCGAGCACCTCTTCCTGGACCTGCCCGCCTTCACCGAGTCGCTCGGCAAGTGGCTCTCCACACGTACCGACTGGCGTTCCAACGTCCTGAACTTCACCCGCAACCTCGTCGAGGACATGCGGCCCAGGCCGATCACCCGCGATCTCGACTGGGGAGTTCCGGTCCCGCTGGAGGGGTGGGACGAGCAGTCGATGAAACGACTCTACGTCTGGTTCGACGCGGTGATCGGCTACTTCTCGGCCAGCGTCGAGTGGGCCAGGCGTTCCGGTGATCCCGAGGCATGGCGTGCCTGGTGGAACGATCCGGAAGCGCTGCGGGTGTACTTCATGGGCAAGGACAACATCACTTTCCACGCCCAGATCTGGCCCGCCCTGCTGATGGGACACAACGGAGCCGGGGACCGAGGCGGGAACGCGGGGCCCTACGGCGAGTTGAACCTGCCCACCGAGATCGCCTCCAGCGAGTTCCTGACCATGACCGGCTCCAAGTTCTCCACCTCGCGGGGAACGGTGATCTACGTACGCGACTTCGTGCGCGAGTTCGGGCCGGACGCGCTGCGCTACTTCATCTCGGCGGCGGGCCCTGAGACCCAGGACGTCGACTTCACCTGGGACGAGTTCGTCCGCAGGATCAACTTCGAACTCGCCAACGAGTGGGGGAACCTGGTCAACCGGGCGGTTTCGCTGGCTGCCAAGAACGTCGGCGCCGTTCCCGAACCCCGCGTTCCGGAGGCGGCCGACGAGGAGCTCAAGACGATGGCCCGCGACGCCTTCGACGTGGTCGGCGGACACCTGCGGCGTTCCAGGTTCCGCGCCGCCACCCAGGAGGCGATGCGGGTGGTCTCGGCGGCCAACAAGTACCTGTCCGAGCAGGAACCCTGGAAGCGCAAGGACGACCCGGAACGCCGCGACACCATCCTGCACACCGCGTTGCAGCTGGTCTCGGACGCCAACACGCTGCTCACGCCCTTCCTGCCGCACTCGGCGCAGCAGGTGCACGAGCTGCTCGGCGGTACCGGGACCTGGGCCGCGCAGCCGCAGCTGCAGGAGGTCTCGGATCTGGACGTCGCCGACCGCTCCTATCCGATCCTGACCGGTGACTACGCTTCCGAGCAGGCCAGCTGGCAGTCCCGGCCGATCGGGGTCGGCACACCGTTGAGCAAGCCGACGCCGCTGTTCGGCAAGCTCGACCCCGAGCTGGCCGAGACCGGTCCGGAATGGGCGCCGATCCAGAGCTGACCCGGCGGTGGACTCTCCGCACGCACTTTCCCGACCCGGTCGTTCCCACCGGAGCGGCCGGGCTTTTCGTCTCCGCACGCCCGGCTCGCCGGGGGCCGGGTTGTGACGACCGTCTCACCAGCAGAATGGTGGCGTGAGCAAGGGCGACAAACGAACTCCGCCGCCGGAACCGGAAGCGTTGCCGGCCCCGGTGGTGGACGCGCACACCCATCTCGACGCCTGTGGCGCCACCGAGGCGGCGGACGTTCGCCGCATGGTGGACCGGGCCGAGGCCGCCGGGGTCGGCCGGGTGGTGACGGTGGCCGATGACATCGAGTCGGCGAAGTGGACGGTCTCCGCCGCGGGCTGGGACGAGCGGGTCTACGCCGCGGTCGCGCTGCATCCCACCAGGGCCAAGGATTTCGGCGAGTACGAGCGGGAAACGCTGGCCGAGCTGGTGCGTGATCCCAGGGTGGTCGCGGTCGGGGAGACCGGGCTCGACTACTACTGGGACTACTCCCCACCGGAGCCGCAGCAGGAGGCCTTCCGCTGGCACATCGACCTCGCCAAGCGGATCGGCAAGCCGCTCATGATCCACGACCGCGACGCGCACGAGGACATCCTGCGCATCCTGGACGAGGAAGGCGCTCCCGAAACGGTGATCTTCCACTGTTTCTCCGGTGACGCCGATTTCGCCCGCCGCTGCGTGGCAGCCGGTTACGTGCTCTCCTTCGCCGGTACGGCCACTTTCCGCAACGCGAACGCGCGTGGTCTTCGGGAAGCGGCGGCCCTCGTGCCGGTGGAGCAGATGCTCGTCGAGACCGACGCGCCGTTCCTGACGCCGCACCCGTTTCGCGGCAGGCCCAACGAACCGTACTGCGTAAACTACACCGTTCGTGACCTCGCCGAACTGCGTGAGACGAGTGTCGCGGAACTGGCGGCCGCTCTGACGACCACTACCGAGCGAGTTTTCCAACTCGATCGTGTAGCGGCTTCCTGAGTCTCGGTAACTCTCCGGCCACCTTCTCGATCAGCCGCGGTGATGTCGGCTTGCGCCCACTCCGCGTCCTCCTACCGTCCGAAGTGGAAGCCGGGATGGGAGTCCGACGGCGCTCGCCGGTTCGATCGGTACGCCGTGAACCCCGTTCGGGAACTCCAACAGGAGTTCGTTCGGACCGCTCGGGCGAGCTCTGTCACGGGGTCTCGACGGGCGATGCTCCGCTGCCCGGAACCACGGCCGAGAAGGTGGTCATGACAGCTCGACACGTTCCACGCGGCGCGATCCTGTTGGCGGCGGCCCTGACCGCGACCCTGGGGGCCGGTTCCCCCGCTGTCGCCGCCGAGCACCAGCACACCGCCCCGGGAAAGGTGTGGGACCGGTTGGCACGGTGCGAATCGGGCGGCAACTGGCACATCAACACCGGAAACGGTTATTACGGTGGGTTGCAGTTCCTGCGCAGCACCTGGGCCGCCTACGGCGGTGAGCGTTACGCCCACTACCCGCACCGGGCCGCACGCGCCGAACAGATCGAGATCGCGAGTCGGTTGCGCGACGCCCGTGGCGGTTACGGAGCCTGGCCCTCCTGCGCTCGCCGGCTGGGACTGCCGCGCTAGTCGGGAGGTCACGGCGAGGTACGACCCGTTCCCGGCCCGCTCGGGCCGGGAAACCGCTGTACGGGTATCCGATAACCCTCGATAGTGCGAGGAACCCGATATCGACGAACACGCGCGGTGTCGAGATCTGCGCGTTATGGCACATGGTGGTCAATGGTCGAACATATTTCGGTTCGATCGTGTGAATTTCACCGATGCCCTGTGCGCTGGGGAAGTCAATTTCGCCCCGGTAACTCAGGTCACAGCGATTTCGTGATCCTTGGCAGCACGCGGATCATCACGCTAGAGTCTCGAACTCGTAAACCGATGACCACGGTCACGGATTACGCCCGCAGTCTTCGCCGGTGTACGTCGGGGTAGCCTGCCTTCGCCGCTCGAAACGCGGATCACGGGCGCGAGGGTCGGCTGGCGGCGCTGGCTACGGGAGTCGGATACGGACACGAAGCACGAAGGTAACGTGCTCGCGCGTGTCGGGCGGAAGCCGAAGGGGCGGCTTCCCTCCGGACGGAGCGGGCCCGTCTTTCCCGCCTTCGGGAGGTAACGACCCTGTGAACGAACGCGGCTATTTCGGTGAGCAGCCCCCGGGCCATGGGCAGTACGCCCGCCGGGAGAACACACTCGACGGGACGGACTGGTTCACCCCGGCGGTTCCCGGCGAGCGGCACACCGCCGTCGGCGTGCTGGAGCCCCCCGAGGAACGGACCGGGAACGCACAGCCCTACCCGGCGCACGATCACCCGAGCTTTCCCCCCGGTGCACTGAGCATCACCCCGCAGGACCTCTACGAGATCCTCGGCCCCGACGTCGAGGACCTGATGGCCGACGCCGACCTCGAGGTCAACGAGCTGATCGGGCTGCTCAACGCCGAGACGACGGTGATGCCGCCGTTGCCGTTGTCCGACTCGATCTCCTCCGAGGACCTGGAAGCGCCATCGCCGGAGCTGTCCGAGGCGATCGGCACCTGGAAGCGCCGCTTCCTCAAGAGCGCGGTGGCGGCCGTGATCCTGTCCATCACCGGTGCCGGCGGTGCGGCCGCCGCGATGGACAAGTCGGTCACCGTCGAGGTGGACGGCAAGGAACGCGAGGTCAGCACCTACGAGTCCACTGTGGGCGAGGTGCTCGAGGACGAGGGCATCGAGGTCGACAAGCACGACGCCCTCAGTCCTTCGCTCGGCTCCAAGGTCGAGCACGGCGAGACCATCTCGCTCGACCGCGGCAGGAAGATCGAACTCACCGTCGACGGGCAGACCCGGGAGGAGTGGGTTCGTTCGGTCACGGTGGGCCAGGCGCTGCGTCAGCTCGGCGTTCCCACCGACGGTGCCTCGGTCTCCGCCAAGCGCACCATGCCCGTGCCCGAGGAGGGCATGAGCCTGGAGGTCAAGACCGCCAAGTCGATCACGATCGTCGACGGCGGCAACAAGCCCAGGCAGCTGACCACCACCGCCGTCACGATCGAGGAACTGCTCAACAAGCAGGGCCTGCAGGTCGACGAGAACGACAAGGTCACGCCCGGTTCCGGAAAGCGGATCAGCGACGGCGCCGAGGTGCGCATCGACCGCACCGGTATCTCGACCGTCAACGTTCGGGAGAAGATCGAGCCGCCGGTCAAGGAGATCGTCGACGACTCGATGTTCAAGGGCGAGCGCAAGGTCGAGAAGCAGGGCAGCGCCGGGGAGAAGATCGTCTTCACCCGGGTGACCACCCGCAACGGCGAAGAGGTCAAGCGGGAGACCGTCGGCGAGAAGGTGGTCACCGAGGCCGAGCCCAAGGTCGTGCGTGTCGGTGGCAAACAGCCGCCGAACAGCGGTGTCTGGGACAAGCTCGCCGAGTGCGAGTCCGGTGGCAACTGGCACATCAACACCGGAAACGGCTACTACGGCGGTGTCCAGTTCAACAAGTCGACCTGGGACGCCTACGGCGGCGACCAGTACGCCGCGTACCCGCACCAGGCCACCAGGGAGCAGCAGATCGCCATCGCCACCAAGGTGCGCGACGAGCGAGGGGGTTATGGGGCCTGGCCCTCCTGCTCCTCACAACTCGGCCTTTCCTGATTCGGCACCGCTTCCGGCGCGGTTGCCGGGGTGGTTACGTGGCGGAACCTCTCGCACGGCTCTCGCTGCGGCTCCGGAGACATCGGGTAGTAGCTACACAACGTCTCCGGCGTCCTCGCGAGAGCCGTACGGGAGAACCCGCGGGTGGTCGGTCTGCGAGGGTGGTCGGAGTTCGGTCTGCGAGGGTGGTCGGAGTTCGGTCTGCGAGGGTGGTCGGAGTTCGGTCTGCGAGGGTGGTCGGAGTTCGGTCTGCGAGGGTGGTCGGAGTTCGACCTGGCTCGAAGTGCCGCGGCGATTTCGCGGGAAATTGACGCCCACCTCCGCCGTGCCGCCCCGGAGGACCGGCGATTTCGCGGGAAATTGACGGCGTCCGCCGTCCCGGCGCGGCCGAGGGAATTCGGCCTGCTAGTTTCGACGGCGTGGAGCAACAGCCGTCCGCAGTCCGCCTGCTCGGTCCGGCCGAGGTTCGAGGACTGGCCGAGCGGCTCGAATTTCGTCCCACCAAGAAACTGGGACAGAATTTCGTACACGATCCCAACACCGTGCGACGCATCGTCGACACCGCCGGTATCGACTCCGACGACGTGGTACTCGAGGTCGGTCCCGGCATCGGCTCACTGACTCTGGCACTGCTCGGCACGGCAGGTGCGGTAACCGCGGTGGAGATCGATTCCGTGCTCGCCGACCGCCTCTCTGCCACTGTCGCCGACCACGCGCCCGCGCTCGCCGAACGGTTGCGGGTGATCAACGGTGACGCGTTGCGGCTGGGTGCGGCCGAGTTCGGCGGCCCGGAACGCGAGCCCACGGCCCTTGTGGCGAACCTGCCCTACAACGTGGCGGTTCCCGTGGTGCTGCGGTTGCTGGCCGAGCTGCCCTCGTTGCGGCACGGCCTGGTGATGGTGCAGGCCGAGGTGGCCGACCGGATGGCCGCCGAGCCGGGCAGTCGTCGTTACGGTGCCCCCAGCGCGAAGTGCGCCTGGTTCGCCGAGGTGCGGCGGGCGGGTTCGGTCTCGCGCAACGTGTTCTGGCCGGTGCCGAACGTGGATTCCGGACTGGTGGCTTTCACGCGCCACGAACCACCCGCCGAGATCGACCGCGACCGTGTCTTCGCCGTGGTGGAGGCGGCCTTCGCACAGCGCCGCAAGACGCTTCGTTCGGCGCTGTCGGGTTGGGCGGGCTCTTCGGAACGCGCTGAGCGGTTGCTGCGTGCGGCCGGGATCGATCCGGCCGCCAGGGGAGAGCAACTCCACATCACCGAGTTCGCCGCTCTGGCCGAGATCGCGGAAACCGAACCCTGATCGACAATTCCACGTTTCTCGCCGAACCGGAGTGCGCCGTCGCTCGATTCCGGTCGCGGTTTTCGTATTCGTCCGGCCACCGGTCGTAGCCATTCTTTTCGTTTCGTGCCACCGCAAGGGGGAGTGACGAATACGACAAACGGTGGAAAGTGACTCACATCAACTTGCGTCCAGCGGAATCGATGATGTTTACTCTTCCGCGGAGTCCATCCCGAGCGGCTGAGAGATCTGGCTCGACGACGCCGCAGCAACCACCCGGATCGGGCAGGTGCTACCGCCAGGAACGATGGAGTTGATTTGTCTCTGAGTTCCACCGCAAGCGCCAAGACGCTGCCCGTGGCTATCCGCCTCGGCCTGACGGAGCGTCGTGTTGTCGATCTCGGGCGGCGTACCACGACCGCCTGTCGGCGCCACGTCTGATCCCGTACTGGCCCCTGGTTACTTTCCACCCGGTCTTCGCGTGCGCCCTCGCACGTCCACGGCCGAGGCGAGCTGAAGCGGAGTTCGATCGTGATCACAGTCGAAAACCTGACCAAGACCTTCACCCAGAGCAACACCTCGGTGGCGGCGCTCGACGATGTGAGCCTGCAGGTGCCGGACGGTTCCGTCTGCGGAGTCGTGGGAACCAGCGGGGCGGGTAAGTCCACTCTCGCGCGCTGCATCGCCCTGTTGGAGAAACCGGACAGTGGGGCCATCCGCGTGGACGGGACCGATCTCGTCTCGCTGGAGGGCAGCAAGCTCCGCGCGGCGCGTCGTCGGATCGGTGTGGTTCCGCAGGGCGACTCGCTGCTGCGGCAGCGCACCGCGGCGGGCAACGTTGCCCTGCCGCTGGAGTCGGCGAAGGTGCCTGCCGCCCAGCGCCGCAGTAGGGTAGCCGAGCTGCTCGACCTGGTGGGGTTGGCCGACAAGTCCTCGGTTTATCCGGACCACCTCTCGGGTGGGCAGCGGCAGCGGGTCGCTGTCGCGCGTGCGCTGGCGGCGAAGCCCTCGGTGCTGCTCGCCGACGAGCCGACCTCGGCGCTGGATCCCGGTACCACCGACTCGGTGCTGACCGTGTTGGAGCGCGCTCGTTCCGAGCTGGGTGTGACGGTGCTGGTGGTCACGCACGACATGGCAGTGGTTCGACGTATCGCCGACGACGTCGCCGTTCTCGAAGAGGGCAGGGTGGTCGAGCACGGCAAGGTGCTGGACCTCGTTTCCGAACCGGGCAGCCGGATCGGTTCGACCCTGTTGCCCGAGACCGACCAGGCGAGCACGCTGCAGCTCGATTCCGGCGGGCACGACGTCGTCGCCGAGGTGGTGCTGGTCGGTTTCGCGGCCGTGGGTGCGTTGCTGCCCGAGGCTTCGAGCCGATTCGGGGTGGAGCTGTCCATTCTCGGCGGTGGACTGACGCGGCTCGGGGACACGCCTGTCGCCAAATTCCGTGTCGGGCTGTCCGGTGAACGTTCCGAGTCCGCGCTGAAGTGGATGATCGAGCGCGATGCGCATGTGCGCCGCGCTCCCGTGAGCGTTGATGGAGTTGCCGCGTGAGTGACGTGACCCCCTGGTCGGAGGTCTTGGAACTGGTACGTCCCGCGACCGTCGAGACCCTCTACATGGTCCTGATGTCGACCTTGGTGGGTGTGGTCGGTGGTCTGCCGTTGGGGGTGTGGTTGCACCTGACCTCACCCGTGGGACTGACCCCCAAACCGCTGTTGCACCGAGTGCTCGGCGCGATCGTGGACGTGACGCGTTCGATCCCGTTCGTGGTGCTGCTGGTGGTGGTCGGTTCGTTGACACGGCTGCTGATGGGGCAGGCTTTCGGCAGCAGCGCCGCGATCGTGCCGCTTGCCATCGCCGCGGTGCCGTTCTTCGCGCGGTTGACCTCCAACGCGCTGCGCGAAGTGGATTCCGCGATCGTGGAGGCCGCGGTCACCACCGGAGCGGGCAAGTTCCGGATCGTGTGGACAGTGCTGCTCAGCGAGGCGCGAGCGGCGTTGGTCGGCGCGGTCGGGGTGACCATGCTCGCGTTGATCGGCTATGCCGCGATGGCGGGCGCCATCGCGGGTGGCGGACTGGGTGCCACCGCGATCCTGGACGGTTACAACGCCTATGACGATCGTGTGCTCTACGTCTCGGTGGTGCTGCTCGGAATCCTGGCCTGGGGAATGCAGCTGCTCACCGACTGGGTGACCAAGTTGGTCGACCGCAGGCGTGCCGTCACCAATGTCTGAGCCCGCGGTCCCCGTGGCGTGAGACACGGCGGTTCTCGTTTCTCCCGGTGATTCCCGAGGCTCGACGTGTCGAGCCTGCCCACCGCATCGAGAACTGCCCGAAATAAACCGACAAAACCGAAGAAACCGACAAAGCCGACCGGCCTCACGGGCCGGTAAGGCGGCGAACGCCGCCGAACCGAGATCCGAAAGGACCTTCGATGCGTACCAAACTTCTCGCCTCCGTGCTCGCCGCCTGCACACTCGCGTTAGCGGGTTGCGGTGGCGGCTCGGCCGCGCAGGACGACCCGAACGCGGCGATCAAGGTCGGTGCCACCGCGCAGCCGCACGGCGAGATCCTGCGGTTCGTCAAGGAGAACCTCGCCGCCGAGCAGGACCTGAAGATCGAGATCGAGACGTTCAGCGACTACAACAGACCCAACGCGGCCACGGCCAACGGGTCGCTGGACGCCAACTACTACCAGCACAAGCCGTTCCTCGAGGAGTACAAGGAGGAGCGCGGTGGTGACCTGCACTGGGTCGCCCCCGTGCACCTGGAGCCGCTGGGCATCTACTCCAAGAAGATCGACTCGCTGGACGAGGTCTCCGACGGCGCCACCGTGATGATCCCCAATGATCCCTCCAACCGGGGGCGGGCGCTCAAGCTGCTCCAGTCCAAGGGGCTGATCGAGCTCAAGCAGGGTGCGGCCGAGGAGACCGATGTCCGCGACATCGTCAACAACCCGAAGAACCTACAGATCGAGGAGCTCAAGGCCGCCCAGATCCCGCGCTCGCTGCAGGACGTGCGGTTCGCCGTGGTCAACGGCAACTACGCGCTCAAGGCCAATCTGGACGACCCGCTGGCACTGGAGTCGACCGAGAACAACCCCTACGTCAACGGGGTGGTCACCAACTCCGAGATGCGGGGTGATCCGCGTGTGGACAAGCTTGTCGACATGCTGCAGTCCCAGGAGGTCAAGGACTTCATCAACGAGCAGTACGGCGGCAAGTCCGTTATCCCCGCGACCTGATCGCACGCCCGCCCGGGACCCGGTCGCACGCACACCTGAACGTGCGCGGCACGAACACGTACCCTGGGGGGTGTGCTGTCCGTGGTACCGACCCCGATCACCGTCCGGGTCCCGGCGAAGGTGAACCTGCATCTCTCGGTCGGTGACAGTCGCCAGGACGGTTATCACGAGCTGGTGACCGTTTTCCAGGCGCTGTCGCTGACCGACGAGATCACGGTACGCAGTTCCGACGAGCCTGGCATCGAGGTGCACGGCGAAGGTTCGGAAAGCGTGCCGTTGGATTCCGACAACCTGGCATGGCGAGCCGTACTCGAACTCGCCCGTGCCAGTGGCAGGGATCCCGACGAGACCGGTGTTCACATCTCGATCAACAAGGGAATACCGGTCGCGGGCGGCATGGCGGGGGGTAGCGCCGACGCCGCCGCCACGTTGTTCGCCCTGAACGCGCTGTGGAAGCTCGAACTCGGTCGTGACGAGCTCTCCGAGATAGCGGGGCGACTCGGCAGCGACGTACCGTTCGCCCTGCAGGGCGGTACCGCGCTCGGCACCGGCCGCGGCGAGCGGCTGGTGCCCGTGCTGGCCCGACACACTTATCACTGGGTGATCGCGCTGCACGGTGAAGGCCTCGGGACACCGGAGGTGTACACCGAGCTGGACCGGTTGCGGCGGAACTCGGACAATCGCGTGGGCGAGGTCGAACCGCTACTGGAGGCACTGGCCTCTGGTGACCCGCGCGAACTCGCCCTGCTGCTGGGCAACGATCTGCAGGCCGCTGCTGTCTCACTGCGGCCGGTACTGCGGCGCACGCTGCGCGCCGGGGTGGACGCGGGAGCGCTGGCCGGCATCGTGTCCGGCTCCGGTCCGACCTGTGCCTTTCTGTGCACCGACGGGGAGGAGGCGGTGCGCGTCGCCGCCGAGCTCTCCGGTGCGGGGGTCTGCCGGACGGTGCGAGTGGCGCAGGGACCCGTTCCGGGCGCACGGTTGATCGGCGACGAGCACGTCGATCGTCCTCCCACCCCGCCGCAGGTGCACGCGTGAGTTCGGGGCGGACGTGGCGCCGAGCGTGACCGCGACGCGGTCACCGGGACCCCGTTCGTCGGGAGCCCTTCCTCGGGAGCCCCGGTCGCCGGTGGTCTCAGCCGCACACCGACCCGCCCGCGCAATGAAATCGATGGTCCGGACGCGATGTCCGCGGCCTGTTCCGCGCATACTCGAAGTCGACGGAGTGACCAACACTCGATGGCCAACCTGATCAACCTGGAATCGGTCGAGAAGAGCCACGGGGTCCGACCGCTGCTGGACGGAGTCTCGCTCGGCGTGACCGAGACCGACCGCATCGGGGTCGTCGGTCTCAACGGTGGTGGCAAGACGACCCTGCTGGAGATACTGACCGGCATCGAAGAACCCGACGCGGGGCGGGTCAACCACACCCGCGATCTGCGCAGCGCGGTCGTGACCCAGCGCACCGAGCTGCCCGCCGACGCCACCGTGCGCAACGCTGTGCTCGACCCGCAGGGCTTCACCGCCGAACACGAGTGGGCCGCCGACCCGAAGGTGCGTTCGGTGCTCAATGGGCTCGGCATGACCGGGCTGGGGCTGGAGACCAGGGTCGCCGAGTTCTCCGGCGGTGAGCGACGTCGCGTGGCGCTGGCCGCCGCGTTGGTACGCGAGCTCGACCTGCTGGTGCTGGACGAGCCGACCAACCACCTCGACGTCGAAGGGGTGCGCTGGCTGGCCGACCATCTGCTCTCGCGGCGCTGCGCACTGGTGATCGTCACCCACGACAGGTGGTTCCTCGACGAGGTGTGCAACCGCACCTGGGAGGTCGTCGACGGCCGGGTCGAGCAGTACGAGGGCGGTTACGCCGACTGGGTCTACGCCAGGGCGGAGCGGGCCAGGATCGCGCAGCAGACCGAGGAGAAGCGCCGCAACCTGGCCCGCAAGGAACTCGCCTGGTTGCAGCGCGGCGCCAAGGCGCGAACCTCCAAGCCGAAGTTCCGCGTGGAGGCGGCCGAAGCGCTGATCTCCGATGTCCCCGAACCCAGGGACACCGTGGAGCTCGTCTCGTTCGCCAAGCGCCGGTTGGGCAACACTGTCGTCGAGCTGGAGGACGTCGACCTCCGGGTCGCCGACCGCAAGCTGCTGGACAACGTGACCTGGCGGCTCGGTCCGGGTGAACGGGTCGGCGTGGTCGGGGTGAACGGTTCCGGCAAGACGACACTGCTGCGGCTGCTCGCGGGGGAGCGGGAGCCCGACGGCGGCAAGCGGATCGAGGGCAAGACGGTCCGGCTGGCGCACCTCACCCAGGAGCTGCACGACCTGCCCGGCCAGTGGCGCGTGCTGGAGGCGATCGAGGACGTCGCCAAGCAGGTCACGCTCGGCAAGTACGAGCTGACCGCCTCCCAGCTGGGTGAGCGGTTCGGTTTCGGCAAGGGCAGGCAGTGGACCAGGGTCGAGGACCTCTCCGGCGGCGAGCGCCGCAGGTTGCAGCTTGCCAGGCTGCTGATGGACGAGCCCAACGTGCTCGTGCTCGACGAGCCCACCAACGATCTCGACATCGACACCCTGCAGCAGCTGGAGGACCTGCTGGACGGCTGGCCCGGAACCCTGGTGGTCGTCTCGCACGACCGCTACCTGGTGGAGCGGGTCTGCGACAACGTGGTCGCGCTGTTCGGCGACGGCAACATCACCCACCTGCCGGGCGGGATCGACGAGTACCTGAACAGGCGTCGCTCGCTGCTGGAGAGCGGGGATCAGTCCCTCGGCAGGCAGCAGGACTCCACCGATTCCGAGCAGGGCGGAAAGGCCAAGTCGAGTGGCTTGTCCGGTGCGCAGGACCGCGCCGCGCGCAAGGAGCTCTCCCGGCTGGAGCGCCAGCTCGACAAACTTTCCGACCGGGAGCAGGAGCTGCACAACCAGCTGGCCGAGGCCGCCACCGAACCGGAGCGGCTGCAGGAGTTGAACTCGCGGCTGCGCGAACTGCGGGAGCAGAAGGACGACATCGAGTCCCGCTGGATGGAGCTGGCCGACAGCCTGGGGTGATCCCACCGGAACGGCTGCATGGCATCGGCGCCGGGCTCGGCGTGCGTGGTCGGGCTCGGCTCGCCGCCCCCGGGGCGGCGATTTCGCGAGAAATCGACGCCCGTCTCGCGTCAGAAGCGAGGATGACCGGGGCTTTCGCAGCGCTGTCCGCCAACAGGAGTAGCGGGATTCGGCCCGGCACGAAGTAGGCTGGAAGTGTGAGCCGCTTCACGAAAATGGTGGCCGCCGCGGCCGCCGCGGACCACGGCCCCGCCACTCGAGGCCTGGTTACCGGTGAGCCGCACGCGCCCCGCTGCCGAAGCTGGTGGCAGGTGCGCGAGTGTGCGCTGCGGATGTCGACCACGCTGCGCTTCCCCGGGGAATCCGAGGAGGTGCCGCCGGTGCGCCGTGGTGACGCGGTGGCGGTCCTCGCCGCGAGGCCGGACTCCGTGGTTCCCGCGGTGCAGGCGGTCTGGCTGGCCGGGGCTTCGGTGACGATGCTGCACCAGCCAACGCCCCGCACCGATCTCGAGGTCTGGGCCACCGACACGCTGCGCGTCACCCGGATGATCGGGGCCGACCTGGTGCTGCTCGGTGAGCCGTTCCACGAGTTCGCCCCCGTGTTGGCCGAGCAGGGCATCCGATTCCGCGACCTGGACGAGCTGTCGCGGACGGAGACCGCGCCGAGCGAAGAGGTTCCCACCGGCGAGGACGCCCTCGCGCTGCTGCAGCTGACCAGCGGCTCCTCCGCCGAGCCCAAGGCGGTGCGGATCACGCACGGCAATCTCCACCACAACACCCGGGCGATCACGGCCGCCGCACGGCTGTCCCCCGAGCACGACGTGGCGGTCTCGTGGCTGCCGCTGTTCCACGACATGGGGATGGTCGGCTGCCTGGCCGTACCGATGGCGCTGGGGATGCGGCTGGTCAAGGTCACCCCGGCCGACTTCCTGGCGCGACCCTCGCTGTGGCCGGAGCTGATCGGGCGGTACGGCGGTACCGTCACCGCCGCGCCGAACTTCGCCTACGCCATCACCGCGCGGGGGTTGGAACGGGCGGGGCAGCGGGAGTTCGACCTGTCCACGCTGCGGTTCGCCCTCAACGGTGCCGAGCCGGTGGATCCCGGCACGGTGGAGCGGTTCCTCGCGGCGGGAGCCGGGTTCGGGCTGCGTCCGGAGTGCGTGGTGTGCGCGTTCGGCATGGCCGAGGCCACCCTGGCTGTCACGTTCGCGCCCGCGCACAGCGGCTTGAGCGTGGACACCGTGGATGCGGAGGAGCTTCGGACCTCGCGACGGTCCGTCCCCGTGGAGCCGGCGGAAGAGGGGGCACGCGGGTTCGCGATGCTCGGTCCGCCACTGCCGGGGATGGAGGTCCTGGTGGTCGACGAGTCCGGTGCGCCGCTGCCGGAACGCAGCGTGGGGAGAGTTCTGATCCGCGGTGCCGCCGTCACACCCGGCTATCTGACGGTGCACGGACCGGTCTCGGCCACCGACGGGAACGGCTGGCTGGACACCGGGGACGAGGGGTACCTGGTGGACGGGCAATTGGTGGTGTGCGGGCGCCGGAAGGAAGTGATCGTGCTCGGCGGCCGCAACGTGTACCCCGCCGACATCGAACGGGCGGCCTGCACGGTGGAGGGGGTGCGTGCCGGGAACGCCGCTGCGGTGCGCAGGGACGCCGACACGCGGCGCGAGCACTTCGCCGTGATCGTGGAGTCCCGTTCGGTGGGCGACGAGACCGAGGAACGCCGCCTGCGTAAGGAAGTCGCCGCGAAGGTTTTCGGCGAGGTAGGAGCCCGGCCTTCCACCGTGCTGGTGGTCGCACCGGGTTCGCTGCCCAAAACGCCCTCCGGCAAGCTCCGGCGAGGTGCCGGTGCCGAATTGCTGGCTTGACCATCCAGGTGGTGTTCGTCCCGGTAACCGGAGTCGGTCGATTCCTACTCGGACGGAGCGCGACTCGTGTCGACCCCCACGGCGGCGTCGATTTCTCGCGAAATGTTGTGGGGCTCGGATCGCAGTGCGCCTCCGAAGGCGTGAACCGGGGGCACCCTCAGTGGAACTCGTTCTGCGCCGCCTCCAGGCCCTTGGCCGCCAGGGTCGACACCGCGTCCGCGCAGCGATCGACGAAGAACCCGAGTTCGGACCGCTCGGTGCGCGAGAAGTCGCGCAGCACGTAGTCGGCCGGGTCCATCCTTCCCGGCGGGCGGTCCACCCCGAACCGAACTCGCAGGTAGTCGCGGGTGCCGAGTGACTTGCTGATGGAACGGAGTCCGTTGTGGCCGTTCTCGCCGCCGCCCCGTTTGAGCCGGACGGTGCCGTACGCCAGGTCCAGCTCGTCGTGGATCACGATCACCGACTCGGGCGTGACCTTGTAGAATCGGGCCGCTCCCGCGACGGGGCCACCGGACAGGTTCATCAACGAGCGGGACTTGGCCAGCGCCACACGGGTGCCGTCCAGTCCGCCCTCGGCGATGTCGGCCCCGGACTTGTGCCGTTTGAACTTGCCGCCGACGCGTTCAGCCAGCTCGTCGGCCACCAGGAACCCCACGTTGTGGCGGTTGCCCGCGTAGCGCGGTCCCGGATTCCCCAGCCCGACGATCAGTGCGAGCCCGGTTGTGTCTTCACTGTCCCGTGTAGTCACGACATCCTCGGATCAGCCAATACCGGGGGTGTGGTCACACGAGTCGACCCGAGCGGCCCCACCCGTTGTTCCGTTGGAACTTGTTACGCCTCGACATGCTTGGCGAAAACGGCGTCTCACCCGCGTGCTGCGGCGTGGCAGTGCCGAAACGACCACTGTCAGCTCGATCACCCGCGGGGCCTCCCGTGCGGCTCTCGCGAGGAAGGCCCGACGTGGTGTAGTACCTACCCGATGTCGGGCCTTCCCGCAGCGAGAGCCGCACGAGAGGTTCCGCCACTGAACCGGCTACGAAAACCGGACCGACGAAGTGTCACCCGGAGGTGATCATTCGTTCGAGGTCTCCTCCTCGGAGGCTTCCTCGACAACCCCGGCACCGCTGGTGTCGATCTCGGACTCCATGTCGGCCTCGGTCGGTGCCTCGGAGATGTTGACGACCAGGACGTCCTCGCCGCTCTGCAGCGTGACGCCGCGCGGCAGGGTCACGTCGGGGGCGTGGAACTGGGTACCGGCCTCGGCGTCCTGGATCGAGAGCTCCAGCTGCTCCGGAATGTGCGTGGCCTCGGCCTCGATCTGGATCTCGTTCGCGTCCTGGGTGACCAGGGTGCCGGGAGCGGCCTCGCCGTTGACCACGACCGGCACGTTGACGGTGACCTTCTCGCCGCGCTTGACCAGCAGCAGGTCCACGTGCTCGATGTAGTTCTTGATCGGGTGCGAGGTGATTTCCTTGCACAGGGCGAGCTCGCTCTTGTCACCCGCCACGTCGAGGGTCAGTACGGCGTTACGGCCGTTCTCGCGGACCAAGCGAGCGAAATCCACGGTGGGCAGCGCGAGGTGCTTCGGGTCGGAACCGTGACCGTAGAGCACCGCGGGGATCTTGCCCGCCCGGCGGTACCTGCGGGCGGCTCCCTTGCCGAACTCGTGGCGCTGTTCCGCTGCGAGACGTACTTCGGACACGGTGGCGTACTCCTTGGCTCAGGGATGGTGTGCATCAGTCGCTGTCCTGCGGCGGAGCGACGCGCGACTGGTATGGCGAAGGGGGCGCCGAACGCTCTGCCGAAACCCTGGGAGCCGGAGCGGTGCACAGGTGTTCCACCGGTGACCACCAGCCGCCACGCCGATAACGCCGGGTTCGCGAACCCGACCTCGCCGAGGCAACCATGTCATTGTATGTGGCGACCGTTCCGGCTGGTTAACCGGCCGGGGCGAAGGCCGGGGGAGCGGATCCGGGCGGGTTTCGCCGTCAATGTCTTTCCTGTCCGGCCACGCGATACTAGGTTGACCCGCATGACTGCCGAGACCACCGCGAGTGAGCCAGCGAGCACGGACTGGCGCAGCAGGCTCCGGCGCGTCGGGCCGGGCATCATGGCAGCCGCCACCGGCGTCGGCGCGGGCGACTTGGTCGCCACGCTGGTAGCGGGATCGCGTTTCGGTTATGCGCTGTTCTGGGCGATCCTGCTCGGAACAATTTTCAAGATGGGTATCGGCGAGGCGGTGGGGCGCTGGCACCTCGGTTCCGGCAGCACCATCCTCGCCGGGTGGCGCTCGCTCGGACGCTGGGCCACCGGGTTCTTCGGCGTCTACATCGTGCTGTGGGGATTCGTCTACGGCGCTACCGCCATGTCGGCCACCGGCCTGCCGCTGAACGCGCTGTTCCCGGGGTTGTCGGTGCGCTACTGGGGGATGATCTGCGGCCTCGTCGGTCTGGTGCTGGTGTGGCTGGGTCGGTACCGGCTATTGGAACGGCTGATGACGATCCTGGTCGGCGTCATGTTCGTGGCCGTGGTGGGAACCGCCGTGCTGGTCGGTCCGAACCTCGTCGCGCTCGGCGGCGGGCTCGTCCCCCGGCTGCCGGAGGGATCACTGGCCTATGTGCTGGGGCTGATGGGTGGTGTCGGCGGCACGATCACGATGGCCGCCTACGGCTACTGGACGATGGCGAAGGGGTGGCGGACCCCGCGTTGGATCCCGTTCATGCGCACCGACAACGCGGTCGGCTACATCACCACCGGCATCTTCGTGGTGGCGATGCTGATCGTGGGCTCCGAACTGCTGTTGGGACAGGGCATGGCCGATGGTGACCGCGGTCTGCTCGAACTCGGGCAGCGGCTGGCCGCGGATTACGGGCAGTGGGCGCGGCTGCCGTTCCTGGTCGGATTCCTGGCGGTGACGTTCACGTCCCTGCTGGGTGTGTGGAACGGAGTGAGCCTGCTGTTCGCCGACTGGTGGCGTACCTGGTGGTCACGCGGGGAAACCGGTTCGGCCTCCGGTACGGCTCACGAGAACACGGCAGGGATGCGCAGTTGGCCGTTCCGCGGGTACGTGCTGTGGTTGACCGTTCCACCGATGTCGCTGTTGTTCCTGGACAAGCCGTTCCAGCTCACCATCGCCTACGGGGTGTTGGGCGCGCTGTTCATGCCGTTCTTGGCCGGGACGCTGCTGGTGCTGCTGAACTCGGGACGGATGCCCGCCGCCCACCGCTCGCGATGGCTGTCCAACACCGTGTTGACCCTGTGCCTGGTGCTGTTCGTCGTGCTGGCCGGGGACAAGCTGATCGGCTACGTGTCCTGACGGGGCTTCGTCGCCCCGGTTGTCCGCCGCGCCCTGGTCGCGGCGATTTCGCGGGAAAACGCCGCGACCAGGGCGGAGGATCGGGGTTCGCTCACCCCGGGGCTGGTCAGGCCGGGGCTGGTCAGGCTTGGCCGTTGAACAGCCCGGTCACCGAGCCGTCCTCGAACACCTGGTGCACCGCCTTGGCGATCAGCGGAGCGATCGAGAGCACCGTGAGCTTCTCGAACCGCTTCTCCTCGGGGATGGGCAGGGTGTTGGTGAGCACCACCTGCTTGGCTCCGCTGTTGGAGAGCCGTTCCACGGCCGGGCCGGACAGCACGCCGTGCGTCGCGGCGATGATCACGTCCTTGGCGCCCGCCTCCAGCAGCTGTTCGGTGGCCTTCACGATCGTCCCGCCGGTGTCGATCATGTCGTCGACCAGCACGCACAGCCGGTTCTCCACGTCACCCACCACGCGGTTGGCCACCACCTCGTTGGGTTTGGTCGGGTCGCGGGTCTTGTGGATGAAGGCCAGCGGTGTTCCACCGAGGTTGTCCGCCCACTTCTCGGCCACGCGCACCCGGCCGGAGTCCGGGGAGACGACCGTGATCCGCTCCTCGGAGTAGGCGTCCCTGACGTAGTCGGACAGCACGGTCTGGGCCAGCAGGTGGTCCACCGGGCCGTCGAAGAAGCCCTGAATCTGGTCCGTGTGCAGATCCACGGTCAGGATGCGGTCGGCACCCGCGGTCTTGAACAGATCGGCCATCAACCGTGCCGAGATGGGCTCGCGACCCTTGTGCTTCTTGTCCTGCCTGGCGTATCCGTAGAACGGCAGGACCACCGTGATGCGCTTGGCGCTACCGCGCTTGAGCGCGTCCACCATGACCAGCTGCTCCATCACGGCCTCATTGATGGGGCTGCTGTGCGACTGGATCACGAACGCGTCGCACCCGCGTACCGACTCGTCGTAGCGGACGAATATCTCGCCGTTGGCGAACTCGTAGGCCGCCTGCGGTGTGAC
This sequence comes from Actinopolyspora sabaoui, assembly GCF_051225635.1. NCBI lineage: Bacteria > Bacillati > Actinomycetota > Actinomycetes > Actinopolysporales > Actinopolysporaceae > Actinopolyspora > Actinopolyspora sabaoui. Next base: position 426,998 of record NZ_JBMIHH010000006.1, on the reverse strand, counting down.
CGTAACGTCCAGATGCTTGGCGACCTCCTCGGCCAGTTCCGGATGACTGCGGCCGGAAAAGAGTTTGAGACTCTTCTTCGGAGTCGCAGACATTGCACTCACGGTCATCGTCCCCTCCCGTTGACGGCTGAAAAACTCGAGTGTCACTCGTCGTGCTCGGTGGAGTGCTCACGGTCGGCCAGCGCACGCTGGGCGGCCTCGTCGGCGGCTGTACCGGGCCGTCGTTTGGCGACCCAGCCTTCGATGTTGCGTTGTTTTCCTCGGGCGACCGCCATCGCACCAGGGGGAACATCATCCGTGATGACCGAGCCCGCGGCGGTGTAGGCGCCGTCGTCCACCCGAACCGGAGCCACGAACATGTTGTCGGCACCAGTACGTGCGTGAGAACCGATTACCGTGTGGTGCTTGGCCACGCCGTCGTAGTTGACGAAAACCGTGGCAGCTCCGATATTACTGTTCGTGCCAACCGTGGCGTCCCCGACGTAGCTCAGGTGGGGAACCTTGGTTCCCGCGCCGATGTCGGCGTTCTTCACCTCGACAAAAGTACCTACCTTGCCTTCCTCGCCGAGACGGGTGCCCGAACGGAGGTAGGCGAACGGCCCCACCGATGCCCCAGCCGCGACCTCGGCGTGCTCGCCGTGGGTGGACACGACCTCGGCGCCCGCCCCGATCGAGCAGCCGGTCAGCGTCGTTTCCGGGCCGATGCTCGCGCCGTCCCCCACGGTCGTGCCCGCACGCAGTCGTACGTTCGGTTCCAGCACGACGTCCCGACCGAGCCGCACGTCGCAGTCCAACCACACGCTGCTCGGATCGGTGATCGTGACGCCCTCGCGCATCCAGTGCAGCAGTAACCTGCGGTTGAGCTCGGCCCCCACCGAGGCGAGCTGGACGCGGTCGTTGACCCCCTCGACCAGCCAGTTGTCCGAGCACACCAGGGCGCCCACGCCACGGTCCTCGCCGCGGGCTATCGCCACCACGTCGGTGAGGTACAACTCACCCTGCGAATTGTCGGTGGAAAGTCGCCGCAGCGCGGTGTCGAGGAAACTCGCGTCGAAGGCGTAGACCCCGGAATTGATCTCGTCGATCGCGGCCTGCTCGGGCGTGGCGTCCTTCTGCTCCACAATGGAGGTGACCTCGCCCGCCGCGTCGCGCACGATTCGCCCGTACCCGGCCGGATTCTCCACCACGGCGGTCAACAGGGTTACCGCGTTGCCGGAGCGGCGGTGTTCACTCAGCAGTGTCCGCATCGTGGTGGAATCGAGCAGCGGAATATCACCGTAGGTGACCAGCACGGTCCCGGTGGACTCCCGCTGCTGTCGCCCGCAGCGCACCGCGTGGCCGGTGCCGAGTTGTTCCTGCTGCACCACCGTCTCGATGCGGCGACCGAGTCCGTCCTGCAGCGTTGCGAGATGTTCGTCGACGGCCTGCCTGCCGTGCCCGATGACCACACTCAACTCGTCCGGTTCCGCGCCCGCGGCGGCGCGGACGGAATGCTCGAGCAGCGGCCTCCCCGCGATCCGGTGCAGCACCTTCGGAGTCGCGGATTTCATTCGAGTGCCTTCGCCCGCGGCCAACACGAGCACACTCACGGGGTCGGAGGACATGCCGTCCGAAGGCGGCTGGGCCGAAACGCCCTCGAGCATCGATGCTCTCCCTCGGAGTCCAGCGGTTTCGACGCCGACTCACCGCCACTCGTGGTTACTGCCGGACTCCGCGAGACCGAACCCTTAGCAGCCCCGGTAAGGACGGTGCCTGTACGTCCAATCGGGTGAAGGGTAACTGTCCGGACGCTGTATCGGATCGCTGCCCCGGTATGTACTGACGTGTCGGTGTGCCGGTGGGAGGAATGTTACCGCGCGTGTCCGTTCCGTGCGCGGTTTCGTGTGGTTTCTCGCGTGTTCATCTTCCGCTCGTCCGGGCGTGGACCGCGCTCTCCGGGGCGGAACAGAGGTGTCCCGGAGAGCCCCGACGAAACCGAGGTCTCACGACTCGCTCGCCGCTCCTCCGACGGAGCGAGCCCTGTCCCGGATTTCGGGCACCTCGGCGAACCGGGACGACGACTACTGCTCCGACTCGGGTGGAATCCAGGCAGGCGGTTCGGTGGGATCACCGTGGTGCGCGTCCCCGGACATCGCCGCGACCTGATTACCGCCCCGCCGTTTCGACTGGTACATCGCGGTGTCGGAACGGGCCAGCACCTCGCTGCCGCTCTCCTGCGGCAGCATCGCCACCACCCCGATGGACAGCGTCACCCCCCGGGACAGCGAACCGGGCAACCGGGAAACGGCGTTGACCGTACGGGTCAGCGCGCTCTCGGCGGCCTCCAGTTCCACCCCGGGCAGCAGGACCACGAACTCGTCACCGCCGTAGCGCGAGACGAGGTCGTCGGCGCGGAGCGTGTCGCTGAGCGTGCGCGCGATGACCCGGAGAACCTCGTCGCCCTCGGCGTGTGAGAGCTGGTCGTTGACCTCCTTGAAACCGTCCAGATCGACCAGTGCCACCGACAGCGGCTGCGCGTCGGGTTCACGCAGCATGCTCTCCAGCTTCGCGTCCAGCGCTCTGCGGTTGGGCAGTCCGGTGAGCGGGTCGTGCATGGCCTGCCTGGTGATCGCGTGGTGCTGCCGGTTCAGCCGCTGCCGATCCAGGCGGGCCATCAGCGTGGCGCTGCGCGAGGCGCGCATGGTCCACAGCTCCGATTCGAGCTCCTGGGCGTACTCCTCGACGGCGACGGCGGCGTTGTCCGGATCGAGCCTGGCGCGTCTGGCGTACTCGCGCACCAGCGAGATCCGCAGACTGGGTTCGGAAATGTCCTCGCAGACCCGCTGCCGCGTCTCGAAAAGCACTTTGGTCGCCTCGTCCGGACGTTCCGCGCTGTCGTAGCACCGGGCCAACGCGATCGCTATGATGATCGTTTCCTGCACAGGCAGTTCCAGCCCGGGATCGGAAACCTCCTCCAGCTTGTCGATGTGCGAACCGTCCGGCTCCGCCAGTGCGCAGGCGGCCGCCAGCACGGGCATCTGCTCCGCGGCCTTCCTGCCGGGAACCCGCGGGAACAACGACTCCTGCCACGGCCCGTCCACCGCGACCGCTATCTGCGCCGCGGTGCTGAACCTGCCGTCGGCGTCGTCCTGCTTGCCGATCCGTTCCAGCCGCAGGCCCCAGCCGAGCAGCATCCGGCACCGGTTGATCAGGTGGGTGGCGATCTCGTGCGGCCCGCCGCTCTCGCGGATTCGGTGGTGCGCCCGGGCCATCACCTCGTCGGCGATGTCGAACACGCCCAGTTGGGTGAGTACGAGACCGATGTCGATCAGCGAGGTGGCCAGTAGCCGTTCCCAGGAGCGCCTGCCCAGCGCCGCGTCCGGCACCAGGTCGTCGTCCAGGATCACCAGGGCTTCCGCGGCCTGGTTCAGGGCGTTGTCCTCGTTGCCGTCCAGCAGGGCCAGCCTGCCGCGCAGGGCGTGCGCGTCGGCACGAAGCACGTCGAGTCGGTGTCTTCGTGCGTGTGTCAGCAGCTCATCCAGCAGCGGGACGGCTTGCTCGGCCATGCCCGGCGTGCACAGGCGCAGTGTCGCGCAGCAGCACAGCAGTTGTCCGAGCATTCTCGGATGCCCTCGTCTGCGGGCCTCGGTGAGGAGGTTGTCCGCTTCCCGACGAGTGGCGTCCCGCCCCTGTGGATCACTGTGCTGACCGACGACCTGCAGTTCGCGCGCACGTCCGACCAACCACGCGTCGGACAGTTCACCGAGCGAGGTTGCCGCTCCCTCCCGCGCGTCAACCACGTCGTCGCGCAGCGGCACACACCCCCTGCCAAATCCGGCCGGGCCAGGCCGGTGCGTGTTGTCAACCGGGGTGCCGGTCGCTCCGCCGCCAGGATTCGAACCTGGACTATCGGAACCAAAATCCGAGGTGCTGCCTTTACACTACGGCGGACCGCACGACACGACATCACTTTCCCGCTGACGCGGCGTCGCGTCACCGATGTCCACACCGCAGCCTACCGACTACGCGTCGCGCTGGCGATGTCCGACTGTCCGCTGTCGTATCCGAGCATATGATGTCATGTCCGGTTTCGTTGTTCGTAGCCGGATGGATGTTGTGGGGGCGGCTCGGTCGGCCCCATCCTGTGTGTGGCCCGCCACGTCTCCCGAGTGATCGTTTTCGGTCGGTCCGGGTGGCCGTGGGACACCGCCGGTGTGAGGCTTGGGGATGCGGTGGAAGCCGGGAACTTACGCCGACGTAGGTTACGGTGTCGTAGGCTGAATGGTGCATTCCGGTCGCGCCGGGGCGTCACCCGCGCGGCCGTGGGGTGTGCACGCGGTAGCGGGCCGCTCCGAACGACCGGTAAAACCTCTGTTTCCCGACCCCAGTTGAGGTAGCGATATGACCGCACCAACCGAGAGCGCGGCCGCGGAGCAGCCGCCCCGGCGCGCTGCTCCGAAACCCCTTACCGCGGGAGATCGCCCGCGCATCGCCCAAGCGCTGGTCTACGTGTTCGTGATAGTTCCACTGCTCGCCCTCGTGGCCGCCGTTCCCTTCGCCTGGGGGTGGGGACTCGGTGCGGTGGACATCTCGCTGGCCGTCTTCTTCTACGCACTCAGCGGCCTCGGCGTCACCGTCGGTTTCCACCGGCTGTTCACGCACAGGTCGTTCAAGACCAACCGGGCCGTCCAGGTGGTGCTGGCCATCTCGGGCATGGGCGCGGTGCAGGGGCCGGTGATCAACTGGGTCGCCGACCACCGCAGGCATCACGCCTACTCCGACCGGGAGGGCGACCCGCACTCGCCCTGGCGTTTCGGCGGTTCCGCCGCCGCGCTGGCCAAGGGCTTCTGGCACGCCCACATGGGCTGGCTGTTCGAACGGGACGTGACCAACGCCGACCGGTTCGCTCCCGACCTGCTCAAGGACCGCGTCCTCGAACGGATCAACAGGCTCTTCCCGCTGTGGACCGTGGCCAGCTTCGTGCTCCCCGCCGTGCTCGGCGGGCTGATCACCTGGTCCTGGTGGGGAGCGCTCACCGCGTTCTTCTGGGCCGGACTGGTCCGGGTCTCGGTGCTGCACCACATCACCTGGTCGGTGAACTCCATCTGCCACATGATCGGTGAGCGTCCGTTCAAGAGCCGCGACAAGGCCGCCAACTTCTGGCCGCTGGCGCTGATCTCGTTCGGCGAGTCCTGGCACAACTCGCACCACGCCGACCCGACCTGCGCGCGGCACGGGGTGCTCAAGGGGCAGCTCGACATCTCGGCACGGTTGATCTGGATGTTGGAGAAGCTCGGCTGGGCCTGGAAGGTCCGCTGGCCCAATGAGCAGCGGCTCGCCCGCATCTCGGTGACCGAGGAGCAAGGCTGAGGCCCGCGTTCCGGTAGGAGGGCGTCGGCCCGGTTCGCCGGGGTGATCACGTCGCGGAATCTCTCGCGGGCTCTCGCGCGGCAAGGACCGACATGGTGTGGGATCCCCGCTCGATGTCGGTCTCACCAGCGGTGAGAGCCCGCGGGGGAGCCGGTGGCCGTGAACACGGCCGTTCGGTGCGCGGGCCGCGGAACACCCCGGTGCGAGACCACTGGGTTCGACACCATTGGGAAGGCGTGTTCACGGGCGGGCGTTCCGGTACGTAGGGTGATCTGTCATGGCGGTGCGGCGACGTGGACGGGGCCGATCCGACAGTGCTCCCGGTGGCAACGGTGCGCGGAGTACCGGCCGGGTGCGGATGACCGGCAAGGAACGTCGACAACAGCTGTTGGACGTCGCCAGGGCACTGTTCGCGGAGAGGGGCTTCGACGGTGCCTCCATCGAGGAGATCGCCCATCGCGCCGACGTCTCCAAGCCGGTGGTCTACGAGCACTTCGGTGGCAAGGAAGGCATCTACGCCGTGGTCGTGGACCGCGAGATGCAGACGCTGCTCGACATGGTCGTCTCCGCGCTCTCGGCGGGGCACCCGCGTGAGCTGCTGGAGCAGGCGGCCTGCGCCCTGCTGGACTACATCGACAATTCCACGGACGGTTTCCGGATTCTGGTCCGTGATTCTCCGGTGGCCAGTACCACCGGAACGTTCTCCGGGCTGCTCAACGACATAGCCAGCCAGGTGGAGCACATCTTCGGGCTCCAGTTCAGTGCTCGCGGCTACGATCCCGAACTGGCCCCGCTCTACAGCCAGGCGCTGGTGGGGATGGTGGCACTGACCGGGCAGTGGTGGCTTGAGGTGCACCGTCCCGGCAGGGACGAGGTCGCGGCCCACCTGGTCAACCTCGCCTGGAACGGTCTCTCGCACCTGGAACACGAGCCCCGGCTGCGCAGCCGCGACCACGACACCGAGTGAGAGCCCACGGCCTCGTGCGCGTCGATTTCTCGCGAAATTGACATCCCGATTCGGCGATGCGGCCCCGGCGCCGTCAATTTCCCACGAAATCGCCGCGCCCGAACGACCCAGGCCGAGCCCCGACCACCCTTCGCAAGCCGAACTCGGACCACCCTCGCGGCCGGCACCGCCGCGGGTTCTCCCGTGCGGCTCTCGCGAGGACGGCCCCGACGTTGTGTAGGTCGCTACCCGATGTCGGGGCCCCCGCAGCGAGAGCCGTGCGAGAGGTTCCGCCACCCGCACCGCCACGAAGAACGAGCCGACGACCACTCACTTTTCCCGTTCGAGTTCGCGGGTGTGCTCGTATCCTGCCTTGCTCCACTGCGCCACCCATTCGGGCAGCTCCGGACGCTCCACGGGGCCGGGCAGCAGGTTCGCCACCTGTTCGGGGGTGACTCGCTCACCGGTCTTGGAGAGGAACCGGAGCTGGATCACCGCCGTGGTGGTGAGCTTTCCGCCGCTGACCGCCCGGTGCTCCATGAACAGGTGTCGTTCGTCCCAGCCGATGATCCTGGTGCGCAGCGTGAATGCCCGGAAGGGGCGCAGCGGGCGGCGGAACGATCCGGTCTCGTTGGTGACCACGGCGTACCACCCCTGCGGGCGCAGCTTGCGCAGCAGGCCGGACCGCAGCATCAGGTCGATACGCCCGAGATCGAAGATCGAGAAGTAGACACCGTTGTTCATGTGCCCCAGCAGGTCCAGATCGGTGGGTGCCACCCGGAGGTTCGTGTAGCAGGGGCCGAGCGGGTGCACCCTGCGGCCGAACGCGGTCTTGACCGCGAGCACGACCAGGCGCAGCAGCATGTTCATCGGTGTGTTCCTTCCGTGCCGCGCCGGGAACGCGGTGGGATGAGCGGCAAAAGTTACTGTCGAGTAGACAACGTTAGGTTCGGCGGTCCGCCCGCCACAACAGCCCGTGAACACCGACACACCGTGCTTCGCTCACCGCCGCCCCGCTCGGTGGAACCGACGCCATACCGTCGGAGGCTGGTCAGGACCGCCGAAGGTCAGCCCGGGGTGACCCGCAGCAGTTGATCGCCGGAACCGTTCGACGTGGTCAGGTACAGCGCGTCGTCCGGACCGAGTGTGGCTGCTCGTAACCTGCCGTGGGTGCCGTCCAGTTCCTGCGGCACCCACCGCCGTACCGAGCGACCGTTGTCGGAGAGTCGGAACAGCAGCAGCTTGCTGCCCTTCAACGTCGTCACGGCGAGAGCCCCTTCCAGCGATCCCCAGCGCGAACCGCGCAGGAAGGTCGCGTCGCAGACCGCCACGGTCTCCTCGCCCGAGGTCCACACGGCGGGTACCGCGTCCGGGAACCGCTCCCGGTCGGTCATCGGCACCGACTCGTCGTAGTACCCGCTCCGCCCGCCCCGCGATGGGTCCCAGCCGTAGTTGCCGCCCGGAACCAGCCGGTTCAGCTCGTCGTCCACATCGGGGCCGTGCTCGGCAACGAACACCGCACCGTCGTCGCGCACGGCCACGCCCTGCGGATTGCGGTGTCCGAAAGTGTAGATCAACCGGGTGGCGGGATCCGAGGCGTCGAGCATCGGGTTGCCCGGTGCGGGATCACCGGTGTCCGGCCGCAGCCGCAGCACCTTGCCACCCAGTGACCCCCGGTCCTGTGCAACCCCGGGGCGGGCGGTGTCCCCGGTGCTGACCAGCAGATTCCCGGAGTTGTCCAGGGCGGGCCTGCACCCCGAGTGCCTGCCGCTGGGATTGAGCGGCAGTCCGGTCAGCAGCGTGCCGGTTCGTTCGGCCCGCCGCCCGTCCTCGGACAACCGCCACTCGACCAGTCGGATGTCGCTCACTTCGCCGGGCCGCTGGTGCGTCTGGCACGTCAGGAACCGCCGGTTGTCGCCGAAGTCGGGGTCCACCAGCAGCCCCATGAGGCCGCCCTCCCCGCGCACGAGCAGGTCGTCGAAGTTCGCCCGCACTGTGCTGGTTCTCGAATCGCCCACCACGGCCAGTCGCCCGGGACGCTGCGTGACGAGTGCCGAACCGTCCGGCAGAAAACCCACGTCCCAACCGTGCTCCAACCGGTCGGAGAGCACCTCCACCCGCAGCGACGGCGCGGGATCCGGTGCCGTGGTGCGTTCACCGTCGGTGCCCCCGCCGCCACCGCAACCTCCCAGCAACAACGTGCCCGCCATGCCGGAGAGCGCCGCACGGCGGGAGATCACCGGCCGGTTCGGAAGGGGTGAACGATCAGGTGTGACCATGCCCACATACTGGCATCGTTTTCGGGGCGGGCGCTCCGGAAGAAAGCGCACTTTCGGCGCGATGTCTTGCCGGAGCGGGTAGTGGCCCTACCGGAATGGGGCGGCATCCCACACGGAGTGGGGCGGGCCGCCGGGGAGACACCGTCCGCGAGTCGTACGCTGGTCCGGGTGCCCGCGGGCCGGAGGCAGTGCCCTGCGGCGGGCGAGGCCGCTTTCACGGCGTTCCCACTGTTCGCGGGATCGTGTGTCGACGTTCCCTTCGTCGCGGTGCGAGGTTGTTCCATGACCCAGGCTGGTCCGCTGGCCGGACTGTTCCAAACCCTTTCGCGTGATCCGGCTCTGCGGCGGGTCGCGGCCGTGGCCGATTCGCCACGACTGTCGATGGAGGGTCCCGCCGCGGCACGCCCCCTGGTCGCCACCGCGTTGGCGGCCGGCAGTCGCCTCGACGGCAGCGACCGGCCGGTACTGCTGGTCACCGCGACCGGTCGGGAAGCCGACGAGATCGCGGCGGCCGTATCCTCGCTGCTCGGCCCCGAGGGGGTCGAGGTGATGCCCTCCTGGGAAACCCTGCCGCACGAGCGCCTGTCCCCGCGCGCGGACACCGTCGGGCGGCGACTCGCGGTGCTGCGCAGGCTCGCGCATCCCGAGGAACACCCGCACGGTGCCCCGCGGGTGCTGGTCACCACCGTGCGCAGCCTGATCCAGCCGGTCGCGCCCGGTCTGGGGGAACTGCCGCCGGTGCTGCTCGGGGTGGGCGAGGAGCACGAGTTCGAACAGCTCGCCACCCGCCTGACCGAACTCGCCTACAACCGCGTGGACATGGTCGAGAAGCGCGGTGAGTTCGCGGTGCGCGGCGGTATCGTCGACGTCTTCCCGCCGACCGAGGAACACCCGCTGCGGTTGGAGTTCTTCGGTGACGAGGTCACCGCCATCCGCCCCTTCTCGGTCTCCGACCAGCGCTCGCTGTCCGACGGCGCCGATGAGCAGGATCCACCCCGGCTGCACGCCCCGCCGTGCCGCGAGCTGCTGCTCACCGAGGAGGTGCGCGACAGGGCTCGCCGGCTGTCCGAACACCACTCGGGTGATGCGCAGCTCGGCGAGATGCTCAACAGCATCGCCGAGGGGATCGCCACCGAAGGCATGGAGGCGCTGATACCGGCGCTGTGCGCGGGCAGGATGGAACTGCTGACCGATCTGCTGCCCGCGGGCACCCACGTGGTGCTCGCCGACCCGGAGAAGGTCCGGGCGCGGGCGGCCGATCTGGTGCGAACCGGTGAGGAGTTCCTGGAAGCCTCCTGGATGGTCGCCGCCGACGGTGGCAAGGCCCCGATCGACCTGGGCGCCTCCGCCTACCGTGACCTGGCGGAGGTGGCCGAGTACACCCGTGAACTGGGGCTGCCGTGGTGGACCCTGAGTCAGTTCAGCAGCGTCGAGGACGGCAACGACGAGGCCCTGCGGCTCGGACTCAAGCAGGTCGAGCAGTACCGCGGTGACGTGTCGCGGGCATTCGACGACCTGCGCGCCCACACTGCCGGTGGCGGTGCCACGCTGCTGGTGGTGCCCGGCACCGGGACCGCGCAGCGCGCCGTCCAGCAGCTGGGCGAGGTCGACCTGCCCGCCCGACACGCCGAGCACGGACTCGTCGAAGCCCCGGAGGCCGGTGTGGTCACGGTGGTGCGCGCCGACCTGGAGGACGGCTTCGCCGCCCCCGACGTGGGGCTGGTGGTGCTCACCGAGACCGATCTGACCGGTGGTCGCGGCGGTACCTCCACCAAGGACATGCGGCGGATGCCCTCGCGGCGGCGCAACGGGGTCGATCCGCTCGCGCTCAAACCGGGCGACCACGTGGTGCACGAGCAGCACGGCATCGGCAAGTACGTCGAGATGGTGCAGCGCACCATCGGCGGCGCCACCCGCGAGTACCTGGTGCTGGAGTACGCCTCCAGCAAGCGGGGGCAGTCGGGCGACCGGCTGTTCGTGCCGACCGACCAGCTCGACGAGGTCTCGCGCTACGTCGGCGGCGAAGTCCCCACGCTGAACAAGCTCGGCGGTTCGGACTGGAAGAACACCAAGGCCAAGGCCCGCAAGGCGGTCAAGGAGATCGCCTCGGAGCTGGTCCAGCTCTACGCGGCCAGGCAGTCCGCGCCCGGTCACGCCTTCGGCGACGATTCACCGTGGCAGCGCGAGCTCGAGGACGCCTTCCCCTACACCGAGACCGGCGATCAGCTCGCCGCCATCGAGGAGGTCAAGACCGACATGCGGAACTCGGTCCCGATGGACCGGGTCATCTGCGGTGACGTCGGCTACGGCAAGACCGAGATCGCGGTGCGCGCCGCGTTCAAGGCCGTCCAGGACGGCAAGCAGGTGGCGGTGCTGGTGCCGACCACCCTGCTGGCGCAGCAGCACCTGAACACCTTCACCGACCGGATGCACTCGTTCCCGGTCAACATCAGGGGGCTCTCCCGGTTCACCGACCCCTACGAGTCCGAGCAGACGGTCAACGGGCTGCTCACCGGTGAGGTGGACATCGTCATCGGCACCCACCGGCTGCTGCAGACCGGGGTGCGCTACAAGGACCTCGGGATGGTGATCGTCGACGAGGAGCAGCGCTTCGGTGTGGAGCACAAGGAGCACATCAAGCAGCTGCGCACCCACGTGGACGTGCTGACCATGTCGGCCACCCCCATTCCGCGCACGCTGGAGATGAGCATGGCGGGCATCCGCGAGATGTCCAACATCCTCACCCCGCCGGAGGAGCGCCACCCGGTGTTGACCTACGTCGGCGTCTACGACGAGAAGCAGGTCGCCGCGGCGGTGCGACGGGAGCTGCTGCGGGACGGTCAGGTGTTCTTCGTGCACAACCGGGTGCACGACATCGAGAAGACCGCCCGGCACCTGCGCGAACTCGTCCCGGAGGCGCGGGTGGTCACCGCGCACGGGCAGATGAACGAGGACCGGCTGGAAAAGATCATCCAGGGGTTCTGGGAACGCGAGTACGACGTACTGGTGTGCACCACGATCGTGGAGACCGGGCTGGACATCTCGAACGCCAACACGCTGATCGTGGACCGCTCCGACGCGTTGGGGCTGGCGCAGCTGCACCAGCTGCGCGGCCGGGTCGGCCGGGCCAGGGAACGCGGCTACGCCTACTTCCTGTACCCGCCGGAGAAGCCGCTGACCGACACCGCGCACGACAGGTTGGCCACCATCGCGCAGAACTCCGAGCTCGGGGCGGGGATGGCAGTGGCCATGAAGGACCTGGAGATCCGGGGCGCGGGCAACATCCTCGGCGCCGAGCAGTCCGGGCACATCGCCGGGGTCGGCTTCGACCTGTACATGCGGTTGGTCGGCGAGGCGGTGCAGGCCTACCGCGAGGACGCCGGTGCCGAGCCGGAGGAGCAGGAGGAACTCACCGACGTGCGGGTGGACCTGCCGGTCGACGCGCACATCCCGCACGACTACGTGCCGGGGGAGCGGTTGCGGCTGGAGGCCTACCGCAAGATCGCGGCCTCCTCCGGCCAGTCCGATCTGGACGCCGTGCGCAACGAGCTCACCGACCGGTACGGCACGCCGCCGCAGTCGGTGGAACGGCTGCTCCGGGTCACCGCGTTCCGCCAGCTGTGCCGCGAGTACGGCGTGACCGAGGTGACGCTGCAGGGAACCTCGATCCGGTTCGCACCGCTGGAACTGTCCGATTCGGCCCAGATGCGCATGAAGCGGCTCTACCCGAAGGCGGTCTACAAGTCCGCTGTGCGCACCGTTTCGGTGGCCCGGCCGACCGAGGGCGCGGCGGGCGGCAACATCGGGGCGCCGCAGCTGCGCGACGAGGCGTTGCTGGAGTGGTGCGGCAAGCTGGTGGAGTCGCTGGCCGCAGCGCCCGTCGCGGCCGGGTGAGGTGGGGGCCTCTTCCGATGTGGGGATTCCGTCCGATGTGACGTGCGATCCCGTTCCTGACTCCGCCGAGTCCTGCCCGAGTGATATCTCTCGTCGTGACCCCGTGGGGTGGCGGCTGGAGCACCTGTTTTGTGATCATGGTTTTTCCGCGGTGATCACGACTCCGCCTCACGGGATTCAGGGGATCGGCGGTCGGCCGGAGCGTGTCGCGGGGAGCAGGGGACTTCTTTCCGTGATGAGCACGAAACGGGTCGCAGTTCATGGATCAATCCCGGACAGTGACGTTGCGTGGAACGCTGCCGCTGTCGGTGGCCGACGGGACGGCGGAAGAGGAGCGCGACGATGCCTCGGCCGAGCTGCTAGCGGCCGTCGACGCCGCCCGCGCCGGTAACGTTGACCTCGAGGGGCTGATGAGGGCGTTCCGACGTGCGGTTCTCGCCGTGGAGGTGATCCCCGCGGCAGCGGGGCACACGCTTCGCCAGGTCTGGTACGAGGGACTGTGCTGGTTGCCCGTGTTCTCCGACCTTCGGCAGTTGGCGGGCTTCTTCCACGAGGCGGGCTGGACCGAGGAGGTCGACTACGGGTTGCTGTCCGGTGCGGAGCTCATCGACGAGTGCCTGCCCCAGCTTCCCCACGGTACCGCGATCATGCTCGACGCGGTGGGTGAGCGCCCGTTCTCCCTTCCGCCCGTGGCGGGCATGGTTCCCGAGTCGTTGGCCGTCGCGACACCCGAGGAGGAGCGGAGCAGGTGAGTCAGGAGCAGAACAAGTTCGGAGTGGATCTGGATGCCCTGGCCGATGCGGAGAAGGGCGTCGAGAAGGTCGTGAGCGAACTCCGCGAGATGCTCGGTTGGGGATCGGGGCACCTGGCCGAGCAGGGAGTCGGGCTGCTCAACGGGGTTTCGCTGGATGCTTCCACCGAGGTCGGGCACGAAGGGCTAGGGGAAGCACTTCGCACCTTCGGCGGGAAGTGGCAGTGGGGGTTGCGTCACCTCGTCGACGACGGTGCGGGGGCCGCCGAGGCGCTGGGGGACACCAGGAGCACCTACGAGAAGGTCGAGGACGCCGTCAACGGAACCCTCAAAGGCATCGTGGGAACCGCGGTGGGGGACCCTTCGACGAGTACCACCGCTTGGCAGGACAGGTCCTGGGGACAGATCGGCAGCGGCTTGGTTCCCGGCTCGACAACCTTCGAGATGCTTCAGGGGTCCGACAACAACGGTGACGGCGAGGTCGGCTAGGTGTCCGGGGTGAGTAACCAGAGTTCGATCGGGCAGGACGCCGTCTGGCTCGCCGGCAATTTAGACGATGCCGTGGAGTGGGTTCCGGGGGGCGGTGAGACCACCGCCGACTGGTTGCGTTCGCAGCGGCAAGGCCCCATACCCGGTGAACCGGCCACCCTGCGCGAGACGGCCGATCACCTGAGCACGCTCGGCAAGGCGTGCGAGCGCGCCGGTGAGGGGTTCAGGGCCATCGACGACGGCGGCTGGTACGGCAAGGCCGCCGACGGTTTCCACGCGTACCTGGACCAGGCCGCTCCGAAATGGTTTCGTGCCGCCGACGCGTTGACCGAGGCCGGGAAGGCCGTAACCGACTACGCCGAGACGTTGGAGTCCGCACAACGACGGGCCCACCGGGCACAACAGGACCTGGAGTCGGCCGAGCAGCGCACCGAACAAGCCCGGCAGCGGCACAACGCCGAGGTGGAGAACTACAACGCGCAGGTCCGGCGTGCCAACGGTGGTGGACCGGCACCCGATATGGCACGTCCCGGCGAGTTCGTCGATCCCGCAGCGGACGACAAGCGTGCCGCGAAGGAGACCATCGAACAGGCCAAGACCGAGGTGAACGCGGCGGGCGACCGTGCTGCCGGGAGCCTGAAGCGCGCCTGCGCGGATGCCCCGGACGAGCCCGGTGTGCTCGCCAGGTGGCGCGACAACATGGTCGACTCCTTCCAGGCGAGTACGGACCTGATCCAGGATTTCGGGGGTGGTGTGCTCTCCGGTACGGCCGAGATGCTCAAGGGTATCCGGATGATCAATCCGGTCGACCCGTACAACCTCACCCATCCGGCCTCCTACGGCGAGAACCTTTTCACCATGGGAAAAGGCGTGGTCGGAGCGGTGACGCATCCGTACCAGGCCGTGAAGACCACCCTCAACGTCGAGGGATGGCAGAACAATCCCGCGCAGGCCCTCGGCAAGTCGGTGCCGAGTGCGCTGGCCTCGTTGGCCGGTGGCAGCGGTGCCGCGGCCAAGCTCAGCAGCATGGCCGGGAAGTTCGGCAGGTTCGGCGATGAGCTCGCCGGTTTGGGCAAGCGTGCCTCGGATCTGCCTTCCACGGTGAAGCGTGCCAAGCCCGACGAGGCCGATGCCGGGGCCTCGTCCCCGTCGAAAGACGGCTCGGGTGGATCGCAACAACGGCCGAGTCAGCCATCCCACCCCGGTCAGCACCAGCAGAACCAGCCGAATCAGCCGAGCAATCAGGGGCAGCAGCCGGGAGGTCATGGCCAATCGGCGGGGAATCCGACTCCGCCGCAGCAGCACCCAGCGCAACCGAACGTGCCACAACCCGAGGTGTCGAGCTCGACGCCTCCGTGGGCGAATCAGGACCTGCCGCCGCAGCCGGCCCAACCGCCGCAGCCGGAACCACCCTCCCCAGGATCGGGAGGTTTCGGCGATCCTGCCGGACAGCATGCGGGGACGCATCCTTTCGGGCCGGGCAGTGCGCCTCAACAGGATTTCGGCCCCGGTCCTCGCCCGGACGGCGGGTTCGGCCCGCAGCCCGACGGCGGAAGTTCTCCTGAGTCTCACGGAAGTTTTGGCGCACGAGAGGCGGAGTCGGTCTCTCGTTCCGAGCCGGGTTCCAGGGAGGGTATCCAGGGCGAAAAATCGGCTACCCACCGAGAAGTCTCGGGTGGGAGTGACGATGTTCGCTCCCGAGGTGAATCCGACCGGGAAGACGAAAATTCGGATGTGGCGAAGCGACCCGGGAATGATGTCGACGAGTTGGAAGGGAGCAGGATAGCTGAAGACATAAGCCACACCGCGATTGATCCGGTCGATCCGGCTCAGCTTCCCGATAATACGGTGTGGCGCCAGAGTAACGAGTTGTTGTACCGTGTCGATGATCGTTCCGATGTTTTCGATAATGGGTTCGAGGCGAGAGATACGCGAAATCTGGACCTCGATGACTACGTTGAGAACAATACGGAATCGGGGTATGTTTCTTGGTCTCGCGACAAAGACATTTGGTTGCAGTTTGCCGACAGGAAGTATGTTTACGTGACGGATGCCCCTGGTGGTATTGATGTAAATGCCAGCGTACCGGGGCATCAGTACCAGGCTCAGGAAGAGATAGCCCATGTCGGTGGTACTTCTCCTGAGCGGATAGTTGGTCGTTACGAGATAATTAAAGACCCCGAGTCCGGTCTTCCCGTTCGTTCCGACGTCTTCGAACCGAATCCGAACTACAGTCCGTTGAGGGGAAACAATGAGTAACCATCAAATTCCGGTTCCCGCTGTTACAGAAGGTATGAGGCAGCAAGCTCTCGCCAACCCCGGGAAGCGTGTTTACGTTGTAGATCCGGAATTCGATGCGAACGGAAATGTTCCTGGTTGGGGTGTTCGTGGTGCTTTTCCAGTCTCGGAGGCGGGTGAGATTTTGACGAACGATTACATCGCGAACCCAAAATACTTCCCCGGGCCGAAGGTTCGGGGGTTTCCCGAGCCTCGGAATGCTGTTGAACGAGCGTTGGAGCTGGCTGCCAGCGGGTACGGCTCGGAGGAAGGGCTCGTAGCGGAGCTTGCGGGAAGTGGTGTGGAACTACTGTTTTCGGTCGATACTGAGGATCCGGGCCGTATTCCTGTGATGGCTGATCAGTCGGGAAACCGCCTTGTTCATGCCTGCACTTCCGAGGAGCGTAATGCTTCTGGAGAGCGGTTGATCTCGATTCAGGTAGCCGCGATTCGTGACATGCTCTCTGAAGTGTACCTGGTGCTCAACGCGGGAAGTGTTCCCTCGGTTACTCTTCCTGGTCGAGATATCGTGGCCGCGATGTCCGCCGAATCGGGCAATGGGTGACGAGTCCCATCAGTGATGGCAAGGCTGTTCGATCAAATCTTCACTTTCCGGGGTTGAGTTCCCTTCACGCGTCCTGCCGGTGACTCACTTTTCCACGTCAGTGCTCGCCGGCGCGGAGCTGAGCACCCGCTGATGGCTTTCGGCGGGATCGCCCTCATCCCAGCGCCTGCCGCGCGGCGGGCAGCGCGGCCTCGCGGTCACGTGCCACCACGCCCACGCGGGTTCTGCGGTCGAGCAGGTCGTCGGTGTCCAGTGCGCCCTCGTGCCGCACGGCGAACCGCAGCTCGGCGGGGGTGGTCGACACGCTCCCGGTGATCGGTTCCAGCGCGGCTCGGTCCCCTTCCGTCTGTTCGAGCACGGCCGGAGCCTCCGTGCCGTAGCGCGCGACGAGCTCGCGCGGCGCGCGCACCCGGGACAGCCGCGCCCGGTCGGCCGCTCCCACCAGTGGCAGCCGCCTGGTGCGGCACGGCCCCGCGCTCAGTCCGGCGTGTCGGACAGCCGCGTCCACCGCGTCCTCGGCCATGCGGCGGTAGGTGGTCAGTTTGCCGCCCACCACGCTGATCACACCGTTCTCGCCGGTCAGCACCGTGTGGCTCCGGGACAGGTCGGCGCTGCCGCCCGAGCCCGCGCTGCCGTTGGAGCCGTCGCCGGTGCCGCCGTCCAGCAGCGGACGGAGCCCGGAGTAGGTGTCCAGCACGTCCTCCGAACGTAGCGGTTCGGTGAGCACGGTGTTGATGGTTTGCAGCAGGAAGTCCACTTCGTGCCGCGACGCCTCCGGAACGTCCGGCACGTCTCCGGGCGCCTCCTCGTCGGTGAGTCCGATGTGGATTCTTCCGTTGTCAGCGGGTAGCGCGAACACGAACCGGTTGGTGGTCCCCGGGATCGGCACCGTCAGTCCCGCGTGCAGGCCGGGCAGCGACTCGGCCGCGACCACCAGGTGCGTCCCGCGGCTGGGGCGCAGCTTCAGGTCCCCGGCGATCTCACCGGCCCACACACCCGCCGCGTTGACCACGGCCCGCGCCCGCACCGGCACCGTCCCGCCGCCGAGCCGATCGCGCAGCACGGCCCCCTCGCCGGTCACGTCCTCGGCGGCGCACCTGGTGAGCACCTTGGCGCCGTGTCCGGCCGCGGTGCGGGCGAGGGCGGTGACCAGTCTGGCGTCGTCGGTCAACTGACCGTCCCAGGCCAGCAACCCGCCGCGCAGCCCGTCGTGCTTGACCGGAGGTGCCATGCGCAGCGTCTCGGCGGTGCTGATCCCCCGGGAGTGGGGCAGCGAGCTCGAACCGGTCCGTGCCGCGAGTCGAAGCGCGTCCCCGGCCAGGAAACCCGTCCGCACCAACGCCGCCTGTCGTGTGTTCGTCCCCGGCAGCAGCGGTACCAGCTGCGGCAACGGCGCCGTCAGGTGCGGGGCGGTGTCGCGCAGCAGAATCCCGCGCTCCACCGCGCTCTCGTACGCGATGCCGACATTGCCGGAGGCCAGGTAGCGCAACCCGCCGTGCACGAGCTTGGAACTCCAACGGCTGGTGCCGAACGCCAGGTCGTGCTTCTCGGCCAGCACCACCGACAGCCCTCGGGAGGCCGCGTCGAGCGCGACTCCGGTGCCGGTGACGCCACCGCCGATCACCAGCAGATCCACCCGCTCGGTCTCGACCAGTTCGGACAGTTCGCGGTTCCTGCGGGCGGCGTTCAGCGAGGTGTCGCGCATGGGTCACTCCTTGTCGAGGTTCGATACCGCTGCTCGATGTCGGGCCGCACGGAGCGAGAGCCCGCGAGAGGTTCCGCCAACCGAGCGTTCACGAGAACCGAGTTGACGAACTCCTACTGCGGGGAGTCGGGGCGCAGGTAGTTCTCCAGCATCGTGCGCAGCTGCTGGTCCAGTCGTTCGGCGGGCAGCCGCTCAGCCACCACGCGCGAGGAGAGCGCGGCGGACTGGGTGACCAACAGCAGCATCGCCGCGAGTTCCTCGGGATCGCCGTCGGTGATCGAGCCGTCCCGCTGGCCCTCCCGGATCGCGGCGGCGAAAACCTCCAGTATCTCGCGCTGGCTGGTGCCGAGCCGGTCGAAGGTGTAGGTGATCAGCAGTTCCGGATCGGTCTCCAGGATCTTGCGCAGCAGCGGGTGCTCGCGTATCGCCGCCACGGTGCTGATGATCCGGTCCAGCCCGCGCTCGCGGGCGCTGCCACCGGCCTCGTCGTCGCTCGGCAGCAGCGAACGGAGCTCTCTGGTCAGCAGGTCGGCTGCCAGTGAGCGCATGTCCTGCCAGTGGCGGTAGACGGTCGGTCGGCTCACCCCGGCGCGACGTGCCACCTCGGTCAGCGTCGTACGGCGCATCCCGACGGCGAGGACGCACTCGCGCGCGGCGTCCAGTATGCCGTCTTCATTACGACTTGACGTCATGTGTAAAACTGTAGCGCATGACCGCACCGCAGCACCGCACCCCGGAACCGATGTGGAACGCGTGGGGGACCGCGTCCGAGGCCGAGCCGCTGCCCGAACACCTGCGCGCGCTGCTGACCGACGCGCTCGGAGTGCCCCGCCGCGACACCCCTTCGGTACCCCGTGATCAGGTGCGGATCCGCGAATCGGCGCTGCCGGACGTGGCTCGCGCGTCGATCGAGGACGCGGTCGGTGCCGAACACCTGCACACCGACGAGCACACGCGACTGCTGCACACCGGCGGCAAGAGCACCCCGGATCTGCTGCGCCGCCGTGCCGGTGACGCGGACGAGGCGCCCGATGCGGTGGTGCGGCCCGGCAGCCACGAGGAGGTCGAGCAGGTGCTGCGGGCCTGCGCCCGGCACCGGGTCGCGGTGATCGCGTTCGGCGGCGGCACCAGCGTGGTCGGCGGGGTGAGCCCGGACCGCTCGGCGCTGTCGGTCGTGGCGGCCCTGGATCTTGCCAGGCTGGACCGACTGCTCGAACTGGACACCGAGTCCGGCACCGCCACGTTGCAGGCCGGGTTGCGTGGCCCGGAGGCCGAGCGGCTGCTGCGGGAGCGGGGCTTCTCGCTGGGGCACTTTCCGCAGAGCTTCGAGTACGCCAGCATCGGCGGTTTCGCCGCGACCAGATCCTCCGGGCAGGCGTCGGCCGGCTACGGCCGGTTCGACGAGATGGTGCTGGACCTCCGGGTGGCGACCCCGCGCGGCACGATTCACCCCGGGCGCGCGCCCGCCTCGGCCGCGGGGCCGGACCTGCGGCAGCTCTTCCTGGGCTCCGAAGGCGTGTTCGGCGTGGTCACCGAGGTGACCGTGCGGGTCGTTCCGGCACCCGCCGAGACGCGGCGTGAGGCGTGGTCCTTTCCCGACTTCGCGACCGGCGCGGCGGCGCTGCGGCAGCTGGCTCAGACCGGTTCGCTGCCGACCGTGGCGCGGCTCTCCGACGAGACCGAGACCGGACTGAACCTCGCCTCATCCGAGGTGGGGGAGAGCGCGCACGCCGGTGGTTGTCTGGCCGTGACCACCTACGAGGGCACCGCCGAGCACGTCGAGGCCAGGCAGTCCGAGGTCGCCGAGCTGCTGCGCGCGGCGGGCGGCACCTCGCTCGGTGCGGAACCGGCGGACTCCTGGGATCGGGCACGGTTCCACGCCCCGTACCTGCGCGACGCGCTGCTCGACGTCAACACCCTCGCCGAGACCCTGGAAACCGCCACCACCTGGTCCAATCTGGACCGAACGTACCGGGCCGTGCACGGGGCGCTCACCGAATCGCTGGGGCAGCAGGGGACTCCGCCGCTGGTGATGTGCCACGTCTCGCACATCTACCCGACCGGCACGTCGCTGTACTTCACCGTGGCCTGCGCCCGCGCCGAGGAGCCGGTGGCGCAGTGGCAGCGCGCCAAGCGGGCGGCGGGTGATGCGATCGCCTCGGTCGGCGCGACCATCACGCACCACCACGCGGTCGGCACGGAACACCGCGACTGGATGGTTGAGGAGGTCGGCGAACTCGGCCTCGACGTGCTGCGGGCCGTCAAGGAAACGGTGGACCCCGAAGGGGTGCTCAACCCGGGGAAACTGCTCCCGCCGAAGTGATTACCCCACCCGGGTTCCCGGCGATTTCTTGGGAAATTGACGCGGCACCGGGCCGTGCCGCCTCACCGGCGCGGCGATTTCGCGAGAAATTGACGCTCGGGGTGACCCCGCTCGGTGTGGTGAGGGAGGAAGCGGCCCGGCGGAGGTTCCGCCGACCGTACCCCCGGAAACCCTGAGGGAACACTTCGGTCGGGCAGGTCGGCCGGGCAACCGTTGTAACAGTGAATGAGGGAGCGGCCGGTGCGCGACATCTCCTTACTCGTCAATCCGACCTCCGGGAAGGGCCGGGCGCGCGAGGCGGCCCGCCGCGCCGCCGAACGGCTGCGTCGCGAGGGTGCGTCCGTCACCGCACTGGTGGGCAATGACGCCGCGCACTCCGCGCGGTTGGCCGAACGGGCGGTGGCTTCCGGGACGGACGCGCTGGTCGCCTGCGGCGGTGACGGCATCATGAACCTCGCGCTGCGGGCCGCGGTCGGCACCGCCACGCCGATCGGGCTGATCCCGGCGGGCACCGGGAACGACTACGCGCGGATGTTGGGGCTGCACGGCAGCGGCCCCGAGGACGCCGCGCGGGTGGTGCTCGCGGGTGTCACCAGTGCCATCGACGCCGGTCGATGCGGTGAGCAGTGGTTCGGCACCGTGCTGTCGTGCGGGTTCGACGCCAAGGTCAACGAGCGCACCAACCGCATGTCCTGGCCGCGCGGCAAGTGGCGCTACAACCTGGCGGTGGTCGCGGAGCTCGCCAAGCTGCGGCCGTTGGACTACCGCCTCGAACTCGACGGCGAGTCGTGGGAGACCAGCGCGGTGCTGGTGGCGATCGGCAACGGTCCCAGTTACGGCGGCGGGATGCGGATCTGCCCCGAAGCGTCCTGTGTGGATGGTTTGTTCGACGTCACCGTGATCGGGCCGGTGGCGGCGCGGCGGTTGATACGGTTGCTACCCACCGTATACGACGGCAGGCACGTGGAGTATTCGCAGGTGACCACGTTTCGGGCCCGGCGGGTTTCGGTCGCCACGCCTGGCGTCACCGCCTACGGCGACGGCGAACCGCTGGCCCCGCTGCCGCTTACCGCCGAGTGCGTTCCCCAGGCGGTGAACGTACTGGTGCCCGCCGAGTAGGGCTGCGTGCGGAATTCGTCGGGCGTGGTGCGCCGGGTGGGCGAGCGTGTCCGCTCAGCAGTGGGCAGTGTTCATCAACGCGGTCAAGGCCAACCAGCTCGGCTGAGCCCCAGAGACTGACATAGCGGCTTCGGGCGGGTCGCTCTGGAGGCTGGATCGTCGATGATTCCGGTAGCGGTTCCCGCCATTGTGGATTGCCATACGGGGTCCCCGCCCGGCCGGGTGGGAGCGGGGAGGGAGGCCCGGCCGGGCGGGGTTTTGGTGGTGGCGGTGCGTACATTTCGCGCGAAATTGACGCCGCTGCGTGGGGTGCGCGGCGATTTCGTGGGAAATTGGCGCCCCGCCACCGGGCCCGGGGTGTCTCGGCAGTGTCGGGGTTGGCCGAGTACACGGTTCCGGGCCGGTCTGGGGTGGGGAGATGGATCGTGGGCCACGGACGCTGGCGGATGGTGAGTTCTAGAGGCGGTGTAGCCCGTCGAGGACGCGGCGCATGAGTGCCAGCTCGGGATGCTCCGGTGGCGATACGGGTTCAGGAGAGAAAGCTGAAGCTGCGGGCTGGCTAGTCGGATGCGGCGTTGCCGGTGCCGGTTTCAAAGACGGAGCCACCGGGGCCGGTGGGTCGAGCCGGAACAAATGTGGGTGTTCGTCGGGGTCGCAGAGTGGCCAGCCGATGAGCTCGGTGGTGGGTTGTTCGTCGCGGAAATAGTGCTCCAGCCGGAGTGCGGCCAGCCGTCGGGCGGCCGGGCCGCTGCCGCCCGCGTGCCGGTGCCGATAACTCACCCGGTTGCCCCAGCCACCCAGCACGATCGCGGTTGCGGCCAGCACCACGGCGGTGGTCAGCAGCATCGCCGGATGGGTACTCATTCCGCCTCACCCCGCCTACGGAACTCGTCGGGGTCGATCGAACCGGATTCCGGGGGATTGCCGCCGCCGAAGGCCAGCCCGGCGGCGTAGTCACGGAGTTCATCGGAGAGCCGCTGCAATATTCCGGCCAGTTCGGCGCACTGTCTGGGGGTGGCCTGCCGGGCCGGAATGTCGTAGGAGGCCTGTTCCAGCTTCCACTGCTCGTGAGCCAGCCACATGCCCAACCTGCCCGCATAACTGGTCACCGCGACCCACCCCCGGCCCACCGCACCGCAGCGTGCAGCACATCCCGCAACTCAATGGCCTGCTCGACCGTCCACACCGTCCGGTTGAACACCGTGGGCGTCTCGATCCGAATCACTTCCGGCGTCCACCGCGAGATCCACACCCGCAGCGACGACGACCACCCCGACTCGTTGCCACACCACACCCGCACCCCCCGATGACGCACGTTGTATTTGCTTGGCATGTCACAGATCCCCTTCTGTTGTTTGGTCCCGGTACCAAATAATTCATGTACCGGGACCACAAGATCAATCGCTCGTTCGAGTGATCTGTTTGCGCAGCCTGGGTGCATTAGAGTTTGGTGACATGGCCGAGACCACGAACCCGGCGCCGCGTGCTTACTTGCTCGGATCCGAACTTCGATACGCGCGCACGCAAGCACGTATGACCATGCGTGATCTGGCCGAGCGATTGGATTTGTCCCACTCGGTGCTTGTCAGGTGGGAGAACGGGGCGCGGATCCCCTCCTCGGATTCGGTATCGGCGATCTGTGCTGTGCTCGGACTCTCCAGCTCGGAGCGGGACCGGTTGGCCGAGATGGCACGTGAAGCAGCCGCAGAACCGCCGAACTCGGTGTCTGTGGGCTCGACCGGTGAGCAGGACCAACTCGCCGCCCTGTTGGAGTACGAACGTAATGCGGCCACGATCACCAACGTGTCACCGGTCTTGATGCCCGGACTCACACAAACTTCCGCTTACGTTCGGGCAATCGTCGGGACCGAGACCGAAAACGTGGACAAGTGGGTCAGCATGCGACTGGGCCGCAAGGACATCATCACTCGTCGACGCTCGCCTGCCAACTACGTCGCGTTCATCCTCGAATCCGTACTCCATCAGCGGATCGGCGATCTCGAAACCCAAATAGATCAGCTTTATCATCTCGCTGAACTGGGCAAACTGGAGAACGTCGAGATTCGTTTGATCGCTGCGGAGGCTGGTTGGACTCCGGCGCACACCGGGCCGTTCGTGTTGTTGGAGTTCACCAAGGCCGATCCTGTGGTTCATCTGGAACACCACAGGTCAAGTGCCACACTGCGAGACAAGGAAGACGTCGCAGCGTTCCGCGATGCGAGAGATCATCTTGGTCGGGTGGCAATGAGCCCGGCGGGCTCAGTCGAGCACATCACCACGGTCGCAAACCGATTGGAGAGTACAGCGTGACTTTACCGAAGATTCCACACAGTTGGCGGAAGTCCAGCCGTTCCAGTAACCAAACTGATTGCGTCGAAGTCGGCCGCGTCCGCGACGGTGCCGCCGTCCGCGACACCAAGAACCGCGCCGCCGGACACTTCACCACCACCGGCCAGCAGTGGACCACGTTCATCAACGCGGTAAAGACCGACCGTTTCGACTGAACCCCAGCGCACAACACAGCGCCTCCGGAACATTCCGGAGGCGCTTTTGCTGTCTTCATCCCCGTGCGTGCGGGGCCTACTACCGTGCGGCTGCTGACGGCACCAGCGGCGATGGGTCCATCCCCGCGTGCGCGGGGCCTACGAGGACGGTGAGTGGGACGCGGACACCCCGCTGTGGTCTATCCCCGCGTGCGCGGGGCCTACCGGGACCGAGGGGCGCGAGGAATGGGGCGGGGGGTCTATCCCCGCGTGCGCGGGGCCTACTAGAACCGCAGGTCACACCGCGTGATCCACTCGGGTCTATCCCCGCGTGCGCGGGACCTACACTCACTGCGCTGGGATTCTAGCGTAGCGAAAGCGCTGTGAACACCACTCCGTCAAACCTCATTGGACGCACCCGTCTTATCGAGTCTCGTGCGGTCTCCGCCCTTGCCCTCGCTGCCGACGACCACCGCACCAGAACCGACGGTACCGGCCGGGCCGACCTCGTGTTCCCGCCGAATCCGAGTCTTACCCCATCGAACCTGGTACCGAACCGGGACCAGCGGTGGGGACGGCCCGGGGTGGGCGGAGCGTAAATTTCCCAAGAAATCGCCGGGCCGCCGGGCCGTAAGGGGAGGGGAGCGGAGGTAGCGCCGCTACGGCACCGCTCCATCCTCGTTGCGGCCCCGCTAGGCGTCGTGAATGGCACAATCGTGGGAGTGGGGGCGGCAGGTCGGCAGCGATGAGGTGAGTGTGTCCAGTCCCCGTTCCGAAGGTCCCCGGCCCGGTGGTTTCCCGCCCGGCACCCCCGGCCCCGGTGCCGGTAGTTCCAGGGTCGGTAACTCCCGTGCTGGTAACCCCCGTGCCGGTAACCCTCGTACCGACAACCCCCGGTTCGACGACACCGGTTCCGACGAGCAGGACTTCGAGAGTTCCCGCTTCGACCGGGTCATCACCGAACCGGTCATGCTCAGCTACGCCGCCTACGACGTGCTGCACCACGACGAGTTCGGCGCGGGCACCGCCAAACCGGCCGGGCTGGAGGGCGCTTCCCCCGGTGTTACGCACCGCGAACGCGCGGCGATCGTCGAGGCGGTCACCGCCGAGCTGCGCCGGGCCGGGCTGGCCAAGGGTGACACCCCGACATCGGCCCTGCGCGACACGCTCCGCCTGCTGCGCACGCCGCAGCGCCGCATCTACGGCTGGTACTCCATCCGCACCGACAACGGTGCGACACGTGGCGGCTTCCAAGTCGCCGAGGCCGACGACTTCGCCGTACTCGCCGCCGTGGAGCAGGACCGCGTGCTGCTCGAGCCGGTCGAGCCCGACGCCCTGCCATCCACAGTGGCCGGACTGCTGCCCGACGCGCCGCCGGTGGGCGAGGCACCGACCACCATGCCGCCCCCGCCGCCCCACCAATCCGCACCGGAGCGCGACCGCCGTTCCCGGCCCGAGGAGTCCGGCCCACCCGAGCCGAACGAATCGAACGAATCGAACGAGCCGGATGAGGAGCAGCCGTCCCGGACGCGCTCGACCCCACCGGGCCACCGACTGCTGAACCGGTTGACCGCGCCGCCGCTGGACTTCGCGCTGCGCGCCGTGCGTTCGCAGTACGTCTCGCGCGGCACCGAGCGGGAGTGCGAGTACCCGCTGAACTACTACGCGGGGCCCGAGGGTGCACTGCTCACGGTGATCAAACGCGACGAGGACGACGAGCCGCTGCTGCACCTTCACCCGGCGACCACCGAAGTCTTCCTGCGGGAGCTGCGTGAGCTGGGCCGGTTCCGCTGAATCCCCGGAGATTGTACGGAGGGTGAGTAAGCATGATCACAGCGGGCTTACGGACAGCACCCGGGTGCTCGTGAGAAAGTGGCCCTTGTGAGATCAGTCATCGCCCGCCCACGGTTGATTATCGCGCTGCTCGCGGCCTGCCTGCTGGCCGGTTGTGGTTCCCAGCCGTCCAGGATCGGCTCGGCAGCGCTCGTCGGCGACCAGGCCATTCCGGTGAGCACGGTGCAGCAGCGGTTCGAGGCGGTCGTCGGTGAGCGCCCGCAACTGCGCGAGCAGCTCGAGGACCAGGGCCGCAAGGACGAGCTGGCGCGCCAGATCGCCGCGTTCACCGTTCGGCAGAAGCTCGCCGAAGTGGCCGCGCGGCGCCAGAACCTGCGGGTCTCCGAGCAGGAGATAACCCAGTGGGTGCAGCAGCGGGGCGGTGCGGAGGCCGCCACCGAGGGAACCATCTTCACGGCCGACGAGGTCCGCTCCGTGGCGCGTTCCCTGGTGCTGATGCGCAAGCTCGGCAGTAAGCACCTGGCGAGCACCTCGGTTGTCTTCGACTACACCAGCGCCACCAGTCGCGCCGAGGCCGAGCGCAAGGCGAACCGCATGGCCCGTGGCCAGGAGCGGGCCGCCGAGCTGATCCGGCAGGACAAGTCCGACGGGGTTCCGGCGGGCTCTGGACGCGAGCTCAGCGCGTCGCGCGCGCTCAGCTTCGCCGCCCAGACGCCGCTGTTCGCGGCCGACGAGGGCACGGTGTTGGCCTTCCCCGCCCCCGGTAGGCAGAGCGGCGGGCAGTGGCTCGTCGCGCGGATCACCGAACGCAGCACCGGAAACGGTGAAGGCGAGTCGAGCACACCTTCGCTGGGTAGTCAGGGCGAGCAACTCACGCAGGCTTTCGGTGCGCGGCTGCTGGGTCTGACCGCGCAGCGCGTCGGTGTCGAGCTCAGCCCGCGCTACGGCGTGTGGGACCCGCTGGAACTCACCGCCGCACCCGACAAGGGACAGACCAGCGGATTCCGTATCCCCGAGCGGGAGAGCCAAGCCTGATCGAGGTTTCCGGTCGGCCGAGGGCACACCATGATCGAGTAATGGCTGGAACAATCGGGGTATGAGTGCCGTCGGTGAATCCCGCCCCGCCGTCGTCGACGGCTGCGCGGTGGTGCTGGTGGACGACCGCCTCGGGGACGTCGTGCCCGCCGAGGCGGTTTCCTGGCTGCGCGGTGCCGGGGAGGTCTACGCCGATCCCGGCCTGGCCGAATCCACCCGTGACTCGTTGGGCGCCGCCGCGCCGCCCGAGCATGTCGAGCTGCTGCGCCGGGCTGCCGGTGAGCCGATCGTGCTGGTCGCTCCCGACGATCACTCGGTAGCGGTGCGGGAGCTGCTGGCGGCGGGAGCCCGCGAGGTGCGGGCTGCTACTCCTCCGGGAGTCGAGCTGCTGGACGCGGTGACGGTGATGG
Source organism: Actinopolyspora sabaoui (assembly GCF_051225635.1). Taxonomy (NCBI): domain Bacteria; kingdom Bacillati; phylum Actinomycetota; class Actinomycetes; order Actinopolysporales; family Actinopolysporaceae; genus Actinopolyspora; species Actinopolyspora sabaoui. Next base: position 399,579 of record NZ_JBMIHH010000006.1, on the reverse strand, counting down.
ACCGGCTGCGTTCCCCCGGCGGCTGCCCGTGGGACGCGCGGCAGACGCACGAGTCGCTGCGCACCTATCTGGTCGAGGAGACCTACGAGCTGCTGGAGGCGCTGGAGGGTGCCGACCGAGGTGCCATGCGGGAGGAACTCGGTGACGTGCTGCTGCAGGTGCTGTTCCACGCCCGCGTGGCGGCCGAGCACGAGGCCGATCCGTTCGACGTCGACACCGTCGCGGCCGAGCTGGTGAGCAAGCTCGTCTCGCGTCACCCGCACGTGTTCGCCACCGACGACTCGGTGCACGATGCCGAGTCGCAGCACGCGCGGTGGGAGGAGCTCAAGCAGCGCGAGAAGCAACGCGAGTCCGCTGTGGACGGTGTGGCGCACGGGCAACCCGCGGCCGCGTTGGCGGCCAAGCTCGTGCAGCGCGCCGAACGGGCCGGGATACCGAGCGAGCTGATCGGCGAAAACTCCCATCCGGGAGCCGAGCTGTTCGACGCGGTGGCGCGCGCGAAACGACACGGCGCCGACCCGGAGGACGCGCTGCGCGCTGCCTCGCTGGCATTCGACCAACGCATCCGGACGGCCGAGGCACGCGCGCGCACGGCGAGAGTCGATCCCGCCCGGCTGTCCGAATCCGATTGGCGCGAATACTGGCCAAAAGCCGACGAAACCGGTGAAATCGACGAACCGGGCTGAGGTCTTTCAACCGTGACCGGCGACTTCACCGGCTCCGGTGGGTCGGGTAACAGTTCAGTGACCTAGGGAGGTCCGCGACCGTGCCGCGACGACGGAAAGCATCCGACTCGCCGCTCGTGCTGTTGAGCGGACTGGCGATGCTCGCAGTGCTCGTGCTGTTGGCCGGACTGCTGGACGGCGGCGGGCCTCGGGACCAGTCCCGGCTGCCCAGCGCCACGGCGCCGCCGCGCGCCGGGGTGCAGCCGCCCGAGGTGCGACCGTTACCCGGGGGCGCCGACCCCGCCACAACTTCCCGACCCCAGCGACAGCTCGCTGACTGGGCCGAGAACTTCTCCGATGAGCTCAACATCCCGATGGCGGCGCTGCAGGCCTATGGCTACGCCGAACTGGCTCTGGAACGAACCAGGCCGGACTGCGGGCTGAGCTGGTCGGTGCTCGCCGGGATCGGCGCCGTCGAGTCCGGCCACGGCCGTTACGGCGGCTCGGATCTGGACAGCACCGCCCGACCCGAGCCGCCCATCAGGGGGATCCCGCTGGACGGTAGCGAGGGCGTGCGGCTCATCCGCGACACGGACGAGGGAAAGCTGGACGGCGACACGGTCTACGACCGCGCAGTGGGCCCGCTGCAGTTCATCCCGAGCACTTGGCGGGACTGGGGACGTGACGGCGACGCCGATGGGGTGGCGGACCCCGACGATCTCGACGACGCGGCGCTCGCCGCCGGTTACTACCTCTGTGACGAGGGCGGTGACCTGCGCCGTGCCGAGCAGTTCCGCGAGGCCGTGCTGCGGTACAACGCCAGCGGCGAGTACGTGCAGCAGGTGCTCGACCACGCCGACGACTACGGCAAGCGCAGCCGCGAACTACTGCGGACAAAGTGAGATTTTCGCCCGGCTTACCGGGTGGCCGCGCGGTGGAGTTCTCGCGGCGGTGATTCGCGTGAGTTGTTCGGCGCCGGGAGTGCCGCCGGAGAGTCCCTCCCCGATGGTTCGCTTCCCGCTCCAGTCAGAGCGTCATGCCCTGCAGCAGATCGGGAGCCGCGACGAGGACGAAACCGGCCACCAGCAGCGGCGGCGTCAGCACGCCGATACGTTTCAGCCGTTCACCCCGCGTGTCAGCCAGGTGGAGCGTGAGCAGCACGGCGCAGCCGCAGCAGAGCAGCAGTAGCAGCTCGCTGCCCGCGAACCCGAACCTCGTCTCCTCGAGCGTGGCCGCGACCAGCAGTGCGATCGCGGCGGCGGTGGCCGCCGAACCCGACCACGCGGGACCGCCGATGGCGGAGAAGACGCCTCCCACCACGGCCCCGGCGAACACCGCGAGCACACACCACATGGCCAGGTTGCTCACCTGGATCCCGATGTCGGGCGCCTCGGGGTAGTAGACGGTGTTGTAGAGCAGCGGTTTGCCGACGTAGAAGGCCACCACCGCGCCGAGCAGGCAGACGACGGTGCGCGGCACGGCCACGCGAGGAGCTCGGCGAGCGCTGACCAGCACGGCCAGCAGTACCCAAAGGGTCAGCGCGTGTGCGAACGGGTTCAGCATGCGGTGGTAGAACCCGAAGGCGGCGAACGCGCCGGAGAGCACCCCGATAGAGCCGACGAGCAGCAGTATCCCGCTGTTCCACATCGGACGGACCTCGCGGCTCCGCGCAGCCGTGTTCGCAGCGGACAGGTCATCCGACACGCGGACTCCTCGGGGGTCGTGGCCGTAAGGTTTTCGTGCTCCGAGTCCCGGGCGCCGAGCACGCTTCAGTCTCCCACACCAAGATCGCCTTCCGGGGTGGTGCGAACAAAGACCCGGACCGCCGCGAGTAGAGCTCGGATACGGTCTGGACAGGTCGCCTAGCCTGTTGCAGTGACCGAATCCGCTTCGTCGAAGCACCCGCGTTCCCGATCGGTGCCGCGTGCGGTGCTGGCCGTCGCCGGACGCGGCGCCCTCGCCCTGGGCACAGTGGTGAGCACCTTGCTCGGTGTGGGTGCTGTGGCGGTGCTCGGGGAACCCGCCGCCGCTCCGCAGGCACCCCCACTCGCGCGGCAGAACGTCGAACCCGCCCCCGTGGAACCGGGGTCGAGCGCGCCCGGCCGGTCCGCGACCGGCTCCGAACCCGGCGGCGACTCCGGCAGCGAATCGGGCGACGATCCGGTGCGCGACTGGGCCAACGAGGTGGCCGCCGTCGTCGACGTTCCCGCCCGGGCGCTGGTGTCCTATGTGAACGCCGATCTGGCCATGCGCAGCCGAGCTCCGAATTGTGGCGTGGACTGGGCGACCCTGGCCGGCATCGGGCGGGTCGAGTCGGACCACGGCCGCTACAGTGGACGCAGGCTCGGTGCCGACGCCGTTCCCTCCAGCCCCATCATCGGAGTGCCGCTGGACGGCGGCGAGGACGTGCGTGCCATCACCGACACCGACGACGGCGTGCTCGACGGCGACACCGTCCACGACCGAGCCGTCGGGCCCATGCAGTTCATTCCCTCCACCTGGGCGAAGTGGAGCACCGACGGCAGCGGTGACGGGGTGGGCGATCCGCACAACCTCGACGACGCGGCGATGGCCGCCGCGCGCTACCTGTGCGCGGGTGGACGCGACATGCGCAGCGGTGACGGTTGGTGGTCCGGCGTGATGTCCTACAACAACTCGGTTTCCTACGCCAGGAAGGTGTTCAGCTTGGCCGAACGCTACGCCCAAGCGGGTAGCCGCGACGAATGACGTATCAGGAGTGCGGCTCGGTCTGCTTGGCGGCGCGGGTGGCGGAACCTCTCGCGGGCTCTCGCTGCGGGTGCCCCGACATCGGGTAGCGGCCTACACAACGTCGGGGCCGTCCTCGCGAGAGCACCACGAGAGAACCCGCGGCGGTGCCGGACGCGGGGTGGTGGGGGTTCGGCTCGGGTGCGCCGAACGTTTGGAGGGCACTTCACGCCCAAGCCGATACAGCGGGATTCCCGGAACACTGCTCGACACGGGGTGGAGCGCTACTCGACGCGGGACTGTCGTGTTGTTGGTGGTGGGATACGTCACTCGGTCGCGTTGACTCGTGCGATGTGCGCTCGGATCTCTCCCAGTACTTCCTGATAGGCGGGATCGGGGTACATGGTCGTGGCCAGCCGCACCTGGGTGTGCGCCTCGTTCAGCCTGCCCTGCCGTTGCAGGGTTCTTCCCAGTACGAGTCGGGCATAGTGGTCGGACGGGTCCAGTTCGATGACTCGCAGGAACGCCAGTTCGGCGCGCTGGAACTGCGCCGAGAACAGATACGCGCGTCCTGCCAGCAGCTGCACACTCGGCTTGTCCGGATCCTCGGCGAGCACCGGACCGAGCGCGCGTAACGCCTCCAGCGGGCGTCGCTGCGACACAAGGGTTTCCGCTTTGCGGAACGCTTCTACGGTACCTTCAGCCCTCATTACCATACCCACGGTACGACTAGATCGACGGTTCCGCCATAGTGCCGAACGGGTGCTTCGCCCGCTCGGTTCTCGTGCTCACGCGTCGGGTCGGCTCCTCCGTCGCACATGCCGGGAGCCCGACCGCGAGCCTGCGGCGGACGATCAGAGCGCCCGGTTAGGCTCGGAGGCAGTCGTCGGGCGTCCGGCCTCCCCCGAACGGGACCGCCGGTGGAAGCATCGCGGCGGGCCGTGGCGTCTCGGATTCACAAAGCTTGTTAGGAGCACACGTGGCGATCATCGAGCAGGTCGGCGCTCGCGAGATCCTGGACTCGCGGGGCAACCCCACCGTCGAGGTCGAGGTGGCCCTGGATGACGGCACGCTGACCCGCGCTGCCGTTCCCTCCGGAGCCTCGACCGGCGAACACGAGGCCGTCGAGCTGCGCGACGGTGCCGCCGACCGCTACGGCGGCAAGGGCGTGGAGAAGGCAGTGGCAGGCGTGCTGGACGAGGTGGGCCCGGAGCTGGTCGGCGTGGAGGCCATCGAACAGCGCGTGGTCGACCAGAAACTCGTCGACCTGGACGGCACCCCGACCAAGTCCAGGCTGGGGGCCAACGCGATGCTCGGCGCTTCGCTGGCCACCGCCAAGGCGGCAGCCGAGTCGACCGGGCTCGAACTCTTCCGGTATGTGGGCGGCCCCAACGCCCACGTGCTGCCGGTGCCGATGATGAACATCCTCAACGGCGGCGCGCACGCCGACACCGGGGTGGACATGCAGGAGTTCATGATCGCGCCCATCGGGGCCGACTCGTTCTCGGAGGCGCTGCGCTGGGGCGCCGAGATCTACCAGGCGCTGAAGTCGGTCCTCAAGAGCAAGGGCATGGCCACCGGCCTCGGTGACGAGGGCGGTTTCGCACCCGACCTGCCCAACAACCGTGAGGCGCTCGACCTGATCGCCACCGCGGTGGACAAGGCGGGTTACAAGCTGGGCAGGGACGTCGCGCTGGCGCTCGACGTCGCCGCGACCGAGTTCTTCTCGGACGGCGTCTACCAGTTCGAGGGCTCCAAGCGCAGCGCCGAGCAGATGATCGGCTACTACACCGAGCTGCTCAACTCCTACCCGCTGGTCTCGATCGAGGACCCGCTCTCGGAGGACGACTGGGACGGCTGGTCCCGAATGACCTCCGAGATCGGCGAGAAGGTCCAGCTCGTCGGCGACGACCTGTTCGTGACCAACCCGGAGCGGTTGGAGGAGGGCATCAACCGGCGTGCGGCCAACGCGCTGCTGGTCAAGGTCAACCAGATCGGCACGCTGTCCGAGACCCTCGACGCGGTGAACCTGGCGAACTCCTGCGGCTACCGCAGCATGATGAGCCACCGTTCCGGCGAGACCGAGGACACCACCATCGCCGATCTCGCGGTGGCCACCGGCTGCGGCCAGATCAAGACCGGTGCGCCCGCCCGCAGCGAGCGGGTGGCCAAGTACAACCAGCTGCTGCGCATCGAGGAGAACCTCGGCGACGCCGCCCGCTATGCGGGCGAGCTGGCCTTCCCCAGGTTCAGCGCGGAGGTGTGATCCATGCCGACCGGGCGACCGGCACAACGCGATCGACGGAACGAGTCGGACGGTACGAGCCGTACCCGGCAGTCGACGCGTGCGCGGCGCCCGCGCGGTGACTCGGACGGCAGGACCGCACCACACCGGAGGTCCGGGTCCCCAGGGGCCCGGACCCCGGCGGGCACCGGTGGCGCGTTCAAGCTCTCCTCCACCAGACGGGCCGCCGTGCTGGCCACCCTCGTGTGCGCCATGGCGCTGAGCGTCTCGGTCCCGCTGCGCACCTATCTCGGGCAGCTCGACGAGCTGTCCGACATGGAGCAGCGGGAGCAGCAGCTGAGCGAGGAGGTTCAGCGGCTGTCGGAGCGGAAGGCGGAGCTGTCGGATCCGAGTCGGCTGGAGGCCGAGGCGCGGGAACGCCTCGGCTACGTCCGGCCGGGCGAAACGCCCTACATCGTCGAGCTGCCCTCCGAGGAGAAGCAGCAGACCGCGGAGAAGGCCGCTCCGGAGCCGAAACCGTGGTACCAGCAGCTGTGGAACACGTTCACGTGAGAAGGGAAGGGACAGTGTCGGGCGTGGACCCGAGCGGTGAGCCCACCGCGACCGAGGACGACCGGCTGGTCGTGCGGCGCCAACTGGGGCGTCCGCCGAGAGGAATGCGCGACGTGGTCACCCGCGACGTCTCGGGCGAACCCACCGTGGTGCGCACCAGCCCCCGGCTGCCGGACGGGACCCCGTTCCCCACGCTGTACTACCTCACCGCGCCGCGGCTGGTGACTTTGGTGTCCACGCTGGAGTCCGAGGGGCTGATGCGCGAGATGACCGAGCGGTTGGCCACCGACACCGAGCTGGCCGAGCGGTATCGCCGTGCGCACCAGGAGTACCTCGCCGAACGCGACGCGCTCGAACCGCTCGGCACCGAGGTCAGCGCGGGTGGGATGCCCGGCAGGGTGAAGTGCCTGCACGTGCATGTGGCCCACTCGCTCGCCAAGGGACGCGGGGTTAACCCGTTCGGGGACGAGACGCTCGACGTGATCGCCCAACGGTGGCCCAACGAAGCACCGGAGCTTTTCCCTTCCTTCGGTTGAGGGGTGCGGCTCGGTTGTCATACGTGGTCGCTTGGCGGAACCTCTCGCACGGCTCTCGCTGCGGGTCCGGCGACATCGGGTAGCGACCTACACAACGTCTCCGGCGTCCTCGCGAGAGCCGCACGGGAGAACCCGCGGCGGTGCCGATTGCGGGCATGGTCGGAGTTCGGCCCGCGGGAGTGCTCGAAGTTCGGCCTGCGGGGGTGGTCGGAGTTCGCCCCTGCGTCGAGGGCGCGGCGATTTCTTGGGAAATTGACGGCAGCCGGGGCCGCGCCGCCGCACTGCGGTGACGATTTCGCGAGAAATTGACGCCGCGCCGAAGTCGGGTGGCGAGCCCTCCCGCACGGCTTTCGTCGTGGTCAGGCCAGGCATCGCGGCGGTGCCCGCTGCGTAGGTGGTGGTAGTTCGGCGGGGCTCAGTCCTTCCGGGGAGTGACCCGGTCCAGCAGGACGTCGGAGCGGGTGCCGGTGGCGCCGAGGGTGTGGCCGTCACCGTCCAGCCGGGTAGCCAGGAAGGTTTCGGCGACCTCAGTCGGCGCGGTACGCAGTAGCAGGCTCGCCTGCAGCGTCAGCACGAGCCGTTCCGCCAGCGCACGGGCCCGTTCCTCGCGCGGTTCGCCCAGTTCTGCCCGCAACCGTCGAAGCGAGCGGTCGTAGCGTTCGTCACTGCCGGCTGTTCGGTCCAGCTCGGTCAGCAGCGTCTCGGCCGTGTCGGGCTGCTTGTGCAGCGCGCGCAGCGTGTCCAGCGCGGTCACGTTGCCCGAGCCCTCCCAGATGGACAACAGCGGCGCTTCCCGGTAGAGCCTGGGCATCCCGGACTCCTCGACGTAGCCGTTGCCTCCCAGGCATTCCAGCGCCTCGCCGATCATCGTGGGGGCGCGTTTGCAGACGTAGTACTTCGTGGCGGGTAGTGCCAACCGCAGCAGGTCCAGCTCGGCCCGGTCACCGCGCTGTCCCCGGTCGATCCCGCTGGCCAATCGCATCGCCAGGCCCACGGCCGCCTCCGACTCCACCGCCAGATCCGAGAGGACGGCGCGCATCAGCGGGGTCCGGTTCAGCGTGCTGCCGAAGGCCTCGCGGTGCGCCGTGTGGTGCGCCGCCTCCGAGAGCGCGATGCGCATGTTGGCCGTGGAACCGAGCACGCAGTCCATCCTGGTCATCGACACCATGTCGATGATGCTGCGCACCCCGCGTCCCTCCTCTCCGATCAGCCAGCCGATCGCGCCCTCGTACTCCAGCTCGGCCGAGGCGTTGGACTTGTTGCCCAGCTTGTCCTTGAGTCGCTGTAGCCGTACCGCGTTGCGCGTGCCGTCCGGCAGCACCCGGGGGACCAGCAGGCAGCTCAGCCCGGCAGGGGTTTGTGCCAGCGTGAGGAACAGGTCGTTCATCGGCGCCGAGGTGAACCACTTGTGGCCGACGATCCGGTAGCTGCCGTCGGCCAGCGGCTCGGCCGTGGTGGTGTTGGCGCGGACGTCCGAGCCGCCCTGCTTCTCGGTCATCGACATCCCGGCCAGCAGACCGCGCTTGTTCGCGGCAGGACGGAGACCGAAGTCGTAGTTCGTGGCGCGCAGCCCCGGCTCGTAGAACTCGGCGAGCTCGGGACTGTGCCGCAGGGCGGGGACCGAGGCGAAGGTCATCGAGATCGGGCAGCCGTGGCCCGCCTCGGCCTGCGACCAGAGGTAGAACCCGGCGGCGCGGTGCAGGTGCGCCCCTTCCGGGGCGTCCGGCGCCCACGGCGCCGCGTGCAGCCCCTCGGAGACCGCGCGTTCCATCAGCCAGTGCCAGGATGGGTGGAACTCCACCTCGTCGATGCGGTGGCCGTAGCGGTCGTGGCTGTGCAGCACCGGCGGGTGCTCGTTGGCGAGCCTGCCGTGTTCGCGTGCCGTTGCCGAGCCCGCCTGCCGCGCCAGCGGACGCAGTTCCTCGATCCGTTCCGACTGCCCGTGCTCGGCCAGTGCCTCCCGCAGGGCGGGATCACAGTCCAGCGGATCGAAGTCGTCCAGCGGGGGCGGTTGGTTGCTGACCCGATGGCTCGCCGGGCTCACGAAGTCGGCTGCGGACTCTCCGGGCTGCGTCATGCCCGCAGCGTAGGACATACCGGTTACCGAACAGTAGTAGCCGCCGCTCTCAGATCGAGCGACGCAACCGCGCGCGAGGGGCCCGGACCGAGTGGCCGTCAATTTCTCGCGAAATCGCCGCGTTGCTACGACGCGGAGCCGAGCCCCCACCCCCCGCGGGCCGCGCTCCGACCACCCTCGCAATCGGCACCGCCGCGGGTTCTCCCGTGCGGCTCTCGCGAGGACGGTCCCGACGTGGCGTAGGTGGCTACTCGATGTCGGGGCACCCGCAGCGAGAGCCGTGCGGGAGGTTTCGCCACAGCACCACCCCGGCAACCCGCACCGGGAAACCACTGCTCATCGGGCGATCTTCACGCCGATGGTGTGCAATCCGGGAGGAGTCGGCGATGCCGCGAGGACCAACTGGGGAGGGCGATCGTGCCGCGTCGGAGCAGAACCTCGCCGTGGCGGCGGCAGGCCCAACCGTCCTGGTGGCCCGGGCATTCCGAATCCGAAACACTTCCGAAACCGGCCGTCCGTCGCGGTCCGCGCAGACCACCGGTCGGTTCGCTGCTGGCGCTGTTGGCGCTGCTCCTGCCGTTCGTGCTGGTCGGTGGTGCCAACGCGCTCACGACCGCGATGTTCGGGGTTCCGGGTGTGGGTGACCGCCCCGGAACCCCGCCGAGACACCTGGGGGTCACCGGGGAGCTGCCCGAACAGCGGGAACCCGGCGTGCGACTGATCCGGGACAGTCGCTCGATGCGGGCAGCTTCCGAACCGGACACCGGCGCGGGGTCCGCCATCCGAGTGCCGGACGGACCCGCCGGGATTCCGGAGCCGATGCTGCGGGCCTATCGGAACGCCGCGGACCGGCTTTCGGAGACCGACTCGTCCTGCGGGCTGCACTGGTCGGTGCTCGCGGCGATCGGGCGTGTCGAGTCCGGCCACGGCAACTCCGGCCGGGTGGACGCTTCCGGAACGACCGTGACCGCGATCCTCGGACCACGGCTCAACGGTGGCGCTGGCTTCGCCGCCGTGCCGGACACGGATGCCGGTGAGCTGGACGGGGACACGGTCTGGGACCGCGCGGTGGGTGCGATGCAGTTCCTGCCCGCCACCTGGGACCGCTACGGCGTGGACGGCAACGACGACGGGATCGCCAGCCCACACAACGCGCACGACGCGGCGCTGGCGGCGGGGAAGTACCTGTGCGCGGCGGGTGGGGATCTGAGCCGCGAGGAGGAGTTGGCCCGCGCGGTGTTCGAGTACAACCACTCGGAGCGTTACGTGCGTGACGTACTCGGCTGGGCCACCGCCTACCGCACCGGCGGGCACCCCACGCCCGCCCCGGACATTCCCGATCTCGGACCGGCGGCACCCGAACGAACCGGCGAGGCGGTGCATCCGCCTGCTCCCGACAACGGGCCGAAGCCGAGTGATCGGCGGGCGCCCGACGAGTTCGCGCCGCTGTCGCCTGCCGCGCCCCCGAAAGACGAGCCCTCGGGGAACGGGCCTTCCTTCGAGCCGATCGTGCCCGAAACGGCGCAGCGGCCGGCCGGGCAATCCACTTCCGGTGGAAACGAACCGGGGAGTAACGCCTCGCCGAGCGACTCACCGGCGCCGACCCATTCGGAGCAAGGGGCCGATGCGGTGGCGGGGTCGGACTCGGCAGCTTCCGGGACCCCCGAATCCCGGTCCGCTGCCGAACCCACGTCGAACACCGAGCCCGACGGCGATCCGTCGGGCGGTTCAGCCGACTGACCGGCGCGTTCCGGGGGAGCCGCGGAACGCGCCCCGCGAGGAGGCCGTCAGTTCTGCTGCTCCATCTCCCGGCTCATCTGCTCCTGGAACTCGTTCTGGAACTCGGGCGACTGGAAGACCGAGAACGCGAGGATCGCCCAGATGATGCAGATGGCCAGGCCGACACCGGACAGGACTGTCCCCGTGATCGCGACCTTCTTGTTGGTGGCCCTGCCCTGCGAGACCTTCCGGATGCCGATGATGCCGAGGATGATGCCGACGATGACGACCGGCCAGGCGATGACCCCGAACACAGGGATCAGCGACAGCACCACCCCGATGATGCCGAGCACGAGCGCGGCGGTTCCGAGGCCGTTGCTCGGCTGCTGTTCGGGTTGCTGTTGATAGTCCTGATAGGACACTTTTCATCCTTCCGTGACGTCATTGGCCGGTGCGCTTCCCGGTTCGCGCGAGACTCCGTTTCGGCGCGCTGCGAACCAGGCACCGAACGGGAAACCCTATAACGCGATTGTTCGTTTTCGGGTGGAGTTGCCCGATTTGGGCCTGCTGTTCACCGTTTCGTTGTACGAGTCGTGATTTCCCCTACACCGAGACCCCGAAACCCGCAGGCAGTTCCGCTCTCCGGGTGCGCACGGTCCCGTTCACGCCGATTACCGAGCCGTTGTCCGGGGTGGGCGTCCGCGACACTTCCGCGCGCTGTCGACCGAATCGGTTCGGGTCGCCCGTGCCGCCCACCCTGCGCTGCAATAGCCTGGACCCGACAAGGTGCTCGGAGGTGAATCTCGGCTCCGGAACGGCTCGACGACTTTCGTCCGGACACGACTGCATCGCGGATGTTTTTCCGCCGGTATTGCCGACCGACGTGATGCATTCGGCGCTGCCAGCGCCGAAACACCCGGCCTCGCAGCCGGCACCGCCGCGCGAGAGGTTCCGCCAAGCGAGCACCCCGTCAACTCGACCGGAAGACTTCGAAACAGGAGGAAGCATGGTGCGCGTTGCTGCGATCGACTGCGGGACGAACTCGATTCGCCTGTTGATCGCCGAGGTGACCGTGCACGACGACGGCACGCGCGAACTGCGCGATCTGCACCGCGAGATGCGGATCGTGCGACTGGGGCAGGGGGTCGACGCCACCGGCAGGCTGTCCGAGGAGGCGCTCGACCGCACCAGGCAGGCGCTGCACGACTACGACGAGCGCATCCGGGAGGAGTCCGTCGAGCGCACCAGGATGGTGGCCACCTCGGCGACCAGGGACGCGGCCAATCGCGAGGACTTCTTCGGGATGGTCCGCGAGACCCTGGGGGTGGAGGCCGAGATCATCACCGGCGAGGAGGAGGCCAGACTCTCCTTCGTTGGCGCGGTGGGCGATCTGGATCCCGCGGACGGCCCATTCCTGGTGGCCGATGTGGGGGGCGGTTCGACCGAGTTGGTGCTCGGCCACTGGGACGGCAAGGAGGCGGAGATCGTCGGATCCCACTCAGCGGACATCGGATGCGTGCGTCTCACGGAGCGTTGCCTACACACCGATCCGGCTTCACCCGATGAGGTGAAGGTCGCCGGTGAGCTCACTCGGGAGGTGCTGGACGAGGCGTTCGCCGCCGTGGACGTCTCCGCCGCGCGTCGTTGGGTCGGGGTGGCGGGCACCGTCACCACCCTGTCGGCGATCGCGCACGGTCTGCCCGAGTACGACCCCGCCGCGATCCACCTCTCCCGCGTGTCCCGGAGGAGTGTTGACGAGACCGCGCGGGAGCTGCTGGCGATGGATCACGACCAGCGTGCCGCGCTGGGGCCGATGCATCCGGGGCGGGTGGACGTCATCGGGGGAGGAGCGTTGGTGGTGAGCGTGCTCGCGGCCGAGCTGGCGGAGCGCGCGGGGATCTCCGATATAACTGTCAGTGAGCACGACATCCTCGACGGTATCGCCCTGTCGATCGGTTGAATTCCGCTATGTGAGACGCTTCATTCCGTCAATTGGGTGATTATCTTGCTGAATCGAGAAAGAAAGTGACGGCTTTGTGACAGCTCATTGTCGTGAACTGTGTCTCGCTTATGTTTACGCTCGCACTCATCCGACGACCCGAGGTCGTCGGCGTGGCGACCCCCGCCTTGATCAGCGGGGAGTCACGTAGACAGCGGGAGGAATTTGATGCGCAAGCGACGCATGGTCGCGCCGGTCGCGGCATCGCTGTCGGCGGTCCTGCTGGCAGCAGGCTGCGGCGGCGGTGGCGGCAGCGCCGTCACCGAGGAAACCGGTACCCTCAAGGACCCGATCACGGTGGACTGGGGAGAGCCGGAGAATCCGCTCGTGCCAGGCAACACCACCGAAGTCAATGGTGGAAACGTCCTCGACGCCATGTTCACCGGTCTCGTCGAGTACGACCCGAAGACCTTCGAGCCGTACAACGCCATGGCGAAGTCGATCGAGGCTTCCGACGACAAGAAGACCTACACGGTCAAGCTGAAGCAGGGCTGGAAGTTCCACGACGGCGAGGAAGTCACCGCCGACAACTTCGTGCGGGCCTGGAACTACACTTCTTATGCGCCCAACGGGCAGAAGACCGCCAGCTTCTTCGACAAGATCAAGGGCTTCGACGACGTCAACCCGCCGGATCCGGACGGGGAAACCGGTCCGAAGGAAGCTCCGGAGCCGAGCGCGGAGAAGATGTCCGGGCTGAAGGTCGTGGATGACCACACCTTCGAGATCACCCTCAAGCAGCCTTTCACCATCTTCCCCACGACCCTGGGGTACACGGCGTTCTCGCCGTTGCCGGAGAAGTTCTTCAAGGACAAGGAAGCTTTCGAGAACGACCCGGTCGGCAACGGCCCGTACAAGTTCGAGAAGCGTCAACCCAACCGCAGCCTCACGCTGACGCGTTACGAGGACTACAAGGGCGAGCGCAAGGGCGAGGTCAAGGCCTTCAAGTTCAAGGTTTACCAGAAGCAGGCGACCGCCTACCGCGACCTCAAGTCCGGGAACCTCGACTTCCAACGGCAGGTGCCCACCTCCGCGCTGGTCGACAACCGCTGGAAGGAAGAACTCGGCGACAACGCGCTCACCCGCGAGGGTGCGCTCGTCACGCCGCTGAGCTTCCCGCTCTACGACGAGAAGTTCCAGGACCCGAATCTGCGTAAGGCCATCTCGATGGCCATCGATCGCGAGAGCATCGTCAAGAACGTTTTCTCCGGCACGCGTGAGGCACTCCGAGGGTGGTCCGCCCCCGGTACTCCCGGCCGTGAGGGCGAGGCCTGCGGGCAGTGGTGCCAGTACGACCCCGCCAAGGCCAAGGAGCTCCTGAAGAAGGCGGGTGGCTTCGACGGTACGTTGACCATCTCCAGCAACGCCGACGGCGGCCACGAGGAGTGGATCAAGGCCGTCGCGGGCAGCATTCGGGATACCCTGGGCATCGAGGTCTCCTACAACCCGGTTCCCACGTTCAGCGAGTTCCGTTCCTCGATCGCCGCGAACCAGATGACCGGGATGTTCCGCAGCGGATGGATCGCCGACTACCCGAGCATCCAGAGCTACCTGGCCCCCATCTACACCAAGGGTGGTTCCTCCAACGACAGTGGCTACTACAATCCCAAGTTCGAGGATCTGATGAGCCAGGCGAACCAGGCTCCTACGGTCGAAAAGGCCAACGAACTCTACGCCAAGGCGGAGAAACTGCTGGCCAAGGACATGCCGACCGTGCCGGTCTACTCGCAGAACGTGCAGTCGGCCAAGTCGGATCGTATCGCCGAGGGACAGGTGACCAAGCGCCGTTCGCTGTCGCTGACATCGGTGAAGATCGCCCAGCCGGAGTGAGTGTGAGTCAGTAGGGCAGTCGCCCGGCTCGCCATTGCCAAAAGCGGTGGTGGGCCGGGCCTGTCCGTGTCGAAGGAGGTTCGGTGGGCCGATACATACTGCGGCGACTGCTGCAGTTGATTCCGGTTTTCATCGGAACGACGTTCATCATCTATTCCCTCGTGTGGGCCCTGCCGGGAGATCCCTTCGCGGGCAAGTGCGGATCCCGTGCTTGCCCGGAGGCCTACGTTCAGATGATGACCGAGAAGTACAATCTTGACGAACCACTGCCGATGCAGTACATCCTGTATCTGGGGCAGCTGTTCCAGGGTAACTTCGGGGAGACCTTCTCGGGGATCGAAGTCAGTACGCTGATCCAGGACGCGTATCCGGTCACCATCAAGCTCGCGGCGATCGCACTGGTCTTCGAGGCCGTGATCGGCATCGCCGCCGGGATCCTGACCGCATTGCGCGGTAAGGGCTTCGTGGACAATCTGGTGCTCGCGGCCACGCTCTTCCTGATCGCCGTGCCGGTTTTCGTCAGCGGCTTCGTGGTCCAAATCGTTTTCGGTGTCCAGCTGGGTTGGATGGACCCCTCGGTCAGTACCGATCCGACCATCGGCGAGTTGATGGTTCCGGGCTTGATTCTCGGCAGTCTGTCCATGGCCTACATCGCCAGGCTCACCCGCACGGCGATGTTCGAGAACAAGCGCGCGGACTACATCCGTACCGCCAACGCCAAGGGACTCAAGCCGCGCCGGGTCGTTTCGGTGCACATGCTGCGCAACTCGTTGATCCCGGTGATCACCTTCATCGGGACCGACTTCGGTGCGCTGATGGGTGGGGCCATCGTCACCGAGGGCATCTTCAACATCCCCGGAATCGGTAACCTCGTCTTCCAAGCGATCGGCGGGCAGGAAGGAACAACCGTTACGGGCGTCGTCACCCTGCTAGTGATCGTCTACCTGCTGATGAACCTGCTGGTTGACATTCTCTACGCGGCTTTGGACCCGAGGATCCGATATGACTGAATCAATCCGAGAGCAGACGGATTCGACGGACACCGGCGACCGGGATGTCTCCCGTTCCGGCGAGCAGCAGCCCAAGCTCGAAAAGCAAGTGGGGCTCTGGGGCGACGCCTGGCGTGACCTGCGCAAGCGCCCGCTGTTCATCGCGGCGAGTGCCATCATTCTGCTGTTGCTGGTGATGTCGGCTTTCCCGTGGCTGTTCACCGCCACCGACCCCAACGAGCAATTGCTCAGCAAGGCACGCCAGGGACCTTCGGGCGAAGCGTGGTTCGGCTACGATCACCTCGGTAGGGATGTCTACTCCAGGGTGATCTACGGGACCAGGTCATCGATCCTCGTCGGAGTGCTCGCGACTTCCCTGACCGTGGTGCTCGGCTCCATCTTCGGGTTGATCTCCGGTTACTTCGGGCGGAAGACGGACGTCCTGGTCTCCCGGTTCGCCGAGATCTTCCTGGGACTGCCGTTCGTGCTCGGTGCGATCGTTATCCTGTCAGTGTTCAACGCGGGGATCGTCAGTCCAGGGGAAATCCGCGTCATGAGCCAGGTGATCGTGACCATCGGCGTACTGGCCTGGCCGATCTCGATGCGCATCATGCGTTCGGCGGCCATCGCGGCCAAGCAGCAGGACTACGTCAACGCGGCGAAAGCGCTGGGTGCCAGCCACAGCAGGATCATCTTCAAGCACGTGCTGCCGAACTGCGTCGCTCCGGTGATGGTCTACGCGACCATCGCGTTGGGGCAGATGATCGGGCTCGAAGCGACGCTCTCCTATCTGGGGCTCGGGCTCAAGGCGCCGGTCGTCTCCTGGGGAATGATGATCTCGGTGTCCCAGCAGTACATCATCAGCACGCCGCACATGCTGCTGTTCCCGGCGGGCTTCCTGGTGATCACGGTTCTGGCGTTCGTGATGCTCGGTGACGCGGTGCGTGACGCGCTGGATCCGAAACAACGGTAGTAAGGAGGGCCGCTTTGTCGGCTACCGACGACAGCACGGGCGGCTCGCCGGAGTCGCGCCTGCTCGAAGTGGAAGACCTGCACGTCGAGTTCCGTACCCGCGAGGCCACGGCGAACGTGCTCAACGGGGTCGGCTATCACGTCGACGCCGGGGAGACCCTCGCCGTGCTCGGCGAATCGGGCTCCGGCAAGAGCGTCACGGCGCAGACCGTGATGGGCATTCTGGACACTCCGCCCGGTTTCGCGACCAAGGGAGCCATCCGTTATCGCGGGGAGGAACTCCTCTCCGCGACGGAGGATCGTCGCCGCAAGTTGCGGGGCGAGAACATGGCGATGATTTTCCAGGACGCGCTCTCCGCGCTCAACCCGGTTTACACCGTGGGATTCCAGATCGCCGAGCAGTTCCGCTTCCGGCGGGGAATGTCGCGCAAGGACGCGATGGCCAAGGCAGCCGAGATGCTGGACATGGTCAAGATCCCCAACGCCAAGCAGCGCGTGAAGGAGTTCCCGCACCAGTTCTCCGGCGGTATGCGGCAACGCGCCATGATCGCGATGTCGCTGGCGCTGGACCCGGACCTGCTCATCGCCGACGAGCCGACCACCGCGCTGGACGTGACGGTGCAGGCCCAGATCATGGATCTGCTGGACGAGCTGCGCCGCGAACGCGGGATGGGGCTGATCCTGATCACCCACGACCTCGGGGTCGTCGCCGAGGTCGCCGACCGCATCGCGGTGATGTACGCCGGTCGGGTGGTGGAGGAGTCCGATGCGGAGTCGCTGTACAAGCGCCCCGCGCACCCCTACACCGAGGGGCTGATGGAGTCCATCCCCCGGCTGGATCAGAAGGGCGAACAGCTGGCCAGCATCAAGGGGCTCCCGCCGAACCTCGCGAACATCCCGGAGGGCTGCCCGTTCCACCCGCGCTGTCACCGCGCCACGGACGAGTGCCGCCGGAAGGTTCCGGAGTTGCGCGAACTCCGCCCCGGGCGCTACAGCGCCTGCCACTTCGCCGAGGAGTTGATCAGCAGTGAGTGAGCCGATCCTGCAAGTTCGCGACCTGGTCAAGCACTTCCCGGTGCAGCAGGGGATCGTGTTCAAGAAGACCATCGGTCACGTGCGCGCGGTGGACGGGGTCTCCTTCGATCTCAACCGGGGCGAGACGCTGGGCATCGTCGGCGAGTCCGGTTGCGGCAAGTCCACACTGGCCCAGGTGCTGATGCGGCTGGAGCAGCCCACCAGCGGCAGCGCGCTGTTCGAGGGTGTGGACATGTTCGGCAAGAAGAGCGCGTCCCAGCTTCGGCAGCTGCGCAGGGACATGCAGATCGTGCTGCAGGACCCCTACACCTCGCTCAACCCGCGCAAGACGGTGGGCGACATCGTGGGTGAGCCGTTCGAGATCCACCCCGAGGTGGCGCCGAAGGGTGACCGGCAGCGGCGGGTGCAGGAGCTGCTCGACACGGTCGGTCTCAACCCGGAGCACGTGCGGCGCTATCCGCACCAGTTCTCGGGTGGGCAGCGGCAGCGGATCGGCATCGCCCGTGCGCTGGCGCTCAAGCCCAAGGTGATCGTCTGCGACGAGCCGGTGTCCGCGCTGGACGTCTCGATCCAGGCGCAGGTGATGAACCTGCTGAGCGACCTGCAGTCCGAGTTCGGCCTGTCCTACATCTTCATCGCCCACGACCTCGGCGTGGTGCGGCACCTCTCCGACCGGGTGGGCGTGATGTACCTGGGCAAGATGGTCGAGAACGGCAGCGAGGAGCAGATCTACGAGCACCCGCAGCACCCCTACACCCAGGCGTTGCTGTCCTCGGTGCCCGTGCCCGATCCCTCGGTGCGCGACCGCAGGGAGGCCATCCGGCTCACGGGTGACGTGCCCAGCCCGGCGAACCCGCCCTCCGGGTGCCGGTTCCGCACCAGGTGCTGGAAGGCGCAGGACATCTGCGCCGAGCAGGAGCCCGAGCTGGCCGTGCGGCGCGACGGTGGCCGCATCGACCTCGAACTGGCCGACGGCCACCCCAGCGCCTGCCACTTCGCCGAACGGAACGACCACGTGGTTTCCTGAGGAGGGCGCTGCCTTCCGAAGAGCACCTCTTCGTGGTGGCGGGGGCGTCGATTTCGCGAGAAATTGACGCCCCCGTTCGGTGGCGCGGTGCTGGCTCCGTCAATTTCCCACGAAATCGCCGCGCCCTCGGGCCTCCCCGCAGCGAGAGCCGTGCCAGAGGTTCCGCCGAGTAACCAGTTACGAAAGCCGAGGCGGCCCTGTTTCACCGAGAGACGAACTCGGCGAGATCGGCGGACTGCTTGATCCGCGAGGGCTCGTGCACGTACATCATGTGCCCGGCGGGGTAGTACCGGACCTCGATGTTGTCGCGCAGCTCCCGCGGGATCTCCAGCTGGGCCAGGGTGTGCTCGGCCGCGAAGTACGGCGTCGCCCCGTCGGTGTGCCCGCAACCCACGTGCACCCGCAGGTGCGGATTGCTGCGCATCGCCTTGGCCAGCTTGTCCGTGGCGGTCACCGCCATCCCCTCGAAGTCCTCGTAGGACCAGGGGTGGACCCGCATCGACAGCACCTCGTAGGGCAGGTCGTTGGAGTACTCCAGCTCCTGCCGCAGGTAGTGGTTGACCCCTGCCGAGTAGGCCCCGAGGAGTCCCGACACGCTCGGATCGTCCGATAGGTGCTCGCCGCCCGCGTCGGGCTCCCAACCGGTGAAGCGTCCGTCCATGCGGCCGACGGTCAGCCGCTTGTCGCGCAGCAGCTCGGTGAAGAACCGCAGGTGCTCGATCCGCAGGTTCACCCGGTCCACGTAGTCCGGACTCAGCCCGGTCAACTCGGCGGTGCGCCGCACCGCCTCGGCGCGGTCTTCGTCCGACAGCCGGGCTCCCTGCCGCAGCGCCCACGGGTAGTCCCGCGACGCGAACTCCTCGGCCTCGTCGAGCACCTCGCGCAGCGGGCGCTCCCCGTGCTTGCCGTGGTGGTGCGCGATGGCCGCGTAGGTCGGCAGGAACAGGCTGTAGGGCAGGTCGTTGCCCTCGGTGAAGCGGATGGTGCCCATGTCCAGCACCGTCGAGATCAGCAGCAGCCCGTTCGGGTAGAGCCCGTGCTTGCTCTGCAGGTGCTCGGCCAGTGAAGCGGCCCGCAACGTGCCGTAGGACTCGCCCGCCAGGTACTTCGGCGACAGCCAGCGGCCGTTGCGCGTGGTCCACAGCCGGATCAGTTCCGCCACCGACTCGATGTCGCGCCGGTAGCCGTGGAAGTCGCCCGCCTTGCCACCGCGCACCGCGCGGGAGAAACCGGTGGAGACCGGGTCGATGAACACCAAGTCGCTGTGCGCGAGCAGCGTCTCCGGGTTGTCGGCCAGACCGTACGGCGGGGCCGCGAGCTGGCCCGCGTCGCCGGAGACCACCTTGCGCGGTCCCAGCAGTCCCATGTGCAGGAACACGCTGGCCGCCCCCGGCCCGCCGTTGAAGGCGAACGTGACCGGGCGGTCGGAGGACTCCGGCGCATCGGCCACGTACGAGGTCACGAACACCTCGGCACCTGCGACGTGCCCGTCGAACTTGCCCTCGGTGTAGCTCTCCTCCCGCAGCACGTACCGGCCCGCGGTGGCCGTGTAGGAGAGCTGCTTGCCGTTGGCCGTGATCGTGTGGTGCGTGCTGACGAGGTCGTCGGTCGGTTCGGCCGAAGGCGTGCTCGACTGCCGGTTCGACTCGCCGGTGTTCTCGGTTTCCTCACTGGCTGTCATGGGCCGTAGCCTAATCGCCTCGACCGGAGGATCCGGTGGCCCGCGTGGGGGCGTTCGGGCGATGTGCCACCGTGACTGTGGTGTACGAGACACATCCCCGATCGCCCGGCCCGGCGTCGGTCGAACCGAGTGCCTCGGCGGGCGAGGCGAGCACGCTCGCCGAGCTGGACGAGGCCGTCACCGACTGTTTCGCCTGTCCCAGACTGGTGAGCTGGCGGGAACGGGTGGCAGAGGAGAAGCGCGCCGCCTTCCGCGGGCAGGAGTACTGGGGCAGGCCCGTACCGGGGTTCGGACCCTCGGACGCCTCGTTGGCAGTGGTGGGCCTGGCGCCCGCGGCGCACGGGGCCAACCGGACAGGACGCATGTTCACCGGAGACCGCTCCGGAGAGGTGCTCTACCGGGCGCTGTTCGACGTGGGGCTGGCCTCGGCACCGCACTCCGAATCGGTCGACGACGGGCTACGGCTTTACGGCACGCGGATCACCGCGCCGGTGCGGTGTGCCCCTCCCGCCAACAAGCCGACCCCGGCCGAGCGCGACGCTTGTTCGCCCTGGCTGGCGCGCGAGTTCGAGCTGCTCCGGCCGACCCTGCGGGTCGTGGTGGTGCTGGGCGGTTACGGCTGGCAGGCCCTGTTGGCGGTGCTGGCGGCCGGTGGCTGGGAGGTACCCCGCCCGAAGCCGAGGTTCGGTCACGGCGCCCGGGCCACGCTGCGCGACCCGTCGGGGAGCGAACTGCTGCTGCTGGGCTGCTACCACGTGAGCCAGCAGAACACCTTCACCGGCAGGCTGACGCCGGAGATGCTGGGCGACGTGCTGGGACGCGCCAAGGAGGCGGCGGGGATCGGGTGAGGCGTTCGGTTCAGCTCGCCGACGCCGGGCCGGACATCGGCGTGCTCGGTGCGTGATCGCTGCCCATCGGTCACGGGGTTATGCTGAGCGGTGATGACGACAACGCCGCGCGAAGCGCTCGGCTGGCTCCATTCCGCGGTGGAGTCGGGTGAAGTCGAGCGGTTGTGCGGCAGATACGATCTCGATCTGCTCGTCGTGCACGGCAGCGCGGTGGAGCGGGAGTCATCGCGAGCTCCGGCGGACCTGGATATCGCGTGTCGGCACCGTCCGGGCACAGCGCTGGACGTCGTCGGGTTGATCAACGACCTGATGGGCCTGACCGGCTTCGACGGTATCGATCTCCTCGATCTGAACACCGCCGGTGTCGTGGCCACTGCCCGGGCACTCGGTCCGCGGAGCCTGTTGTTGTACGAAGCGGAGCCGAGCCTGTTCACCCTGGCACAGATCGCGGCGTTGACCATGGAGATGGAGACTCGGCACCTACGCCTCCTCGACCTCAAGCTGATGGCTGGGCGATGACACGCAACGGCCTGGACGTGGACGTTCTCCGCAGCAAGCTCGAGGCGATCGATCGAGCTACGGCGACGTTGCGGAGCATCAGCCCGATGGACGCGAGCAGACTGCGGTCCGAGCCGGTGACCGCGGCCGCTGTCGAACGGTTGACCTGTCGGTTGGTGGACCTGGCCGCTGACATCAACACGCACATCAGCTCGGTTGTCCTCGGGCGCGCCCCGGAGAACTATCGCGACAGCTTCGACCTGATGGAGCGGCGCGCGTGTTGACGGCGGAGATCGTCGAGAAGATCAAACCTTCAGTGGGCATGCGCAACGCGATCGTGCACGAGTACATCCGCATCAACTACGACATCCTCGCGGCCGCGGTTCCACTCGCGCTCGACGCGTACTCGGAGTACCGCAAGCAGGTCGCCGGGTTCGTGTACGACCGGGCGACCCGGTGAAGTACCGCACTCGGCGGCTTTGGTGTCTCAGAGGTCTCGATTTTGCGCCTGGTTCGAGGGGTGGGCACGCCGCGACCGAAGCGCTGGGAGTGTGTGACGGGCCTCTCGATTCGGTGCTCCCGCGCTCGTTGATCCGAGTCTCCGGTATGGTGGGCGGGGATGATTCGAGATCGACTTCACCCGGTGTTCGCCATTGTCGTAGGCGACCGGTAGCCACGCCGATCGTGCCCGTGTCCTCCCGGTGATCCCGGTTCTTCCTTCGAGGACGCGTGTACCGCACGAGCGGAACTCCCGACGGTTGCGTACCGCGATGAGGCTGTACGCACCGTCCACGGCCGTGCACGGGTTGTTTTTGTGATCAGGAACACCCGCGAGCGGTGTCACATTTGAGGGGGCCGCCGGGGTGGCCCATCGCGTATTGGTGTGACCATAGAGGCATGGCTGGTAAATCCGATCCCACCCGGATTCTCATCCTCGGCGGCGGCTACGTCGGTATGTACACCGCGTTGCGACTGCAGTCCAAGCTCGGCCGCCGTGAGGCTTCGGTGACGGTCGTCGACCCTCAGCCGCATATGACCTACCAGCCCTTCCTCCCGGAAGCGGCGGCGGGCAACGTTGAGCCCCGTCACGTGGTAGCGCCGTTGCGACGAGTGTTGAAGCGGTGTCACGTTCTCACCGCGCGTGTCACGGAGGTCAACCACGAGAAGCGATCGGTCACGGTGGAGGATGCCGAGGGCATCGCCAGTGACCTGGGCTACGACGTGCTCGTTGTCGCACTCGGGTCCGTCTCGCGCCTGCTGCCGATCCCGGGTCTGCCCGAACAAGGTATTGGTCTCAAGACCGTGGGCGAAGCGATCTATCTGCGCAACCACGTGCTCGCGAAGATGGACGCCGCCGCCAACACCACCGATCCGGAGCTGCGCAAGCGCCTGCTGAACTTCACCTTCGTCGGTGGGGGGTACGCGGGTACCGAGGCACTGGCCGAGCTGGAGGACATGGCCAGGTACGCCACCCGCTACTACGAGTCCATCACCCGCGACGACATGAGCTGGTCGCTGATCGAGGCCGCCGGGCGGATCATGCCCGAGGTCAGCGAGAAGATGGGCGTCTACACCGTCAAGGCCCTTGAGGAACGCGACATCAAGGTCTATCTGAACACGTTCCTCAAGTCGGTGGAAAACGGCCACGCCGTGCTCTCGGACGGGACCGAGTTCGACACCGACACCCTGGTCTGGAACGCTGGTGTGAAGGCCAACCCGGTGCTGAAGAACACCGACCTCCCACTGGACGAGCGCGGCAGGGTCAAGGCCACCTCGCACCTGCGCGTCGAGGGGCACCCCGACGTCTGGGTCGCGGGTGACTGCTCGGCCGTGCCGGACCTGTCCAAGGCGGAGGAGGATCCCAACGCCACCTGTGCCCCCTCGGCGCAGCACGCCGTTCGCCAGGCCAATCAGCTGGCGAAGAACCTCATCTCCTCGCTGCGTGGCCGCAAGACCGCCGCGTACTTCCACCGCAACGCGGGTTCCGTCGCGGGGCTGGGGCTCTACAAGGGCGTGGCCGACGTTTACGGCTTCAAGGCAAAGGGCTTCGTGGCCTGGTTCATGCACCGCACCTACCACGTGAGCAAGATGCCGACCTTCAACCGCAAGGCGCGGATCGTCATCGACTGGACACTCGCGTTCCTGTTCCGGCGCGAGGTCGTCTCGATGGGGCAGATCCAGAACCCCCGTTCCGATTTCAAGCGTGCGGCTTCCAGCTGAGCCCGTTCCGGGCTCCTCGGTCGGTGATCACACGATCGGCAACGGGCCGTGCGTCGGGGAACCGGCGCACGGCCCGTTGTGTGTGATCTCCCGTTCTCTTGACTTTCTGTGACCTGTTCACGAGCATTACCTGAAAGTTGTCACCTGTATGGGTGGCTGTGGTAGTGCGTGTGGCGCGGCAGTGTTGATGTTTTTCACACGCTGTGATCGGGTTTGCTCCAGATGGCGGTTTCGTTTCTTCTGGAACCAACGGCAGCATTGGCACGTCTTAACAAGGGGCCCACTGTGGGTCGGTTACCGAAGGCGTGTCGGTGACGAGCCGAGGACGCGCCCCCGTAGCCCAATCGGCAGAGGCGGACGACTTAAAATCGTCGTAGTGTCGGTTCGAGTCCGACCGGGGGCACCGAAAACCGTTGTTCACGGTACGTGTGGATCACTATGCTCAGCGGGATGGGCCGGGGGGCGTCCATTTTGGATTCGGTGTGCCGCTGCCGAGACGCTCTTCCCTGAGATCGTGGACGTGACGTTTGTCCGTCCCCCTCCACTGTCCTCTTTCGTCGCTTCCTTGTCGAACATCGCGACGTGGACAGTCCCGTGCCGATCACGACCAGTGCGCCCAGTGGCCGACCGAGCCCCGGCGCCCCCACCGATCCGCGCTCCGTGTCGTCTCGGGCAGGCGGTAGTGCGGTGCGAGCCGCAGCACCAGTTCGCACGCCGCATCGAGGGTGAAGCGGTGGCCGATCGAGACGAACACCGGCTTCACGCCTCGTTGCGTCCGCAGCGCCCGGCCGACGATCTCCTCGTCGAACCGGATCGGTGACCAATCGCCGCGCTGTTCGTCCGGCGGCTCGTAGTGGCCCATCGCGGTCTTGGCGACGCCGATACTGGGGAGCTCGGTCAGCACGCCGAGGTGGCAGGCCACTCCGAAGCGGCGGGGATGGGCCAGCCCCTGGCCGTCGCAGACGAGCACGTCCGGCTCGCTCGACAGCCGGGTCAGCGCCTCCAGCAGCGGCGGCGCCTCGCGGAATGCGAACAGCCCCGACACGTAGGGAAACTCCGGCTCGCCGCGCACCACCACGCTGTCGGTCACGGCCAGCGAGGCCACGTCGAGCACCGTCACCGCCGCCACGAGCTCGTCGGTCTCCTCGCGGTAGGCCACATCCAACCCTGCCGCCGTGCGCACGACCTCGGGTTCACCGTCGAAACGCACCAGGGGCCGCAGCCGCTGCTGCACAGCGACGGCTTCCTGCTCCGTCATGGGCCACGGATGCGGATCACGGACGCCAATCACCGCCCCATTGTCCGACACACCAGGAACATTACGAGCGACCGCATCGTCCAAGGCGGCTGCATCAGCATCTACTACGGCCGATCTTGCACAAAACTCGCTGTCCGTATTCTCTCGTGCTCGAAGCGATATCATCGTGCGCCGTGTCAGTGGTGATCACGCTGCGGTGAGCCGCGGATCGCCGGAAGTTGGAGCGGAGGTTGATGTTGTCTCCTGGTTCGAGAGCACCTATGCCTCGTACGCCCAGCTGGGCGGGCAAGTTGCCCAAGGTCGAGGTGTATGTCGACGAAACCGGGGACCGTGGATTCGGTAAAGATTCCTCCACGTTCTTCGCGATGACCGCTCTGATGATTCCGGCGGAGAGCGTCTCCTACGCGAGGGCGGTCGCTGCCGGGCTGCGATACGAGATCGGAACTTCACGCCCGCTGCACTGGGTCGAGCACTTTAAGCCCAAGCGGGCGGACCGTCGCCAGCTCGCTACGAGTATGCTCGCCAGCATCCCGGACGCGAAAACGATTCACGTCATTACTCACAAGGCTACGGTCCAGTTCAATGAAGCTCTACGGAGCGACAATGAGAAGTTCTACAACTACACGACACGCTTGTTGTTGGAACGTATCGCGCTGGCAGCTCATGGGTGGCACGGCGGAGCGCGACTGGCGATCCTGCGGTTGGGGTCAGTCAGGCATATGGATCACGACGGAACGGTTAGTTATCTGAATCTGGTTCAAAACATTCCCTCTCCGGTGCATACGCCCTGGGAACACATTCGATGGCCACCGAGCTGGCACGGAACGAGTGAGTATGACGGCCTCCAGCTGGCCGATTTGCACGCGGGCATCCTGTCGGTGGCACTTCGTGGAGCTCCCGACGATGTCCGAGCCGCCCAGCTGCTGATCGAGTGCGGCCACCAGTTGCACCGAGCAAAGGGCAAGCTGCTCAACTACGGAATGAAGATCATCGGCGAGAACGACTTCGTCACCAATCGGTCCTGGTGGCCGAGCCTGCTCGAGAGCACATGACGCGTCCGGACAAAACGGAGCCCCTCAGTGGGCTCGAGGGGCCACAACCGCCTGCGGCGGAGGGATCCGGTTTCCCGGTTCCGGCTCATCCTCGCAACCCCTGAAGGGCTCCGGTTCATTGTCTCACTCGCCAACGACGTTGGCCCTTCCATTATGTCTCACTGTGCGTCAGAGTCAACACTCTTCGGTACCGGCAGGTGAACTACACCTGACAGGGGGAGAGCTGATTGGCTCTCATCCGCTCGGAGCGAGCAGCATTCACCCGGGGTTGGGGGCACTGCGTCTGATTCGGATGACCAACCCATTTCCGGACGATTGGGAACATCGACAACAGGGTGCACCGAGCGAGGTCCTCGTCGCCCGCCGACACGCGCCCAGCGGTTACCCGGAGAGCCCCGCACCGGATCTCCGGGCGTCGAAGCGGCTGTGAGTAGCGTCTCCTGTTGCGGCTGTGTTCGGGCGACGACGTTGCGCCGCCCACACCGAGCGCAGCCACACTCGCCGGGATTGTTAGGTTCTTCCTCGCCAGTCAACCCGCCCGGGCAGTTCCACCGGGCGGCGCAGGGAATCCGGTGCGAATCCGGAGCTGACGCGCAGCGGTGAGAGGGACGCGCGGAGCAGCGGCCACTGAGACGAGCTCTCGGGAAGGCGCTCCGAGTGGACGATCTCGAGCCCGAAAACCTGCTGGCTGTGGCGTCGCCCGACGCGACGCACGGAAACCGCCCGCACGGCTCTCGCGCATGGAGCCCCGACGGAGAAGGACTCATGAAGAGATCGTCCCGTGTCTTATCCCTGACCTGCCTTATTCCGCTCGGGCTCGGAGTGTTGACCGCCTGCGGCGGCAGCGGTTCGGAAACCTCCGCCCAGGACAGCGCCGCGGGCTATCCCAAGACCATCGAGAACTGCGGCGGGGAGATCACCGTCGAGGCCCCGCCGGAACGCACGGTCTCGCTGAACCAGGGCTCGACCGAGATCCTGCTCTCGCTCGGCCTCGCCGACCGCATGGTCGGCACCGCCACCTGGACCGACCCGGTCCTGAAGAGTCTGCGGGAAGCCAACTCCAAGGTTCCCAGGCTCGCCGACAACGCTCCCTCCTACGAGCGGGTGCTGGCCGAGGAACCGGATTTCGTCTCCGCCTCCTTCGAGAGCACCTTCCAGGAGGTGTCCTCCCGGGACGACTTCGCCAAGATGGGCGTGCCCACCTATCTCTCCCCGGCGGACTGCGTCAAGAACAACGAGGGCGACGGCGACGGCGCACGCAGCAAACCACTCGAGATGAGCACCATCTACCGGGAGATCGAGGAGCTCGCGCGGGTCTTCGACGTCGAAAAGCGCGGTGACCAGCTGGTCGAGGAGCTGCGCGGCAGGATGGACAAGGCCTCCTCCGACATCGACGCCTCCGGCGTGAGCATGCTCTACTGGTTCGCCAACAAGGAGTCGCCCTACATGGCGGGCTGCTGCGGCGCCCCCGGCATCATCACCGAGGAGATCGGCGCGAAGAACGTCTTCGACGACACGAAGAAGGAATGGCCCCAGATCAACTGGGAGACCGTGGCCCAGCGCGATCCCGACGTGCTGGTCATCGGCGATCTGACCCGCGAGAGCCAGACCGCGGAGGAAGCCGCCCAGAAGATCGAGTTCCTGGAGAACAACCCGGTCACCAAGCACATGGACGCCGTGCGCAACGACCGCTACATCCGGCTCAGCGGCGCCGCCATGAACCCCTCGATCCGTACCGTCAACGGCGTGGAACGGGTCGCGGCCAAGCTGCGTGAGTTCGGGCTCGTCGAGTGACCGCCCTACTGGCCCGCTCGCGCGGAGGTGCCGCCGCCGTTCTCTGGCTGGCGGGTCTGCTGCTGCTCGCGCTCTCCGTCGCCGTCACCATCACGTTCGGCCCGGCCGACATCGCCGTGACCAACGTGTGGGCGGTCGTGGGCGAGCATCTCGGTCTCGGCGACGCCGGGCTCTCGCTGATCCGCGAGGGGATCATCTGGGATCTCCGACTGCCGCGCACCATGCTGGCGGCGGTGTGCGGTGCCGGGCTCGGACTGTGTGGGGTGGTCATGCAGTCCCTGCTGCGCAACCCGCTGGCCGACCCCTACGTGCTCGGGATCTCCTCCGGGGCCTCCACCGGGGCCGTGCTGGTTGTGGTGCTGGGCATTGGCAGCGGGGTGCTCTCGCTGTCACTCGGCGCGTTCCTCGGATCACTGCTCTCGTTCACGCTGGTGATGGTGCTGAGCCACATCGTCGGCGGCACCGCCGACCGTGTGATCCTCTCCGGCGTCGCGGCCATGCAGCTGTTCTCGGCGCTGACCTCGTTCATCGTGATGTCGGTCGCCGACTCCCGGCAGACGCGCAGCGTGCTGTTCTGGCTGCTCGGCTCGCTGAGTGGAACCGGCTGGTTCGAGGTGTGGTTGTGCCTTGGCGCGCTGCTCGCGGTGCTGGTGGTGTGCACGGCCAAGTCGAGTTCGCTGGACGCGTTCACCTTCGGGCAGGACGCGGCCGCCTCGCTCGGCGTTCCGGTGGCGCGCACCAGGCTGCTGCTGCTCGTGGTGACGGCGCTGCTGACCGCCACGCTGGTCAGTGCCTCGGGAGCCATCGGTTTCGTGGGGCTGGTGCTGCCGCACGCGGCGCGGGCCATCGTCGGCCCCGGCCACCGCAGGTTGTTGCCGACCACCGCGCTGGCGGGGGCGATCTTCCTGGTGTGGATCGACACGATCGCGCGGACCGCGCTGGATCCGCAGGAGATCCCGGTCGGCGTGATGACCTCGCTGGTCGGGGTGCCCGCGTTCGTGGTCATCCTCTACCGCAGCCGCAAGGTGCACTGATGAAGGTGCTCAACCCGCTTTTCGCGGAGCTCGCTTGGCGGAACCTCTCGCGGGCGCTCGCTCCGGGGAGGCCCGACATCGGGTAGTTACTACACCACGTCGGGCCTTCCTCGCGAGCGCACCACGAGAGAACCCGCGGCGGTGTCGGTGGCGAGCTTGGTGTTCGGCGCTGTCGCGCAGGAGAGTGCCGGTGAGATGGACAAGCTCGATGAGCAGCACAACGTGGCGGTAGACCGACAACGAAGGCGGCATCCGACCTGACAAGGCAAGTTCCGTTACGAATCGCAGGGAGCGACGCTCATGAGTCTGCTGGCCGAGGAGGTTTCCTGGCGCACCGGGGGGAAGCTGATAGTCGAGGACGTCAGCATCGCCCCGGAGGAGGGAGCGACCGTCGGCCTGCTGGGGCCGAACGGTTCGGGCAAGTCGACCCTGCTCCGACTGCTGTCCGGGGTTCGTTCGGCGTCGGAGGGTGTGGTCCGACTCGACGGGTCCCCGATCGAACGAGTGGGGCGCAAGAACGTCGCCCGCAGGGTGGCCGTGGTCGAACAGCACGCGGGCACCGAGGTCGACATGAGCGTGCTCGACGTCGTCCGCCTCGGTCGCATCCCGCACCGGCGTGCCTGGGCGGGCGCCACGGCCGAGGACGAGTCAGCGGTGCGCTCGGCCGTGGAGTACACCCGGCTGGAGGACAAGGTCGACCGGTCGTGGCACACCCTCTCGGGCGGGGAACGCCAGCGGGTCCAGATCGCGCGGGCGCTCGCACAGCAGCCGAAGGAGTTGCTGCTGGACGAGCCCACCAACCACCTGGACATCCAGCACCAGCTGGAGCTGCTGGCGCTGGTGGTCCGGATCCCGGTGACCAGCGTCATCGCCCTGCACGACCTCAACCTGGCGGCCATGTTCTGCGATCACCTGCTGGTGCTGGCGGAGGGGCGTGCCGTGGCGGCGGGCTCCCCGGAACAGGTGCTGACCGAGGAGCTGATCGCCGAGGTCTACAACGTTCGCGCCAGGGTGGACGCCGAAGGACCGGACGGACGCCCATCCATACGGTTCTTCCCGGAGTGATCGGAGCTTCCGCCGTCACCTCTCGCGGGGTTTCCACCGTGCGCTACGGGGAGGCCCCACCACCGAGTGGTGGTCCCTTCGGGCGAGGCTGTCCGAGCCAGGCCACCCAAGCAAGGCCGCCCGAGCAACGCGCACCCGATCAACTTCGGTAGGGGCGCTTCTCCTTCGCCTCCCGGAGCGCGGTCGCCCACCAGGACAGGTCGTCGAGCATCATCTTGGCCGCGGCGGTGCTGCCCGCCCTGTCCTTGGGAAAGCCTTCCTCGTCGAAGGCCTGCCCGGCCCACTGGAAGCTCACCGTGTCCCGAACGGTCATGGCGCGGACCTCGGCGAACACCTGCCTGAGGTTCTCCAGGGCGTGCAGTCCGCCCGCGATCCCGCCGTAGGAGACCAGTCCGACCGGCTTCGCGTACCACTCGGACTTGTGGTGGTCGATCGCGTTCTTCAACGATGCCGGAAAACTGCGGTTGTACTCGGCCGAGACCACCACGAAGGCGTCCGCGGCGTCGAGCCGTTCGTGTAGTGACGTCTTCGAGCTCCCCGCGTCGGAGGCGGATTCCGCGCTCATGTCGATCGGCAGTTCCACCTCGGCCAGATCCACCAGATCGACATCGAAGTCACCGTGGCGTTCGGCCTCGGCGGCCATCCAGTTGCCCACCGTCGGGCCGAAGCGCCCCTCCCGGACGCTGCCGATGATCACTGCCACGCGCAGATTGGCGCCGGTCCTGTGGTCGATGGTCATCTCGTCTCCTTCCCTCGCGCCGGAAGCGGCGGTCGTCCCGCTCCGGTTGTCGTTGCCGAGATCGAAGCTACGAGTTAGATCAAACTCGAAGTCAAGTTCCCGATCGGACACTTCCGGATTCGGTTGCCGGGAAACCGGAATCGGGGACTGGGGGCCGTCCGGTTCGCGTACAATCTGGAACCGGAACGTGACACGGTCTGTGCCGTGTTCGAACGTCTTCGCCGAGTGGGTGTGTGGCGCGAGTGATCGAGTAACCGAGCGGTGGCCGGTTAGGGATCCCGGATTCGCATCGCCCCCGAAGCTCGGCATCCGCGCCGGTCGGCCGGTTACCGGCAGTCCCGCCCGCCGTGATCGAATGCGCTCGTGGCACCCTGGCGGGGTTGAACCCTCCGGTTCGTGTCGGAGTGCGGCTGTGCAGGTAGAGCCCGGATGAGCGCGCCGGGCGACGACCAGGAGTGAACGAGTGGAGCAATTCTTCGGCTTTATCCTCTACCCGGTGTCGTGGCTCCTCTGGGTCTGGCACCAGCTCTTCGGCGCCGTGTTCGGCCCGGATCAGGGCATCAGTTGGATACTCTCCGTCTTCTTCCTGGTGTTCACCCTGCGCGTGCTGCTGCTCAAGCCCGCGCTGAGCCAGATTCGCGCGGGGCGCAAGATGCAGAAGTTCGCCCCGCAGATGCAGAAGATCCGGGAGAAGTACAAGAACGACCGCCAGAAGATGGCGCAGGAGATGCAGAAGATGCAGTCCGAGCAGGGGGTCAACCCGCTCGGTGGCTGCCTTCCGGCGCTCGTGCAGATCCCGGTCTTTCTGAGCCTGTTCCACGTGCTGCGTGGGTTCGACCCCACCGAGGACAGCAACTTCGCCTTCGGCAGGCAGGGTGTTCAGTCCTTCGTCAACGCCGACATCTTCGGTGCCAAGCTCTCCAACTGGATCACCCAGCCCGAGCAGCAGTTGGAGCAGTTCGACACCACCCGCGCCGATATGATCATGGTGGGTATCCCGCTGATGATCGTCGCCTCGGTGGCCACCTACTTCACGATGCGAATGTCGATGAAGCGCCAGTCCGACGCGGCGATGGCCAACCCGCAGAGCGCGATGATGGGCAAGGTCATGATGTACCTCGCCCCGATCGGCGCCCTGGTATCCGGTTGGTTCCTGCCGCTGGCGGTGCTGTTCTACTGGCTCGCCAACAACGTCTGGACCCTGGGGCAGCAGCACTTCCTCACCAACAAGGTGGATCGGGAGGAAGCGCGCCAGAAGGAGCAGGACATCGCGGCCAAGAAGGAGGCCCCGCGCCCCAAGCCGGGACAGAAGCCGGACCGTAACGGCGAAAAGAAGGCCGTCGCGGAGCTCGACGAGGACGAGTCGGATGAGGAGTCGTCCGAGGCCACGGCGGAGAACGGCACCAAGTCCGCCGGTGGCTCCAAGACCGGCAGTGGTTCCAAGACTGGTAGCGGCTCCAAGTCCGGTAGCGGCTCCGCGAGCAAGAAGACCTCCCAGCGTTCCAACGGTTCCAAGTCGGGCTCCAGCGCCAAAGCGGGTTCCGGTTCCAAGGCGGGCTCCAGCGCCAAGTCGGGCTCCAAGGCCGGTTCCGGGAGTGCGAAGCCGAGCGCGAGCGCCAAGTCCGGTGATGGTTCGGGTGGCGGCTCGGGGAGCGGTGGTAGCTCCTCCGGCTCTTCCGGGAGTGGCTCGGGCAACAAGAAGGCCCAGCAGTCCAAGAATCGTGCGGGTGGCTCGGGTAAGCAGTCCGCTTCGCAACGGAGTCAGAAGAAGCGCCGCTGAAACCGTGACGTTCCCGAAACAGGTGAGGCACTGGGACCAGTGCCGCGATTACGGGTAAAGTGCGTTTTACGTGGCCGGGAACCGATCGCGGCTCCCGGCCGTTAATACGGGTGACGGCGCACGCACGCCCGGGAGGATGACTTGCGCACAAGCAGCAACCCTGCGTTCAAGAACCTGCCCAAGGGTGGGGGGTACGCGAACTTCAACTACGGCCAGCCCGCCGGTGCCTTCGGTACCGAAGGGCAGGCCACCACCGCTCCGCAGCAGACCGGACGGCCGCTGTCGATCGACGACATCGTTACCAAGACGGCCACCACGCTGGCCATCACGATCGGTACCGGTGCGGCCACCTACATCATCGGCGGTGCCGCTTCCTGGGGACTGGCTCTCCCGGCGGCGCTCGTCGGGTTCGTACTGGCGTTGGCCAACATCTTCAAGAAGAAGGTGAGCCCGGCACTGGTCATCGCCTATGCCGCCGTCGAGGGTGTGTTCCTCGGTGCGGTGAGCCACTTGTTCGCCACCATGGTGAACCCCGGGATAATCATGCAGGCCATCGCGGGCACCATGGGTGTGTTCGCGGCCATGCTGGTGGTCTACAAGACCGGTGCGATCCGGGTCACCCCGAAGCTGACCAAGTGGGTCATCGGCGCGGCGGCAGGTGCCGTCACGCTGATGCTGGTCAACCTGGTCGCCGGTTTCTTCGTGGAGGGCGGCCTCGGCATCCGCGACGGCGGTCCCCTCGCCATCGGATTCAGCCTGCTGTGCATCGGTATCGCCGCGTTCGTGTTCCTGCTGGACTTCGACGAGGCGGACCGCGCCATCAAGAGCGGTGTGGACGCCAGGTTCTCCTGGTACATCGCGTTCAGCCTGATGGTCACGCTGGTGTGGCTGTACCTGGAGATCCTGCGGTTGCTGTCCTACCTGCAGAGCGACTAGCGGTACTCCGCCGCTCCGGTTCTCGTGGGCGCCCGTTCGGCGCGACCGGCCACGTGCCCGCGAGAGCCCCCGGCAGGAGCTCAGGCGAGCAGAGCAGGAGCTCAGCCGAATCGAAGCGGCGCCCGTTCCCTCCGATACGGAAGGGACGGGCGCTGCTTTTCGTGTGACACGAACGACTCCGACAGCCGTTCCGAGAGGCGGCCCTGCGGAGGCGGCCCGTCCCGCGAGGAACCGCGCTCAACGCGACGGGCCGTGCCTCCTAGTGCGGTCAGCTGAGCCGTTCCAGCACCATGGCCATGCCCTGGCCACCGCCGACGCACATCGTCTCCAGCCCGAACTGCTTGTCGTGGTAGCGCAGCGAGTTCAGCAGCGTGGTCGTGATCCGCGCGCCGGTCATGCCGAACGGGTGGCCCACGGCGATGGCACCGCCGTTGACGTTGAGCTTCTCCAGCGGGACGCCCAACTCCTGGTAGGACGGGATCACCTGGGCGGCGAAGGCCTCATTGATCTCGACCAGGTCCATGTCGCCGATGCCCATGCCCGCCCGGCCGAGCGCCTGCCGCGACGCCTCTACCGGGCCCAGCCCCATGATCTCCGGGGAGAGTGCCGTCACACCGGTGGAAACGATCCGGGCCAGCGGGGTGAGCCCCAGCTCTTCCGCCTTGCGGTCACTCATGATCACCAGCGCGGCCGCGCCGTCGTTGAGCGGGCACGCGTTGCCCGCCGTGATCCGCCCGTCGGGGCGGAACACCGGTTTGAGGCCCGACACCGCGTCCTTGGTCACCCCGGCACGTGGGCTGTCGTCGGTGTCCACGACCGTTCCGGAGGGAGTGGTGACCGGAGTGATCTCCCGGGACCAGAACCCGTTCGCGGCGGCCTTCTCCGCGAGGTTCTGCGAACGCACCCCGAACTCGTCCATCTCGTCCCTGCCGATGCCCTTGGCGAGCGCCAGGTTCTCCGCGGTCTGCCCCATCGGGATGTAGACGTCGGGGAGTTCGCCGGACTCCCGCGGGTCAACCCACTCGGCGGCGCCGTTCTCGGCGGCCTGCTGGGTGCGCTGCTGCGCCCGGTCGAACGCCGGGTTGGCGGTGTCCGGCAGCGAATCCGAGTTCCCTTTCGCGAAGCGGGAGACCGTCTCCACGCCCGCGCTGATGAACACGTCGCCCTCACCGGCCTTGATGGCGTGCATGGCCATTCGGGTCGTCTGCAGGCTGGAGGAGCAGTAGCGGGTGATCGTCGTCCCGGGCAGGTGGTCGTAGCCGAGCAGCGTGGCGACCACGCGCCCCATGTTGTAGCCCTGCTCGCCGCCGGGCAGCCCGCAGCCGAGCATCAGGTCGTCGATCTCGCCGGGATCGAGTTCGGGAACCTTGTCCAGCGCGGCCCGCACGATCTGTGCCGAGAGATCGTCCGGGCGCATGTCCAGCAGGGACCCCTTGCCCGCGCGCCCGATGGGGGAGCGGGCGGTCGCGACGATGACTGCTTCGGTCATGGCGGGAACTCCTTCGCGGTTGCTGCGTCTGTTTCGAAACGGCTCCCGTGACGTGTCCGAGCCACGCACGGTGGAATGTGCTCACCCTAGGGGCCTATCCGCTGTTGGCGCGGTGATCGCGCTCACAACGATGTCATACCGACTGGATGGTACGCCTGCACATCACCCGAAAACACCTTTTTGTTGTGGTACTGGACCGTTTCGGTTGTCTTGGGTGCTCGCTTGGCGGAACCTCTCGCACGGCTCTCGCTGCGGGCCCGGCGACATCGGGTAGCGACCTACACAACGTCTCCGGCGTCCTCGCGAGAGCCGCACGGGAGAACCCGTGGCGGTGCCGACCGCGAGGGTGGTCGGAGCTCGGCCTGCGTCGATGACCCGGCGATTTCGTGGGAAATTTACGCCGCCCGAACGGGAACCGACCACGCTCCGGGGATCCCGCGTACGTCGTTCCGAGTCTTCGGAACCTTCACAGTGCGACTGCGGGGGAGTTCCCGGCTCAGTTCTCGGCACGGTGGCCCCACCACAGGTTCAGCCTGGCCACGAACCGGCGGGTCGGTCTGCGGGCCTCGAGCGCCGCGGACCGAGCCGGAGCCCTGGGCACCGGAATGCCGGTCCAGGCGCCGATCGCGTCGCACAGCGTGGGCAGCAGCAGGTCGGCGGCCATCTCGTACCCGGCCCCGGAGGGGTGGAACCGGTCCGGGCCGAACAACTCCACCGGCCGGGTCAGAAACTCGGGGGAGAGCAGGTCGGCCAGCGGCACGGCGTGACCTCCGGAGCGCTCCACCGCCCGGCGCTGTTCGGTCGCCAGGGTGAGACTCCTTCTGCGGACGATCGAACGCAGTGGCTGTGGGATGGGGCGGACCACTCCGAGATCCGGGCAGGTGCCGACGACCACCGCCACCCCCTCGTCGGTCAACCGGGACACCCCCTGTTCCAGCAGCCCCGTACTGGTTCTCACCGGTATGCGGGTCGTCACGTCGTTGGCACCGATCAGCACCAGCGCCAATCGGGGCGGTTCCCGGAGTACCGCGTCGATCTGCGCTTCCAGCCCCCTCGTGGTCGAGCCCACGACCGCGTGCGTGTGCAACCGCACCGGACGTTCCAGTTCCTCGGCCAGCCCGCTCGCCAGCAGTGTCCCGGGCAGCTCGCTGGCGACTTCGACACCGAGCCCGGCGGCGGAGGAATCGCCCAGCACGGCGAACTCCAGTGGCGGTATCGCGGCAGCCGCTTCGCCACCGAAATGCTCGGGGCAGTAGGTCCCGTCCGCGTTCAGCGGGCCGTTGCCGGGCAGCCCGATAACCCGCCTGGCGTATCTCGACTGTTCGTTGAGCAGACCGTACGCCGCGCCGGACAGACCGCCCACGGAGGCGGTGCCAACGGCAGCCAACCGCAGCAGTCGCGCAGCGATCATCGTTGCCTCCCCGACTCTCGCGGACGCCTCGGACACCGCTCTGCCGAATGGTCACGCTGTTCGGGTGAGGGCGCATGTCCGGGGAGTCCGAGTCCCGTCCGGTTGGGCGTGGTGAACCCGCCGAAGGTTCTGTAACCCGAATATCGTTCGTCACGGGCGAATGGTTAATGGGTGCCGAGCGGGCGAACGGGTGAAAATCGCCTGAACAACGGGTTCGTGAGGCTCACGAACCGACTACCCCGCCGCGAGCGCGGTGCGGCAGGTGGGGAGACTGCGGGTGGGCAGTTTTGGCCCCGGGAGAATTCGTGCGGAGCCGCGGTGCCGCCGCACCGCACACGGTTGATACGAGGAAGGAACCGCCGTGGACTACGTGGAGCACGTGGCCGATCTTGTCGGTGACACACCGTTGGTGCGGCTGAACTCACTGACAAAGCCCGGCACCGCCCGGGTGCTGGCCAAAATCGAATACTTCAATCCCGGCGGCAGCGTCAAGGACCGGATCGCCGAGCGCATGATCGAGGCCGCCGAGGAGTCGGGGGAACTCCCGCCGGGGGGCACCATCGTGGAGCCCACCTCGGGCAACACCGGTGTGGGGCTGGCGATGATCGCACAACGCAGGGGATACCGTTGCGTGTTCGTCTGTCCGGACAAGGTCAGCGAGGACAAGCGCAACGTCCTGGAGGCCTACGGTGCCGAGGTCGTCGTGTGTCCCACCGCGGTTCCACCCGAGCACGAGGACTCCTACTACAGCGTCTCCGACCGGCTGGCGGCTCAGGACGGCTACTGGAAACCCAACCAGTACAACAATCCCGCCAACCCCGAGTCGCACTACCACTCGACCGGTCCGGAGATCTGGAAGCAGACCGAGGGGCGCGTGACGCACTTCGTCGCGGGGATCGGTACCGGCGGCACGATCTCCGGTATCGGGCGCTACCTCAAGGAGGTCTCGGAGGGACGGGTCCGCATCGTCGGTGCCGACCCCGAGGGTTCGGTCTACTCCGGCGGGAACGGACGCCCTTACCTGGTCGAGGGCGTCGGTGAGGATTTCTGGCCGAACACCTACGACCGCGAGATCTGCGACGAGATCATCTCCGTCTCGGACGGGGACTCCTTCCGGATGACCAGGGAACTGGCGCGGCAGGAGGCGCTGCTGGTCGGCGGCTCCTGCGGCATGGCCGTGGTCGCGGCGCTGCGGTTGGCGGAACGCGTCGATCCCGAGGACGTGATCGTGGTGATGCTGCCCGACAGCGGGCGCGGTTACCTCACCAAGGTCTTCAACGACTCCTGGATGGCCTCCTACGGATTCCTTCCTCCGGGGCACAGTGGCGGTTCGATCGGGGACGTCCTGCGGCGCAAGGACGGCACCATGCCCGAGCTGGTGCACGTACATCCGAACGAGACGGTCGCCGAGGCGGTGGCGATCCTGCGCGAGTTCAGCGTGTCCCAGATGCCGGTGGTCAAGGCCGAGCCACCGGTCATGGCCGCCGAGGTCGCCGGCGCGATCAACGAGCGCGACCTGCTGGACGAGCTGTTCGCGGGCAGGGCCAACCTGGCCGACCGGGTCGAGACCCACATGTCGCCGCCGCTGCCCACGATCGGAGCCGGTGAGGACATCAACTCGGCCATGCGGGCACTCAAGAACGCCGACGGCGCGATGGTGCTGGTCGACGGCAAACCGGCCGGAGTGGTCACCAGGCAGGACGTGCTCGCCTTCATCGCGGGGCGGTGACCGGCGGTTCTCCTCGGTGGGTTGTCCGGGGTGACGGGGCCGGACCGAGTGGTTTCGTGGGCCGGATTATCTCGTTGCCCCGGGCGACCCGCTTTCGGCGGATACGTGCTGTGCTGGGAATATCGAAGTGCTGTTACACGGTGGCCCCTACGTCCGAGTGCTGTCGGATACCGTAGGTCGCGTACACGCCCAGGTTCACGCCCAAGGGGGTAGGAAAACCCGATGAGCTCTCCGCAATCACCCGAAGGTGGTAACCAGGAGGAGCGGCAGCCGGATTCGTCCTTCGAACAGCAGTCCGGTAACGCCGAGGCCGACGTGTCCACCCCGGACTCGACACAGAAGATCTCCTCACGGATGAATCCGCAGGAGTCGGAGCAGCCGGAGAGCGGGCAACAGGGCGATCGGAGTTCCGGTGCGGATTCGACGCAGGTCGTCAATGCCGCGCAGGCCATGCAGCAGATGGAACAGTCCCCGTCGCCGCAGCCGCCCCAGGAGGGCGGGACCACGCAGGTCGTTCCGCCTTCCATGCAGCAGCCGCAGCCGATGTACGAACAGCCAGGCCTGGGTGGACAGCAGTCGGGTGGTTTCGCGACGCAGCCTCCGGGCGCGCCCCCACCCCAGATGCCGGGACAGCCCGGGCAACAGGCCGTGCCGGGGCAGCCACCCGGCCAGCAGGGGCTTCCCGGACAGCCGGGCATGCCGGGGCAGCCTCCGCAGATGCCGGGACAGCCACCCGGGCAGCCCGGGATGCCCGGCACGCCCAGTGGTGGATTCCCGGCACAGCAGCCACCTCCGCCGGGACAGCCCGGGCCGTTCGGGGCGCCGCAGCAGGGGCAGCCTCCCGGTGGTAACAAGTCCGGGACGGTCGTCCCGGCAGGGCCGCCGGTGGAGTGGGGTGACCGCGCGAAGAGCTACCTCATCGACGGCATCGCCCCCAGCGTGGTCTACGGCATCATCTACCTGATCGCTTCGGCCATGTTGATCGGGGGCGCTGCCGACAGTGTTTCCAGTGGCGGGACGAGTGGCGGTGGTGCCGCCGTGTTCGGCGGAATACTGATGTTTTTGGCCGCAATCGCCCTGCTCGGCTTCATGATCTGGAACTACGGTTACAAGCAGGGCACCACCGGGCAGTCCCTCGGCAGGCGTATGGCCGGGACGATGCTGATAAGCGAGGCAACCGGCAGGCCGGTCGGGTTCGGTTACGCCTTCCTGCGCCACCTCTGCCACATCGTCGACGGCCTTCCGCTCGGCATCGGTTTCCTGGCGCCGCTGTGGGAGGTCAAGAACCAGACCTGGGCCGACAAGATCATGGGCACGGTCGTCGTTCCCGCCGTCCCGGCCGGTCCCGGTGGTCCTGGTGGTCCCGGCGGTCAACCCGGCATGCCCGGCCAGCCCGGCATGGCTCCCGGACAGCAGTACGCCCAGCCCTACGGCCAGCCCTATCCGGGGCAGCCCGGTCAGCCGATGCCGGGGCAGCCCATGCCCGGCCAGCCCGCGCAGGGCCAGCCCATGCCCGGCCAGCCGATGCCGGGGCAGCCGATGCCCGGACAACCCCCCGCACCGGGACAGCCGCCGCAGCAGGGGCAGCCCCCGCAAGGACCCCCGCAGCAGGGCCAGCAGCCCATGCCGGGGCAGCCCTACGGGCCGCCGCCGGGTGGATACCCGCCGCAGCCACCCGGACAGCCCCCGCAGTGGTGACGGCACCGCTCACCACCGGGCAGCCCTCGGAATCCGCTTGAGGTTCGCGGGCGCGCCCACCTCGTACGCGGGGTGAGCGCGCCCGCGAATCTCGTTCCGCCCGGATTCGGGCAGGCGCGAAGGGGGGTGGACCTTCTCGCCGCCCGCGAGCGTGTACGGGGTCCCGGAGGACTACGAGTAGGGTTCCGGGCATGACCGACGGTTTCGCCACTCGCGCCATCCACGCGGGTCAGCACCCCGACAGCTCGACCGGCTCCGTGATCCCACCGATTCACGCGACCTCGACCTACGCCCAGGACGGTGTCGGAAATCAGCGAGCGGGCTACGAGTACTCCCGCACCGGCAATCCCACCCGCACCACGCTGGAGGAGTGCCTGGCCGCGCTGGAATCGGGGAGCTACGCACGGGCCTTCTCCTCGGGGATGGCCGCCACCGACGCGGTGCTGCGTAGTGTGCTGCGCCCGGGTGACCACCTGGTCATCCCCGACGACGCCTACGGCGGGACGTTCCGTCTGATCGACAAGGTACTGACCGGGTGGGGAGTCGACTACACCCCCGTCCGCGTGTCCGAGGTGGACGAGGTGCGCGCCGCGATCCGGCACAACACCAAGCTCCTGTGGGTGGAGTCGCCAACGAACCCGCTGCTCAACATCGCGGACCTGACCGCCCTCGCCGAGCTCGCCACCGAGACCTCCACCCGGCTCGTCGTGGACAACACGTTCGCCTCGCCCTACCTGCAGCAGCCGCTGTCGTTGGGGGCCGACGTGGTGGTGCACTCCACCACGAAGTACCTCGGTGGTCACTCCGATGTGGTCGGTGGTGCCGTGGTCACCTCCGACGAGGAGGTCGCTTCCGGGATCGCGTTCCTGCAGAACACCGTGGGTGCGGTTCCAGGACCGTTCGACGCGTGGCTCACACTGCGCGGCATCAAGACCCTGGCGGCGCGGATGGAGCAGCACAGTGCCAACGCGGCCAGGCTCGCCGCGGCGCTGCGGGAACACCCCAAGGTCACCAGGGTGTTCTACCCGGGGTTGCCGGAACATCCCGGCCACGAGGTCGCGGCGCGACAGATGCGGCTGTTCGGCGGGATGGTGTCGTTCACCCACGCCGACGGGGAACAGGCCGCCGTGGACGTCTGCGCCCGTACCCGGTTGTTCACCCTGGCCGAGTCACTGGGCGGGGTGGAGTCGTTGATCGAACACCCCGGCAGGATGACCCACGCGAGCACGGCGGGTTCGCTGCTGCAGGTGCCCGCCGAACTGGTCCGGCTCTCCGCGGGCATCGAGGACATCGACGACCTGCTGGAGGACCTGCTCGCCGCCCTGAAGTGACACCGCGAGGCCAGGGCTGCTCGCCGCACCGCTGGGGCGGTGCGGCCCGGGGCGTGAATTTCCCACGAAATCGCCGCGCCCGAGGCCGCCTTCGGGAAGCGACCATGCGGGTAAGCAGCGCGGGTGTCCCCGGTGCGTGAGTCGGATGCATTGCAAGGCCGGGCCGCTCGCCGCGTAGGTCGCTACTCAAGAGCCGGCCCAACGCGGCAAGGCGCCGACTCACGTGACGGCTACCCGGCTACGTACGCAGGCCTTCGTTGCGGTTCTCAAGGACGTAGGCCGGGGGCCTGTTGGCTGTGAGCCCCTTCGACCTTCCAGGACGGCGCCGGCACGGCGGGCGTGGTTACCTCTTCGGAATTCACCGGCAGGTCCTCGCGGCTCACGCAACCGCCTACCAGCCGCACGGCCTCACCGTTCGTCTCGTAGCTGCCGGGGTCGCCGCAGCCGGAACTGACCACGGTGAACACCGCGACGGCGCACAGTACCGTCGCCGTTGTAAGTCCCGTGACCAGGGGAAGCGTGCCGGAAGAGGTACTCAGCCGTGGCATGGTGCCTCCAGGGGCGGTATCGGTCGGTACGCTGATGACCCGGTCTCGATGATGTGGCCTCGTCAAGCTTACCGAATCCGTTTTCGAGTGGCGCGTTTCGAGTGAATGGCGCGAGACACTCGGTTACCGGTTTCCGGCGCGGGATTCGCGTGTGAAACGGGTTCGCGAGGATTCCACTGTCCGCTTCGTACCGGCTGTTTCAACCGGCCGGTTTCGTGCCAGCCGTTTCACACCGGCTGTTTCGTGTCGATCGCTTCGAGTCGTCTGTTTCGTGGCGGCCGGTTAGCACTGATCGCTTCGTTCGAAACACCGACGCCCGTCCCCGACCGAATCGTCGAGGACGGGCTCAATCGGTCATCACCCGACCTGAGGCCGATGCTACCCACGTGACCGCGGCTCTTTCGTGGGAAACGGTGCCGAAGCACTCGGTAGAGTGGCAACTTCCCTCCTTCCGGGTGAGATGCTCGACCGCCGAGTCCTCGGTCACGAATCCCGCGAAACGTCACTCGTGCGTCCGGGGTGGGGCACCGTTCGATCTCGTGCCGCCCCACCGGATACCGGGGTCTCGGGTGCGTCACGAGTGAGGAGCGAAGCTCGATCAGA
This sequence comes from Actinopolyspora sabaoui, assembly GCF_051225635.1. Classification (NCBI taxonomy): domain Bacteria; kingdom Bacillati; phylum Actinomycetota; class Actinomycetes; order Actinopolysporales; family Actinopolysporaceae; genus Actinopolyspora; species Actinopolyspora sabaoui. The sequence continues at coordinate 357,516 of NZ_JBMIHH010000006.1, read as the reverse complement.
GGTTGCCGCGCAGTTCCTGCTCCCGCTCTATCGCCTGGAACAACGCTTTGAAGTTGCCGATACCGAACCCGAGCGAGCCGTGGCGTTCGATGAGTTCGAAGAACATCGTCGGGCGGTCCCCGATCGGTTTGGTGAAGATCTGCAGCAGATAACCGTCCTCGTCCCGATCCACCAGAATCCCGTGCTCCTTGAGCGTTTCGATGGGCAGCCGTACCTCACCGATCCGGGCACGCAGCTGCGGATCGTCGTAATAGGAGTCGGGAACGCCGAGGAACTCGACTCCGGCGGCACGCATCGCGGTCACACTGGTGATGATGTCGTTGGTGGCCAGCGCGATGTGCTGGCAACCCGAATCGCCGTAGAACTCCAGGAACTCGTCGATCTGCGACTTCTTCTTGCCGAGCGCGGGTTCGTTGAGCGGGAACTTGACCCGGTGGTTGCCGTTGGCCACCACCTTGCTCATCAGCGCCGAGTACTCGGTGGCGATGTCGTCACCGATGAACTCGGTCATGTTCACGAAGCCCATGACGCGGTTGTAGAACGACACCCACCGGTCCATCTCGCCCATCGGCACGTTGCCGACGCAGTGGTCGATCGCCTGGAACACCCGTTTCGGCGCTCCCTCCGGCTTGCGGTACCCACTGTCCTTGGCGACGTAGCCGGGAAAGTACGGACCGGAGTACCCCGACCGGTCGATGAGGCTGTGCCTGGTCTGCCCGTAGGTGGCTATCGAGGCGTAGCGCACCGTGCCGTGCTCGTCGGAGACGTTCGTCGGCTCCTCCAGCACGGTGGCTCCCTGTTCCCGGGCGTGGGACACGCACTTGTCGACATCGGTGACCTCCAGAGAGAGGTCGCACACCCCGTCACCGTGCTCGCGGTGGTGGTCGGCCAGGGAGCTGTTCGGGTCGACCGCTCCCTTGATCACGAACCGCGCCGAACCGGACTTGAGCACGTAGGCCCGGTGGTCGCGGTAGCCGGTTTCCGGTCCCCGATAGGCGATCAGCCGCATGCCCAGTGCGCTCTGGTAGAACACCGCGCTCTGCGTCGCGTTCCCCGAGATGAACACGACCGCGTCCATGGCTCTGACCGGGAACGGGTCACTGTCCGGGTCGTGCGGGACCAGGCCGACCAGTTGCTTCATCTGCTCGAACGTCACGTCGTCGCGTTCGGCGGCCCCGGTGCTTTGGTTGGCGGTCTCGGTCACGGTGTCCTCCCGCTGAATGCGAACTCGATGCGTACGCAAGCCTGCGAGTACCTCGCACCCTGCGCAACAGGAGGCTCCACGGCTGTACAACCTGCTCGATTCGTGGTCGGTTGGGGCAAGGTCGATTGCCCATCCTGTAGCACCGGGAAACGTTCGGAGTGTGTCTTGAGTACCACAAACGGTCAGGAACCCCTCGACGAGCTGGACGCTCGCCTGCTGCTGTTGCTCTCGGACGAGCCCCGCCTGCCGGTGCTGGAGTGCTCCCGCCGCCTGGGCGTGGCGCGTGGCACGGTGCAGGCCCGCATGGACCGGATGATCCACTACGGCATGCTGCGTGGTTTTCCACCGGAACTGGATCTCGCCGCCGTGGGGTACGGACTGACCGCGTTCGCGGTGCTGGAGATCGCCCAGGGGCAGCGCGGTTCGGTGGCCGAGCAGCTCGCCGCGATAGACGAGGTCTGCGAAGTACACGCCACCACCGGTCAGGGTGATTTGTTCGTGCGCATGGTCGCGCGATCCAATGATGATCTACAGCGCGTCATCGACCGGGTGGTGGCGGTCACCGGTGTGTTGCGTACTTCCACTTCCATCGCACTGTCCACACCGGTGCCTCCTCGCGTGCGCCCGCTGCTTGAGCGCCTGGCCGATTCCGAGTGACCGGGCCGATTCCGAGTGACCGGGCCGATTCCGAGTCACCGAGCCGGGCTCGCTGTTCGAGGTGCCTCGCGAAACGACGGGGAAGCCTGTTCACGTGCCGGGGCGGGTTGGCAAGCCGCCCCGCACTGTGTTCCGGGCGGATTCGTGACGGGGGAATACCCGCGGAACCGGAGTGAACCGCCCCTGCGCGGGGGCGGTTGGTGTACGTGGTTTGGCACACCGGCGGTGGTGCACACCGCCGGACGGGATCTCCGGGCCTGGAGCGGCTCCGCCGCAATCCGACCGGAGAACTTCGATTAGCCCTGGAACGGCTCCGCCTTGATCAGGGTCACCTGCATCTTGCCGCCGTTGGGCAGGTCGTACTCGCAGACGTCACCCTCGGCGGCGTCCAGCAGAGCCTTGCCGAGCGGCGAGCTGGGGGAGTAGACCTCCAGATCACCGTGGGCGCCTTCCTCACGGTTGGCGAGCAGGAACTTCTCCTCCTCGTTCTCGCCCTCGAACCGCACGGTCAGCACCGAGCCGGGACGCGCCACACCGGACTCGGTCGGAACATCGCCGACCTTGGCGTTGCGCAACAACTCCTGCAGCTGGCGGATGCGGCCCTCCAGCTGTCCCTGCTCCTCGCGCGCGGCGTGGTATCCGCCGTTCTCCTTGAGGTCGCCCTCTTCGCGAGCTTCGTTGATCTTCGCAGCGATCGCCGGGCGCTCGGCCACGAGCTCGTCCAGCTCACCCTTGAGCCGGTCGTAAGCATCTTGGGTCAGCCAGGTCGCCTGGGTATCGCTCACGGTCACCACTCCTCGTCGACTGCGGTTCCGCGCTCCGCGGACCGATAGCTTTCGCACTCCGAAGAGCTCGGAATGGAAAAACACGGCCCGTGCGGGGCCGTGCTGGTAGCGACAATAACACGAGTAAAGGGGTGTTGTGGGGTATTCAATCGGTACCACCGGAGTGGCGTGACGAGTTCACCCGGATGGCCGTGCACCTTCCCGGAGATAATTCGGCACGTCGTAGGAACAACCGAAAACCTCACCGGTCACCGGCTGCTCCGAGGTCTTCAGTATCGTCTCGACGTAGGTGGTCGTCTCGCCGGGTGGGAGGTAGACCTCCTTGCGTCCCGCCTCCTTGCCCGAGATCCCACGGGAACGCACCACGCATTCCGCGGGTCTGGAGGGGTCGTCGCGGCGTACTTCCAACGTGATGTGCACGGTGTTGTCGTCGCGGGGGTCGAATTGGGAGGCCTCCCCGTCGATGGGGGCGGTCCCGAAGTTTCGGTAGGCCGCTACCGCGAGCACGATGCCGAGTGCCAGTACCAGCGCACCTCCCAGCCATACCGGCCATCGCCGGTCGCTTCCGGAACCGCGCTTGCCGTATCTGCCCTCGGGAACCCCGCGGCCCGTTCCGGGCGAGCCCGGCTCGGATGAACTCGTCACGGTCTCAGCCTCTCGACCTCTCCGGTGATTCGTCCCCCTCGGCAGGGGGCTGCCGCCGGTCGACATCGACGTTCGGGAACAATGGAAAGCGACCTGCGGTTGAGTATCCCTGGGGTGTACCGCCCGGAGTTCGCGGGGGCGGTACAGGTGTCGACAGCCAGACGGGAAGGGAATACCGGACATGGCGGAGAAACTTCGCCTGATGACTGTGCACGCTCACCCGGACGACGAGTCCAGTAAGGGGGCGGCCAGCACGGCTCGTTATGTGGCGGAAGGCCACGACGTGATGGTTGTCACCTGCACCGGAGGTGAAGCGGGCAGCATCCTGAACCCGGCGATGGACAAGCCGGGAGTGGTCGAGAACATGCCGGAGATCCGGCGCCGTGAGATGGCCGAGGCAGCGGAGATCCTCGGTGTGCACCACCGGTGGATGGGGTTCGTCGACTCCGGGCTTCCCGAGGGCGATCCGCCGCCGCCGTTGCCGGACGGGTGTTTCGCCAACCAGCCGTTGGAACTGCCCACCGAGGAGCTGGTGCGGATCGTGCGCGAGTTCCGGCCGCACGTGTTGGTGACCTACGACGAGAACGGCGGATATCCGCACCCGGACCACGTGAAGTGCCACGAGGTGTCGATGGCCGCCTTCGACGCGGCCGGTGATCCCGACCGGTTCCCGGAGGCGGGTGAGCCCTGGCAGCCGCTCAAGTTGTACTACGGGCACGGTTTCTCCAGGCGTCGAATGCAACTGTTCCACGATTCGTTGCTGGAACGTGGGCTGGAGTCGCCCTACGGAGAGTGGCTGAAAAAGTGGGACCCCTCACGTCAGGACCCCTACGAGCGGGTGACCACTCAGGTCGAGTGCGCGGACTACTTCGAGGTCCGTGACGACGCGCTGCGTGCCCACGCCACGCAGATCGACCCGAACAGCAGGTGGTTCGCGGTCCCGCTGGACATCCAGCGTTCCGTCTGGCCCACCGAGGAGTACGAACTGGTGCGATCGTTGGTGGACACGACGTTGCCGGAAGACGATCTGTTCACCGGGGTGCAGGAGCGAGTGCACGCATGACGGTGCTCGGTTACGCGGTGGGGCTCGCGGTGGAGCGGCAACCACTGCTCATGGTGGTGGCGCAGGACTCGGGTCCGGGAGTGCAGGACGAGGGGTTCGGCAAGTCCACCCCGCTCGCGCTGTTCCTGATCCTGGTGCTGCTGATCGCGGTCGTCTTCCTGGCCCGGTCCATGAGCAGGCAGCTCGGCAAGGTTTCCACCCGGTTCGACGAGCAGCGGGCCGCCGCGGCGGCCCCGAAACGCGTCAAACGCGCCGAGGCCGCTCGTCTCGCCAGGCAGCAGGAGGCCGAGGGCACGGCCGGGACCGCCGACGAGGCCGCCGAGCGAACCGAGGGGGCCGACTCGTCCGACGGTTCCTCCGAGGAGTCGGGGCGACGTCCCGACTCCGAGGCTCCCCACTCCGAGGCCGCGACGGACGAGGTCGCCGGAGACGGGGCCGTGGGGGAAGAGGCGACGGGAGACGACTCCACGGAGCGTCGTGGGCGAGGTCGTGCGGACTGATCGGAGCTGTCCCCGGTCGAGGTCGCGGGGACTCCCGGTCACGTTCGCGCGGAACGGCCCACTGCCGGCCCGCTCCGCGCGGAGTGGTCACAACCGGGGGTCCACCGGATCCGATTCGAGCGCCAGTACGGCGGAGACGCACTCGTGCAGCCGCCACAGCGGCTCACCACCGGCGAGGCGGTCGAGCGCTTCGAGCCCCAGACCGTGCTCCCGCAACGCGAGCGATCGCTTCCTGCCCAGTGAGCGCTTCCGCAGCCGCTCCAGGTTGTGCGGCTCGGTGTACTCCGGTCCGTAGACCAGTCGCAGGTACTCCCTGCCCCGCACCTTGACCCCGGGCTGGACCAGGCCGTTCCTGCCGCGCAGCGCCGCCGTGCGCGGTTTGACGACCATTCCCTCCCCACCTTCGGCGGTCAACTCCTCCCACCACTCGGTGGCCGCGGCCACCGAACCGGTGTCCTCGATGTCGACCGCGCGTCGTCGGGTCGTGCGGAACAGCTCCGGATCCGCCTCCGCGAGCCGGTCGGCCGTTGCCAGGTGCCACTCCTGTTCGGTGTCGCGATACGCTCGCCCCTCGCTCGCCAGCACGCGAAACGGTGCGAGCCGCACCCCCTCGGTTCCGTCGACCGGATGACAGTACGAGCGGTAGGCCGCGCGGAAGCGCTCGACATCGGTCTGCCCGGCCTCGAACCGGGTCCGCAGCGCGGCCACGTCGACGCCGCGCCGCTCCGCCTCGCGCAGACTTCGCAACGTGCTCCGCAACGCGCTCTCGGCGGCCGTGGCCGTACCCGCGTACCGCTCGTCGATCAAACCGGCGGCCTTGGCGTTCCAGGGCAGTAACTCCGTGTCCAGCAGTAACCAGTCGGTGTCGAGCTCCTCCCACAGCCCGGTCCGGCCGACGGCGGCGTGGACCCGAGCCAGCAGCGTCGCCGAGGTCGAATCGTCGAAGAACGCCCGTCCGGTGCGGGTGTGGATCGTGCCCGGCGTACCCGAGGGGCGGGGTTCGATGCCGAACCTTTCCCGTGCGGTCCGGTCGTCGCGGCACAGCAGCACCACGGCGCGCGATCCCATGTGCTTCTCCTGGCACACCAGCTCCCGCACGCCCTGGTGCCGATAGTCGGCGAAGGCCCGCTCCGGGTGCTCCAGCAGTTCCCCCTCGGTCACCGTCGAGCAGGGCGGCATCGTCGGCGGCAGGTACAGCAGCAGTCGGGGATCGATCGCGAACCTGCTCAGCACCTCCAGTGCGGCGGCGGACTGTTCGACCCCGATCGTCACCCGACCGTGATGGTTGGTGTGCACCACGCGCCGCCCGGAGACATCCCCCAGGTCAAGCGTTCCGGGTTCGCGTCGCGGGGCCCGCTCGGTGGGGGCGTGCCGTTCGTTCCGGCCGGCCGAGTCGCCACCCCGCAGCGGGCGTGCCGGCTCGCTGTACACCCGCTCCGCCGGTACCGACACCGTCCGCCGCTCCGGGTAGCGCAGCGCGGTGAGCTCCCCGCCGAACACGCATCCCGTGTCCAGGCACATCGTGTTGTTGACCCACTCGGCCTCGGCCACCGGGGTGTGGCCGTACAGCACCGTCGCGCTGCCCCGGTAATCCTTGGCCCAGGGGTAACGCACCGGCAGGCCCCACTCGTCGGTCTCGCCGGTGGTGTCGCCGTACATCGCGAAGGCGCGCACCCTGCCGGAGGCCCTGCCGTGGTAGCGCTCCGGAAGCCCCGCGTGTGCCACGACCAGGTTTCCGCCGTCCAGCACGTAGTGGGCGGTCAGCCCGTCGCAGAAGTCGCGGGCACGTCGTCGGAAGTCCGCCCCCAGCTCATCGAGCTGATCCAGCGTCTCCCGCAGTGACTCCGAGATCCGCACCTTGCGGCTGTCGAGCGCCTTGACCAGTTTGTGCTCGTGGTTGCCGATGATCGCCAGCGCGTTGCCCGACTCGGCCATGCCCATGACCAGCCGAAGCGTGCCCGCGCTGTCCAGTCCTCGGTCCACCAGGTCACCCAGCAGTATCGCGCGCCTGCCAGCCGGGTGTTCGGCGTCGACCGCGTTTCCGTCGGCATCGTGCCGCAACCGGTAGCCGAGCTCGGTCAGCAGCGCTTCCAGCTCCACCCGACAGCCGTGCACGTCGCCGATCACGTCGAACGGGCCGGTGTCGGCACGGCGGTTGTTGAACAGCCTGGTCCACCGTAGTGCCGTCGAGTCCACCTCGGATTCGGAACGGAGCACGTGCACCCGCCGGAAGCCTTCCCGCCGCAGGCCCTTCAGCGAGTCACGCAGTTCCTTGCGCTGCCGCCGCACCACCCCCGGCTCCGGTGCCTCCGGGCGTTCGGCGTTGCGCCGCAGGCAGAGCCTCTCGGGCATGTCGAGCACCACGGCGACCGGCAGCACGTCGTGTTCCCGGGCCAGCCGGATCAGCGACTGTCTGGCGTGGCTGTGCACGTTCGTGGCGTCCACGACGGTCACCCGGCCCGCCGCCAGCCGCTTGCCCGCGATGTGGTGCAGCACGTCGAAGGCGTCCGCCGTCGCGTCCTGGTCGGTGGGGTCGTCGGCCACCATCGCCCGGCAGTGATCGCTGGACAGCACCTGGGTGCGCGGGAAGTGCCTGGCGGCGAAGGTGGACTTGCCGGAGCCGGAGGCACCGACCAGCACGATCAGTGCGAGCTCGGGCAGCTCCAGCTCGGTCCCCGGCGAATCCGTGCTCGCGTCCTCGGTCTCGGTCTCGGTCATGGTGTCGCGTCCCTGTCGGAAAGATCGTTTCGGGTGAACACGGCCAGCTGGGTGGGCTGTCCGAGCCGCCGGTCCGCTTCGCCGACGCCGCTCGACGTCACGGTGTAGCCGTGGGTGCCCGCCACTCGCCGCGTCCACTCCGCGAACTCGGCGCGGTCGAACTCGAAACGGTGATCGGGATGGCGCATCCCATTGGCCAGGTCCGGGTAGTGCGAGTTGTACTCCGAGTTCGGGGTGGTCAGCACCACCCGGGCCGGGCGGGCGTGCCCGAACACCGCGTGTTCCAGCGCGGGCAGCCGCTCCGGGTCGAGGTGTTCGATCACTTCCATGAGCACGGCCGCGTCGTAGCCCGCCAACCCGGAGTCGGTGTAGGTCAGCGCGGACTGCCGAAGTCGGATCCGGCGGTTCTCGCGTTCCGAACGTCGTTCCAACCGCAGCGTGCGCTCGGCGATCCGCAACGCGCGGGTGGAGACGTCCACCCCCAGGATCTCGCCGAACTCCGTGTCGTCGAGCAGATCCCGCAGCAGTTTCCCGTCGCCGCAGCCCAGATCGGCCACCGAGCGGGCGCCGGTCGTGCGCAGCACTTCCAGCACGGCAGCGCGACGCTGCGCCGCCAACGGGCGCGTCTCGGTGGTGTCGTCGTGGTCGGTCTCGTCGCCGGTGAGCCGCCGCCGCGCCTCATCCACCAGCGGTCGCGCGTGCACCAGGTAGCGCCCGCTGATCAGCTCCCGCTCGGGGTGGCTCGCCAGCCAGGCCCCGCCCGCGCGCAGCAACTTGTCGATCTCGTCCTGGCCGATCCAGTAGTGCTTGGCGTCGTCGAGTACCGGCAACAGCACGTAGAGCTGGTTCAACGCCTCGGAGACGGGGTGCTCGCCGCGCAGCGCCAGCCTCCCGTACCGGGTCTCGCCCCGGTCGGGGTCGCGCAGCACCTCGTGCTCGACCTCCCAGCCCAGCGGTTCGAACAGGCGGCGCGGCAGTTCCCGGTCCCGGCCGTGCGGCACGGCGGGGAGTTCGATCCGCAGCGGCGCCGCCCGCGTGACGAGTTCGGGTCGTGCTTCGCAGCGGGCGGCCAGCGCGGTTCGGAAGACCTTGCCCAGCGCCACCGCCAGCAGCGAGGAGGCCACGTAGGGGCGGTCGTTGACGTAGGGACCCAGTGCCCACGAACCGCCCTGACGGGCCTGCCGCGCCAGCTCCACCGGATCGGTCTCCAGCAGCAGCGCCACGGTGCAGTCGTGCTCGTCGGCACGTGGGTAGTACACGTGCGCTTTGCCCGCCGTCACGTCGAAGGACTGCGCCCGCTCGGGGTGCTTGTGCAGCAGAAATCCCAGATCGCTCGCCGGTCGCTCCCCCATGGTGGTGCTCAACGTCAACAACACCGCACCAGCATGCCTCGCGGCGCGTGCCGCACGCAGCCGATTTCCGGTGCCAACCGGGCTGTTGTGCCCTTACAGCAGGTGGTCCGCCGAACCGACGGACGAATCGGAACGAGGAGCGTCGATTCCCGGATCTCGGTATTCGCCCCGAGGCCCGAGATCTACGATGAGGTCGTTGAAGACCGAGAACCTTTCCGGGGCCGAGTCCGGCAACCGAACCGGAACGTGGAAGCGGCGGCTGCGAACGGCGCTCTACCTGTGCGTGTTGGCGGGGCTGGCCTCGGTGCTGTGGGCGGGCAGTATCGGGATCGACCTGTTCACGCCGTGGGCGCAGCTGTCGGCGTTGCGACCCCAGTTGAACGTGCTGGTCCTGCTGTTCGCGGTGGTACCGCTGTGGCGGCGACGTTTCGTCATCTCGGCGCTGACGCTGGTCACCGCGCTGGTTTCCACGATCGGGATGCTGCCCCCGACCTGGGGGACGAGCGGTTCGGTGTCGTCCGGTGCCGGCTCGGTCGGGATAGCTGTCTTCAACGTTTCCGCGGACGGTGCCGACCCGGCCGAGATCGCCGATGAGGTCCGGAGCGCCGATCCGGAAGTGGTCTCGTTGCCAGAGGCATCCAGGGACTATGCCGAAAAGCTGGTCGACAGGCTCGCCCGCACCGGGGATAAGTACGTGTACGAGACAGATGCCCCGCTGGTCGGCGACGTCGAGCACCCGATCCGCAGGCGGATCGGTCCGTACCCCACCTCGCTACTGGTGAAACCGGAGCTCCGACCGGAGTTCGGCACCGAAAAAGTCGCGGGTTTGTTGGGAACACTCGACGCGAAGATCAGGGGCTCGGCGGTGACCTGGCACGTTGCCGCAGTTCATCCCCCGCCGCCGCTCCCGGGAGGGACCTCGGAATGGCGGGTCGGTCACGACCTGCTCAAGGAGTACTGCGATTCGGAGAAGCCGTTCGTGCTCGCCGGGGACTTCAACTCCACGCTGAACCAGGGGCCGATGCGGGAACTGACCTCCAGCGGATGCACGGACGTCGGCCGCACGGCGGGTACCGGGTTGAGCACGACCTGGCCGTCCTCCCTGCCGGAGTTCCTCGGGATCACGATCGACCATGTGCTCGTCGGCGGCAGCGAGGTCAGTGCCGTCGACTACCGGACGGTCGACATCAGTGGCACCGACCACCGGGGACTGATCACCGAAGTGGCCCTGCCGCGACTGAACTGATCCGGTTCCGGTCACCCTCATGGCCGTTCCCGTGCGGCGTCCTGCCCTCGTCGCTCAAGAGCCGTCCCGATCCGGCGAAACACCGACCGCGCGGGCGGGAACCGACCACACGCGGAGTTCCGTCAGGCCTACTCGCGGCGGGGCTTCTCGGTGCGGGGGCCTCCGGCGTGGGACGCTGCGGGTATGGCACAGCGGCTAGCCCAGGCGACGAGTCCTTACCTGCTCCAGCACGCCGACAACCCGGTCGACTGGTGGCCCTGGTGCACCGAGGCGTTCGAGGAGGCGCGGCGGCGCGACGTGCCGGTGTTGCTGTCGATCGGCTACGCGGCCTGCCACTGGTGCCACGTGATGGCGCACGAGTCGTTCGAGGACCCCGACACTGCCGGAATCATGAACGAGGAGTTCGTCAACATCAAGGTCGACCGGGAGGAACGCCCGGACATCGACGCCGTCTACATCCAGGCCACCCAGGCCATGACCGGCCAGGCAGGCTGGCCGCTGACCTGCTTCCTCACCCCGAACGGCGAGCCGTTCCACTGCGGTACCTACTATCCGGCGGCGCCGATGCACGGCATGCCGTCGTTCCGGCAACTGCTCGACGCGGTGATCAGCGCGTGGCAGGAGCGCACCGACGAGGTGCGGCAGAGCGCGAGCAAGATCGTCGAGCAGTTGGCGAGCCAGCGCGCGGCGCTGCCGGAGTCCGCCGTGGACGACGAGGCGCTGACCGCCGCCGTGACCGGGCTGGCCGAGGAGTTCGACGCCGACAACGGCGGCTTCGGCAGTGCCCCCAAGTTCCCGCCATCGATGGTGCTGGAGTTCCTGCTGCGCCACCACGAACGCGCGGGCGACACCGGCACCGGCGCGCGGGCGTGGCAGCTCGCCGAGAGCGTGGCCGTGGCGATGGCGCGCGGCGGTATCAACGACCAGCTGGCGGGCGGTTTCGCCCGCTACAGCGTGGACGCCTCCTGGATCGTGCCGCACTTCGAGAAGATGCTCTACGACAACGCGCTGCTGCTGCGGGCCTACGTCCACCTGGCGCGGCGGCACGCCGCGGGGGTGTCCGGCACCGACCCCGAACTGCTGCGGCGGGTCGCGGGGGAGACGGCGGAGTTCCTGGTGCGCGACCTCGGCACCCCGGAGGGCGGCTTCGCGGCCTCGCTGGACGCCGACACCGAGCAGGGCGAGGGGATCACCTACGTGTGGACCCCGGAGCAGCTGCGCCAGGCGCTCGGCGAGGACGACGGTACGTGGGCGGCGGAGATCTTCGGAGTGACCTCGGAGGGCACCTTCGAGCACGGCACCTCCACGCTGCGCCTGCTCCACGATCCGGACGACCCCGAGCGGTGGCAGGACGTGCGGGAGCGGCTGCTGCGAGAACGCGCGGGACGCCCGCAGCCGGCCAGGGACGACAAGGTGGTCACCGCCTGGAACGGACTCGCGATCACCGCGCTGACCGAGGCCGCCACCGCGCTGGACCGCCCCGACTGGCTCCAAGCGGCGGAGACGGCGGCGCGGCTGCTGCTGGACACCCAGCTACGTAACGGCAGGCTGCTGCGCACCTCCCGGGCCGGTGTGCCGGGCACCGCAGAAGGGGTGTTGGAGGACTACGGCTGCCTCGCCGAGGGATTGCTGAGCCTGCACCAGGCCACCGGTTCGGCGCACTGGCTGGACACGGCGTGCGAGCTGCTGGACACCGCGCTGGAGCTGTTCGCCGACACTGAGAACCCGGGGGCGTTCCACGACACCGCCTCGGATGCCGAGGCCCTGGTCAACCGTCCCTCGGATCCCACGGACAATTCGAGCCCCTCCGGGGCCTCCTCACTCACCTCGGCACTGGTGACGGCGGGGGCACTCGCGGGCTCCGAACGTTCCGGGCGCTACCGGGAGGCGGCCGAGCAGGCACTGAACCGGGCGGGGATGCTCGCACGACGTGCCCCGAGGTTCGCGGGGCACTGGCTGGCCGCGGCCGAGGCGAGCAGGCACGGGCCGCTGCAGATCGCCGTGGCCGGTCCCGCCGACAGCGGTCGGGAGGAGCTGATCGCCACCGCCCGTCGTCACTCGCCGGGCGGTGCGGTGGCCGTGGCGGGGGAACCCGAGGACGCCGAGGTTCCGCTGCTGGCCGACCGGGGACTGCTGGAGGGTTCGGCGGCGGCCTACGTCTGCAGGGGCTACGTGTGCGACCGGCCCGTCAGCACGGCGGAGGAGCTGCTGGCGACGCTGCGCGGCTGATCGTGCCCACTCGTGGCGAGCCTCCCGGGGCGGGAACTCCGGGAGGCTCCCTCGGTCTCCCGGACGACCCGATCGAAAGGTCCGCTCAGGAGTACAGCGCCAGCCAGATGGCGATGTGGTGGCAGATCGCGGCGGCCGAGACCGCGGCGTGGAAGAACTCGTGGTAGCCGAACACCCTCGGCCACGGGTCGGGACGTCGCAGCGCGTAGCAGATCGCGCCGCCGGTGTAGAGCACGCCGCCCACAAGCAGCAGCACCAGCGCCGCCGCCCCGGCGTTGGCAAGCAGGTCGGGCAGCACGAAGACCGCGACCCAGCCGAGTGCGATGTAGACGGGCACCCCGACCCAGCGGGGGCCGTTCGGCCAGGCCAGCTTGAGCACCACGCCGCCGAGCGCGCCGCCCCACACCACCGCCAGCACCACCGTCGCCGTGGTCGGCCGCATCGCCAGCATCGCCAGCGGCGTGTAGGTGCCCGCGATGAAAAGGAAGATCATGGAGTGGTCGAGGCGGCGCATCGTGGTCCGTGCGCCTTCCGTTCGCCACGTCCTGCGGTGATACAGCGCGCTTATGCCGAACAGTCCCAGCACCGTGGCGACGTAGACGGAGGTCCCCAGCGCAGCACGTCCGGACACCGTGGTTCCGGCCAGCGCGATCAGCGCGGCACCCGAGGCCAGTGCGCCGAGCGTGGACCACAGGTGGATCCAGCCCCGCAGCTTGGGTTTGACCGGCTGAGCCGAGGGCTCGCGCGTGTTGCGGCTAGCTGTTGGCACACTTCGACCCTACGGGAAGGAGGTCGCCTCGCCCCGCTCGACATGACGCCGTTCACCCGCCAGGGGCGGGAGGCCCCACGAATCACCCGTCTCGGTGAGCTCTCGGCGGAGCGTCCGTGTCGATCCTCCGGTCGCTTGCCGGGGTCGTCGAGCCTCCGAGTAGTCTCGTGGAACGTGGCGCTGAGACTTCGGCTACGAGAGCTTGTCTATGATCTCTACGAACGGCGGTTGCGCCGTCAGCTGGAGGGGGCACAACGCCCCAGACATGTCGGTGTGATTCTGGACGGCAATCGCCGTTGGGCGAAGGAAGCCGGGTTCGACGCCGACTACGGTCATCGTGCCGGGGCACGCAAGATCTCGGACTTTCTCGGCTGGTGCCGGGAGAACCAGGTGGAAGTGGTCACGCTGTGGTTGCTGTCCACCGACAACCTCCGGCGAGCCAGCAGCGAGGTGGATTCACTACTGGAGATCATCGCCGGTGTCGTGGAGGAGATCACCCAGCCGGGCACGCCGTGGCGGGTGCGCATCGTGGGAGCGATGGATCTGCTGCCCACCGAGATCGCGGCCAGGATCTCGGCGGCCGCGTTGCGGACCGAGAACCGGAGCGGGATGCAGGTCAACGTGGCGGTCGGCTACGGCGGCAGGCAGGAGATCGCCGACGCGGTGCGCAAGATGCTGCAGCGGCACGCCGAGGCGGGAACCACCATCGAGGAGCTCGCCGAGGTGCTCGACGTCGACCACATCGCCGAACACCTCTACACCTCCGGGCAGCCGGACCCGGAGCTGTTGATTCGCACCTCCGGTGAGCAACGGTTGTCCGGTTTCATGCTCTGGCAGTCGGCACACTCGGAGTTCTGGTTCTGCGAGACCTACTGGCCTGCCTTCCGGCGGGTGGACTTCCTCCGCGCGCTGCGAAATTTCGCGGCTCGTCATCGCAGGTTCGGGAACTGAGGAGTTCGCCGCGCGGCGTGCGAACCCACTGTCGGATTCCACGGTAGTGGCGAGAAGTGCCGGTTTCCCGGAAGTGTCGCGGTACCGCGAAGCGCCGCGGCGCCGACAAGAATTCGGAACCAGAAGCGGGGCCGGACCGCTGTGTCCGACCCCGCTCGTTTCATCCCGGTGATTCGGGACGAATCCGTTCAGCCCGTGCTCAGCTGCCGTTGGTGATCGAGGTGGGGTGGTCCACGACCGGCGCGTTGACGCACTTGGAGGGCTGCGAGTGCAGCAGGTTGACGATCGCGCCGGCCACGGCGACGTTGTTGCCGCACAGCTGCACCGGCACGGCGCTGATGTTGTTGTCGTTGAGCACGTTGATGCCGTCGTTGTCCTTGGTGTCGGCGCTGGCCATGGGGGCCATGGCCATCATGCCGGCGGCGGCGATGCCCACGGCGGCGGCGGTCTTCTTCAGCATGAGGGGGTTCTCCTTCGAATTACACGTCGATTCCGACGATCCCCGCCGACTCGTGTTCCGAGGGGCGGGGGAGATTTTGTCGTGGGGTGACTCGGAACGAGCCTGCCCGGACGGAAATCGGATGGCGAATCGTGTCACGCGACAGTGCGGAAGAAACACATCCGGTCTCGTTTCGAGCTCTCCGGGGGTCGTTCGGGTCGCCACTGAATCCGGAGTGGACGGCGGATACGTCGACTCCGTCCACTCCGGCTCCTCGGTTTCCTCGCGGGATCCGAGCTCAGCTGATCGCCTTGGGGTGGTCCACGACCGGCGCGTTGACGCACTCGGTGGACTGCGAGGACAGCACGTTGGCGACCACGCCGAGCACGGCGATGTTGTTGCCGCAGGCCTGGATCGGCAGCACGCTCAGGTTGTTGTCGTTGAGCACGTTGATGCCGTCGTTGTCCTTGGTGTCGGCGCTGGCCATGGGGGCCATGACGATCATGCCGGCGGCGGCGATGCCCACGGTGGCTGCGGTCTTCTTCAGCATTTTCTCGCTCCCTGTCGGTACGGGTGATTCGTGAAACGCGGTTGGCACGACGGAACCCCAGAAAATTCCGCCGTAGGCGCGCACACGAAGAAAACCTATCGAGTGCATGATCGAGAGAAAAGCTAGGTAACACTATCGTGTAAATATCTAATTTGATTTCTAAAGGTATCTTTCGGGTGACACACGAAAGGCTACGTCGGTGATCGAAGCGATCGGCCGGGACTTCCGCTCGGGAGTAATCCGCCGACGGAGCTTTCCGAAAGCGACGGTGCGAACGCGTCACGAAAGTCGTGAACTCCGCTATCCTGCCGACATGCCCGAAACACCGGTCGTCGAGTACCTCTTCCTCGGCCTGCGATTCGGGCGGTTGTCGGGCGGTTTCGTGCAGAGCTACACCGGCGATCGGGCGCTGCGCGGCCGGGTGGACCGCGAACCCGTGCCGCTTCCCGAACTGCTCGCCTCACAGGCACGGGAACTACGTCGAACCGTGCGGCGGGCCGCGCTGGATGCCGATCGAGAGGACTTCCTGCTCGGGCAACTCGCCGCGCTGGACTGTGCCGCCCGTGGTCTCGCCGGTGCTCCCGTCTCGTTCGCGGGCAAACTGCGCGGCTGCTTCCAGATCGAGGCGAACCGGGCTGATCCCGAGCTCTACGCCGCGGTCCACGCCGAACTCGCCCACTGGCTGCCCCGGGGCGCCACACTGTTCGAACGAATGGCGAACTTCCGCGAACGCGAACTTATCCCGGCCCGAGCGCTGCCCGACTGCGTGCGAGCCCTTTCCGAGGCCTTTCGATCCCTGACCCGTGAGGCGTTCCGGCTGCCCGCTCACGAGCGGGTGACGTACCGGTTCCGGCACGACCACTCCTTCGGCGGGCTGCAGCACTACCTCGGTAATGGCCGCTCCGTGGTCACCGTCAGCACCGCCGTGCCGCACCGACTCAGCGACCTGCCCAGGCTGCTGGCGCACGAGAGCTACCCCGGCCACCACACCCAGCACTGCCGCGGCACGCTTCCCGAACACGACATCGCACTCGTCGACACCCCGCAGTGCGCGATCTCGGAGGGACTGGCCGAACGGGCGCTGGACGTGCTGCTCGGCCCGGACTGGGGAGCCCGGGTTCGTGATGCGCTCGGCGGGATCCTGCAGCTGCCCCCGGCGGAGGACCTCGAACGGATGGACGCCGCGCGGCGCGTACTCGCGGGGGTCAGGCGGGACGCCGCGCTGATGCTGCACGAGCACGGCACCGATCCCCATCGGGTGCGCGAGTACCTGCGGCGCTGGTTGCTGCTGGACGACTCGCGTGCCCGGGCGCTGCTGGAACGCCTCTCCGATCCTTCTACCGCCGCTTATGCCGCCGTCCGTCCGGCCGCGTACGAGCTGACCGGCGCCTGGTTGGACGTCGAAGGTCCCGAGCACCGCCGCGCTCGTTACGAACGGCTGTTGGATCGACCGCTGCCGCCACGAACCCTGCGGTCCGAGCTCTCCGGCAGAATCGCCGCATGCGCCGACGTGCCGTGCTGTGTGCCGGAATGGCCACGCTGGATCTGCTGCAACGCGTGGCCGAGTTCCCCGGGCCGAACGAGAAGACCACCGCCGAGCGGGCCGAGCTGAGCGCGGGCGGTCCGGCCACCGGGGCCGCCGTCACCGCTGCCGCACTCGGCTCGGAGGTGAGCCTGCTGACCGCGCTGGGGAGCCATCCGATGGCCGGGGTCGTTACGGACGAGCTCACCGAGTACGGAGTCGAACTGCTCGACGTCACTCCCCACAGTGGGAAACCGCCGGTTGTCTCCGCAGTGACGGTGCACAGCACGACCGGTAGCCGCAGCGTGGTCTCCCAGGCCCCCGCGGAGGCCGATCCGGAACCGGGAGCACTGCTGCGGACCTTCCCCGACGCGGTGCTCGTGGACGGTCACCGGCCGGTGCTCGCCAGAGCGGCCGTGCGGCACGCCGAACGAGCGGGTGCTCCCGTGGTGCTCGACGGCGGCAGTTGGAAACCCGTGCTCGCCGAGATCCTGCCCCGGGTGGACCTCGCGGTCTGCTCCGCCGACTTCCGGGCGCCCGGGACCACGGGCCTCGACGAGCAGCCCACCGCGCTGTTCGAACGTGGCGCGGGGGCCGTGGCGATCACCCGTGGTCCCGAGGACGTGCTCTGGTGGTTGCCGGACGGCGCGAGCGGCAGCGTTCCCGTGCCCGCTGTCGAGGCGGTGGACACACTCGGCGCGGGCGATGTGTTCCACGGTGCGGTGGTCCACGCCGTCGCCGGTGGTGCCGCGCTGTCCGACTTGCCCGACACGCTGTCGTTCGCGGCCGGGATCGCCGCCGACCGGGTCGCCCGCCAGGGCCGCCGGGAGTGGTTGCGGGGACGTCCCTGACTCGGCGAAGTCGGGGCGGGCCGTGGTATCTGTTCCGAGCGTCGTGCGGGGACGAAACAGCCCACCCCCGGTCGGGTGATGGGTTCACTGTAGGGGCCGTACGGGTGTGCACACTGTGGCTTTCGGGTGACGATTCGTTTAATCACCTGTGTGGCCGCCTGCCAACGTCCGATCACACGGGTAGCGTCCGCAGGGACGGGTCGTGCAGTTGCGGCCCGTCCGGGGAGGCCCTTCACCCGTGTCGAAGGTCGGATCGGGCTCCACCGGGTGGCTGCCCACGGCCCGACTCCGACGGGGGTGCGGGGCGGCCCGGCCCGCCGACGAACGGGCACAACCGATCGTGCCCGTTAGGGAGTAGCCGTGATGACACGACGTTCCCAGCAAGCGGAGCCCCTGTCCGGTTCCGAAAGCGTGAATTCCTCAGCTCCTGCACCGCGTCCTTCGGACGCGTCCGAAGGAAGGGGAGTACGTAGCTACGTCCTGGACACTTCTGTGCTGTTGTCGGACCCCTGGGCTTTCACCAGGTTCGCCGAGCACAGCGTCGTCCTGCCACTGGTCGTGATCAGTGAGTTGGAAGGCAAGCGCCACCATCCCGAGCTGGGCTGGTTCGCACGGGAGGCGCTGCGTGGCCTCGACGATCTGCGACTGCGACACGGCAAGCTGGACGAGCCGGTTCCGGTTGGTGAGTCGGGTGGTCGACTGCACGTCGAGTTGAACCACTCCGATCCCGAAGTGCTGCCTCCGGGGTTTCGCACCGACTCCAACGACGCCCGCATCCTGGCGTGCGCGCTGAACCTGGCCGGTGAAGGGCACCTGGTGACCCTGATCAGCAAGGACATGCCGCTGCGGGTCAAGGCCGCCGCGGTGGCGCTCGACGCGGACGAGTACCGGGCGCAGGACGTGATCTCGACCGGTTGGTCCGGCATGGCCGATCTGGACGTGCCGCCCAACGAGGTGGACACGTTGTTCAAGTCCGGTTCGGTGGAGTTGGCGGAAGCCGCCGAACTCCCGGTCAACACCGGGTTGCGGCTGCTCGCGGGAACGAAGAACGCGCTGGGTCGGGTGACCCCGGACAAGACTGTGCGGCTGGTGCGCGGTGAGCGCGAGGCGTTCGGACTGCACGGTCGCTCCGCCGAACAGCGGATAGCCCTGGACCTGTTACTGGACTCCGAGGTCGGCATCGTCTCGCTCGGCGGTCGGGCCGGAACCGGCAAGTCGGCGCTGGCGCTGTGCGCCGGGCTGGAGTCGGTGATGGAACAGAACAGGCACCGCAAGGTGATGGTCTTCCGGCCGCTCTACGCGGTGGGCGGGCAGCAGCTCGGTTACCTGCCCGGCAGCGAGGACGACAAGATGCAGCCCTGGGGGCAGGCGGTCTACGACACGCTGGGCGCGCTCGCGGGGCAGAACGTCATCGACGAGGTCATCGACCGGGAGATGCTCGAGGTGCTGCCGCTGACCCACATCAGGGGACGTTCGCTGCACGACTCCTTCGTGATCGTCGACGAGGCGCAGTCGTTGGAGCGCAACGTGCTGCTGACGGTGCTCTCGCGGCTGGGTGCCAATTCGCGGGTGGTGCTCACTCACGACGTGGCGCAGCGCGACAACTTGCGGGTCGGCAGACACGACGGTGTGGCGGCCGTGATCGAGAAGCTCAAAGGTCACCCGCTGTTCGCGCACGTCACACTGACCCGTTCCGAGCGGTCTCCGGTGGCCGCCCTGGTCACCGAGATGCTGGAGGGTGAGTTCATGAGCTGACGCTCCGGTTCGGGACCGAGCTCTCGGATACCGTGTGGCCGGGCGGCGATTTCGCGGGAAATTGACGCCCGGCCACCACCGGAGCCGGCAAAATCCGAGCACCGATGGTGCCCGGGGCCGGTTGACGATTCGACGGCCGTAGCGGTGGGGAAGCGCGGCTCAGTAGTAGGCGCAGCTGCCGTACAGTGGTTCGGTCGGCGCGGGCGAGGGCTGCTGCTCCGGAGCGCCGCAGCCGGTCCGCACGAACTTCCCCTCGAACTCGAGGTAGGTCTCCCAGTACTTCGGTGCGTCCGCGTAGTTCGGGTCGTAGGTGCTCTGCCGCAGCGCCACGTCCGGACGACCGTTGCCGTCCAACTGACGCAGCGTCGCCCCCGGGGCCCCGCCCCGCACGCTGTCGGTCTCCTCGATGCCGCGATCGGCCGTGAGCAGTGCCGACAACGCACCGGTGCTGTGCGCACCGGTGTAGTAGGTCACCGCGCACCGCTGCGCGTCGCCGTCCCAGCCGCACTCGGCGTCCTGCACGCCCCTGTCGGGCAGCTCCCGGCTGTCGTGCAGCTCGTCCCCGATGTAGTAGGCGAGCACGCTGCGACCCCCGGGAGCCGAGTCGTCCCGCCACCCCGTGAAGCGCACGTCGTAGGGCAGTGACAGGTCGAAGACCTTTTCACAGTCCGTCTCACAGCCCGGCGGTTGCTGCCGGGCCGGTGCCGCCGCGCTCGCCGTGGGCAGCACCGTCCCGGAAACCGCCGCGGCGAGCGCCGCAGCACCGATCCCGGCCGTGGCCGCTCGGACTCGTCGAGAACGCAATGCCAGCCTCCTGGGGGTCGTCGTGTGCCCCGTGCTCAGGGGAGCGCGGGGTCGGAGGGAACTGGAGGTGATCACCATCCGTCACCGGTTGTACTACGACCGCTGTGTGGTGATCGCACCGGCCCGCCGGGGATCACACGTTCTCGACTGATCGGATGAGGTCCTCTCCCGGTTCGGGGGATATCGACCGTCTCCGTCAGAGACCGTCGGTCCTTCCCGCGCCGGTGGCGGTGAGGAAGGCGCGCCACGCGCGGTGGGTGAAGGTGTGGACCGGCCCCTCGGGGTTCTTGGAGTCGCGGACCCCCACGGCGGTGTCCGTTATCCGCACCTCCACGCAGTTGTCGCTTCCACCCGAACTGCGACTGCTCTTGATCCAGCCGGTGTCGCGCATCAGACCTCCTTGAGGGCTCGTTCCAGGAACGCCCGCGATTCCCCGGGAGTGAGCGTCAGCTCGCACACCCGGTCGAAAATTCTGGTGAGCACACCCACGTCCTCCGCATCGTCGAGGTAGACCGAGGGTCCGTGCACAACCGAGGAGAAAGCTATCGGTGAACCCCGGTCGCCGAAACCGAATATCGTGAATCCGCCTCCACAAGCCGGATTCGACACCGCTCCCACCGGCAACACTCGAACTGTCAGGCTTTCGCGGTGATCCAGTAGGGACAGCACGTGTTCGAGCTGATCCTGAAACAGGGAGTCGTCGCTCTTCATGTCCAGGATCGCGTGCTCCGCCAGTACGATGTCGATCCCACTCAGATGATCGCTGTGCAACGTCCTCGACTGGCGGTCCATCCGATAGTCGATACGCTGCTCGATCTCGGCCGGTGCGGAGTTGGTGAAGATTCCTCCCCAGGAGCTTATGACAGAACGGAGGTAGGAAGGTGACTGCAGCAGCCCGGGAACGATGCTCGGCTCGAATGCCCTGATATCGCTCGCGTGGCTCTCCAGGTCGGCGAACCGCTGGTAGGCGTCGGGCAACGAGTCCACGTACGCCCTGCGTTTCTGGCGCTTTCTTGCCGAGGTGGCCAGTGCTCGTACGGTTTTCCGCTCCTGCGGCTCCACCGAGTAGAGGTCGAGCAATCTGTCGAGGCTCTCCGGAGGCAGGGTTCCTTCGCCGTCCTCTACCTGGACCACACGTGAGCGCGCTTTGCCGATCGCCTGTGCCGCGGCGTGTTGTGACTTGCCTGCTTGCTCCCGGAGTCGACGCAAGGTGAGCCCCAGTTGCCTTCGTTCGAACGTTTGGCGGGCTCGGCCCATGCGCTTCCCCTCGAACTCACCCGATCAGATGGCTGTTAAAGACTGACAGTCAGTCTTATCTTGGTGGCGGTGGCCACCTTACTGTCAGCTCGATCAACCACCCTATCGACCAGCGAGGAGCTTGGATCATGAGTCTTTACCGGCAGACGGGGGTATCGGTGGAGTCCTACGTGGAGATGCGCAGGGGAGTGTCGGTTCGGTGTGAGGTGGACCGGCTCAACGAGCAGGCCAGTCTCGCGTTCGGCTCGTCGGAGACCTTCGTGCTGAGCCTGGACCGGCGGGCGCTGGAGCAGCTGGTGTCGTTGGGAGGTCGTGCTCTTGCCGAGTTCGACGTCGAGGGCGAGCCGTTGAAGGTGGTGTGAACGCCCGGTTCGCCGCCGGTGCGCGATTGGTGGGGGAGGGCATCGGCTCCCGCGCGGGATTCCGATGCCCGAACCGATGGTGCTGTTTTCGTCGGCGTTCAACGCTCGTTGGTGGTGGTGATTGCGGCGGCGAGGAAGGCGCGCCATGCGCGGTGGGTGAAGGTGTGGACCGGCCCGTCGGGGTTCTTGGAGTCGCGGACCCCCACGGCGGCGTCGGTTATCCGCACCTCCACGCAGTTGTCGCTGGCTGCCGCGCTGTAAGAGCTCTTCATCCATTCGTGTTGCTCGTCGATCGTCTGTGCCATGTCCTCAATTCTCCTCGGTGAGGCCTTCGACGAATTCCAGCGTGGACTCGTGCGGGAGTGCGAGTTGCCCGAGCTGTCCCGATACCGCGCGTAGGACATCGATGTCGGCTTGGTCGTCGAAGTAGGTGGACGGTCCGTAAACCACGGACGAGAAACCGACCGGTACTCCGCTTTCGCCGAAACCGAAAACCGTGAACCCACCACCCCTCGCGGGATTCGGGGCATCGCGTCGCAACAGTCGCACGGTGGCATCGCGTTGTTCATCGACCAGTCGGAGGATGTGGCGTGCCTGCTCCCGCGCTGTTCGTTCGTCTCCCGGTGTGAGACGAAGCGAGTCCTCGGTGAGAAAGAAGTACAGCGTTTTGCCCGGTTCGGAGTGCAGTGTCCTGCTCTGGCGTTCCAGCCGGAAGTGCAGTCGCTGGTCGAGCTCGTCGCCCTCGCTGTTCCACCATGTCCCTGCCGCTTCCTCCATCGTGGCTCTGATATAGCCGGGTGACTGGAGCAGCCCTGGAACGATGCTGGGTTCGTAGCTGATGATCTCGGTTGCGTTGGCTTCCAGGTCGGCGAATCGCTGATAAGCGCGGGGAAACACGTCAGTATAGGGGCGTCGCGGCTGTCGCTTCCTTGCTTCCGAAGCCAGTGCGAGAGCGGCGTCACGTTCTTCCCCGCTGGTCTCGTACAGATCGAGCAGCTTCTCGAGGTCGGTGGCTGCGACAGTGCTTTTGCCTTCCTCTAGCTCCGCGATCCGTGAACGGGCCTTTCCCAGTTCGGCAGCGGCTTCCTGGCGTGTTCGCAGACTTTCCTCACGAAGCCGTCGCAGTGTCAGGCCCAATTGTCGACGTTCGAGTGTCTGACGTACGCGCCCCACTTCAGCCCTCCCGTGTGCTTTGCTCGACGGCTTCTCACTCGATCAGTGCATTTCCAGGTCCGATATCGGACCATATTCTAAATAAATCCGATATCGGACCAATGATGTCGGCTGTCACGTCAACAGTAGCCAACACGCAGGAGCTTGGATCATGAGTCTTTACCGGCAGACGGGGGTATCGGTGGAGTCCTACGTGGAGATGCGCAGGGGAGTGTCGGTTCGGTGTGAGGTGGACCGGCTCAACGAGCAGGCCAGTCTCGCGTTCGGCTCGTCGGAGACCTTCGTGCTGAGCCTGGACCGGCGGGCGCTGGAGCAGCTGGTGTCGTTGGGAGGTCGTGCTCTTGCCGAGTTCGACGTCGAGGGCGAGCCGTTGACGGTCATGTGATCCCGGCGTCCGCCGTCGCTGCCGTGTGGGTGCTGGTGGACAGCGGTGCCCACACGAGCGGTTCCCGCCCCGGACGCGCGAATTCCGCCCGCCGGGTGGAGCACGCCTCTCCGAAGAGTGCCGGACTCAGTCGGTAGCTCGGTCCGCAGCGACGTTCCGCCCCGAGTCGTCGGTGTCCAGCACGCGCCCCAGCAGCTCGACCAGCGTGTCGCGTTCCTCGCTCGTGAGAGGACTGAGCAGTTCTCGCTGCGCGGAGCGGGCGACTTCTGCCATTTCCCCTGCGAGTTCCACCCCGGCCGAGGTCAGCGTGATCCGATGCCGACGCCGGTCCTCGGGGTGGCGTTCCCGGCGCACCAGTTCCCGCTGCTCCAGCTTGTCCAGGTAGCCGACCAGGTGACTGCGGTTGAACCGGAGCCGATCGGCGAGCACGTGCTGCGTCAGCGGACCGAAGTCCGAGAGCGCGGTGAGCACCGCGAAGTGCGGTAACCGCAGCCCTCGTTCGGCGAGCGCCTCGTCCAGTGCCCGATGGCCGATGCGCGCGACGTGCCCCGCCAGGTAGGAGGGCAGCGAAAGCAGGCTCGGGGGACGTGTCTCGTGCTCGCTCATGAGGTTCAGCCTATCCACTCGCCAGATTCGTGTCATACTGTAACTGTTACATAATGACACGAATTTGCGAGGCGAGCCGTCACCGAGCGAGTGACGGGTGACGGCTCGTGGACATCGGAGGAAACATGACAGCAAGCGTCGTCGTTGTCGGTGGTGGGTACGGCGGTATCACGGCGGCCAGGGCCATCGACGAGTTCGCCGAGGTCGTGCTGGTCGAACCCCGCGACACCTTCGTGCACAACGTGGCGGCTCTCCGGGCACTCGTCGATCCGTCCTGGCTGGACGCGCTCTTCCTGCCCTACGACAACCTGCTCGGCAACGGCAGGGTGATCCGCGACCGCGCTGTGCTCGTGAGCCACTCGGCCGTCGCCCTCGGGTCCGGCGAGCGGATCGAGGCTGACCACGTGGTGCTGGCCACCGGATCGGCCTATCCGTTCCCGGCCAAGGTGGACGTCACCGACAGTGCCCTCGCCGCGAAGAAGCTGCGTGCCACGCACGACGCGTTGACGGATTCGCGAAGCATCTTGTTGCTGGGTGCAGGACCGGCCGGTCTGGAGCTGGCGGGGGAGATCAAGCACGCTTGGCCGGACAAGTCCGTCACCATCGTCGATCCCGCGCCCGAACCGCTCTCGGCGGTACCGTTCCCGACGGAACTGCGCACCGAACTGCGGCGCCAGCTCGACGACCTCGGCGTGGAGCTCCTGCTCGGCAGCTCCTTGGCGGAGCAACCGCCCTCCGAACCCGGTGAAGCGGGGATGTTCTCGGTGACCACCCGTTCAGGCGATCGGGTCGAGGCGGATCTCTGGTTCCGCTGTTATGGAGTGGTGCCCACCACCGGATATCTGGACGAGGAACTCGTGACGGCCCGCCGGGAGGACGGCGCGCTCGAGGTCACCGCCGAACTCCGGTTGCCCGGTCAGG
The DNA here is from genome assembly GCF_051225635.1 of Actinopolyspora sabaoui. Taxonomy (NCBI): domain Bacteria; kingdom Bacillati; phylum Actinomycetota; class Actinomycetes; order Actinopolysporales; family Actinopolysporaceae; genus Actinopolyspora; species Actinopolyspora sabaoui. The sequence continues at coordinate 332,772 of NZ_JBMIHH010000006.1, read as the reverse complement.
ACCACGTGTTCGCCATAGGCGACCTCACTTCGATCCCGGAGGCCAAGACGGCCAAAGCAGCCGAACTGCACGCCGGGGTGGTGGCCGCCAACATCCGGGCACTCGCGAACCGCGAGGGCGAACTCACTCGTTACGAGCCCGCTCCGCCGGGTATATCGCTGCCGCTGGGCCCGGCGGGCGGGGTCTCCTACTCGCCTTCCGCCGGTGTGCTCGGGGCGGAGCGGACCTCGCGGCTCAAAGGGGCGAGTATGCGTCGCGAGGTCTACACGGCACTGCTGAACCTGGACGGTTGAGCGCCGAAGCGGCGATGCTCGTGAAGTGGTGCCCGGCGAACCCACCGGGCACCGCTTCGTCGGAACTTCATTCCCCGTGGAACGGATTCCCGGTGGAAAAACCGGGTTCAGCGCGGAGCCAGCCACGATCACCGAAGTCCGGCCGTGCTAGAACCAGCCCATGACCGCTTTGATGCTCACCCAGATCGCCAGGGCGGTGGTCAGAATCAGAACGGTGTTCTCCGCGATGCTGGCCTTGTGCTCGCCCAGATGGCTCGATTTGTTCACGAGAATCATGAGTCCGATCGCGGTGATCGGTACGACGACGGCCTGCATTCCGGTGACAAAGATCGCCATCTCGACGAAGCCGGGCATCCCGGGGATGGACCAGATGATGGGCGATATCAGGATGAACAGGCTGAACCACTTGAACCACGGGTCGTCGTCGAATTTCCGTCCGAACCTCTCCCGGCGCTCCGGCCTGATCATGTGCAAACAGTCGATGATGATTTTGGGGAAACCGTTCGCGTACCCGATCACGCTGCTGTAGAGGATTCCGAACGCCCCGAGGTAGAAGACGACGGCGCCGAACGTGCCCAGGTGCAGCGACAGTGCCTTGGAGATGTCCTCCAGGCTGTTGACCTCGATGTTGTTCGGGCTGAGGATCTCGGCGCCGACGACCCAGACCGTCAGATTGATCACGATGGCGGCGCAGATGCCGAACAGGATGTCGTTGCGCTGGATCTTCTTGTGGCCCACGCCCTTCCAGCCCTTCTCCTTCACGAAGTAGGGGTACAGGAAGTTGGCCATCGATCCCGCCACCGCTCCGATCAGTGAGAGGGCGACGGCGAAGACCCCGAACGCGCCGGTATCGCTCGGGATGCCGAATCCTACCGTGCCCTTGACGATCCCACCCACATCGGGAACCGAGTAGATCGCCAGCCCCAGGAAGGCGGTAGTCATCAACACCAAGAGGAGTTTGAGTAGCTTCTCGATGGTGTTGTAGACATCGCGCCCGATGACGAACAGGCTGAGCAGGACCACGGCGCACGACCACAGGAATGGATGGCCGATATTGAATATCCAGGCGAGGGCCTCGCCCGCTCCGGTGATCATGTAGGCATTGAAAAAGTGACCACTGACGAGGATGGCGATGCCGATGAACCACGGATAGTACTTGGAAACATCGTTGTAGCCCTCGACTATCGTCTGCCCCTTCAGATTCAGAATCTGATACCTGCCCATGAGGTTCACGATGACGAACCGAACGATCAGGGAAAGGGCGAGCAGCCACATGAGGTTGTACCCGTAGCTCGAGCCCGACACGGAGGCGGTGACGAGGTCACCGGCTCCCATCATGCTCAGGACGGCCACGATTCCCGGGCCGAAATTCCGGATTCGGCCCATGAATGATCTATCCGGGGTGTCCACGGCTGCCTTGTTGCCTTCTTCTTGTTCCATCAGCAAAAACCTCGGTAATTCGTGGAATCGTCACTGCTCGGTCCTGAAGATTTGCGATACTTTCGCGGATCTCCACCGCCGTGGGTGAGATCAGGGGTGTGGCAGCCGCGGCCAACCCGGGGTTGGAAAGCTACCCCTATTGAGCGAGCCGTCGCTCCGGTAGGCATCAGCGCCTCCTGCCCGGTGTTGAACGACCCGGTGGGAAGTGCTTTTCGACCGGCCGGCCGATCGAAGTCGCGTCCCGGCGCCCGTGCTCACCGCTCGCGGAGCACCGGGACACGGCGTGGAGTGCCCGCGCTGGGGCGGGCTTCCGGGGCGGGAGTCGGCGGAGTTCCCGCCGCCGTGAGGTCCCCGGAACGGTTCGGTCACTCCCGATCGAGCGCCGGGCGTTTCGGGTCGAACGTCCAACCGGGAACCAGGTAGCGCATCGCGGTCGCATCGTCGCGGGAACCAAGCCCTTCCCGCTGGTAGAGCTCGTGCGCCGCCTCGACCCGCTTCTCGTCGAGTTCGACGCCCAGACCGGGCCTCTCGGGCACCCGCAGCGTTCCCCGCTCGATGCGCAGCGGGGCGTGGGTCAACCGTTGCCCGTCCTGCCAGATCCAGTGCGTGTCGATCGCGGTGATCTCCCCTGGCGCGGCGCCCGCGACGTGAGTGAACATCGCCAGCGACACGTCGAAATGATTGTTGGAGTGCGAACCCCAGGTCAATCCCCACTCGTGGCACAGCTGTGCCACCCGGACGGATCCGCTCATGGTCCAGAAGTGCGGATCGGCCAGCGGTATGTCCACCGCGTCCGCGCGTATCGCGTGACCGAGTTCCCGCCAGTCGGTGGCGATCATGTTGGTGGCGGTGGGCAGACCGCTCGCCCGTCGGAACTCGGCCATCGTCTCCCGTCCGGAGAAGCCGTTCTCGCCGCCGCAGGGATCCTCGGCGTAGGCCAGCACCTCCCGCAGTTCCCCGGCGAGTTCGAGCGCCTGGTCCAGCCGCCACGCCCCGTTGGGGTCGAGCGTGATTCGGGCGTCGGGGAACCGCTCGGCCAGTGCCCGCACCACTTCGAGCTCCTCGCGGGCGGGCCGCACTCCACCCTTGAGCTTGAAGTCGCGGAATCCGTAGCGGTCCCGGGCGGCCTCGGCCAGCCGCACCACCCGCTCCGGGGTCAGCGCCTCCTCGTGGCGCAGCCGTTTCCACTCGCCGGGTTCGCCGGGTTCGTCGGCGGGACCACGGTAGGCCAGGTCGGTCCGCTCGCGGTCCCCGACGAAGAACAGATAGCCCAGCACCGGCACGTCCGAGCGACGCTGCCCGTCACCGAGCAGTTCGGCCACCGGAACGTCCAGGTGTTTGCCCAGCAGGTCCAGCATCGCCGACTCGATCGCCGTGACCACGTGCACCGTCACTCGCAGATCGAAGGTCTGCTCACCCCGGCCGCCCGCGTCGCGAGCGGCGAAGTGGGAGTGCACCGTGTTGAGCACCGTGCGCACCCGCGCCACGGAACTGCCGACGACGAGCTTCGTGGCCTGTTCGAGGGTGGCGCGGATCGACTCCCCGCCGGGGACCTCACCGACCCCGGTGCGTCCCTCCGAATCGGTGAGTACCACCAGGTTGCGGGTGAAGAACGGTGCGTGGGCACCGCTGAGGTTGAGCAGCATGCTGTCGTGCCCGGCCACCGGGATCACGCGCATTCCGGTGACCGTGGGGCACTGCCGTGCGAGTGTCATGTTCGCCTCCGCCCGCTTCAGTGCCGTCCCGGTTCGCCGTCGACCCGACGCCACAGCTGTTCGGGGTTGCCCGGCGCGACGGAGTCGGGCAGCAGCGCCTCGGGAACGTCCTGGTAGGCGACCGGCCGCAGGAACCGCTCCACGGCCAGGGTTCCCACCGACGTGCCGCGGGAGTCCGAGGTGGCGGGGAACGGTCCACCGTGAACCATCGCGTGACCCACCTGCACCCCGGTCGGCCAGCCGTCGAACAGGACGCGTCCCGCGCACCGCTCCAGCAGCGGCAGCAGCGCGGCGGCCTCGGGGTGGTCGGCGGTCGCGGCGTGCACCGTGGCGGTCAGCTGGCCTTCCAGGTTCCGCGCGATCTCGCGGAGCTGCTCGGCGTCGCGGCACCGGACCACCAGCGAGCACGCGCCGAACACCTCCTGGTGCAGCGACTCGTCGGCGAGGAACTCGCCCGCCTCGGTGGCGAGCAGGGCGGGGCGGCAGGTGTTCGGCCGGTCCGTCTCCGCTCCCCGCGCCAGTTCCTCCACCGAGGGGTGTGCCGCGAGTTCACCCAGCCGTGCCGCGTAGGCGTGGGCGATGTCGGGGGTGAGCATCGTGCTCGGTTCGCTCGCCGTCACCGAATCGGCGGCGGTGCTCAGGAACTCCCGCAGTTCCGGACCGTCGATCGCGACGACCAGCCCGGGGTTGGTGCAGAACTGACCGGCTCCCGAGGTCAGCGAGCCGACGAAACCGGTGGCGATTTCTCCGCCCCGCTCGGTGAGGGCGTTCGGCAGCAGGAACACCGGGTTGGTGCTGCTCATCTCCGCGAACACCGGGATCGGGCGCGGCCGGGACTGCGCCGCCGCCAGCAGCGCCAGTCCGCCCGAACGGGAACCGGTGAAGCCGACCGCCTGGATCCGCGGGTCCGTGACCAGTGCCGTGCCCAGCTCCGGCCCGGAACCGAACAGCATCGAGAAGGTCCCGGCGGGCATGTCGAGCTCGGTGACCGCCCGGCTCACGGCTCGCGCGACCAGCTCGCAGGTGCCGGGGTGGGCGTCGTGCGCCTTGACCACCACCGGGCAACCCGCGGCCAGCGCGGAGGCGGTGTCACCGCCCGCCACGGAGAACGCCAGCGGGAAGTTGCTCGCGCCGAACACCGCCACCGGTCCCAGCGGAATCCGGCGCTGCCTGATGTCGGGCCGGGAACGGGAGCCGTCGGCGGCGGGGGACGGGTCGACGCGCGGCGCCTCGAGGTCGCCCTGCCGGACCAGCGAGGCGAACATCCGCAGCTGCCCGGTGGTGCGGCCGACCTCGCCGGTCAGCCGTGCCTTCGGCAGTCCGCTCTCGGAGTGCGCGCGTTCGACCAGGGGCTCGCCGAGCGCGTCGATGTTGTCGGCGATCCGGTCCAGCAGCGCCGCGCGGTCGTTTCGCGGGGCGGCCCGGTAGGTGGGGAACGCTTCTTCCGCGGCGGCGCAGGCGCGGTCGACGTCGGCGGGGGTGCCGTGACCGAACTCCGGCTCCAGCGCTTCCCCGGTGGCCGGATCCACGGCACGGATCCCGGTGCCCTTGCCGGAGACCTCCGTTCCGGCGACGAGCATGTGTCCGGTGGGTCGCGTCATCGTTCTCACTCCTTCGAGATTCGTTGCACGAGGTTGTCGAGCATCGCCTGTTCGGTTTCGTCCAGATCCACCAGCGGTGTCCGTGCCGGTCCCGCCGGACGACCGATCACCCGCATACCCGCCTTGACGATGCTGACCGCGTAACCGGCCCGGCGGTCCCTGATATCGCAGTAGGGCAGTACGAACTCGTTCAGGTAGCGGTAGACCGTGTTCCGGTCCCGGCGCTGCACCGCTTCGTAGAACCGCAGGGCGAATTCGGGAACGAAGTTGAACATCGCCGAGGAGTACGTGCTCACGCCCATCTCCAGGTAGGGCAGTGCGAACGTCTCGGCGGTGGGCAGCCCTCCGATGTAGGTGAGGCGGTCTCCCACGCGGGAGTAGATGCGCGTCATCCGCTCGATGTTGCCGACGCCGTCCTTGAAGCCGATCAGGTTCGGGCACTCCTCGGCCAGTCGCGCCACCGTGTCGTCGGTGAAGATCGCGTTGGCACGGCTGTAGATGATCACGCCAAGGTCGGTGGCGGCGCAGACGTGGCGAACGTGTGCCGCGAGCCCCTCCTGGTCGGCCTCGGTGAGGTAGGGCGGCAGCAACAGCAGTCCGTGCGCCCCCGAGCGCTCGGCGGCTCGGGTCATCTCCACCGCTGTGGCCGTGCCGTGTCCGGCGGGGGCGATCACCGGCAGGTCCCGCGGTACCTCCTCGACCGCGGCGGTGACCACCGTCTCGACCTCGGTGGGGGTGAGGGAGAAGAACTCCCCGGTCCCGCCCGCCGCGAACAGCCCGGCGGCGCCGTACCCGCTCAGCCAGCGGATGTTCTCGCGGTAGGCGGACTCGTCGAAGCTCAGGTCCTGCCGGAAATGGGTCACCGGGAACGAGAGCAGCCCGGAAGCCAGTCGTCGGGCGACCTCGGGCGGTGAGAGATGGGGCATCGGTTCGTCTTCCTCCGGTTACGAACGTTGGTTGGAGGTGACGCTAGAGTTAACCATCGATGCGCGTCTAACTCTGATTAAGCATTCACCAATACTCCGAAAGTATCGATGTTCACCCTCACCCAGCTGTCCGGTTTCGTCGCGGTCGCCGAGGAAGGCCACTTCGGGAGGGCCGCGCAGCGACTGCGCATGACCCAGCCCCCGTTGAGTCGGCAGATCCAGCAACTGGAGAAGGAACTACAGGTCCCGCTGTTCCACCGGGACAGCCGAACGGTGCGGCTCACCCCGGCCGGGCGTGCGTTCCTGGCGGACGCTCGCAGGCTGCTCTACGAGGCCGACACCGCCGCGCTCTCGGCACGTCGGGTGACCGCCGGGCAGGAGGGCGCGGTGCGGGTGGGCTTCACCGCGACCTCGGCCTACGGCGTGCTCGGCGGGATGCTCGACACGGCTCGACAGCACCTGCCGCACGTCGAGCTCGTACTGCGCGAACTGGTCACCAGGGAGCAGCTCGAACGGCTCTCCTCCGGAGCGCTCGACCTCGGACTGGTGCGACCCCCGGGCAGGCAGGACCTGCGCTCCCGGCTGCTGCGCCGTGAGCCGCTGCTGGCGGCGCTGCCCGTGGCACACCCGCTGGCCTCCGAACCCGGACCGTTGGAGTTGCGCGCCTTCGACGGCGCCGATGTGGTCACCTACTCCCCCTCCGAGGCGCGCTACTTTTACGAGCTGCTGGTTGGCGTCTTCAGGGATGCCGAGGTGCGGCCGAACTACGTGCAGTACGTCAGCCAGGTGCACACCCTGCTGGCGCTGGTGGAGGTGGGGCTGGGTATCACCCTCGTGCCCTCCACCGCCACCCGGCTCCGGCTGGACGGTGTGGTGTTCCGGGAAGTGCGGTTGCCCGATCCGGAACCGGTGGAACTGCACCTGGCCTGGCGGGAGGGCAACGACAACCCGGCGCTGCACGCGCTGCTGGAGTTGCTGTGACGCCTCGCCGACTCGGGGAGCTCCGCTGCCCGCGCGGACGCGGCGCGCGGATCTCGCTCCTCGAACGAGCAACGGCTGAGTCGAACAGCGTGAATCCCGCAGGCGAATGACGCGGGGACATCGTCCCGGCGTCCCGTGTTCATCGCCCGGAGCCGGTTGGTCCGTAACCACGAATGGACTAGAAATACGATCGTGCAGGATCGTGAACCATTCGTGGGTAGGGAAGCCGAACTCGCCGCGGTGTACGAGGGATTGACCGACCCCCGGTGTTCGGTAATCGCGATCACCGGCTCTCGGGGCACCGGCAGATCCCGGATGCTCGACGCCACGCTGCGAATGTCGCGGGAACTCGATGCGTCGGTGGAGCTCGCCCGGGCCACCTCCGCCGCGCGGAACATCCCGTTCGGTGCCGTGGCACGGATGCTGCCGCAACACGTTTCGGGATGGTCGGCCCCCACCGAACTGATTCGCACCATGGTCGCGTTGTACGCGGAGCATTCCTCGCGAACCCGCCAAGTGGTCGCCGTCGACGACGCGCAGCTGCTCGACCCCGAATCGGCGACGTTGTTGCACGCGCTCGCGGGAAGCGGCCACGCGCTCGTCGTGCTGACTCTGGAGACCGACGCGGAGGGGCCGGACACGGTGACCGCGCTGTGGAAGGACCTGGGCGGCAGGTTGGTTTCCCTGCGCCCGTTGCGGATCACCGAGATCTCCACTTACCTGCACGAGGCCCTCGGAGGGCCGGTGAACGGCGTCCTGGTGCGCTCGATCGCGGAGGCCACCGAGGGCAACCTGCTCTGGATGCGGGAGTTGCTGCGCGGTGCGCTGGAAGCCGGAGCCCTCGCACGCAACCAGGACGGTCTCTGGGAGTTGCTCGAAGTCCCACCGTTGTCGGACCGGCTGCAGCAGCTGTTGAGCGACCGGTTGCGCCACGCTTCGCCGGAAGCCCTCGAAGTGGCGACATGGCTGGCGATGGCGGGGGACACGTTGCCGATATCGGCGTTGGAGAGGGTGCTGGAACATCCTGTTCCCTCCGCGGCCGAAGCCGAGGGCGTAGTTCGGTTGGAGGGGCGTGACTCGGTCCGACTGACCCTTCCCCTCTACGGAGGCCTGCTGCGCGAACGAACCCCCCGGCTGGAGCGTCGCAGGCGGCACTCCGCGCTCGTCCGTTCGATGCTCGCTGCCACGCCCATCGCCAGCGCGGAACTGGTTCACGTGCTGTGTGCCAGCGAGGATTGCGGTGAACAGGTCGATACGGAGCTCGTGCTGCGGGCCGCGCGTGCCGCGATGGACGGAGGGGACTACGGAATCGGCTGGGAGCTCAGCCGCTTCGCGGGAGCGGACTCTCCCGAAGCGACCTCCGAGGCACTGGCCATCGCCGGTGAGTGCGGGCTGTGGTTGGGACGCGTGGACGAGGCGGAGAGCTATTTCAGAGAGGCCAGAGGTCGTACCTCGGACAAGGACGTGCGTGCCGACCTCACGTTGGGGCTGGCCGCCAACCTGTTCATGGTCGCCGGCCGTGCGAAGGCAGCCGAGGAGCTGGTGAACGAGATCACCGCACAGCTACCACCCGAGGACTCGCGGCACCAGTACGCGGTGGCGCTGCGGGTGGGCATGGCGGCCAACGCGGGACGGATGCACGCGATACTCGCGGAACTCGCGGAAGTGGACGATTGCTCGATCCCGGCGCTGGCCGCCTCCAGGGTCAGCGCGCTGACCTGGACGGGTCGGTTGCACGAGGCGGTCGATGCCGTTGGCTCCTTGCCACGTGCCTCCGGCCCGGACCAGCGTCCGCCGTCCGATCTCGACCGGATCGTGTCCATTACCGCGCTCGCCTACGCGGGGGAATTCCACGAGGCCCGTCGCCGTGCTCGTTCCGGCTACTACGAGACGCTGCGCAATCGCAGGCTTCCGGAGCAGGCGATGTGGGCCACGGCGTGGAGCGACGTGGAGCTGCTCACGGGGAATCTGCGGACGGCCATGTCGTGTCTGCTGGAGGCAGCAGGCGTCATGCGGCGTCGCCCCACGAGTCTGGGACCGGCCGTGCACGGTTCCTGTCTGGGAAACCTGGCTCAGGTCGCTGCCATGTGCGGAGAGTCGGAACAGGCGGAACGCGCGCTGGACGAGGGCGAGGAGTTGCCCCTGCGGGAGTGTTTCGTGCCCGAGCTCGCCAGTGCCAGGGCGTGGATCGAGAGTGGTGGTACCGGCCTGGGCCGGAGGCGGCAAGAGCTGTGGGACTGCGTTGCCGAGGCGAGGAATTCGGGTGCGCTGTTGGCCGCGGCACGCACGTTGCTCGATATAGCACGCCTCGGCTGGGGGAAGGAGGCGTCTCGTGCGTTGGCCGAGATCGAGGGGGAGCTGCAGGGGGTGGTCGTGGCGAGCTGGATCCGTTACGTACGGGCGATCGCGGCGGGGGAACCGGACGGGCTGGTGCGGGTCTCCGAGGAATTGGACGCCAAGGGGATGCGGCTGTTGGCCGCGGAGGCTCTGCTGCTGGCGGGAGGTGAGTTCCGCGCTCGTGGTCGTACGATCGCCGCCGCGGGCGTGGAGCACTCCGGTGCCGGTCTGGCCGAGTCGTTGGGCGCCAGAAGTCTGCTCACCGCCGCCCGATCGGCCGAAGTGCCGCTGACCAAACGGGAGAAGCAGATCGCGCGTCGGGTGCTCGCGGGGAACTCGTCGGCTGATATAGCCGGTTGCCTGGGGATATCCACCCGTACGGTCGAGTCCCATCTACAGAACGCCTACCGCAAACTGGGAGTGCATTCCAGGGACGAACTCGCGCGGATCTACGGCGATTTCCTGTGAGGCCCTTCCGGTGGGGTGAATTCGGAGAAATTCTCCGCGTGGCGCCCTCGGCTCGATCGAAAATTTTCGCCGCCCCCGGGGTGGAGAATGTCGGGACGAGCGTATTCGGCGGGAAACCGGGAGCTACGAGGAAGCCGGTGTGCTCATCGGAGCGGTCCTCGAACTCGGGGGATCGCTCTTCGCGCCGGCACTCCTCCAACCGTGGGGGAGCGGGTTCCCCCGCTGGTTGTCGCTGGTGTGCGGTTGGTCGAGCTCGGACGTGACCCCGTTGGCCCCGGAATTTCCGCCGACCCCGGAGATCCGCTTCATGCGCTCCATGAGTATCAGCATCTCCCGCGCGGCCGGGAGGCTCCTCGCTCCGGACTCGGTGAGCCTCACCCCTTCCGGTGTTCGTTCGAAGAGCTTCGTCCGCAGCGACTTCTCCAAACACTTGATCTGGTAACTGATTGCCGGTTGCGAGTATCCGAGCTGTTGTGCCGCACGGTCCATACGCCTGGCGTCGGCGATGGTCACGAAGGCGCGGATCTCTCTTTCTTGCATCGCTACAGCTTTCCGTGGGGCGGGTTCGGGACACCGTTCTCGTAACTGCTCGATCGCCTGTTCGCCTACCTGCTGGTGGTAACCATCCTTTTCGGCGCACGCGGCTGTCCGGCGCTCTCGTTCAGTGACCCCGAGCCCGTGGAACGGGACAACCTTCACTCGACATGTGTAGTCGATCGCGACACGGTGTGCATCAGTAATCCGTTACGTAGACTGAACTCACGCGATGGTCCGCTCGCTCCGCGGGCGGGGCGGGCGGACACCGGAAGTGTGCACGGGATTACCAACGGTCAGGGTTTTCGGCATGGCCGTTTCATGATTTTCGCTCTCGTGGCACGAATCCCGGGGTGCCGAGAATCGTGTCTTCCCGGTGCGAACGATTCCGAGTGTTCGCGCGCCGGACGTCGGTACTCGTTCGCGCTGCACCCCGCCCCACACGGGGCCTCGGTGACGTTTCGTCGAGGCGTGATCGGTGACCATGCGCTCGGCAGCGCTCGAGCTGGAGGCCCGGGGCGTCGAAGCGGTGGGCGAGAGCTCCGCCGCGTCTCTCCTTAAAGCGGAGGAACGGAGCCACTCCGGCGCGGGGAGGCTGGGCTCGTTCCGGAGCCGAACGGGGCCGAGCCGGTGTCGCTCGGCCCCGGGAGAGGTCACCAACCGCTGGGCAGCGGCCTGCCCTCGGCGAAACCGGCAGCCGACTGGATACCCACCACGGCCCGGTCGTGGAACTCCGCGAGCGTGCGGGCGCCCGCGTAGGTGCAGGAGGAGCGCAGCCCTGAACTGATCTCGTCGAGCAGATCCTCCACCCCCGGCGCTCTGGGGTCCAGTCGCATCCGCGAACTGGAGATGCCCTCCTCGAACAACGCCTTGCGCGCCTGGTCGAAGCCACTGTCCGAGCGGGTGCGCGCGGTGACGGCGCGCTTGGAGGCCATCCCGAAGGACTCCTTGTAGGCGTTGCCGTGCTCGTCGCGCTGCATGTCCCCCGGCGACTCGTAAGTGCCCGCGAACCAGGAGCCCACCATCACCGAGGCCGCGCCCGCCGCCAGCGCGAGCGCCACGTCCCTGGGATGCCGGACGCCGCCGTCGGCCCAGATTCGTTTGCCCAGCTCGGCCGCGGCTTCGGCGCACTCGGCGACGGCGGAGAACTGCGGCCTGCCCACACCGGTCATCATCCTGGTGGTGCACATCGCGCCCGGCCCGACACCGACCTTGATCACGTCGGCACCGGCCTCGGCCAGGTCGCGCACCCCCTCGGCGGTTACCACGTTGCCCGCCACCACCGGCACCTCGCCGGAGACGGAGCGGATCGCACGCAGCGCGGCGATCATCTTCTCCTGATGACCGTGCGCGGTGTCGGCGACCAGCATGTCCACCCCGGCATCCAGCAGTGCCGAGGTCTTGCCCGCGACGTCGCCGCTGACTCCCACGGCGGCGGCCACGCGCAGCCTGCCCTCGGCGTCCACCGCCGGAGTGTAGATCTCGGAACGCAGCGCACCCCGTCGCGTCATGATCCCGGCGAGCTCGCCCGTGCCGTTCACGGCGAGTGCAACCTCGCTGCCCCGCTGGTGCAGCGATTCGAACACCTCACGCGGTTTGGTCTCCAGCGGCAGCACCACCGGATCGCGATCGGCGACCTCACCGAGCCGGGCGAACCGGTCCACTCCGGTGCAGCAGCGCTCGTCGACCACCCCCAGCGGGCGGCCGTGGTCGTCGACGACCACCACCGCGCCGTGCGCCCGCTTCGGCAGCAGGTTCAGCGCGTCGGCGACCGCGTCGCCCTCGTGCAACACCAACGGGGTGTCCCACACGGTGTGTCGTGACTTCACCCAGGAGACGATCTCGGCCACGGCTTCCGGAGCCACGTCCTGCGGCAGCACCACGAGGCCACCCCGCCGGGCGATCGTCTCGGCCATTCGTCGCCCCGCCACGGCCGTCATGTTGGCGACCACGATCGGCAGCGTCGTGCCGGAGCCGTCGTCGGTCGACAGATCCACGTCGAACCGCGACTCCACCCCCGAACGCACCGGGGCGAGGAAAACGTCGTCGTAGGTCAGGTCCGTGGTGGGCCGTTGTCCGTTCAAGAACCGCACAACCCGCCAGGGTACCCCTTGGGTGGCAGCGGCTCACCCGTACGTGGCCGGGCGACGGCGGTGTTGTGCTGATCCACCGGTCCGAGTTCCCGTGAGCCCGCGACGTTCGTACGAAAGCACCAACCCGAGGCCACCCCCGCGGCCGAGTTGGGCGGTCAGGGCTCCTCGCCCTCCAGGGTGGGTTCGAACGAGCGGTACCGCGCGTAGTTCCGGAAGAACCTGCTGTAGAGCTCGGAGCCGTCGTCGAAGGTCGCGTCCTCGACCCGCTTGACCTCCACGACGTGCTTGAGCCGCCAGGTCACCAGTTGCTGGTGCTCGTTGTGGTAGCTGATCTCCTGCTGCTTGCCGTACTCGCGCGCCTTCTCGTGGGCTTCCTCCTCCGAGTGAGCCGTCAACAGCACGAACGACTCCTCGTACAGCGGTTGGAACTCGGCTGAGTCCGAGGTCGACTCCGTCACCAGTACCGCCACGTAGGTCTCCGGCTCAGCCCCCGCGAAAGCGGAGGTCCTGCCTCCCGTGGTGGGCTCGCCGCCGATGTTGATCGAACGGTCCGCGCCTTCCACCAACTCCTCGGGAAGCTCCACCGGCGGAGGCATGTCGGGAGACTGCTCGGACTCCGGCTCGCTGCCGCGGTTGCTCATACCCCCAGCTTCTCACTAGCGGTGCCGGGCATCGGACGCCCACCCGTTACTGGTTCTCGGCGGTCACGGTCTTCCGGCTCGAGTGCTTGCGGCTCAGCATCGCCCTGTCCGCCGTTTCGAGGGTGCCGGAGATCCCGAACGGTGCCGTCAGGTCGGCCCATCCGATCGTGACCGAGATCGGAGTGCCCGCCACCAGCGCGTCCCAGTCCCCGTCCGCCACCGCGCTCGCTATTCGGGCCCCGATGCGGTGTGCGTCCGAGAGCTCGGTGCGCGGCAGCACCGCGACGAACTCGTCGCCGCCGTAACGCGCGACGAAATCACCCTGCCGGAGGGTCCTGGCGAGGATGGCCGCCACGCGTTGCAGCACCAGATCGCCCGAGAGGTGGCCGTAGACCGTGTTGACCTGCTTGAAACCGTCCAGGTCGATGACTCCCACCGCGGCCTCGCTGTCGTCCTCTGCCAACCGGGAGACGTAGCGGTCGAAGTGTCTGCGGTTGGGCAGCCCGGTGAGCGGATCGGTGAGCGCCTCCGAGGCGTACTGCTCCACCGTGCGACGCAGCGCCTCGTGGTCGAGCCGCGCCCTGGTCCCGTCCACCAGTCGATCACGCAGCTGTCCGGTGCCGCTGGTGGCCGTCCTGATGGCCTCCCGGTCCGCCTCCCTCGCGGCGCGGTGGTTCCCGGCGGCGGCGTGTGCCAGGGCGCGTAACCGGTGCGGTTCGGCGCTTCCCAGCGTGTAGGGGCTGGTCTGGCGGTCGAGGCCGCGCAGTGCCCCGGCGGTGTCGCCCTCGGCGATCGACTCGCAGGCCGCGGCGAGCATCCGCAGGTCGGCCACTTCCCAGCCGTGCTCCTCGGCGGTGAACAGTGCGGGATCCACCTCGGTGGGCTCACCGAGTGCCCGCAGCCGCACCGCCGCGTAGCCGTAGTAGTACTGCTCCGCGGGCCAGAGTCGGCGCGGCTCGGTGCGATCGGCCCAGGTCCGCAGCACCCGGCGCAGCATGTCCGTGCAGCTTTCGGTGTCGCCGAGATGATCCACCGAAACCGCCCAGCGCACCGCCACCTCGGGTAACGCGTGGTCACCGCTGGGCAACCCGAGAGCCTGCCCGGCGCGGTAGCACCGTTCGGCCAGCGGCGCGGCCTGGGCGTGGAACCCGAGGTAGGAATAGGTCACCGCGAGATCGTGGCGGGCGATGACGGTGTCCTCCGTCGGTCCCCGCTCGGTGTCCAGTTCGCGCTCCGCCTGCACCAGGTGCCGCACACAGCGTTCCAACGAGTCGGATGCGGCGATGATCCCCGCCAACGCGTGCAGGTGGCCCCGCAGCGCCGGTGCCCGCCGCTCGGACAGCACGTCGAAGGCCCGGTCCAGCACCGCGGGGCACTCCTGGACACGGCCCAGGTTGAACAGCCTGCCGAGCTTGAGCACCAGGGCCCGACAGATCACCAGCGGATCGGCCGCGGCAGCGGCTATCCCGTCGGCCACCTCGATCGCGCCCGCGTTGTCGCCGTCGCGGGCCAGTGACCGGATGCTGTCGAAGTGCTCGGTGAAGTCCTCAGCAGGACCGACTTCCGTTTCCGGAATCCGCATAATCCCTGTCCCCGCAGCGTCCGACCAGCGGCAAGCCGTACCGGAGTGCCGCAATCGCGTCACGATAGTGCCACGGTCGTGTGAGTACCGTCACGAGTCGGTGCCGTGCGGCTTCGGCGTGTTCCGACTGTTGGGGAGCGCCGCGCTCCCGGTACGCGAGACAATTGCCCGAGTCCGGGGCCCGTAGCCAGAACCACGGCGAGCGGAAGCCCCGGGTGGGCCCGGGGCCGGTCGCGAGCGGATCCGCTGCTGGGGCCGCTACCCGTGGCACGCGGGCAACCGGCACGCGCCACCGTGCGGAACCGGCCCGACGCGGCCCACGGGGGCGTGGCACGGCCGGGCCGGAGGAAAGCGGTCGTTCAGCGCTCGGCCCGTGCCATGCTCAGCACGTCCAGCGCCTCGTCGAGCTGCTGCCGGGTGAGCTTGCCCGCCTCGATGTAGCCGCGCTCCAACACCACCTCGCGGATGGTCTTGCGTTCCTTCAACGCCTGCTTGGCCACGGACGCGGCCTCCTCGTACCCGATGTAGCGGTTGAGCGGGGTCACGATGGAGGGCGACCCTTCGGCGTACTCACGGGTGCGTTCGGTGTCCGCGGCCACCCCGGCGAAGACCTTGTCCGCCAGCAACCTGGACACCGCGGCGAGCAGCCTCGTCGACTCGAGCACGTTGCGCGCGATCACCGGCAGGTTCACGTTCAGCTGGAAGTTGCCCTGCGAACCCGCGAAGGACACCGTGGCGTCGTTGCCGACCACCTGGGCCACCACCTGCATCGTGGCCTCCGGGATCACCGGGTTGACCTTGCCGGGCATGATCGACGAGCCCGGTTGCAGGTCCGGCAGCGCGAGTTCGGCCAGCCCGGTGCGCGGGCCGGAACCGAGCCAGCGCAGATCATTGGCGATCTTGTTCAGGCTCACCGCGACGGTACGCAGGTTGCCCGACGTCTCCACCACGCCGTCCTGCGTGGCCTGCGCCTCGAAGTGGTTGCGTGCCTCGGTCAGCGGAAGACCGGTCACCCGGGCCAGTTCGGACGAGACAGCGGCGCCGAAGCCCTCGGGAGCGTTCAGGCCCGAGCCCACGGCGGTACCGCCGATGGGCAGCTCACCGAGCCTGTCCAACCCGGCACGCAACCGTTCCACCCCGTACCGCACCTGCGCGGCCCACGCGCCGGCCTCCTGGCCCAGCGTGATCGGCACCGCGTCCATCAGGTGGGTACGACCCGACTTGACCACCTCGCTCCACTCCGCGGCACGGCCTTCGATCACCGCCGCGAGCTGTTCCAGCGCCGGGATCGCGTCGGTCAGCACCGCTTCGGTGGCGGCGACGTGGATCGTGGTCGGGAAGGTATCGTTGGAGGACTGCGAGGCGTTGACGTGGTCGTTCGGGTGGACGTCGCTTCCGAGCGAACGGGTGGCCAGGGTGGCGATCACCTCGTTGGCGTTCATGTTCGAGCTGGTGCCCGACCCGGTCTGGAACACGTCGATGGGGAAGTGGTCGTCGTGGCGGCCCTCGGCCACCTCGTCGGCCGCGGCGGCGATCGCCTCGGCCATGTCCGCCTCCAGCACGCCCAGTTTGCCGTTGACCCGCGCGGTCGCGGCCTTGAGCAGCCCCAACGCGCGGATCTGGGCC
This sequence comes from Actinopolyspora sabaoui, assembly GCF_051225635.1. Lineage (NCBI taxonomy): Bacteria > Bacillati > Actinomycetota > Actinomycetes > Actinopolysporales > Actinopolysporaceae > Actinopolyspora > Actinopolyspora sabaoui. The sequence goes on along the minus strand of NZ_JBMIHH010000006.1, from coordinate 316,535 downwards.
CGTTCCAGCCCCTGGCCGGACACGGGGAAGTTGTCCACGGCACGCTGCGTCTGCGCCCGGTACAGCGCCTCGGCGGGCACCTGTACCTCACCCATGGTGTCGTGCTCGGTGCGGTATTGCTGTTCACTCATGCGAAAAGTGTGAACCGTGGCGACCGCACGGGTCAGTATGGGTTCGGCCACTCGGTGATCCGCGTGTGCTGATCGCCCAATCGCGCCCGTCCTCGGGCTACGCTGGAAGCCGGGTGTTGTCGTCGCTGCGCGAGGTGGACATGGGTCACGCCACGCTGTCGGGTGAAAAGGTCTCCGCCGAGGTCGACGTGCTGATCGTCGGAGCGGGGCCGACGGGACTCTACGCCGCCTACTACGCCGGTTTTCGCGGTCTCTCGGCCGCGCTGGTGGACTCGCTGCCCGAACCCGGCGGGCAGGTGACGGCCATGTACCCGGAGAAACGGATCTTCGACGTGGCGGGATTCCCCGAGATCAAGGGAAGAGACCTGATCAGCGGACTCGTCGAACAGGCCGATCGCTACGAGCCCACCTATCTGCTGGGCAGGTACGCCACCGACCTCACGGCCGACTCGGAGGGCCTGCTCGTCGGCCTGGGGGACGGCAGCGCCGTGCGGGCCGGAGCGATGCTGATCACGGCAGGAATCGGCGAGTTCACTCCCAGGCCACTGCCCGCCGGTAACGGTTGGCTGGAGCGGGGAGTCGTGCACTTCATCCCCGAGATCGCCGCGCACGAGGGCCGCGACGTGGTCGTGGTGGGGGGCGGTGACTCCGCGTTCGACTGGGTACTGGCACTCCACCCCGTAGCCAACAGCGTCACCCTGGTGCACCGACGCGCCAGGTTCCGCGCCCAGGACGGACTCATCCGGGAAGTGGAGCGTCTCGACGTGCCGCTGATCACCGGTGCCGAGGTAGTCGAGATCCGCGGTGACGAGCACCGGGTTCAGGAGATCGAACTCGAACTGTCCGAAGGGGACACCAAGGTGCTGCGAGCCCAGACCGTGGTTGCCGCGCTGGGATTCACCGCCGAACTCGGTCCCATAGCCGAATGGGAACTCGAGCTGGACAAACGTTCCATCAAAGTGGACACCACGATGCGCACGAACCGGGATCGGATCTACGCCGCGGGCGATGTGGCTTCCTATTCGGGCAAGGTCAAGCTCATCGCCACCGGGTTCGGCGAAGCCGCCACCGCCGTGAACAACATCGCGGTGGAGCTCAACCCCTCGGCGCGACTATTTCCCGGACACTCCACCAACACCGGCTGATTCCGGAACTGTGGCACGGCTCGGGGGCCGTAGCTGGTCGCTTGGCGGAACCTCTCGCACGGCTCTCGCTGCGGGTGCCCCGACATCGGGTAGTTACTACACAACGTCGGGACCGTCCTCGCGAGAGCCGCACGGGAGAACCCGCGGCGGTGCCGATTGCGAGGGTGGTAGGAGTTCGGCCTGCGGGAGTGGTGGGGGCTCGGCCTGCGAGGGTGGTAGGAGTTCGGCTCCCTGCCGCAGTGGCGCGGCGATTTCGTGGGAAATTGACGGTGCGCGGGTGCCGCTGTCCCCACCGAACCGGCGATTTCGTGGGAAATTGACGCCTCGTGTGCTGGCCACCCGCGACGACTCCGGCGCCGGGTTTCCGGAGTCGGTCGCGGGTTTCCGAATTCGGCCGGGTGCTCAGGGCAGCAGGCCGTAGCGCGCCGTGGGTTCGCCGTTCGTGAAGTCGAGCTCCGAGTACTCACTGAGTTTACTCAGCTTGTGCGAGCCCTCGATCAGACGGACCGTGCCCGACTTGGAACGCATCATCAACGACTGGGTGGTGCAGCGCTGCGCCCGGTAGTGCACCCCGCGCAGCAGCGCCCCGTCGGTGATGCCGGTGGCGCAGAAGAACACGTTGTCGCCGCCCACCAGGTCCGAGGTGGTCAGAATCCGTTCCGGATCGTGCCCGGCAGCCCGAACCTGCTCCCGCTCCGTGGCGTCCTTCGGCCACAGCCGGGCCTGCAACTCGCCGTCCATGCACTTCAACGCGCACGCGGTGATGATGCCCTCGGGGGTGCCACCGATCCCCATGAGCATGTCCACCCCGCTGTCCGGCCGCGCGGCGGCGATCGCTCCCGCCACGTCGCCGTCCGAGATGAACTGGATCCGGGCGCCCGCCGCACGCACCTCGGAGACCAGCTGCTCGTGCCGGGGACGATCCAGGATGCACACGGTGACATCCGAGACCTCGATCTGTTTGGCCTTGGCCACCCGCCGGATGTTCTCGGCCACGGGTGCACCGATGTCGACCACGTCCGCCGCCTCGGGCCCCACGGCCAGTTTCTCCATGTAGAACACGGCGGAGGGATCGAACATCGCGTTGCGCTCGGCGACCGCCAGTACCGCCAGGGCGTTAGGCATCCCCTTGCTCAACAGGGTGGTTCCGTCGATCGGGTCGACGGCCACGTCGCACTCGGGGCCCTGCCGGTTGCCCACTTCCTCGCCGTTGAACAGCATCGGAGCCTCGTCCTTCTCGCCCTCGCCGATCACGACGACCCCGTGCATCGCCACGGTCCCGATCAGCTTGCGCATGGCCTCGACGGCGGCCCCGTCACCCGAATTCTTGTCGCCACGCCCCACCCAGCGGCCCGCGGCCATCGCGGCTGCCTCGGTCACCCGCACCAGGTCCATCGCCAGGTTGCGGTCGGGGGCCTCGGGATGACGGGTGGTCTCGTGCGAAGCGGTGCTGGAACTGCTCATGGCGCCTCCCGTGGGCGAGTGCGACTCGCTGTCTCGGTAACTGTCCGCTGCCTTGGTCGTCGGTCGTCCGGCCCCGTCCCGTCCCGACGGGCGAGCCCGGTCGGGCGGAGTGTTCACCGCCCGTGATCCTCTCGATGAGCGGATCTTCGCAGATCCTGGTCCGTGCCGTTCCGGTGAAGTGGCGCAGGCCACGCGCCCGTCCGGCCACGCGGGCGCGTCGCCGCGCGCATCGTGGTGGGTGAGAGCATGCGAGGCGTGGCTGAACAGCGCAACCAGAGCTCGGAGGACAATCGATCCAGTGCTCCGGCGGGCGGCCCGCCCCGTGGGGCTCGCGCCATGTTGTTCGCGATGCTGCCGCTGATACTGGTGGTGCTGGGAATAGCCGGGCTGACCGGACGCTGCTCGTTCAGCCCGCTGGGGCCCTCGATGGACCCGGTGACCACGCCCACCGTCAACGCCTCCGAGGAGCTCGACTCCGCGGCTCGCCGGGTGGACTTCCAGGTGTTGCGCCCCAGCCTGCCCGAGGGCTGGCGTGCGAACTCCGCGGATGTGCGGCAGGTCGCCCCGGGCACCCCCGCTGTGCAGGTGGGTTGGTTGACCGGCCGAACCCACTACGTGCGGTTGTCGCAGTCACCGGCCTCGGAGGCCGAGCTGGTTTCCTTCGAAACCGAACAGCAGCCCAGGGCGTTGGGAACAGTCGACGTGGCCGGTCGCAAGTGGGTGATCTACCAGAGCATCCGCTCGGAACGGGCGTGGGTCAGCGAGCGTGACGATATCCGAGTGCTGATCACCGGCAACGGCGACGAGCGGGAGTTCCGCACGATGGCCAGGGCCGTCTCGCGTGCCTCGATCGTGGCTCCCGGGCAGTGACGCGGCCGGGCTCAATACCCGGTTTCCGCCTGCTCCTCGTGCTGTTCCACCGCCGCCAGGGCCTGGTCCACACGCTGTCGCGCACCGGCGAGGTGTCGTTCGCAGACCTTGGCCAGCGCCTCTCCGCGCTCCCACAGCGCGAGGGAGTCCTCCAGGGAGAGCCCGCCCGCTTCCAGCCGCTTGACCACCTCGGCCAGTTCGTCGCGAGCTCGTTCATAACCCAGTCCGGCGACGTCCGGGTGCTCGGATTCGGGGTGGATTCCGTGTTCGGGAGCGCTCGCTGCGGCCGTCCCCGTGCTCTCGTCGGGACTTTCCGGTTCGCTGCTGGTCACTGCGTGGCTCTTTCCAAGTTCTGCTGTACCGACATGACCGCCTCGGCGATGGCCTGGTCGTAGCCGACGAAGGCCTCGGCGAACTCCTCGCCGTCACCTTCGCGCACCGCGTCATTGATGCGTAGTTGTGCCGAGGCGACCCTACGCCGATACCCCACCCCACGCTCCGACCACCACCGGTCGCCCACGTACCGTGAGGTCGCTTCCGCGAGTGCGCTGAGCTGCGTCGGCAACGCGCGTCTCTCCGGAGGGTGACAACCGCCGAGCAGCGCCGCCCAGCAGCCCGCCGCCACCGTGTCCGTTTCTTCCGCCCGACTCCGGACCACGCGGGCATCACCCACGGCGGGTGTGTCCGAAGCCGTGGCCGCCGAAGTGGTAACGGCGACGGTGAGGGGGAGGAAGGTGGGCTCTCGCCCGTGATTCAGCACCACAACCTCCATGTGCACTTTCAACTGCCGGAAACCTCGTCATCGCGGGGCCGCGCCGCGCGACAGGTCCCGTGCGGGAGCTGTCGCGGCGGGCGTGCCGTCGGATTCCGGTGCGGCCGGCTACTCGTCCTCGGTCACGACGGCATGTATGGTGCCGTCCTCCAGGCGGATCCGCAGGGGCGTTCCGGGGCGAACCTGCTCCGCCGAACGCAGGATGGACGAATCCGGGCCGTCGGCGCGTTGCACGATCGCGTAACCGCGAGCAAGCGTGGCTGCCGGACCCAGCGCCGTCAAGCGTGACCTTGTCGCGGCCAGCTCCTGTCCCTCCCCGGTGATCACCGTCAGCATCGCGCGCCTGCCGCGTTCCCGCAGTGCGTCCACCTCTTCGCTCCTCCGCCGCAGCGGACCTTTCGGGTCCGCGAGCGAAGGCCTGCTGCGCAGTGAGTTCAACAGTCCCTGCTCCCGCTCCACCCAGCCGCGCAGCGCTCGTCTGGCGCGGTCGGTGAGCTGTCCGATGCGTCTGGTCTCCTCGGCCACGTCGGGTACCACCCGCTTGCCCGCGCCCGTGGGTGTGGAGCTGCGCACATCCGCGACGTGATCCAGCAGCGGGGAGTCCGGTTCGTGCCCTATCGCGCTCACCACGGGGGTGGTGCAGGTGGCGACCGCGCGGCACAGCGTCTCGTCCGAGAACGGCAGCAGGTCCTCCACGCTGCCGCCGCCTCGCGCCAGCACTATCACCTCGACGTCCGGGTCGCGGTCGAGTTCGGAAAGTGCCTCCAGGATCTGGGGCACCGCGGTGGAACCCTGCACGGCCACGTTGCGCACCGCGAAGTCCACGGCGGGCCAGCGCAACCGGGCGTTGCTGATCACGTCGTGCTCGGCCGCCGAACCGCGTCCGGTGATCAGCCCCACACGTCCGGGCAGCAGCGGTGGGGAACGTTTCCGGGCGGTCTCGAACAGTCCCTCGGCCGCGAGCAGCTTGCGGAGCCGTTCGATACGTGCCAGCAACTCGCCGACACCCACCGTGCGGATCTCGTCCACCCGCAGGCTCAGGGTTCCCCTGCCCACGTAGAACGAGGGTTTACCGTGCACCACCACTCTGCTGCCGTCGGTCAGTGGCGGATCCATGCCCTGCAACAGGGTGTTCGGGCAGGTCAGTGTCAACGACACGTCGGCGGAGGGATCGCGCAGCGTCAGGAACGCGGTGGTGGCTTTGGGCCGTGCGGAGATCTGGGTGAGTTGGCCCTCCACCCAGATGTTTCCCAACCGGTTGATCCACTCCGCTATCTTGCGGGAGACGGTACGAACCGGCCAGGGTTCTTCGGCACTGGTGGCGGAACTCAGCGGACTCGCTCCTTCGGATGACGACTCGGGTTGGGCCGGACCGTTTCCGTCGCGGGCGCACGTGGTGTCACGAACGACCGGAGTCGCCTCGAGGCTCGTGTTTCCGACCGGGCGTTCGAGGGGCGTTCGACGGAGTGCCCGCGAGCGGTCAGCCGTCGCGTTCGGCGGCGGCGCGCACGTTGTTCAGTCGGTTGAACAGCATCTGCAGAAAGTCCGGGCGCCGGGAATGCGCCCGTTCGTGCTCCAGCAGCCGCACCAGGTCCGACTCGGAGAGCCCGCGTAACTTCCCCCGCAGCTGCGGCAGGGTCATTTCCTCGTAGCCGGGCAGCAGATCCGAGACGTCCTCCGGGGCCTCCTCGCCCGACCACTCGTGCTCCGGGGGCGGATGCGCCACGAAGCGGTCCGTCTCGGAATCGCTCGCTGTCGCCTGCCGCTCGGACCGACTCCGCTCCGGGGCGGTGGGCGGCTCGTCCTCGTCGAACGTCGCCCACTCGGGGTGTTGTTCGGGTTGCCGCACCCCGGCGAGCAGGTCGTCTCCCTTGATCGCCAGCTCCGTGATGTGCTGCTGCACCCGCATGCTCAGCTGCAGGGCCTGACTGGTGACGGTGACGGGCAGACCGATCAGGTGATCGGGCAGCCTGCGGGTCTGTTCGACCACTGTGCCCGCCAGCCCCGCTGCCACCCGAACCGGCAAAGGAAACGATCGCATACCTTCAAGCTTGCCCCACGAGCGTGGCCCTCGTCATCACGTGGCGGAGTGGTACCGCGCACCGCGTGGCCCGGGCAGGGCCTCGCCCTGCCGCCGAGCACCGTCCGCGTGCTCCCGGTGTCACAGCGCGTCCGGAGCGCGTCGTGGCCCGAGTCTTCGCCCCTCGGAGACGGTGCTGGCTGCTGACCGTTCCGCGCCGCATCCGTACCCTGTGCGGTATGAGCACCTCGCCGCAGGCTTCCGACTCCGGACAGGATACGACAGCCACCGACTCCGCCCCGTCGGGTAAACGAATTCTGCTGGCCAAACCACGTGGCTACTGCGCGGGGGTCGATCGCGCCGTGGACACGGTGGAACGCGTGCTGGAGAAGTACGGCGCGCCCGTCTACGTCCGCAAGGAGATCGTGCACAACCAGCACGTGGTGGAGAACCTGCGTGAGCGCGGTGTCGTGTTCGTCGAGGACACCGAGGAGGTTCCGGAGGGCTCGTTGCTGGTGTTCTCCGCCCACGGTGTTTCCCCCGCCGTCCGCGAGGCCGCGACCCGACGCAACCTGCGCACCATCGACGCCACCTGCCCGCTGGTCACCAAGGTGCACAAGGAGGTGAACCGGTTCGCCAGGCAGGATTACGACATCCTGCTCATCGGACACGAGGGCCACGAGGAGGTCGAGGGCACCTCGGGTGAGGCCCCGGAGAACGTCCAGCTGGTGGACAAGCCGGAGGACGTCGACCAGGTCGAGGTGCGCGATCCCTCGCGGGTCGTCTGGTTGTCCCAGACCACCCTGAGCGTGGACGAGACCATGGAGCGGGTCAACCAGCTGCAGGACAAGTACCCCGAGATGCAGGCCCCGCCCAGCGACGACATCTGCTACGCCACTTCGAACCGCCAGGTCGCGGTCAAGGCGATGGCCGAGGAGTGCGATCTCGTGCTGGTGGTCGGTTCGCAGAACTCCTCGAACTCCAAGCGCCTGGTGGAGGTAGCGCTGCAGGCGGGAGCCACCTCCTCCCACCTGATCGACTACGCCAGCGAGATCGACGAGTCCTGGCTGGAAGGAGTGGACACCGTCGGTGTCACCAGCGGGGCCTCGGTACCCGACGTGCTGGTCTTCCAGGTGCTGGACTACCTGCAGGAACGCGGCTGGGGTGAGGTCGAGGAGGTCACCACGGCCAACGAGAAGGTTTCGTTCGCGTTGCCCCGCGAGTTGCGAAAGGACCTGGACGAGAACCCGAACAGTCCGCAGAGCGTGCGCTGAGCACCCCGGTTCGGGCAGCGGGCCTTCCGAGGGTGGTCCGCCGCGTCCGGTTCGGACGGTTTTTCACCGAACCAGGATCACCCCCGGAGTGAGTCCGAGCGCCGGGCGGGTCCGCCCGGCGCTCGTCGCCTCTCAGCCCTCGTCGCGTCGGGGACGCCGCGGCCGTCCCGGCGGTTCGGTCCGCCCCCGACGCTGTGCCGACCTGTCGGGGGAGTCCCCTTCGTGTGGCGGGCGCTTCGCGTTGCCCCTGCCGGGGCGTGCCGGGCGCCTCTCCCGGTTCGGCGCAGAGCTCTCGGTCGGTTCGCCGCTCCGCTGCCCGCGTTCCGACCGTCGATCGTCTTGTCCGTTCGGTGGCTTCCCGCCGTCTCGTTCGCGGCTGCCGGAACCACGGGGCGTCTCGCCGTCGGCTCGCTCCGGTGAGCGCTCGGAGCGCCTCCTCGGTCCGGAGCCACGTCCGGGGGGCGTCCCGCGTGCTCCCGAGGCCTCGGGGGAGTCCGAGCGCTGCTCGCGCGGTCCGGACCGTGTTGACTTCCGTCGGGACGCACGATCGTCCGCGTCCTCGGGGGCCGCGGTTACCGTACCGGCTCTGCCACGGCTCGACGCGCTGTCGCCGCCCTCGGCGGGTTCGCCACGGGAGGCCCGCGCGGAGCCCCTGCCCTTGGAAGCGCGTCCGTCGCCGTCGCTTTCGTCGCCACGAGCCGACTCGGTCGCCGCCGAGGTCCCCGCCCTGTCTCTGCCGCGGTGTTTCCACGGCTGTAGTACGAATATTCGCGTCAGTCCGCCGAGTATCGCCACCGCTGTCGCCGCGGCCATCGCCGGAAAGCTGTTGATCAACGGTGTGGCCAGCGAGAGCATCACCTGGCGAAGGCCGTCCCCCGCGTTGAAACCGACGCCCATCGCCCACACCACGCTCGGGATGACGATCGCCACGACCAGTGGTGGCTGCACCATCGGGCCGAACAGGCTGCCGCGTTGAACCAGCATGACCGCGAGCAGCGCGCCCACGATGCAGCCCGACGTGAAAACGACACCGGGGCCCGACCAGATCAACGTGTCGATCACGGCACCCAGGGCGGCCAGCACCAGCGGTAGCAGAAACGCCGCCCACCACGGGATGCCGCGGGTGGTTCCGAAAGCCGACCGTTGTGCCAACTGTCCGGAACGGCTTTCGGAGCTGTGGATGTTGCGCTCGGATGTCGCGGTCACGGTTGTCACCGTAACGGTCCAGTGCGGTAGCAACGACACGTCCACGACCCCCGATCGGTTCGTTGCTCCGCGTGGGCGGCTTCTCCGTTCGACGGCGGTAGTGCCGTGACCTGTCCGTTATTGCCACCGAATCGGGTGATACACGCGAGTGGAGCGGGCGGACTCCGGTCACATCGTGTGATGCTTGACACAACACACGGGTGAGCGGGCTGGGCGAAGCGATCGGTTATCCGCTCGTGTTCCGCAGGGGGGACGCAATGGACGCCGCACCACCGCTGGTGGAGTTACGGGCGATCACGAAACGGTTCGGTGGTGTACTGGCCTGTTCGGACGTGGACCTGACCGTTCGGGCCGGGGAGGTCCACGCGTTGCTCGGTGAGAACGGCGCGGGCAAGTCCACCCTCATGCGGGTGCTGTCCGGAGACGTCACCGGCCATTCCGGCGAGATCCGCATCCACGGGCAACTCTTCGCTTTCCGTGGTCCGATCGACGCGCAGCGTGCCGGAGTGGCCATGATCCAGCAGGAGTTGGATCTGGTGCCGGCGCTGTCGGTCGCCGAGAACCTCCACCTCGGACGCGAACCCCGCACCGCACGCGGCACTGTGGACCGTTCCCGGATGAACGCGCGAACCCGTGGACTGCTGCGGCGCATCGGGGTGGATCTCGACCCGAGCACTCCCGTGGGGCGGCTCCGCATCGGTGAGCAGCAGCTGGTCACCGTCGCCCGGGCGCTGGCCCGGAACGCCGCGATACTGATCATGGACGAGCCGACCTCGGCGCTGTCCGGAACCGAGGTGGGAAGGCTGTTCGCGGTGATCGCCGAACTGCGCCGCGCCGGTACCGGAATCGTATACATCTCCCATCGGATGGACGAGATCGGCGAGGTCGCCGACCGTGCCACAGTGCTGCGCAACGGCGAGGTGGCCGCCGAGTTCGACGCGCGCAGCGTCACGGCAGCGCAGGCCGCCACCGCCATGGTCGGTGACGATTTCGCCACCGCTTTCACACCCACGCGGCGGAGTCCGGGCGGTGAATTGCTCGCGCTGTCCGATTTCGCGGTGCGCGGCCGCGGGCGCGAGGACGGCAGGAGGAATCCCGCCGGTGTGGACCTCTCGGTGCACCGTGGCGAGATCGTGGGACTGTGCGGGCTGCTCGGCTCGGGGCGCACCGAACTGCTCGAAGCGCTCTACGGCATCGGGCCGAGCGCCGAATGGCGCGGCGAGGTGCGGTTGCACGCCGCCCGCTACCGGCCGCGCGGTCCCCGGCAGGCGCTCCGTTCCGGAGTCGCGTTCGTGCCGGAGGACCGCGCCGGCAGTGGTCTGGTAACCGAACACTCCGTGACCGCCAACACGGTGTTGTCCGTGCTGCCCCGACTCGGCAGGCTCGGGTTGGTCGCGAGGAGGCGGGAGAGCTCGACCGCGCGCCGGAGCGCTCGACGTCTCGGGATCAAGCTCGGTTCCACGTCCGATGCCGTGGGCACGCTTTCCGGCGGCAACCAGCAGAAGGTCGTGTTCGGACGGATGCTGCTGACCGAGCCGTCCCTGCTGCTGTTGGACGATCCCACGAGGGGAGTCGACATAGCGGCCAAGGTCGAGATCTACCGGTTGCTGGACGAGATCGCCGGACAGGGCATCGGGGTGTTGCTAGCCTCCTCGGAGCTCGCCGAGCTGCTCGACGTGTGTTCCCGCGTGGTGGTGCTGCGGGACGGCGGATCAGTGGCCGAGTTCGACAGCTCGCGAACCAGCCGGGCCGAACTGCTGGCGACCGCGATGGGAAACCGGAGTGACGCGGCGGAGCCGGCGGTGGTTTCCACCGGGGGTGGGAAATGAGCTCGCGTTCCACCGAGGAGGAGCCCGCCGACTCCACGTCCACCTCCGGCGGCGGATCGGTGCCGGACGCTGCCACTACTCCGGAAGCCACGGCCGGTACCTCGACGCCGGTCACCTCGAGGTCCGGGACTTCGGCGGCCGGAGCTCGGCCCGCCGGAGCTTTACGGGCGGGGCGGAGTGGTTCGGGTGGCGCCGAAGCGCTGCTGCGATTCCAGAGCCTGTTCGGCCTCGGCCTCGTCTTCCTGGCCTCCGTGGTGTTCTCACCACGCGGCGACGACGGCGAGATCATCTTTCTGACCAGCGAGAACCTGTTCAACCTCGTGCGGGCGATCTCCGAGATAGGCATCATCGCGATCGGCCTCACCTTCGTCATCCTCGTCGGCGGCATCGACCTGTCGGTGGGATCGCTGCTCGGGCTGGCGGCGGTGGGCTCGGCCGTGCTGCTGACCGAGGACAACTTCGGGATGCTCGCCGCGGTCACGGTGGTGCTGCTCGCCGGGCTGGTGTTCGGCCTGTTGCAGGGACTGGCGGTGGCACTGCTGCGGGTGCAGGCGTTCATCGTGACGCTCGCCGGACTGCAGATCGCCAGAGGGCTGGCCCGCCTGTGGTCCGGCGGAGAGACCGTGCCGATCACCTACGGTCCCGGTGCGGGGCAGGCACCGCTGTCGTTCTCGTTGCTCGGAGAGCGGACCCTCGACGGCATCGTGCCCGTCCCCGCGTTGATCTTCGCCGTGCTCGCGGTACTCGCGGTCGTGTTCCTCCGGGGCAGCGCGTTCTCCCGTCATCTATACGCCATCGGCGGCAACGAGAGGGCGGCCAGGACCTCGGGGGTTCCGGTCAACCGGGTCAAGATCATCGCGTTCGGGATCTGTGGACTGTGCGCGGCCCTGGCGGGCATCGTGCACGCGGGCCAGCTCAACACCGGCAGCCCCAATGCCGGGATCTCCTACGAGTTGGACGGGATCGCCGCCGTGGTGGTGGGTGGGACGAGCCTGGCAGGCGGTCGCGGTTCGATGATGGGCACGATCGCGGGCGCGCTGCTGCTGGGAGTGCTCAACAACATCCTCGCGCTCAACACAGTGGACACCGACCTGCAGTTGGTCATCAAGGGTCTCGTGATCGTGGCTGCCGCCGCCGCGCAGCGGCTGTGGCCCAGCCGGTAGCGGAAACCCGGTAGTGGGGGAGGAGCCCGGATGAGTTCTCGGACGCGATCGATGTTCGCGGTGGTCTGCGCCGTCGCGCTGCTCGGTGCCGGATGCGGGACGACGAGCACGAACGCGGGCGCGGCCGGTGGGGGACCGGACCCGTCGGAGGTCTGCGGCGGACCGGGCGAGGAGTACACCATCGGAGTCAGCCAGGCCAACGTCGCCGAGCCCTACCGGGTGCGGATGAACGCCGACATCAGGCGTGCCGCCGCCGAGGTCGAGCAGTTCGACGAGGTGCAGTTCCTCGACGCCGCGCAGGACAACTCCAGACAGGTCAGTCAGATCCGGACCCTGATCACCAAGCAGGTGGACCTGCTGATCGTCAGTCCCAACGAGGCGGCTCCGCTGACCGGAGTGGTCAGCAGGGCCCACAACAGCGGCATTCCGCTGATCCTGCTGGACCGCAAGGTGAACGGCGATTCCTACTCCACGTTCATCGGCGCCGACAACGAGAAGATCGGCCGAAAGGCGGGCGAGTACCTCGCCGAGCACCTGCTGCCCGAGGGCGGCAGGATCGTCGAGCTGCGCGGCCTGTCCGGTTCCACCCCCGCGGCCGAACGTGGTAGGGGTTTCCGCGCCGGGATCGAGGGCTCGGGAATCGAGATCGTCGCCACCGCGGACGGGCAGTGGCTGCGAGCCGAGGCCCGGTCGAAGATGGCGGCGATGCTCAAGGCCCATCCCCGCATCGACGCGGTTTACGGGCACAACGATCCCATGGCCGAGGGCGCCCACCTCGCCGCGCGGGCCGCGGGACGGGCCGGGGGAACGAAGTTCGTGGGTATCGATGGGCTTCCGACTCCCTCCGGCGGGATCAAGGCGGTGCAGCAGGGTCGGTTGTCGGCGACGTTCGTCTACCCCACCGGAGGGGCGGAGGCGATAACCGCCGCGAAACGGATACTGATCGACTGCGAGTCGGTCCCCGAGAAGCAGACCCTGCCGACACAGCTGGTCACCCGGGAAAACGCCGCCGAAGTGTATCGCAGGTTGAATTCCCGGTGACGAATCCGGCGAAGTGCATCGACGATTCGATGCCGCCGAACATCGCGAAAATGTGAAGACCTCTGGTTTTTCGATGTCTTTCCCGTAGTGCCGATTCCCCCGAACGAACGATGTGGACTTCGGTGCGAAATCGGATTCGCTCGTACGACAATTCCCGGGAAGTGGATCGACCCCGGTGCGGTTTCCCGCGGCGTGGTCGCGGATTCCTACCCGGGAGGCGAACACGATGGCCGTGGGAACAAGCGCGGGAATCCGGTCCGGGCCCGCCGTTCGCGGGCGCGTAGCGCGAGTTCTCGTCGTGTTCGTGCTGGTTCTCGGCACCCTGGGGGCCACCACCGGCGACTCCACCTCGCGACGCGTGCGTGCCGCGGAACCCGGCACACCGGGTGGGGCCGGTGAGGGCCGCACGGTCGGCTGGGAGAGCTATCGCACGCTGGACGAGCTGGGCGGACTCCGACACGCTGGTAACAGCGAACAGTTCTCCAGCTTCGCCAGAAGCGGCAGCAACGACGACGGTTTCAACGGAACCCACTCGTGCCTGCGCACCACCGAGCGTGGCTGCGTCATCGCGGAGCACACCGGGGCCGGGGAAATCACCTCCGTCTGGTTCACCCGTGATCCCTGGGGTGATGTCACCGCGACCGGGAACATCCACATCGAACTGGACGGCCGGACCGTGCTGGATGCCCCGCTGGCCGACGTGGTCGCGGGCGAACTGGGACCACCGTTCGTCTGGCCCCTGGTCGGCGACGCGCGCGACACCTCCGGTGGCGCGGTCGTGAAGGTCCCGATGCCTTACCGGGAATCCATGCGGATCACCGTGGACGAGAACCCGTACTTCTACCACGTCGACCACCGTTCGTTCGCCGACGCGGACGGCGTCACCACCTTCGACCCACGCGACCCCGCCCTGGATGTGGTCCGGCGGCTGCGTCGGTTCGGGGTGGCCGATCCCAAACCGGACGCGCCCACGATCGCGGAACGGCGTTCCCGGTTCTCGCTGCTCCCCGGCGAGTCCACCACGCTGAAACCGATCCGCGGACCGGCGATGATCGATGAACTGCGACTCCGCATCCCCGGCGTCGTGGCGGCACCGCGCGTCATCGACGACGGGCGCGCGTTCGGCGCGGGTGGATCCAGCTCCTTCGACGCGCGCGTCGCACCGGACAACGACGGGGTCCGGATAACCCGCCGCTACGACGCCAACGTCGGAGGCCAGGTGGCGCGGCTGCTCGTCGACGACGAACGCGTCGGCACCTGGAACAGCGGCCCGGCGCGGCAAGGGGAGTGGGGGCGTGAGCGGCTCACCGTGCCCGCCTCGCTGACCCGGGGCAAGTCCGAGCTGCGCGTCACCAACGAGTTCCGAGCAGCCGAGGTGGACATCAACGAGTTCCGCTACGAAGTGCACAGCAGGGTGGACGGCGACTGGATCCGCACCGACATCCTCGACGTGGGACCGGCCAACCCCGGCGACGAGGCGGCACACGACTACCGGATCGAGAACCAGGTCTTCCAGCGCCGCAAACTGGTGGCCCACCTGCCGCACGAGCGTGCGAGGGTCGAGGAGTCCGACGCGGTGCTGCGCGACGTGCGGCTGCGGATCACCTTCGACGGACGCACCACCGTTGACGCCCCGATCGGTGAGTTCTTCGGCTCCGGGCTGGGCGAGTACGACGTGCGCAGGCTGATGAGCTCCATCGACGCCGGAGAGGGCTGGTACACCTCCTGGTGGCCCATGCCGTTCGCACGAGGAGCCGAGATCGAGCTGGTCAACGAGGGCTCCGTGCCGATCCGCCGCGCGGTGCTCGAAGCGACCGCCGCCCCGTCGGCGGGCGCGGGACCCGGGACCGGTTCGGGCCACTTCCACGCCACGCACCGCCATGGCCTCACCGAACCCGGTAAGGACTGGAAGTTCCTGTCCACCTCGGGAAGCGGGACGTTCTACGGCGTGACGCACACCATGCGCGGCAGAATCCCGCCCGGTGTGGCGCGCACACCGCGGGGACCGCGTTCCTCGGCATCCCCGCGTGCCAACCAGCGCAACTATCTGGAGGGCGACGAGCGGTTCTACGTGGACGGCTCGGCCAGTCCGGCCTGGTACGGCACCGGCACGGAGGACTTCTACGAGTCGGGCTGGTACTTCCGAGGCGGCACCACCTTCGCCATGCCGCTGACGGGCAATCCCGCTTACGAGTACTCCGGGGAAGGGTGCCGCTACGACTGCACCGGGACCTACCGGCTGCTCGTGTCCGACGCGGTGTCGTTCGACCGTGAACTCGTCGCCGGGATCGAGCACGGACCGGCCAACAACGAGCCGGCGCGCTACAGCTCCACCGCCTACTGGTACGGCAGCCCGATCTCCACCATGCGGCGCACCGACCGGATCGACCTGGGCGACCGGTTCAGCAGACTGGCACACGACTACCGCGCCATCGGTGAGACGCGTGGCGAGCTCACCGCCACCTTCGAGGGCAGGCAAGATCCGGGGCCGTACCGGTACACGACCACCTCGACCACCGGTGAGATCGGGTTCCGGGTGCGCATCGACCCGGACAATTCCGGGGTGCGGCTACGCAGACTCGCCGACCAGGGCAGCAGCCATCAGCGGGTTCGCGTGCTGGTCAACGGTCGTGAGGCCGGGATCTGGTCGCAGCCGTTGGGCAACAGCGCTCACCGGTGGCTGGAAGACGGTTTCGACATCCCTGCCGAGCTCACCCGGGGCCGAAACACGCTACGAGTGCGGCTGCTGCCGGCGGACGACGCGCCACCCTGGTCGGCGGTGCGCTACACCGCGTTCTCCTACCGGGCGGTGGGACGATAGCGCCACCCGCTCCGGACGGGCGGGGCGAACACGAAAAACGATCGAGAACTCCCGCTCTCCGCTATCGAATTGACATCGTTCCGGCGTGGGAATAATTTCCCGCGAAACGATCGACCGTTTCGGAACTTTCCACAGGTGACAGTAATTCGCGACGATACTCGGCATTCTCGCCGGAGTTCGGAGGCTTTCGTAGCTCGTATCGGTGTGCTCGGTATTTCCGACGGCCGGGAGCACGTGCACCAACGAAATGCGGATTTCATTCGGGAAAAGCAGGGCGTTCTGGTGCGCTCGCTACGTGCGGCGGGGCACGAGGTCATCGAGGGCGGTGACCCGGTCGACTCCAATACCGCCGCCACCGCGCAGGCGAGGCGCCTGGCCGAATCCGGCATCGACGTCACCGTGCTGTACTACGCCGTCTGGGCCTTCCCGCACTTCACCATGCTCGCCGCCTCGGTCCTCGACACACCGCTCGTGCTGGCGGCCAGTACCGATCCGACCGAACCCGGGCTGGTGGGCATGTTGGCCGCGGGCGGCGCCCTCGACCAGATCGGACGCGACCACACCAGGACGTGGGGTGCTCCCGACGATTCGGAACCGCTGTCCCACATCGGCGCGAGGGCCACCGCCGCCGCTGCCACCTCGGGGTTGCGCGGCCTGACCTTCGGTCGATTCGGCGGGCGCCCCATGGGGATGAACACGGCCGTTGCCAACACCGACCATTGACGTCCTCACCCGCCTGGAGGTGGGTGATTTTCTACTGCGCCTATGCGGCGCTTCGGTGGGTTCCTGTTTCGTCCCCAGCCGCCCGCGTAGCGGGTCCTACGTCGGGTCCACAGGCGTTTTGTCTCTCCGCCCGTCCGGCGGCGAGGATGTTGCGTGCTGCGTTGCGGTCGCGGTCGTGGACCGCGCCACAGGGGCAGGTCCATTCCCGGACATCGCGCGGCTTCTTCCCGTCCACATGCCCACAGGCCGAGCACGTCTGGCTGGTGGGTAGCCACCGGTCGATGACCACTAGGTCCCGCCCGTATCGTGCGGCTTTCTCTTCCAGCAACCTGCGGAAGGTGCCCCACGCTGCGTCATGCACACTCTTGGCCAGCCGGGTGCGGGCCAGGCCGGAGACTGCGAGGTCTTCCAGCACGATCAGTTGGTTCTCCTGAACGATGCTGGTGGTGGCCTGGTGGAGCCAATCCTGCCGGGTGTCGGCGACTTTGGCGTGCTGACGTGCGAGTTTCTTCCGTGCCTTGCGGCGATTGTTCGAGCCGCGCTGCTTGCGGGACAGTGCCCGCTGAAGGCGTTTGAGTTTACGTTCGGCGCGGCGCAGGAACCGGGGGTTGTCGAGTACCCGGCCGTGTTGGTCGACGGCGAACGCGGACAACCCCAGGTCCAGGGCGAGTTCGTGGTCCTGACCTGCCTCGTCGATGGCGGGTGGCAGGGTTTCGTCGCCGACCTCGACCACGAACGAGCAGTAGTAGCACTCGTCGGCCGTTTTGATGATGGTGACCGACGACGGTGCGGACGGCAGGTCCCGCGACCAGGCAACCTTGATGTCTCCGACTTTGGACAGTCGGAGCTTGCCGGTGGGGCGGATACCAAACCCGTCCGGTTGGAACCGGATGGCCTGCCGGTTGTCCTTGCGGGACTTGAACCGGGGCGATCCCACCCGCTTACCGGCGCGGTTGCCCGTCAGGCTGTCGAAGAAGTTCCGATACGCCTGGTCGCAGTCGCGGATGGCCTGCTGCAGCATGCTGTGCTGAGCACGGGACAACCACGCCCGTTCCGGGGTTTTCTTGGCGTCGGTGATCAACCGTTTCTGCAGCACGGTGCTACTGGGGAACTTCTCGCCCGCCCAGTATGCGTCCTGCCGGGCACGTACGGCGTCGTTGTAGACCACGCGGGCGTTGCCGAACGCCTGCGCCAACGCGATGCGCTGGCCGGGCGTGGGATAGAGCCGGTAGCGGTACCGCAGCCGCATCGACTGATCACCTCCCTTCGAACTGATCTCAATATACACTTGGTTTGATGACTGATCAAAACGACTTCCGCACTGGTCGCCACGTTGTCTACGCGATGCACGCGCACTTGGTTTTCATCACGACGTACAGGCATCCGGTGTTCACCACCAGCCACCTGGACCGGACGGAACAGATCATGCGCGACGTGTGCGACGACTTCGAGACACAGCTCGTCGAGTTCAACGGCGCGGACAACCACGTGCACCTGCTGGTGCACTTCCCCCCGAAGGTCACCCTGTCCAAGCTGGTCAACAGCCTCAAAGGAGTCTCGTCCCGGCTACTGCGCAAAGAGTTCGAGGACCTGCGGGTTGCCTATTGGAAAGGCGCGCGGCTCTGGTCCGGGTCCTACTTCGCCGGATCGGTCGGCGGCGCCCCGCTGGCAACGATGCGGCAATACATCGAGCAGCAAACCCGCCCACCCCGGTGAAACAGCCTCACGACTACTGGCACGATCCCCACCGGCCCAAAGCTCGATACTCCCCCGCGCCCCTGGTGGTTCGAGCAGTACGCGGGCGAGGTGCGCTACGACGGTGACAAGCTCACCCCGGAACTGCTGGAACGCCAGATCGCCTCCTACCTGGCAGTGCGCGAGATCATCGCCGAACGCGGCCTGGACTTCTCCGGTATCAAGGCGCAGCCGGAGTTGACCGAGAACTTCGCGACCATGGACATCACCGAAGCCCTGCTCAACGACCCCTACGACTGGAACGGACCGAAACAGCCCCACATCTGCGCGACCGAGGCCGATATGGACGGTGCGCTGACCATGAAGCTGTTCTCGGACGTCGCCGGAACGCCCGCGCTGTTCGCGGACGTGCGGCACTACCACCCCGACCGCGACGTGTGGGACCTGTGCAACTCCGGACAGCACGCCACCTGGTTCGCCGCGCGCAGTGCCGATCCTGCCGTGAACCTCGCCCGGGTGCGGCTGTGCCCCGAGGTGTTCTTCTTCCCGGCCGGCGGTGCTTCGGTGCGGCACATCGCCGCCCCCGGCACCATGACCCTGGGCAGGCTGACACGTCAGGACGGCCGCTATCGCATGCAGCTGATGCTCGGCGAGTTCCTCGAATTCGACCCCGCCACCACGGCGGAACTCGTCGATCGTTCCACCCCGGAATGGCCGCACGCCTTCGCCCGATTGGACGCGCCCACCGAGACGTTCCTGTCCCGGTTCGGCGCCAACCACATCCACGCGGTACCGGGTGATCACCGCGCCGAGCTGCGTGCCGTCGCCCAGCTGCTCGACCTGGATCTGGAGGAATGGAGTCGGTGAGTTTGCCGTCCGGTTTGCCGGGGTGGTTGCGTGGCGGAACCTCGCGCACGGCTCTCGCTGTGGGTCCGGCGACCTCGGGTAGCGACCTACACAACGTCTCCGGCGTCCTCGCGAGAGCCGCACGCGAGAACCCGCGGCGGTGCCGACTGCGAGGGTGGTGGGAGTGCGACCTGCGGGAGTGGTGGGAGTGCGGCCTTCGTGGGTGACGGAACTATGACACTGCGGTGCCGAGCGCGGGAATGGTAGGAGTTCTGCTTGGGGGCTCCGCAGTGGCGGCGATTTCGTGGGAAATTGACGCCAACCCTCCACGAGGACTCCGAACAGCGGACGGTTCGCCGTGGTTTCGCGACGGCCAGGGGAAGTGGGAGCGATGTCCGAAGAGGTACTGCTGGGGATCGACATCGGCACGTCCAGCTCGAAGGGCGTCCTGACCACCACCAGCGGCAAGATCCTGGCCAGGGCCGAACGCGCCCACGCCACGAGCCGTCCGTCGCCGGGGCGGGTCGAGCACGACGCCGAGGCGATCTGGTGGCACGACTTCCGCGAGCTGGTGGCCGAGCTCCTGCCCGCCGCCGAGCGGCGCGGGATCGCCGGGCTCGGGGTCAGCGGTATCGGACCGACGCTGCTGCCCGCCGACGAAGAGGGCAACCCGCTGCGGCCCGCGATCCTGTACGGCGTGGACACCAGAGCCACCGCCGAGATCGCGGAACTGAACTCCGAACTCGGAACCGAGGAGATACTGCGGCACAGCGGTTCGGCGCTGACCAGCCAGGCGGTCGGCCCCAAGATCCGCTGGCTGGTCAACAACGAACCCGAGACCTACCGCCGCACCGCGAAACTGCTGATGTGCGGCTCCTACCTGGTGCACCGCCTCACCGGTCGCTACGTGCTCGACCATCACTCGGCCAGCCAGTGCGACCCGCTCTACGACCCCCATCAGCAACGCTGGGCCCCCGAGTGGTCCGGCGCGGTGGCACCCGGGCTCGAACTGCCCGAACTGGCCTGGCCCACCGAAACAGCGGGCCGGGTCCACGCCCGCGCCGCCGCCGAGACCGGGCTCCCGGAAGGTCTGCCGGTCACGGTGGGCACCGTGGACGCCTGGGCCGAAGCGTGCAGCGTCGGTGTGCGCGATCCCGGCGACGTGATGCTGATGTACGGCACCACCATGTTCTTCGTGCGGGTGGTGGAGCGGCTCCGGCCCCATCCGGTGCTGTGGGGCACTTGCGGCGTCTACCCGGGCACCCACACCCAGGCCGCCGGAATGGCCACTTCCGGCGCGGTTACCGACTGGCTGCGCGGTCTGTTCGGCGGGGAGTTCTCCGAACTGGTCACCGCCGCCTCCGAAGTGCCGCCGGGAAGTCGCGGGCTGCTGCTGTTGCCGTACTTCGCCGGTGAGCGCACCCCCGTGTTCGATCCGGACGCGCGGGGCATGCTGTTCGGCCTGACCACCGAGCACGGCCGGGCCGAGCTCTACCGCGGCGCTCTGGAGGGAATCGCCTACGGAGTGCGGCACAACCTCGCCGAGATGCGCGGTCCGGAGACCACTACCGAACGGCTGGTCGCGGTGGGCGGCGGCACCACGGGAGGACTGTGGACCCGCATCGTCTCCGATGTGACCGGATGCACCCAGCTGATCCCGGCGGAAACGATCGGTGCCTGCTACGGCGACGCGCTGCTGGCGGGGCTGGCCACCGGCACGGCGGTTTCCCCGGACGAGTGGAATCCGGTGGTCGACCGGATCGAGCCCGACCCGGCCAACACCGAGCGCTACGACGCCTTCTACCGCCACTACCGCACGCTCTACGAGAACACTTCCGAGACGGCGCACTTCCTGGCGGAGCAGCAGCGGATCGCCACCGCCGATTCAGCCTGATCCCCTCCCGGAGCGAACCGGGGTCAGCACGGCGGGACCACCGTGCGGTGCTCGACAGGACCGGAGCACCGGTCATCCCGCCGCGTTCGGCCATTCCGCCGCGCCGTCCCCCGAGCCGTTCGGGGAGCTCACCCCGTCGGTTCGGATCGCCCCGTTTCCCGCACCGGACAATTCCTCGGAACCGACCGACTCCTCCGAACCGACCGACTCCTCCGAACCAGCCAGCCCTTCCGAAGCCCGACGCACCTCGGCCACCCCGGTGGCGTCGGCCAACTCGGCCAACGGCTGTACCGCCCCCCGGAAGTGCTCCAGCGCGTCGAGTTCCCTGCGGCGCGCCGAGACGAATCGCCGCAGGTGGGTTCCGGACAGGTTGACCGCCTCCACCGCAGAACTCGCCGCCCGCTGCGCCTCCACAGCCTGGGCACGGATCCGCTCGATGTCGGCGGCGATGGTGCGTTCGGTCGCCGCGAACAGCGCGGCCGAGGCAAGCACCCCGAACCCGGTTGGTCCACACAGGAACACCCGCTTCTCCAACAGCCACCCCAGCAATGTCGGGTCGGTGTCCAGCGCCGAGACCACCGCCGCGTCGGAGGGCACGAACATGATCGAGCCGTAGATCGCGTCGGCCCAACGCTGGTAGTCCCTGCCCGCGAGTTCCTTGGCACGGGCGCGGATGTTGCGGGCGTGCACGCGCAGCGCCTCGTCGCGCTCCGCCGGGTCGTCGGTTTCCATCGCCTCCGCCCACGCGGCGAAACTGGCCTTGGCATCCACCGGCACGCGCCGGTCCCCGCCCACGTTGAGCACCAGATCCGGCCGGGCGGCGCCACCGCCCGCGAGATCGGTCTGCTGGGTGAAGTGAACCCCCTCCCGAAGCCCCAGCGCGCGGGTGGTCCGCACCAGGGCCTGTTCGCCCAGCTCGCCGCGACCGGTGCTGGAGGCGAAGGTCACCTCGTAGCGCCGCAGCGCCGTCTCGTGCCGCGAGGCGCGCTCCCGCTCCGCCTCCAGCATCCGCAGCGCCTCCTCCGCCCGCCGCCCGGAATCCTCGGCCCTACGGGCGGAGTCGCCGTACAACCGCCAGATCACCAGCAGCGCGGCCGCGAACAGCAGCACCATCACCACCAGCAGACCGCCGAGCATCGTTGACCCCACGAGCGCTCCTCCCTCGTCCGTCGGTTGTCGAACGGATCATCGCCGACGAACGGGAGCCGCGTCCCGTCCCCGTCCGCGACGCGCCGTACCCGCTCGTGCCACACCACCACCGCCCGCGCCACACCACTGCCGACGGGGTGATCGAACAGCCGTGGGATGCCCGATAGCGTGCGGCCATGCGCCTGCTGCACACCTCGGACTGGCACATCGGCCGCACGTTCCACGGCCACGACCTGCTCGACGACCAGCGGCGGGTGCTCTCCGAGCTGGCCGAGATCGTCCGCACCGAGAGCGTGGACGTCGTGGTGATCTCCGGGGACCTCTACGACCGCTCGGTGCCTTCCGGCGAGGCCGTGCAGACCTGTGTCGACGTACTCGAACAGCTCCGCCGCACCGGCGCGCAGTTGGTCGTCACCCCGGGCAACCACGACTCCCCGCAGCGGGTCGGCGCGTTCGCCGGATTCGCGGCGGCCGGAGGGCTGCACCTGCACACCCGCGTCGCCACCCTGCACGAGCCCACCGTGCTCTCCGACGAGCACGGACCGGTGGCCTTCTACGGCATCCCCTACCTCGAACCCGACCCGGCCCGGCAGGTACTGCGCACCAGCCCCGCCCCCGGAGCGGCCGAGGACGTCGAGCGCGGTCACCCCGCGGTGCTGGGTGAGGCGATGAACCGGGTGCGGAGCGAACTGGACAGTCGCGACCCCGACACCAGGTCCGTGGTGCTGGCGCACGCCTTCGTCACCGGTGGCGGCAGCAGCGATTCCGAACGCAACATCGCCGTCGGCGGGGTGGATCGGGTACCCGCCGACGTGTTCGCCGGGGTCGACTACGTGGCACTCGGACACCTGCACGGTTGCCAGCGGATCACCGAACGGGTGCGGTACTCGGGCAGCCCGATGGCCTACTCGTTCTCCGAGGCGCGGCAGCGGAAATCGGTGTGGCTGGTCGAACTGGACTCCGAAGGGCTGTCCGGGACACGCCGGATCGAACTACCCGTGCCCCGCGAACTGGCCACCGTGTCCGGAACCATCGAACAGCTGCTGCACGACCCCGAGTACGAATCCGCCACGGACTGCTATGTTTCGGCCACGGTCACCGACGAGGTCCGCCCCGTGGACGGGATGCGCAGGCTGCAGCAGCGATTCCCCTACGCGGTGCACATGGAGTGGGAACCCGAGGGCGGCAGGGTCCGTGCCTCGCTGAGTTACTCGGAGGCGGTGCGCGGCCGCGACGAGCCGCGGCTGCTGCGGGACTTCGTCGCCAACTGCCGTGGACAGGAACCGTCCGATTCGGAGGGTGAGTTGTTGGATCGGGCGCTGTCCGAGTTGAACATCGCGGAGGTGCGGCGGTGAGACTGCATCACCTGGAACTGTCGGCCTTCGGGCCGTTCCGGGACCGGCAGCGGATCGACTTCGACGAGCTTGGCGCCGACGGGCTGTTCCTGCTGCACGGCGACACCGGCGCGGGCAAGACCACCGTGCTCGACGCCGTCACCTTCGCGCTGTACGGCCAGATCCCCGGTGTCCGCCACCAGGCCAAGGCACTGCGCTGCGACACCGCCCCGCCCGAGACACCGACCCAGGTCTCACTGGAACTGACCGTGCAGGGCTGCCGGATGCGCGTGGAGCGCAACCCGGAGTACGAGCGCCCCAAGAAAACCGGCACGGGCACCACCAAGGAGAAGGCCAAGGCCACGCTGACCTGGCTCGACGAGCCACCCGAAGGTGAGCCGCGGGAAGGGATCACCCGTCCCAACGAGGTCGGTCCGACCGTGGAACGGCTGCTCGGGATGGACGCGGGGCAGTTCTGCCAGGTCGTACTGCTGCCGCAGGGCGACTTCGCGCGCTTCCTGCGCGCCGACGCCAAGGAACGGGCCGACCTGCTGGAGGAGCTCTTCGACACCCGGCAGTTCTCCCGGATCGAGCAGTGGTTCGGCGAGCGACGCAAGCAGCGCCGGGCAGCACTGCACACCGCCCGGGAGCACAGCGAGAAACTACTGGCCCGGTTCGCCCAGGTCGCGGGCAGCGAACCCGAGGACGGCGCGGACCGTGCCGAATGGCTGGACGAGACGGAGCGGAGCTTCGCACGCAGGTACGAGCACGCCCGGGCAGAGGACGAGCGGCTCCGACGGCAGCGCGAACAGGCCGATGAGGCCCTGGCTCGGCAGCGCGAACTCGCGGGCAAGGTGCGACGCGTCCGCGACGCCCGCGCGGAGCTCGACGAACTCGCCGCCCTGTCCGAGACCTACCGGGCCGCCGGTGTCGAACTCGACGCGGCCCGCCGCGCCGCCCCCGTGAGCAACGCGGCCCGGGAACTGGACAACAGCACCACCCGGCTGCGCGAGGCTGAGCAGGAGCTGCACCGGGCCCTGGCCGACTGTCCCGACCACGAATCCGACGGTCCCGCGCCGTCCGGGGAGGGTGCCGGCGAGAACGGTGCCGGCGGGAAGAGATCCGCCGACACCGACGAACTGCACGCCCGCTCGCTGCGCTACCACCAGGAAGCGGCCGTGCTGGCCGATCGGGAGCAGGAGGCCGAGCAGCAGCGCCACGACCGAGCACGGATCACCGAACTCGACGAGAACATCGCCGCCGACCTCGCCACCGACGAGGAACTCGTCCAGCAGCAGCACCAGCTGCCGGAGGCGCTCGAACAGGCCCGCGCGGCTGCCCACGAAGCCGAACAGGCCCCCGAACGGCTGGAAACGGCCACCGCCAGGTGCGAGGAACTGAACGCGACGCTGGAGGCCGCCCGGCGACTCCCCGAGGCCGAGAAGCGACGCGACACGGCACGCGAACGGGCACAGCACGCCGTCGACGAGCACCAGAAGACGCGTGACCAGCTGCAGGACATCAGGGAACGCAGACTCGCGGGCATGGCCGCCGAACTGGCCACCCGACTCGAAACCGACGTGGCCTGCCCGGTCTGCGGCTCGTTCGAGCACCCACACCCGGCCGAGCCGGGCGAGTCGTCCGTCGGCGCCGACGCCGAACGGATCGCCCGCGATGCCGAGGCCGACCGGCAACAACGCAGGGACGACGCACGGGGTGAACTGGAGGAGGCCGAACGGGAACACACCCGACTCCGCGAACAGCTCGGCGAACGCACCGAACAACAACTGCGCGAGGAGTTCGACCGGGCCGCGGTCGAACGTGACCACCTGCGCGAACTGGCCGAGCAGCGGCAGCTTCGAGCCGAACGGTTGACCGAGCTCAACAACCGCGCCGAGCTGCTGAGTGGCAGGCGCACCGAACTCGACAAGCGGATCAGCGCCGCACGCTCCGCTCGGGACTCCCTCGCCGAGACCGTCCACGAACGGGAACAACGGCTGCGCGAGGCACGCGGCGAGTTCGACACGGTCACGGCACGGCGGCAACACCTGCTCGAACTCGCCGAACGCTTCGAACGCGCGGTGCGGGCACGCGGCGAACACGACCGGGCGGTGACCCGCGAGAACGAACAGCGCGAAGCGCTGGCGCGGATCGCCACCGAGAACGGTTTCGACAGCTCCGAAGTGGCGCTGGCGGCACGGCGGGAACAGCCGCGCATCGACGAACTCGCCGACTGGATCACCGAGATGGACCGCCGCGACGCGGCCGCCAGGGCCACCCTCGACGAGCTGCCGAACGTCTCCGTCGACACCGAGGTGGACACCGAAGGCGCCGCCGCGGCTGCCGAACAGGCACGAGGGCTGGCAGACGACGCGACCGCCGTGCTCGGGGACCTCGGTCACCGCAGTTCGCAACTCGCCGAGCTCGGGGAGGAACTGCGGCAGGCGTGGAAGGAACTGGCCCCCCTGGAGGAGGAGTTCGCCGAACTGAACGCCCTGACCGACGTGATCAACGGGCAGGGACAGAACGCCCGTCTGATGACGCTGCGCTCCTACGTGCTCGCCGCGCGCCTGGAGGAGGTCGCCGTGGCCGCCACCGCCAGGCTGCGGCACATGAGCGACGGGCGTTACGCGTTCGTGCACTCCGACGAACAGGGCGCGCACGGCAAACGTGGTGGGCTTGACCTGCGCGTGATCGACGACTACTCGGGGCGGACCCGTTCCACCAAAACGCTGTCCGGCGGCGAGTCGTTCCTCGCCTCGCTGTCGCTGGCTCTCGGGCTGGCCGACGTGGTAAGCGAGGAGTCCGGCGGCGCGATGCTCGACACGTTGTTCATCGACGAGGGCTTCGGCACCCTGGACGGGGATACACTCGACCTCGTGATGGACGCGCTGGACGAGCTGCGCGCCGGGGGCAGGATGGTAGGTCTGGTGTCGCACGTCGACGAGCTGCGGCAGCGTATTCCGGTACGCCTGCGGGTGCGCAAGTCGCGCGGCGGTTCCTCACTGGCGATCGAGGCGTAACTCCACACCGTTTTCACCACCGACCCATCAGAGGCGGGCCGGTGGTGAGCACGGTGTGCCGGTGCGTGAACTCAACCGAGCAGCGTCGATACCGCGGCCCGTCGTAACCGGGCCGGGAAAGGTCGGTTCATGTCCGAGCTGTCCAGCATGCTGGAGACCCACGATCCGGATGCTCGCCGCGAGTACATCGTGAACACCCTGGTGGAGACCTTCTCCGAACTGATGGAGAACAAGCCCGCCGCCTTCCGTACCAAATTCCGCAAGATGGCCGCCTCGCCGTTCGCCTTCTACCGCGGCACGGCCTGCCTGTTCTACTCCGACGTCGCTCGCCTCAAGGACCCGTGGGCCGACGAACGCACCAGCAGGGTCTGGATCCAGGGCGACCTGCACGCCGAGAACTTCGGCACCTACATGGACGGCGAGGGCGTGCTGATCTTCGACGTCAACGACTTCGACGAGGCGTACCTGGGGCACTTCACCTGGGATCTACAGCGGTTCGCCGCCAGCATCGCGCTGCTCGGCTGGAGCAAGGCGCTGCCCGACGAGGACATCAGCGAGTTCATCCGCCGCGCCACCCGCTCCTACATCGAGCAGGTGCGGAACTTCGTGGCGGGTGAGGACGACGCGGCCTTCTCGCTGAACCTCGGCACCACTGACGGGCCGATCCAGCAGGTGCTGCAGCAGGCACGGCTGCGCAGCAGGGGTGGGCTGCTCGACCGCGAGACCGAGACCGAGGGCTACGACCGCAAGTTCCGCAACGGGGTGGGCGTGCGCAGGCTCGGCGAGGACGAGTACCAACGCGTGATCGAGGCGTTCCAGCGGTACCTGACGACGATTCCGCAGGACAAGAAGATGCGCGACATCGCCTACGAGGTCAAGGACGTGGTGGGGCGCAGCGGTTTCGGCATCGGCAGCGCGGGGCTGCCCGCCTACAGCGTGCTCATCGAGGGCGAGAACGAGGCGCTGGAGAACGACCTGATCCTGTCGATGAAACAGGGCAACGTGGCCGCTCCCGCGGCGGTGGTGCCCGACGAGGGGATCCGGAACTACTTCCTGCACCACGGTCAGCGCACCGCGATGTCGCAGCGGGCACTGCAGGCGCACGCCGACGCGCTGCTGGGCTACACCGAGATCGACGGCACCGGCTACGTGGTCTCCGAGGTCTCGCCTTACGTGTCCGATCTGGACTGGGGCGAACTCACCGAACCGGATGACATCCGGCCGGTGGTGGACTACCTGGGACGCGCCATCGCCAAGATCCATTGTGTCGCGGACTCGGACTCGGACCAGACACTGGTGCCGTTCCAGACCGAGGACGCCATCTCGAAGGTGCTGGAAGGTCAGGAGGAGGAGTTCGCGGACTGGCTCTGCGACTTCGCGATGAACTACGCCGACGTGGTGCGTGACGACTACCGGTTGTTCGTGGAGGCGTTCCGCAACGGTGAGATCGGAGGGGTCACTTCCACCCGCACCTGATTGTGATCGTGCTCCACTCGGTCTGCACAGCGGTGCGGGTGGCGGAACCTCCGGCGGCACCTCGCTGCGGGTGCCCCGACCTCGGGTAGCGATCTACACAACGTCGGGGCCGTCCTCGCGAGGCACTCGCCGGAGAACCCGCGGCGGTGCCGGTGGCCAGGGTGGTCGCAAGCGGCCGGGGCCGGTTGCGTACGGGGTCGGCTAGCCGGCACGTGAGGCGGCGCCTTGCTGCGTTGGGCCGCTCTTGAGTAGCGACCTACGCGGCGAGGCGGCCCGGCCTTGCAATGCATCCGCCTCACGCACCGGGGACGATCCCGCTGCCGCGCTCATGGTCGTTTCCCCACGATGCTCTCCGGGGCGTGGCGATTTCTCGCGAAATTGACAGAGCTGGGGCCACACCGACGTATCGGGGCGTCAATTTCCCACGAAATCGTCGGGTGAGGGGACGGCGCGGTGCAGAACTCCCACCACATCCGCAGGCCGCACTCCGACCACCCTCGCAGCAGGAGCGGCCGCGGGTTCTCGCGTGCGGCTCTCGCGAGGAAGGCCCGACGTGGCGTAGGTGGCTACTCGATGTCGGGCCTACCGGAGCGAGAGCCGTGCGAGAGGTTCCGCCAAGCGACCAGCTACGGAGATCGAGCGGTCACCCCTCAACGTTGTTCGTGGTCGAGGAGCTGTCGCTTCAGTTCGAGTCCCCAGCGGAAACCGCCGAGCGAGCCGTCGCCGCGCAGCACCCGGTGGCACGGCACGAACAGCGCCGCCGCGTTGTGCGAACAAGCGGCAGCGGCGGCCCGCACCGCTTCGGGACGCCCGATCAGCGCCGCGTAGTCGCGGTAGCTGACGGACTTGCCGCCCGGGATCTCCCGCAGCACCCGCCAGGCCTCCTCCCGGAACGGGCCGGACCGCTGCGAGACCGGGATTTCGGCCGCCGCGTCCAGCTCGCCCTCGTGGTACCTGCGCACGGCGCGGCTCACCTCTCCGAGATCGGTGGCCTTGCGGATCTCGTGCGGCCGGAGCGGTTCCGCGATGAGCGGCAGCAGCTCGTCGACGGCCCCGGCCCATCCGGAGGCGAGCACCGTGCCCTCGCTGTCGACCACCGTGGTGAACGGGCCGAAACGGGTGTCCATCAGGGACCATTTGGCTGTCATGTCGGCTCCTTCGTCGTGAATTCGGTGTGGTGTTCGTGGTTCGTCGTGCGCGGGCCGCTCCGAGCGGCCCGCCACAGGTGCACCGCCGCGTAGGAGCGCCACGGGCTCCACTTCCGCGCGCGTTCGAGCAACGCGGTGCCATCAGGCAGGCCCAGCAGTGCGGCGCCGCGTTCCAACGAGTAATCGGGTAGGGGAAAGCTGTCGGGCTCACCCAGCACGCGCGTGCTCACGTGGTCGGCGGCGCGTGCTCCCAGCCCCGCCGCGCGCAGCTCCTCGCGCAGTTCCGCCCCCTCGCGTCCCTCGTCGATACGCAGCGCACCGCTGGTCAGTGCGGTGGCCAGCCCGCGGATCGCAGCGGCCCTACCGTTGGACTCGGGCAGCACGCGCTCCGCCCCTTCGGCGAGCGCCTCGGCGGTCGGGAACAGCACGGCCTCGCTCTCGCCGTCGAGTGCGGGAACTCGCTCGCCGAGCTCGGCGGTCAACCGGGTGAGCTCGGCGCCCCTGTTTCCGGTCGGGCCCACCTCGTTCAGCAGTGCCCGCACCGCGGTCTCCGTACCGTCCGCGCTGCCGGGCAGCCGCACTCCCGGCGTCTCCGCCACCGTTCCGGCCAGCGCGGGATCCGAGCCGAGCACCTCGCCGACGGCCACCGGATCGCAGTCCAGGTCGAACAGCCTGCGCAGCCGTGCCACCGCGCTGCCGAGGTCGCGGAGTTCAGTCAGCCGCAGGGTGACCGCCAGGTGATCCGTTCGCGGGGTGAGTTCCGCGACCCCGTGACCGTGCGGCAGTCGCAGCGTCCGGCCGTAACCGTTCCCGGTCGTCCACTCCACTCCCTCGACGGCAGGGCCGAGCCGATATCCCAGCGTGCCCGGGGCGTCGAACGGCAGCCGCATCGGCAGCCGCAGCCGTAACGTGCCCGCCGGGAGGCTTGCGGGACTGCGGCGTCGGGTCGTCCGGGCCCGCAGCTCCGTCGGGTTGGTGGCGAACACCTCCCGAACGGTTTCGTTGAACTGGCGCAGGCTCGCGAACCCGGCGGCGTAGGCGATGTCGGTGAAGTTCAGCTCGGTGGTCGCGATCAGCAGTCGCGCGGTGTGTGCCCGGTGCGCGCGTGCCAGCGCCAGCGGCCCCGCACCCAGTTCCTCGGTGAGTACCCGGGTCAGTTGTCGGGTGGAGTAGCCGAGCCGCGCTGCCAACCCAGGCACGCCCTCCCGTTCGACGAGCCCGTCGGTGACCAGCCGCATCGCGCGTCCCGCGAGATCGGCCCGCAGGTTCCACTCCGGTGAGCCCGGCACGGCGTCCGGCAGGCAGCGGCGGCACGCGCGGTAACCGGCCTGCTGCGCGGCTGCCGCCGTGGCGAAGAACTCGACGTTGCCGGACTTCGGGGTGCGCGCCGGGCAGGAGGGCCTGCAGTAGATACCGGTGCTGCGCACGCCGGTCACGAAGCATCCGTCGAAGCGGATGTCCCGGGATGCCACGGCGCGGTAGGCCTGTTGTGGTGTGACCAGCATGAGTCGAGACTGCCACCAGTTGCGAGCCGTTCACCAGCGGAAATCGGACACGATGGTTGGGGTGTGCGAGGCCGTACGCCCGTGGAGCCGCCGAGGGGGTGTTCCGGTCGCGCGGCGGTCTGGAGCAGCTCGTCGTGAGTCCGCGGCACCCGCACGAGGCGGTGCCCCGGCCCGAGGCGCGGACCGGGGACCTTTCGGGTCGAACGTCGATTCGCCACTCGAATCCTGGCCACCGGACGGCGAACCGGTGATCGATCGACCGAGTGAACGTCATCGAGATTCGGGAGGAGAAATCCGGGTCAGCACAGCACGACCCGGTCCAGATAGGGGCTGACGCCTCGGGACTTGCTCATTCTGGTCTGGCCCGGTCGTATCGAGAAACATCGGCTGTCCGCGCCGCGAGCCATGATGAGCTTAACCCGATAGTAGCGTTTGCATTCGTTGGTAACCCACACCGTCGTGTAGATTTTACCCTTGTCCTCCCGATCGGTGATGCAGTTCGGAGCCGTGCGGTCCGGCGCCGCGTTCGTGGGCACGGCGTTCGTGGATTCGGTGGTCGAGGCGGCCGCCGGTAGTGCCCCCAGCGTCGTGAGTGCTGAGAGGCTCATTGCCGCCGTCAGAACGGACATGCGACGCATCCGGTTGATGGACATTGATGGAATCTCCTTTTGTTTCCGGCCAATTGTGACCGCTCGACCCGGAACGGTTCTCCGGTTTTTCTTCGTGCGGTCGTGGTCGATTTTGCCCGCTGGTTGTTCGTCGGTGGTCGATAATGTGCTGAAACCACTCGATCCGGCGATCGGAAAGGGAGATCCCGCCTCCGTTGAGGTGTCATTCGCCCGGTGGCTGGCCGGATTGCGGAGCGCTCTTGCGGTCGGGGTGTTCGGGGACTCGTGCCCGGAGTCGCTCCGGGCGCACCGCGCCTGCGGATCCCGGGCCGGACATCTATCTTCGGGGCATGATTCGAAAACGAGAACTCGCTCGCTGGTTCGGTGCCGTGGTGGCCGCGGGGGCGCTACTGACGGCGGGCTCCTGCGAGGAGGGCGAGCAGGGCCCTGGTGGCGGGGAACAGCAGGAGCAGC
Source organism: Actinopolyspora sabaoui (assembly GCF_051225635.1). Classification (NCBI taxonomy): domain Bacteria; kingdom Bacillati; phylum Actinomycetota; class Actinomycetes; order Actinopolysporales; family Actinopolysporaceae; genus Actinopolyspora; species Actinopolyspora sabaoui. Next base: position 284,924 of record NZ_JBMIHH010000006.1, on the reverse strand, counting down.
AGGACCAGGAGGACGGCGAGCAGCAGGAACAGGAACAGGAGGAGGACGGCGGCGGTTACTGACACCGCCGCTCACGACGATTGATGACGTTTCGCTCGACGAGCCTCCCGTGTTCGACGGCGTATGCCACGGCCGAGCCTGTCGGGGGTGCGAGGCAGCATGCCGAACATGATCGAGCCGGAACATTCTCGTACCAACGAGTACCGCATCACGGAGTCCGTCGAGGATTCGTCGCCCGCCACGTACGGTTTCGTCGGCACGGGTGAGATCACCGCCGCTCTGGTCGAGGGCATGCACGCGGGCGAAGCCGAACCGCCCGCGATCTTCCTCTCGCCCCGTGGGCGCGATGTCGGGCGGGGCCTGGCCCAACGGTTCGAGGACGTACACGTGTGCGGCAGCAACCAGGAGGTGCTGGACAACGCCACGACGATCGTGCTCGGGGTACGACCACCGGTCGCTCACGGTGTCGTCACCCAGCTGAGGTTTCGACCTCACCACGTGGTGTTGAGCGCGGTGGCCAGTGTGCGGTTGGAACAGCTGCACGCCTGGGCCGCGCCGGCTGGTCGAATCGTCCGAGCCGTTCCGCTGCCCCAATCGGAGAGCGGTCGAGGGCTGACGGCGATGTACCCGGAGAACGCGCTAGCTCGTGAACTGTTCGGCCGGGTCGGCGGTCTTCTCGTTCCCGAGCACGAGGCCGCCCTGGAGGCGATCAGCGCGGCAACCGCGACCTTCGCAGCCCATCTCGACCACCTCACCACCATCGCGGGCTGGCTGGCCGAGCACGGTGTCGATCACGAATCCGCGACCACCTACACGAGGCACGTCTTCGGCCAGCTCGGCCGGTCCTTGCTGCGAGACACCGAATCACTCGCCGAGCTGGCCGACAGGCACACGACTCCCGGTGGGATCAACGAGCAGGTCATGACAGAGCTGCGGAACGAGGGCGTCCCCCAGGTGGTGCGGCAGGCACTGGACCGAGTGCTGACTCGGCTCCGTGAGTAGCCCGCCCCTACGGGCGGGCGCTCGACTCGCCCGCCTCACCGTGATCCGAAACGGGCTCCTAGACTTGGACAGCTGTGACCCTCACTCTCGGAATCGTCGGCCTGCCCAACGTGGGCAAGTCCACGCTGTTCAACGCGCTGACCCGCAACGATGCGGTCGCGGCCAACTACCCGTTCGCGACCATCGAGCCCAACGTCGGTGTGGTTCCGCTGCCGGACCAGCGGCTGGACAGGCTCGCCGAGATGTTCGACTCGGCGCGCACCGTGCCCGCGACCGTGTCGTTCGTCGACATCGCCGGGATCGTGCAGGGGGCCTCCGAGGGGCAGGGGCTGGGCAACCAGTTCCTCGCCAACGTTCGCGAGGCGGACGCGATCTGCCAGGTGATTCGGGTCTTCGACGATTCGAACGTGGTTCACGTCGATGGTCAGGTGAACCCGTCCAGCGACATCGAGACCATCAACACCGAGCTGATCCTCGCCGACCTGCAGACCATCGAGAAGGCGCTGCCCCGGCTGGAGAAGGAAGCCCGCACCAAGAAGGAGCGCAGGCCCGCCGTCGACGCCGTCCAGGCCGCCAAGGAAGTGCTGGAGGAGGGCAAGACCCTGTTCTCGGCCGGTCGCGGCACCGAGGTTCCCGAGCTCGCCGAGCTGAACCTGCTGACCACCAAGCCGTTCCTCTACGTCTTCAACTGCGACGAGGGCGTGCTCAACGACGAGGCCAAGCTCAAGGAGCTGCGCGAGCTCGTGGCGCCCGGCGACGCGGTGTTCCTGGACGCCAAGGTCGAGTCGGAGCTGCTGGAGCTGGACGAGGAGTCCGCCAGCGAGCTGCTGTCCTCGGTTGGCCAGGAGGAGCCGGGGCTGAACGCGCTGGCCAGGGCAGGGTTCCACACGCTGGGGCTGCAGACCTACCTCACTGCCGGGCCCAAGGAGGCCCGCGCCTGGACGATCCGCAAGGGCGCCACCGCGCCGGAGGCGGCCGGGGCCATCCACACCGACTTCCAGCGCGGCTTCATCAAGGCCGAGATCATCTCCTACGAGGACCTGATCGAGGCGGGCTCGATGAACGCCGCTCGCTCGGCAGGCAAGGTCCGCCTGGAGGGCAAGGAGTACGTGATGCACGACGGCGACGTGGTGGAGTTCCGCTTCAACGTGTAGTGGACGCCGTTCCGGCAGCGCAGCGGCCTAACTCGATTCGTCGTTCGTCAGGTGTCCGTCAACGTCTCCCAGGACTTCGGCGCCTGTCCGGGCGGCTGCGTCGCGAGTCCGGTCCTCGGCTGACGGCCACAAGTGCGGGTAGGTGTGCAAGGTGATCGACGGTGTGGAGTGGCCGAGTGTCCGCTGCACGGTCACCACGTCACAGCCCGAAGCGATCAGCCCGCTCGCGTAGAAGTGCCGTAGGTCGTGGCGGCGGACGTCTTCGCAGCCCGCTGCCTCTCCCGTGCCTCGCGCCACCAGTACCCGAGGCTGTGCGGGACGCCGTTTCCGCGTTGACGTGACAGGCGGGAGCCATGAGCAAGCGGGACTACTACGGCGCCCCGCAGGCCCCGGCCGCCAACAGCCTCGTGGTGGCCGGGGCGGTGGTGGTCCGTGACGAGTTCGGCCGTGTGCTGTTGATCGAACGCACCGACAACGACCTGTGGGCGCTGCCCGGTGGAGCGCAGGACATCGGCGAGACCACCCGCGAAGCCGCCCTGCGCGAGGTCGCCGAGGAGACCGGGCTGACCGTGGAGATCACCGACATCGTGGGGAGCTACTCCGACCCGCGACACGTCATCGCCTACGACGACGGCGAGGTCCGCCAGGAGTTCTCGATCGTGTTCACCGCCCGACCGGTTGAGGGGCGACTACGGCCCAGCGGTGAGAGCCGCCGAGTGCACTGGATCCGGCCCGAGGACCTGGATTCGCTGACCATGCACCCCACGATGCGGATGCGCATCGAGCACGCGTTGCAGGAGCGTGCCGAGCCGTATCTCAGCTGACCACCGCTGACTGGATCATCAATCGACCCAGTTCCGGTGTGCCTGTGTGTAGAGTTTCTTTTCTTCATCAAGGGCGGCCCCTGCCGGGGCCGCCTGCCTACTTGCCCAGTGCCTCCGGGGATGCCGACCGCCAAGCGGTGGGCGGGCGGCATCCCCGGACGCGGGAGCGGAAGGCAGGCGACCCAGGCGGCAGGGACCGCCGAGGAAGCTCACCACCCGCACACCGGTACGACCTGGCACCGTGGCCGGTCGGGCACCTGTTCCCGCGAAGTCCGGTCCCGCGGTGGACGCCCTCACCCGGCCACTTCCTACGCCCATGCCACCGATCCCGTGGTGTAGCCACGCACCCGGCTGGACTCTCTGGGGAAGGATGAAATTCATCCAAGCAAAAATTCGATAAGGAAAATCACGCCAGGCAAGGACTATACTTACTACTTTCTCGAAGGATAATTCGCGACGGTGATTCCAGCCCACACCACTCATAGTACATAAGGTACTCGTTTCCAAGTATCATGCCATCTTTGGCAGTAATGAAATCCCGCGAATCATTATCCAAAACAACCCGCTGCTCCTCTCCATTAACAAGCAGGTCCATTTTTATTGACCATCTAATGGCATGTACTTTTGGGGCGAGGTAAAGATAAAATTCGATTTCCTTGGGTTCCCCCGGAGAGAGCGGAAATTCATACCCCTCCAAATCGTACAATCCGCACTCTTTTTTCGATCGAAGGAAGCATGGAACTACACGAGACCCCCAATCCCCCAAAGTTATCTTGGCCGAACGATTCTCATGGAAGATATGAGAATCACTTGCAGAATCTCTCCCTGGGAGGCATACTGCCCTGGCCGGAGAAACGCCAGTGTCAGCATAATTAATTTCTTCCTGGGAGAGGGATACATCTACAATTTTCACAATTGTTTTGCGTGATGTCCGAAATGTGGTTTGCAGTACATCTCCAGAGGTAGATGCGTATCCCGGCTGGTCTCTAATCCAACGCGCTGCGCTTCTGCAAGAATCGATGTTTTCCGGCTGGCTACTCAAGTCCAGTTCTTTGATAGTTACATCCGACCAGGAAGATTGAGGTGCCACCGGAGCATATTTTCCCGTAACAGATATGCTGGACTCGCCACCTGAATTACTCATAGTATAAATCGAAAAAGGAACCAAGAAAATAACTACCCCTATTATTGCTCCTACGGAACAGGGTAGAATATCCGAGCGATGCACATATTTGAATATCACGAATGGCTCCGTGTCCAATTTTTTAGCAACTGCCTCGGAGGCCTGGCAACTATACTAATCGGATTTTCACTAGGAAAAGTAGTACCGCTATCGGTATATATCTTTCTTCTTTCTGCTTTCCAGCCGATCTGGTATCTACGAGCAAGTGGGGTAAGTCGAAAAGGATGAGAACCATTTCGGATTGTTATGTCCATCGGCTCGCCATCCGCCTGTACACTTAAAATGAGCTCCCAATCGACAGCGTGCTGCTGCGCCTGCGCAATCAGGTAGAGTTTGACAGTATCCCCCGGCCCAAGGGTTATTTGCTTGTCTGGATATATCCCCCCAAGCGGTAGCGGTTCCCCCAACTTCGTCTTCACGAACTTTTCTTTGTTCATCATCCTTACTACAGGCTGAGTTGCATCGAGGTTTACCCCGGTCAGATCGATCTCGCTGCGCTCACCGTCTCCGCCAGTACCAAGTGGGATGTAAAGAGCCCCGGAAAGTGGCGGGCGATGTCTCAAGGGGCGTATATGCGCTCCATTTACAATGACTTCTTTGCGAAGACTCTTGATAGTCACCGACATGTCTATTCTATCAATCCAAGCACCGCCATGCTGGAACAACCAATTCCTTGCTTCTAGCTCATTTGTTTCCCTGCTAATTTCTCTGGGAAGCCGTAGTGATTCAGGCAGTGCGATAAGTGTCTGCCGAGCATGCGTTGAGGCGCCTTCAGTGACTCGAATTTCTACGGCATCTCCATTCGAGTCAGGATATTTTTTTCTATATGTCATGCGAGAATAGTACACACTAGGGAACGCCGCTGCTGCAGCAGTTAGTGATCCAAAGGCTGCCAAAGACGCCACTATTAGGTTTCTGCGGCTGAATTTTTCGGCTGCGCCACCAGATGAATATTGATCTCTACCCCTTCTTTCTCTTGCGCCCTCATTAGACCTCGTTTGATTCATTTCTTCAGGTTGTGTGATCATGTCAAAATTAAGGTTATCCCGAACAATGTTATCGATACGCATCATTCCGCGGTAAGCATCGTTGAAATCACGACAGGAAGAAGTGTGAGTCTGCGGTACGCTTGTTAGGTCCTCTTCCGAGTGCTCCTTCGGCGTCTGCTCGTGCACTCCATCGCTCCTCACGCTCAACTTCTTCGCTACACAGCAGGGTGCACACTTAGAGTACATGATCTCGTTCGTACTGTGTTTCTGTTTCAATATCAGAGTCTTGAACCTGCTCGGTGAGCGAACTAACCAATGCGCTAGTCGGCTTGCTCGCGACTGTTTACAGGTAAGCTGGTACGAACTGAGTCAGAAGATCACTGTGCTTAGACCATGTCCTACGTGGTGTGTTTGTGGAGATGTTTGTAGCAGCATAGTGCCGCCGCGAGTCCGAGAAAGCCCAGGTAAAGCCGGGGGTCACGCTCGTAGCGTAGGGACAGTCTCCGGTATCCGGATAGCCAGGAGAAGGTGCGTTCGACCGTCCAGCGATAGCACCCGAGCCGTTGGTCCGAGTCGATTCCTTTCCGGGGCGATCCGGCGAGGTTTGGCGTGGCGCCCTCGATCTGGGCCGTGTCTCGATAGGAGACCGGAGACCATCGGGATCAAGCCGTGGCTGTCGTGGGTGTTGTCGGCTGAGCCACCAAACGACGACGGGCAGTCCGCCCGTCTCGAACAGGATGTGCAGCTTGGAACCCGGTTTGCCTCGCTCCAGAGGACTCGGACCTATGTGTTCGTCTCTTTTTTCGACCGCACATGCGATGTGTCGAGTAGGACGCGGGAGAGGTCCCTCAGTTCGGCGCTCTCCCGCTGATCGAGAATTGCTCGGTGCAACCCCCACGCTCCGGCTTGGGGCCAGCTCCGAAACCGCCGGTGGACCGTGGACTTGGAAGCGCCGAAGCAGGGCGGCACGTACCGCCATGAGCAGCCGCTGACCAGTACGGATCCACGATCGACGCAAATACCGCCTCGTCGTCGGCATTAGGCGTGCCACCACCCTGCGAGCGGGCCCGTACCGCTGGCAGTAGCGGTTCGACGATCTCCCACAGCCCGTGCAGGACGATCCAGTCCCACTTACTACTACGCACACCAAGATCAACGAACATCAACCACGTAGGACACGGCCTTAGAGGATGATTCGTGCCAGTGCCCAGCAGCCAAAGGCGCTGCTCAGCAGACAACGACAAAAAGGGAGCATTGTTCCACGGGTTCAGGGGTCTACCCCCTTGAAGCGTCCCCACTTTACCCCCACAAATCAACGGCAAACGTCCACTGCTACCGCCATGTAACAAGTACTCAGCTAAGCGCTCCGTCCCAGCGCACGCCAAGGACTGACCAACGACGACAGACGACGCGAAGGACCGTCCCCTAATCTCTAGCTAGCAGTGAGACACCTCCTCATCCGCCGTTGGAGGATGGCGGCCAATCCGGGGCGTCAAGAGAGCCCTACGGCTTCAAGAACAACGCCGCGTGAGGTTCGTGACTGGTTGCTCTTGCCCCCCGACTTGCCCGCTGGAAGCGGCTGGGTGTCGGATGAGGGAGTTAGGTAGCTGCTTGCTGTCGAGGCACAGCCACACTTTTCCCACACAAAACGACGACAGACGCCGAGCACCGACGAGTCACAGCGACCGGTTCGGAGACGGCATCGAGCCAGGTGACAGCGGGTATCGGCCCCCACCGGCGAATGACGGCAGGAAACGACCCGCTACTCCACGGGTTCCGAGTTGGGGTGGACTCGATGCGGTTGGGTGTCTGTCCGAACGCGCACCAGTGTTGGGCGAGGTCCGTTCGTCAGGGCATTAAAAATGACCACGAAACGACGAGAAGTAAAGAGCAACGTGGTCAGATCAACTGCCGTAGCTGCGCCATCGGTGCTGGTCACGAAATCCCGGTGAGGAGTTCCGATTCAACGTGTAGCGGAAATTTTGATTCTCATACACTTCTTGGTCAATAAAGTCAAATTTCCAGCTCAGCGATAGGAAACCCGTACTGACAGGCCCGATTTGTGAGTGCGGGTTCCCGTTGTTTCTCGGGACCGTGCTGGCTTGGTGTTGACTCCCGAGCCTTGATCAAATCTTAAGTGGACAGCAACTGTTCTACCGTCTCGAAGCGGGTATTGCTCCGGACGGAGGGCATCTCGGAGCCGTACTGCTTGGCACTGTCGAGCACTTCGCGGGCCGCGTCGAGGTCCCCTGCCCGTGCGTAGGACTCGGCGAGCCAGGAGCGATACAGGGCCACCTCTCGCGCGTGCTCGGGTGGGTAGTCGGCGATGGCTGCCGAGAGCAGGGGTTCGGCCTCGCGAGGCCGGCCCAGTTCGATCATGCAGCGTCCGGCCATGACGTCGATTTCAGCTCGGTTGAGCCAGTACACCCACTCCGGCTCATCGGCTCCACGTCGCTCGTAGGAGTCGTCAACCTGGTCCAGCGCTCTCCAGGTCGCCTCTGATTCTCCTGCCTTCGCCGCGGCCCAAGCGGCACGTTCCAGAAACAGGGCACGCACGACCGGAGTGGCTTCCTGCGCTCCCTGGACAGCGGTGCGAGCCAACAGGGCGGCGTCAGCGGGATTGCCGACATTGGCGATCTGGTAGCTCAGGCTCGACAGGAGCTGTGCTCCGAGCACCCGGTCGTGCGCTTCGTTCGCGGCTGCTACTCCGGACAGGTAGAGCCGCTGAGCTTGTCGGTACCGACCGGCATCACTGGCCACCCATCCGGCGAGCTGGGACAGCTCTCCCACAGCGGTGAACAACCGCTTGCCGACAGGCTCTGTGAAGTTGGCACAGCGAACCAAGGTCTCGGCCTCGCTCAGCTCCTTGGCAATGACCGGCCCCAGTTGTTCACTGCTCATCGTGTCGTCAAGGTGCCTCAGCTCCACCACACGAGCCTCCAGCTCGCTGGCAAGGGAAGTACCGACCGTCCGCCCTGAGCGAGTCTGCACGGCCATCGGAGAGGCTGAGACCAGCCACTCGTGTGCGAGGCGCACCGGATCGTCCTGCGGGGGACTCAGCGGGTTACCGAGGGCCTGTTCATAGGCACTGATGACCTCAGCGGCGATCGAGCGCTTACCTGTCTCGATCATGGACAGGTGGGACTTTGTGAAGTGGGTCAGGCCAGCCATCCGAGCAAGGCTGATCCCTGCCTCTTCCCGGAGTGCTCTGAGGTCCGCTCCCGTCGCCATCACTGCCTCACTTGTAAACCCTTGTGAACGGCTCGACTCTACCGTGCACCGAACGTAGCGACGAGACTACTCACAGGACGGTCCTCGTCGTTGCGGAGATTCCCCGACACGCTCCGCCCCGTCTTCGGCGGGGACTGTCCACCCACACATGAGTAAATCGGAAAGGTGGGAAGTGATGCGGGTTCGCTGTCACGAGGGAGAGGCAGCCGAGCATCAGCGAGTGGTGCACAGAATCGACAAGCGGTTATCGGGATGTCTGTTGCGCACCCGGTGCGGGCTCCGAGTCGAAGCCGATCGGATCGAACGTATCGAGATCGACGGATCCTGCTGCGGGGAGTGCCAGAACGCGACTGTATGGCGCTACCACGGCAGAAACAACGAGGTAACCAGTGACCGAGGGAGCCCTCTCCAGGTCTGCCAGTCGACCAAGCGGGTACCGAACCCTGTTTCAGGGAGACCTCGCAGACGATATTCCCACGCGCCGACACATCCCCATTCCCGGGAGTGCGGGCAGGTGGACACCGGTTAGCGAAGAGATGCTGGCGGCCGTACTGCGAGGCTTGAACAATCTCTAACCACGAAGGAGAAAGGAGTGTTTCACCGATGGGCGAAACGGTGGAGGTAATACCGAGAGTGGAACCGCATCAGGAAGACGCGCAAGCGGGTGCATCTCTGAGTGTCGACCAATGGCAGCAGGTAGCGAAATTCATCATCCGAGAAGGTTTGGACCCGCACGGGGTGACCGTTCTCGAAGAGGAATTCCGAGGATGGGTCAGGGCTCTCGGTGAGTCCTACGACGCCGGAGCGCTCTAGGAGATAATCGCGATGGCAGACATGCAAGAGGTTCTTGCCGCTATCAACGTGGCGATCGAAAAGCTGGACAGCAACGCGAGCGGTAATGCTCTGCGCCAGTACGAAGAACTCGAACAGCTCCTGCAGAGTCTCAACGGCGTACCCGCCTACGAGCAAGCCGCCCAAGCCTACAATGGCCTGATCTCTTCCCTTCGGGAATCGATTTCTGCTGAACAGCAGCTCAAGCAGACCCTGGAGCAAGCGAAGGCCACGTTTCACGGGGGGTTCTAGCTCTTCCCCTGATGGTCCTCCTTCGGCTTCATCGTTACCTGTGTCTCGCTCAGAGCAGGAGTGGGCTCAAGACAAAAGGAAAGAACTTCCCGAACGTCCTGGCGGTCGAGGAAAGACAACAGGGATCTATCGAGACAAGCACGGAAAAGAACACCAACTCATCAGTGAATACGATGACCAGTCCCCGGAGATCAACCGATATCTGTCCGACAGTGCGGCGTTTCCGTATTTTCGCGGGAGTATCGACGTTAGTTCTCATGTCGAGACACGCCTGGCCTGGAAGATGCGTAGGGACAAGCAACGACACACTTCGGTCGTCATCAATAACGAACTATGCGACCGGAAAGTAAGTTCTATGTTCGCTCATTTGGGTTGCAGAAGGGCGGTCCGGGCAATCCTGCCGAAGGGGTACACTCTGGATGTCTGGGAAGAGGGTGCCACCGAACCAACAACTATTCGAGGAGTAGCGGACCAATGATCCTGAATGCTTCCGTGGTCAACAAGGAATTCCAGAGGGCGGAACAAGGGCAGCAAGCCGAAGCTCTCATCGAGGAAATTCTTGCTACAGATCACAGCTCATGGGAGTCACATCTCAGCCTCACCGATGAATCCATCGATCCGGATGGGGTGAGCGAAGACTGGTATCCAGACCACGATGTCACTCTTGCGATCGACCCAACTTCAGGCTACGGAGCGATGCGCTGGACAGGAATGATCGATAGTGTCCTGGTTCCGTTCGTCACGTACAATCCGAACACCGAACCGGATATCGATCTCTTGCGTGACGGCGGCACTCCGCACTTCTTCCCTCATTCGGCGGTGCTGCCCGTGGAGGACATCAGGATGGCTTTGCTGGAGTTCGCGCGTACGGGACAGCGTCCGGAGTGCGTGAGCTGGCAGGAGTTCGACAGGTTGTGATAGGGGATTCTCTCGGGGTTTCCCGTTGTTACTCGGCACCGTGCTGACTTGGTGCTGACTTGAGTCGTATCGAGCCGGCTCCCCGTGGGGTCCAGAGACCTCCCAGAGATCGGGGCTGTTTCCAGTCTCGGACCGCGGCCCCCGACAGCCTCACTCAGCCCCGGTGCCGGGCCGCCGTCCGTTTTTCCTTGCGAGCCGTAGGCGACCCTGGGGCTCGGGTCCCGCGTGGACCCGTAAGGCTGCGAGTCCCCCCTCGATCTCGGGGGTGTCGTGAAACGGACACAGTTCTGCCGGGATCGAGGGGGAGGTGAAGCTTCTCGGTATACCGGAATTGTGACTTTGGAGCTTCACCCCGCGAGCCGGATTAAGGGCTCGCCGAGCCGGGGGTTACGCGCAGTGCCGGGATGATGGCCGGGCTACACGAGCATGAGCGTCAGGGCTTACCAAGGACACGGCCGGGTTCGCCTAGATCGTGCGTTGCCTGACGCGCGGACTTCACGCCCTCTGACGGCGGCCCGCACGGCTGTGAACCGTGGCCAGGACTTGTAACCCTGCCCACGCGCTGCCTGGGGTGCGCGTGGCGGGAAGTCTATTCCGTGCTAGACTCAGCACTGCTCTTTGTACTCTTGGCGGATACAAAGTAGCACGAGCCCTCTGGTTTCGATCAGGGGGCTCTTCTGCGTTCGTGACCGAGCGTGCACATACGAATGCGCCCCGGAGCGGTTCAGAGGGTGCGAAGCTGTTCGGCTGGATCAGTCGAACCGGGGTTCAATCGAGTTCACGAATCCGCTGTGTGGCAGCGTCGCCCTCCCGTCCGGCGAGGGCGCGGTGGTCCGCCGCCCGCTCGGCGCGGGTCCACTTCCGGCATTGTTTCCAGAGATTCCCTAGCGGTCCGGCGGGCCTGCCCGAAGTCTCTGAGGGTGTGGAGCACGAGTCCGTTGTGCCCGTTGAGGACAGGCGGTATGTGCCAGTACGAACCGTCCGGTAGTTCTCGGGGATCGGGAGCGTTCTCGATCAGGCGATCGGCTTGGATGAGCATCCGCGTGCCGGTGTGGGCATCCCCGTGGTAGGCCGCGATCTCGGCATCCTGCAAGTGCCCGTACGCACGTAGTCCCGGATCGACCCGGCTGTCGCGCATCGCCGCTCGGTGCGACTCACGTACTCACCGGGCACGCGAGCCGATTCCGCCGGGTCTCGTGCGGCCTTGAGGTGATCGTTACCGACCATGTTCGCCAGCCTGTCACCGGGCTTCCCCGAGATGACCCCCATTCAGCCACTGTGCTCGAAACGAAACTACGCCGATGCTTTGGGTAATGAATGCGATCAGTGCCATGCGATCCGGCCGCGATCTGGGGCGGGCTGTCGTGAAACGGGGGAACTCTGTGGAGATCAGCGAGAAGACGGGGCGGGTCTTCGTGTCGTGGTTCGTGCCCGAAGGCGACACCCACCAACATGCCACATTGGACGCGATGCCGACTGAGGGCGGTGTGGTGAGCACGCTCGGCGGGCACGACTACGCCGAGGCCCCCGCCTACCAAGACCGTCGCATGCACCACATCCGACCGTTCTGCGACCGCTGCTTCACCGAGTACCTGAAGCTCCACACGGCCCAGCCGAGCTGGAAGGAGTAACCGTGGAAACCACCGGACGACACCGCGAAACGCTCGCACGCGGCAGCTCCGCTCCGCGGCTCCGATGTGGCTACACGGGACTCAGTGGCGTCGTGGCGGTGATCCGCGCGGTGTGGATCAGGACGTCCACGCACTCGTGCAACGGACCCGCCTCGACCCGGGAGTCGCGGTCACGTCTCGGCTCGTAGTGAGGACCGATCATGCGGCTGCGCAGCGGACTGCGCAGCCACTCGGCCACCGGCTGCGGAGGAGCCGTCACATGCTCCAGCTCCAGGAGTGCGACGTCGTGGGGTACCTCGGCGAACGCGTGCTCGGTGAAGTCGTACGGCGGGGGCGGCACGTGGAACGGTGCCTCACCCGATCCCACTGTGAGGGCGGCGACGCCGTAATCGGCTCCGAGTTCGGCGCGCATGATCCCGCCCGCGTTGCGATGGGTTTGATCGGGCGGCACGGTGCGCGGATCACCAGCTATGACGTGGGCCGTACCGCCCAGGTGCACGATTCGCTGCCCCGTCCGAGCATGCCAAGCGAGATCACCGGCGGCCAGGTGCGTTTCGATCTCGGCGAGGCTGCCGGGCTGCGTGACGTGGGCACCCTCGTGCACGATCGATACCGGGTCGTCCGGGTGAGCCTCGGTCCAGCTACGCAGCCACCGCACGAGGTCCAGCGCCTCACGGGTGCGCAGGAAGCCCTGGCTCGCGGCGAGCAGAGCTGCCGGGGCGCCCTCGCCGGTACGGACGTACCGGTCGAGCGCGAAGGCCGTCTCGGTGGTGCCCTCGATGGTTACCGCCCGGAAACCGGCTCGTTCGATCAGCGCTCGCAGCATGGCATGGGAGGCAGTGACCAACTCCCTGGCGGAGCGAACCGACGAGGCCAGACCGATGATCGCGGCTCGCGACAGCGACTCCGGCAGCGGCAACCGCGAAGTCTCGGGGACGGGTGGAAAGGAGTGTGCCCGCGCAGCGATCCATTCGTGAACTCCGGTTGCGGAAGTCATGCCGATGCCTCCTCTTCGGTTGTGTCGGTGGCGACGCTATGACTTCGATCGAGCTTGAGGTCAACCTGCGATCGGGCGCTACCTCATGAGGGGAGAATGAGACCGCTCGAACCGGCCACGTCGTTGAAACCGATGCCGTGGTGAATTTCCGAACGCGCGAGTCGGCGGAAGCCTGACGGGTTGTGAACCGACCGTGCCTGCCGGAACCATTCACCGAGCCGGGTGAAAGAAATTACGCGAATCGAGGGGACGGCCTAGCTCCGTATCCGGTCGCTTCCCCGCTTCACGGGGAGTTCTCCGGAGCGATCATTTTGGATGGTCGATTGTGCTGCTGGTGCCTGTCGGGGGATAGGCGTCGGTGTTGATGGGGCCGAGTACCGGGTCGAACACCGTGATTCGCTCCACGCGCTTCCCGGAATCGACGTTCTGCCGACGGTTTTGCCACAAGTCGAGCTGTGAGTTCTTCGAGCGCGTCCTTCCGTGGTGTTCGCACCGCCCACCGCCGGTGGCGACCGTGCACCGGGTGCCCTTCCGGGTGGTCCCGCCGCACTGCACCGCAGGGTCGTGGATGTGGCACAACCCGGAGGGACGCGCCTCGATGGGGCAGGGCTTACCGGCCTTCGTGGTCGTTCGACAGCGCATGATCGGATCATGCCACCTTCCGAGATCGAACGGACGCACAAGGTATCCGTTGGCGGTGTGGTCGCTGTTTCGGGAGCGAGCACGTCCGTTCGCACCTCGCCGACGATCTGAGCCCTGCTACGAGGACCCGAAAACCGGGTCTCGCGGAATCGACAGGTTCTTCAGGAGCTGTACGGCTGGGTCAGGGCTTCGAGGAAGTGCCCGGCCGGATCGGTGAAGTACACCCCTCGACCACCGTGGTTGTTGTTGTACTGCTCGGGCAACTTTCGCTGTGGATCCGCCCAGTGCGGTACTCCCTCGTGCCGCAGTCGGCCGTACAGCCCATCGAAATCCGCCTCGGTAATCAGAAAAGCGTAGTGCTGTGGCGGGAATTCGATGCCGGGTTCGGCGAACTGGAGCATCGTGCCCCCGTCCAGTCGTACGACGAGGAAGTGGCCACCCGGCTCGGCCGGAGGCAGGTCGAAGACGCGGGTGAAGAACGCCGCCGAATCGTCCTTGTCGTGCGCGGGGATGATCGTGTGGTCGAACAGAACGGTCAACGGGTGCTCTCCCGTGAACTGGACGCCTCCATGCCTGACGCTGTCCGCCACCGGCACGCGACGCGAGTTCGGATTCTGGCGTGTGGCCGGAGAATCCGCAAGCCCCGCGACCGAACCCGCGAAGTAGCCTGCCGTACTTTTCCGAGCTCGCAGGGCCGAGACGGAGCTACGGCCGAGCTCGCGGGGAATCAGCCCTTGCGGCGTTTCTCGTTCAGCTCGCGGAGTTGGCGCTTCACGTCGTCGAGCTCCCAGCGGTAGTGACCACCCGGGGTGGTCAGAGTGGGTTCCAGCTGGCCCGTCCGTGCGTAGTTGGTGATCGACTGATGCGAGATCCCGAGAGCTCGCGCCAGCTCTCCGCTCGTCAGCAGTCGATCGGACATGCCCCGAAGATAGTTCGCTCGATCGGTTGACCGCTTGCTGCTTTAGCAGATTTAGCGGTTCTGTTAGTTTCGATGTGTTAGCAGATTTAGTAGATTTAGCAGCTCGAGGAGTCATGATGACGAGTGAACGTCAGCACTTCTGGATGCCGATCCCGGCCCCCGAGTCGAAGCGGCACGCCTTTCGGGGCAGGCAGTGGGACGGGTCTCCGGTGGCCGAGAGCCTGTGTGGCTCGGCGCTGCCGATGGCGCGCCCCAGCGAGATGGACTGGATCCAGTGCCCCACCTGCTGGCACTGCTGGCAGGAGTTGCTGGAACGGGCTCCCGAACCGGTGTCCACCTGCCAGAACTGTCCCTACCGCTCCGGAAGGCGCGATCCGGAGACCATTCGCGCCGAACTGGAGCGAACCGAATCCCCTTGATTCCGCCGAAGCCGTGGAAAATCCGACCGGTCGGAACGAGCGCGTCGGTATCGGTTAGGAGACATGCACTCGGAAATTCGCTTCACGCGGCGAGTGGACCGCCGAAAACCCGTTGACGGCAGTGGTTAGATGACTCCATGGGTAGGGCTCAGTACAGCAAAACCATCCAACAAGAGATCTCCGGTTCACGACGCAACGCCTACAAGTGCAAGAAGTCGAGGAAAACTGGGAAGGGCCAGGACATCCAGGGTCCGGTCAAGGGGAGACTGAAGCGCCCGCTGGAGCAGGACGCCGCCGATCGGGCCGCCGAGAAATACGGTAACTCGGTGCGAACCAGCTCCGCGGGACTACCGACCAATGGTAAACGTCGCTGAATCTCGCTGCGGCAGAACGCCCGCACTGCCGAAGGCTTTCTGGTGCCGACCGACTGATCCCGCTACTGCATTCGGATGAATTTTCAGGCGGAGCTCGAATCCGATAATTCCAGCAGCTACACCGCACCGCTCGTGTCTTCCGGTGTAGCCGCTGTTGGGCTCCGCCGACCCGTTTCGACCCCACGCGAAACATTCCGTCCCGCGCCGAGACCGGTCCACACGTGCGGTGCCAAGCACGCCCCCGGTTTCCCCCGAGAACGTAACGGGTGACGAAATACCCTGGGTAGCCGTCCCGGCCTGCGTGGAGCGTGTGGCGGTGCGACCGTACGGGCACGCGGCGGCACCTTCCGCCGCGTCCTTCCACGATGATCTCGGGGGACATCGCATGGGCACCATCACCACCAACGACGGCACGGAGATCTACTACAAGGACTGGGGGTCCGGCCCACCGATCGTGTTCAGCCACGGCTGGCCGCTCTCGGCCGACGACTGGGACGCCCAGCTGCTGTTCTTCCTGCACCACGGTTACCGGGTCATCGCCCACGACCGGCGCGGCCACGGGCGTTCCGAGCAGACCGGCGAGGGTCACGACATGGACCACTACGCCGACGACCTCGCCGCGTTGACGGCGCACCTCGGCCTGTCGGACGCGATCCACGTGGGCCACTCCACCGGCGGCGGCGAGGTCGTCCGCTACCTGGCCCGGCACGGCGAGAGCCGGGTCGCCAAAGCCGCGCTGCTCTGCGCGGTGCCACCGTTGATGGTGCGAACCGAGAACAACCCGGACGGTCTGCCCAAGGACGTCTTCGACGGCTTCCAGCAGCAGCTCGCGGCCAACCGCTCGCAGTTCTACCGCGACATAGCCGCGGGCCCGTTCTACGGTTTCAACCGGCCCGGCGCGGAGCCCTCGGAAGCGATAATCCAGAACTGGTGGCGCCAGGGCATGATGGGTGGTGCGAAGGCGCACTACGACGGTGTCGTCGCCTTCTCACAGACCGACTTCACCGAGGACCTGCAGCGGATCACCGTGCCGGTGCTGGTGATGCACAGCCAGGACGACCAGGTCGTGCCCTACGCGGCCTCTGGGCCGGTGTCGGCGAAGCTGCTGCGCGACGCCACGTTGCGGACCTACGAGAACTTCCCGCACGGCATGCCCACCACGCAGGCGGAGACGATCAACGCGGAGCTGCTGGAGTTCCTGCGCGAGTGACCCACCGAACGTCGCGCGAGTGACTCCGCGCCTCTCACGCGACTGGTCGACGCCTGCCACGGGAATGGTCAGCGACGGCGAGGGGACGCCACGCGCGGCATCGCTCGGGGACGAGAGGTGGGGCGGTCCAACACGGGACCGCCCCACTCGAATCGGCCGGAGAACCGCCGATCAGACCACTGCCGTCATGCCGCCGTCGACGAAGAGCACCTGCCCGTTGACGAAGGAGGCGGCGTCCGAGGCCAGGAACACCGCCGGTCCGAGCAGATCGTCGGTGCTGCCCCACCGGCCCGCGGGGGTGCGGCCGGTCACCCAGCCACTGAACTCGGGATCGTCGACCAGGGCCGAGGTCAGCTCGGTCGCTATGTAGCCGGGTGCGATGCCGTTGATCTGCAGGCCGCTGCCCGCCCACTCCGCGGTCATGGCCCGGGTCAGGTTCCGCAGTGCGCCCTTGGCCGCCGTGTACGGTGCGATCGACGGTCGGGCGAGCTCGGTCTGCACCGAGCAGATGTTGATGATCCTGCCGCTCCCGCGCCGCACCATGCCGCGCGCCACCGTGCGCCCCACGAGGAAGGCACTGGTCAGGTCGGTGCGCAGCACCTTGTCCCAGTCCTCGACCGAGAGGTCGAACATCGACTCGCGGTGCTGGAATCCGGCGTTGTTGACCAGCACGTCGATTCCGCCGTGTCGGTCGGCGATCTCGGCCACCCCTTCGACGACCTCGGTCTCGTCGGTGACGTCGAAGCACACCACGTCGCACTCGGCGCCGGGCACCGCCGCGCACAGCGCGTCACGTGCCTCGGCGGCCCGCTGTCGGTCTCGGCCGTTGAGCACCACCGTGGCCCCGGCCTCGGCCAGTCCGTTGGCGACGGCGTTGCCGATGCCGCGACTGCTGCCGGTGACCAGCGCGACCCGGCCGGTCAGGTCGAACAGTTCGGATACCAAGGAGTCCTCCACTCAGGCGACGACGAACAGCAGGGAGGCGATGGCGAAGCCCATCAGTCCGATGGTGGTCTGCATGACCGTCCAGGTCTTCAGCGTCGTCTTCACGTCCATTCCGAAGAACCGGCCCACCAGCCAGAAGCCGGAGTCGTTGACGTGCCCGGCGGTGACCGAGCCCGCCGCCAGTGCCAGCACCAGCGCGGCCAGCTGCACCGAGTTGAAGTCCTGCCCGAGCACCACCGGCTGGACCAGTCCGGCCGCGGTCGTCAGCGCGACGGTTGCCGAGCCCTGCGCGATGCGGATCACCGCGGCGATCACGTAGGCGGCGACGATCACCGGCATTCCGATGTCGGACATCACGTCCGAGAGCGCGTCGCCGATGCCGCTGGCCTGCAGCACGCCGCCGAACATGCCGCCCGCGCCGGTGATCAGGATGATCGCGCACACCGGGCCGAGCGCGGAGTCGAGCAGTTTCTCGATGACGTCCTGGCCGCGTCCCCGGCGGGTACCCAGCACGTAGGTGGCCACGAACACGGTGATCAGCAGCGCGACCGGCGTGGCACCCAGCGTGCGGGCGACCTGGAACCAGCCCGCCTCGGGGTTCGCCCACCCCGCTTCACCGGCGGTGTTCAGCCCGGTGTTGGCGAAGATCAGCAGCAGTGGAAGCAGCAGCAGCGAGATGACGGTGCGTGCGGGGGGCGGGTTCTCGTCCTGCTCCACGGGGCTGCCGCCGTTGAGCAGTTCCGGTACCGGCAGCACGATGCGCTTGCCCGCCCAGAGGCCGTAGAGGTAGCTGGTCAGGTACCACGTCGGGATGGCGACCACGAGAGCCAGCGCCAGCACCAGTCCGACGTCGGCGCCCAGCAGTCCGCTCGCCGCCACCGGACCGGGGTGCGGTGGAACGAAGATGTGCATCACCGAGAACGCGCCCGCCGTGGGCAGGCCGTAGCGCAGCACACCACCGCCGAGCCTGCGTGCCACCGCGAACACGATCGGCAGCATCACCACGAGTCCCGCGTCGAAGAAGATCGGGAAGCCGAAGATCAGCGAGGCGACGCCCAGCGCCATCGGTGCGCGTCGTTCGCCGAACCTGTGCAGCAGCGCGTCGGTCAGTGATTGGGCGCCTCCGCTGACTTCGAGGAGTCTGCCGAGCATCGCGCCGAGCCCGACCAGCAGCGCCACGCTGGCCAGCGTGGATCCGAATCCGCTGGTGAGCGTGTCGACGATGCTGTTGGCCGGAATGCCCGATGCGAACGCGGTGGCGAGGCTGACCAGCACCAGCGCGAGGAAGGCGTGCACGCGCAGTTTGATGATCAGGAACAGCAGCACGGCGATCGCGGCCGCCGCTATGCCGAGTAATGGGCCCGAACCCATTGTCTGTGTCCAGCCATCGATGTTCATTCAAAAGCTCCGTTGCTTTGTGCCGGTTTCGATGGTCATCTCGCGGCGTGGCATGCGCCGGGGTCGAGAGCCGCGAGGGTCTGCCGCACGATTTCTTGCGGGGTATCGACGATGTCGACGGTCAGGCCGGCCTCGTCGGGGTGGAGCGGTTCGAGGTCGTCGAACTGCGACCGCAGTAGTGAGCTGGGCATGAAGTGCCCGGAACGGCTCGTGAGCCTTCCCTCGATCGTTTCGGGCGAACCGGACAGGTGCAGGAACCGCACGTTCGCCGCGGCCTGCCGCAGGACGTCCCGGTACGTCCGCTTCAGCGAGGAGCAGGTCACGATCGTGCTCGTCCCGCTCTCGGAGTGCCGCGTGACCCAGTCACGGATCCGCCACAGCCAGGGCAGCCGGTCCTCGTCCGTGAGCGGAACGCCTGCCGTCATCTTGGCGATGTTGGCTTCCGGGTGGAATTCGTCGGCCTCGGCCGAGGGCCGATCGAGTTGCTGGGCGAGCAGCTGCGCGACGGTGCTCTTGCCCGCCCCCGCCACGCCCATCACCACCAGGCATGTGGCTGTCATACGACTCCCTCGTCGAGCTGTGTCCGGTTCCGTGTCACGTCCACGCGACTGAAAAGTATTACCTTTGGCGGCGAAAGTTATCACCAAATGATGTGACTGGGAAGACATTCGGAGCTCGGTAATCTGTACGGGTAAACCCGTTAGCCGTGGAGCAGGAGAACAACGTGACGAGGTCCGGACACGGACACGAGGGGAGTGAGCAGCGGGCGAGTTCTGCGAACGACGCCGCGTCCGTGCGTGCTTCACCGGCAGGAACGGAGGGAAGCGGTGCCGGGGAATCGAGTGTCGAAGTGCTGCACAGCGGGGTGTTGGACACGCTCGGTCAGGAGATCGCCGACGGTCGGTTGCCCACCGGGCACGTGCTGACGCTCGACATGCTCGAGGAGCGGTTCGGGGTGTCGCGCACCGTGATGCGGGAGAGTGTGCGGGTTCTGCAGTCGATGGGGCTGGTCACGTCCCGGCGGCGGGTCGGTATCACGGTGCAGCCGAGGCGCTCCTGGAACGTGTTCGACCCGCGTGTGATCTGGTGGCGACTCGCGGGCGAGGGACGGGAGGCCCAGTTGCGTTCGCTGACCGAGCTTCGCATCGCGGTCGAACCGCTGGCCACCGCCGACGCCGCGCGCAACGCTTCGGGTGAGGTGAGATCACGTGTGGTGGAGCTGGCCTCGATGATGCGCGCCAAGGGCGAAGCGGGTGAGCTCGACGAGTTCCTGGAGCTGGACATCGAGTTCCACACCGCGTTGCTGCGGACCAGCGGCAACGAGATGTTCGAGGCGTTGGCCGACGTGGTCGCCGTGGTGCTGCGGGGGCGCACTCAGCTGGGGTTGATGCCGCACCAGCCGGTTCCCCGGGCGTTGGACCTGCACGAGCGGGCCGCGCACGCCGTGGCCAACGCGAGATCGGAGGAGGCCGAGGACGCCATGCGCGAGATGCTCGCCGAGGTCCGGGACGCCGTGGTTCCGGTCTGGGGGAATCCTCCGGTGGGGAGGTAGAGCTCCGGCGGGTGGGCCTACGGCAGAGCGGCCGAGGTGCCGAAACCGAGCGAGGGCTCCGAGCGGTCGGCCACGGTCACGGCAGGTGGCCGAGCGCGTTCGAGATGCTGTCGGCGGCGCGCATCACCGTCGGAGCCAGCGTGGCGAGCTCGTCCATGCTGTACTCCAGGGAGAGCGCGGAGACACTGACGCCGCCGATGACCGCCGCGGTGTGGTCGCGCACCGCCGCCCCGACGCACCGCACACCCGGCTCGTTCTCACCGTCGTCGAGGGCGTGGCCACCGTGGCGGACGTCGGCGAGTCGCCGCAGCAGTGCCTCTCGGGTGGTCAGCGAGTTCGGGGTCCGGGCCTCCAGGGTCAGCGTGTCCAGCAGGGTGTCGAGCTCTCCGGTGGGAATCGCCGCCAGCGCGGCCTTGCCTATGGCGCTGCTGTGCCACGGCAGGCGCATCCCGACCCGGGAGCTCATCCGGTACGGCTTGTCCGGTTCCTTCTTGTGGACGTAGCAGAGTTCGTCGCCGAAGCGCAGCGCGAAGTGCACCGTGCAGCCGGTCTCGTGCAGCAGCCAGGACAGCACCGGCTCGGCCTGCGTGGTCGGGTCGAACCGGTCGATCACCCGGTTCGCCAGCCGCACCACCCGGTTGCCGACCCGGTACTCACCGGCGCCGTCGGTGTTGACGAAGCCCGTCTCGACCAGTATCCGCAGCAGACGGTGCACAGTGGACTTCGGAAGCCCCGTGGCGGTCGCCAGGTCGACGACGCGGCTGTGCTCGGTCAGACCTTCGAGCACACGCAGCACCTTGCGTGCCGCCCCGGGGCCTTCGAACGACTCGTTGTTGTTCAACTGCTCATCCAGCCACCGTCGACGACGAGAACATGGCCGTTAATGTAGTTCGCCGCCTTCGAGGACAGAAACACCGCCGCCCCTGCCAGATCCTCCGGGTCGCCCCAGCGTCCGGCCGGGATGCGTGACCTGATCTCCGCCTCTCTCGTGGGGTCGTTCCGCAGTGGGGCGGTGTTGTCGGTGGCGATGTAGCCGGGAGCGATCGCGTTGACCCGGACCCCGTGGGGGCCCCACTCGTTGGCCAGTGCCCTGGTCAGTCCGGCGACGGCGTGTTTCGACGCCGCGTAGCCCGGGACAGTCTTGCCGCCCTGGAACGACAGCAGCGAGGCGATGTTGATGATCCTGCCGTCGCCGCGTTCGACCATCCGCCGCCCCACCAGCTGGCTGAGCACGAACACCGAGTCGGTGTTGATGCTCAGCACACGACTCCAGTCGTCGAGACCGACCTCGGTGGCCGGCTCCCGGTGAATGATTCCGGCGTTGTTGACCAGAATGTCGATGCGGTGTTCGGTCACGAGGGGTTCCAGCACCTCGCGTGCCCCGGCTGGGTCGGTGAGGTCGGCCACCACCCGGTGCACCGTCACGCCGTGCGCGGCGGCCTCGGCGGTGACCTCGTCGAGATCGTCGTGGTGTCCGAGCAGGATCAGGTCCGCGCCCGCAGCGGCCAACCCGAGCGCCACCGCGCGCCCGATTCCGGTACGCGCGCCCGTGACCAGGGCGGTCCGCCCTCGCAGTGAGAACAGTTCGGTACTCGTCATCGTTGCTCGCCCCGTATTCAGCGCAGTTCGTCGATCGCCACGTGGTCCATGTCCCCGAAGTCCTGGTTCTCCCCGGCCATGGCCCACACGAAGCCATAGCTGTGGGTTCCCGCACCACTGTGGACCGACCAGCTGGGGGAGATGACCGCCTGCTCGTTGCGCACGATCATGTTGCGCGTCTCGTCCGGGCGGCCCAGCAAATGGATCACTCGGTGCTCCGGCGGGAGGTCCACGTAGAGGTAGCACTCGGTGCGTCGGTCATGCGTGTGGCAGGGCATCGTGTTCCACACGCTGCCCTCGGCGAGTTCGGTGATCCCCATCACCAGCTGGCAGGAGCGGATCCCGTCGGGGTGAACGTACTTGCGCAGCCTGCGCACGTTCGCGGTGGACTGGTCACCCAGCTCGGCGGGCGTCGTTTCCGCGTGGCGCGCCACCCGCGTCGGGTACTCGGTGTGGGCGGGCGCGGATACCAGGTAGAACCGCGCCCCCTCGTCGCTGCCGAACGACACCGACCTCGTCCCGCGCCCGATGTAGACGCAGTCGCGGTGTCCGAGTTCGTGGGTCTCGCCGTCGACCGTCACCGATCCGCTGCCGAGCGCGAGCACGCCCAGTTCCCGGCGTTCGCAGAAGTACTCGCTCCGTAGCGGTGGTTCGGCGGTCAACTCCAGCGCGGATCCCGGTCGCGGGACCGCGCCACCCAGCACCATCCGGTCCTGGTGGGTGTAGACGGTGCGGACCTCGCCCGGTGCGAAGAGATCCGCCACGAGGTAGTGCGACCGGATCTCCTCGGTGTCGAAGCCCGCGAGCTGGTCCGGGTGGGTGGGATGCCTGATCTCCACGTCGCCGTCCTTTCGGGAGCAATCGATTTCGTCCATGCGGTCGATAGCTCCGGATTGTGTTCGGGGTCACGATGTTGTCGCGGTAAATGGAACCGTGTTCTGTATTTCGGAACAACCGCCATTCGGGGGGCCCGGAGGTCGTAGTGCCGTACCAACAGGAAGCGAATCCGACCGGATCACTGCTGCTCTCGGCGTTGCTCGCACTGCTCCCGCTGGTCGTGCTGCTGGTGCTGCTGGGTGTCTTCCGGTGGAAGGCGCACTGGGCCGGAGTCGCCACTCTCGGGGTGTCGCTGCTGATCGCCGTGGGCGCCTACGGGATGCCGCCGATCATGGCGGTGAACGCGGGACTCTACGGGGCCGCGCAGAGCGTGCTGCTCATCCTGTGGCTGACGTTCAACGCCATCTGGATCTACAACATGACCGTCCACAGCGGTCATTTCGCGGTGCTGCGAAGAGCGTTCTCCTCGGTCGGTGACGACATCCGGATCCAGGCGATCGTCATCGCGTTCTCCTTCGGCGCGCTGCTGGAAGCCCTGGCAGGCGGCGGCAGTCCGGTCGCCATCTGCGCGGTGATGCTCATCGCGTTGGGGGTGCGACCGCTGAAGGCGGCCACCCTGACACTGATCGCCAACACCGCGCCGGTGGCCTTCGGCGGGATGGGAAACCCGATCACGGTGCTCGGCGAGGTCACCGGCCTGCCCGCCGGGGACTTCGGCGCGATGGCCGGACGGCAGGTCTCGCTGCTGGCGATCGCCGTTCCGTTCGTGCTGCTGTTCGTGGCCGACGGTAGGCGGGGGCTGCGCCAGGCGTGGCCGGGCGCACTCGTCGGTGGGGTGAGCTTCGCGCTCGCGCAGTTCGTGACCTCGGAACTGGTCTACCAGCTCGCCGACATCGTCGCCGCGATCGTCTCCGCCGCCGCGCTGCTGTTGTTGCTCCGGGTCTGGCGTCCCGCCGGTGAACCGGTGACGGCGGCTGCGATCTCCGGGGGAGGCGGCGCCGTCGAGGACTCCGGCCCGGAGCGGGATCGGCGCTCCGAGGTAGTGCGCGCCTTCGCGCCCTACGTGATCATCATCCTGGTCTTCTCGCTGGTGCGCATCGACGCGCTGCGCGCGCCGCTGGAGGCGATCGGAACCACTTTCGCCTGGCCGGGACTGGACATCGTCTCGCCCACGGGCGCGGCCGTCGACACCGACTACGCGTTCGCCTTCGGCTCGGCCACCGGAACCCTGCTGCTGATCTCCGGGCTGCTGTCGCTGCCGTTCCTGCGGGTCTCCCCACGCGACGGGGTGCTGGTGTGGGGCCGGACCGTGCGCCAGTTCGGCTGGGCGATCCTCGCGATCCTGGCGGTGTTCGCGCTGTCCTACGTCATGAACTTCTCCGGGCAGATCAGCACGCTCGGCACGTGGTTGGCCGACACCGGGCCGCTCTTCGCGTTCCTGTCGCCGATCGTCGGCTGGTTCGGCGTCACGATCACCGGTACCGACGCGGGTGCGAACGCGCTGTTCGGCAAGCTGCAGACCACGGCGGCCTCCCGGATCGGTGCCGACCCCGTGCTGCTCGGCGCGGCGAACTCCTCCGGCGGCGTGATGGCCAAGATGATCTCGCCGCAGAACCTGGCGGTGGGAACCGCGGCTGTCGGCCTGGTCGGCCAGGAGGGCGTGCTGTTCCGCCGCATCTTCGGCTGGAGCCTGCTGTTGCTGCTGGCCGTGTGCGTCCTGGTGTTCCTGCAGTCCACCCCGGTCCTCGGGTGGATGGTGCCTTGATCGTCGATTGGAGACGGATGTTCACCCGGAGATCCCTGTTGACGGCGGCCTCGACCGGTGCGGCGGCCGCGTCGCTGCCCGGTTCCGCCACCGCCGCCCCCGCTTCTTCCGAGTCGCGGGCCGTCGAGTCGCGGGCCGCGAATTACGCGAGGGCGTTGGACTTCTGCGTCGAACGGATCCGTGCCCTGGCCCCGGAAGTGACCGGATATCCGGAGCGAACCGAGTTCGAGAAGTGGGTGTACAACGATGACGGGGGATGGGTCGGCGGTTTCTGGCCGGGCCAGTTGTGGCTGGCCCACCTGCACAGCGGGGACGCCGAGTTGGGCCGCCACGCCCGGCGCTCCGCGAGTGGCCTGGAGCGGCGTGCGACCGACACCTCCACCCACGACCTCGGTTTCCTGTTCTACCCGTCCTGGGTGACGGCCTGGCGGATCACCGGTGAGCGGGCCTGGCTCGACGGGGCGTTGCGCGCCGCGGACACGCTGACCCGGCGCTACAACGAGCGCGGCCGGTTCCTGCGTGCCTGGGGCGAGCTCGACGACCCACACCGGGCCGGTTGGGTGATCGTGGACACGATGATGAATCTCGACCTGCTGCTGCTGGCCGCCGAGGTGACCGGGCAGCGGCGGTATGCCGAGATCGCCACCGCGCACGCCGACACCACGGCGCGGCAGCTGGTTCGCGAGGACGGATCCACCTGCCACGTCTTCGAGTTCGACCCGGAAAGCGGGCGGCCGCTCCGGCAGCGCACCGCGCAGGGCTACAGCGCCACCTCCTGCTGGGCGCGGGGCCAGTCCTGGGCGGTCTACGGCTTCACCACCGTGTTCCGCCGTACCGGGCAGCGGCGGTTTCTGGACGTGGCCAGGCGGGTGGCCGACCACCTGGTGCGGAGTCTGCCGCCCGAGCACGTGCCGGTGTGGGACTACCGCTCGCCGTACGCGCCGTACGACGTCAGGGACTCCTCGGCCGGGGCCGTAGCCGCCTGCGGGCTGCTGGACCTGGCGACCGTCACCGGTCACGGCAGGTACCGGGCCACCGCCGAGCGGATGCTGGCCGCACTGGAATCGAGCTGCTCGACAAGGGAATCCGACCGCGCCGAGGGAGTACTGGGCAGGGGCACCAGCAATCGCCCCGCGGAGCGGGGGATCGAGGTCTCGCTGCCCTACGGGGACTACTACTACGCCGAGGCCCTGACGCGGCTCGTGCATCCCGAGGAGGCACGCGACTACCTCGGAACGGCCTAGTGCGGCCCTGTCACCTCGGGCCGTCGAGGCGGCGCGACGATTTCGCGCGAAATTTACGCTCGGTCAGGGCCGGATTCCCGGCCGGAGCGCGGTCATGGCGCGGGCCAACCACGAGGGCACCTGCTCGGGCGAGCGCCGCGTCACGACCGCGCGGGCAACGACCGCGTCGTTACACTTTGTTCGTGTCGCGCTGCCGCAGTTCGCCGGCCAGCTCCAGGTTGTGCTGTTTGATCCAGCCGGGAATGAGGAAGGCGTCCACGATTGCCCACACGGCACTGATGGGGCTGGTGATGACGAGCACCGTGCACACCAGCTGTGCGACGGCGGTCCCGACGCGGTTGCCCGCGTAGAACCGGTGGGCACCGAACAGGCCGAGAAAGACCCACAGCACGTAGCTGACCGCCAGCGATTTCTGTCGGGCCTGGTATTCCATCATGTCGTATTCAGCGTTCAACCGGATATCTCCTCATGGGGCGCCTTGGCAGAGCCGCCTCATCCTATGTTCCTCCCGGGTGCTGCCCCGATCGGGGCAGCAGGGTGCGGTCGTATGGTTCACGAGGTGATTTTCAGTGCCGTGACCAGCGGTTTCTGGGTCGCGAGTTCCTGTGGCGCGGGGTGGGGTTCTCCCTCGCGAAGGCGGGCTCGCGCGGGAGGACACGAATTCGTATCCGTCCGGTTTTCCGGTCGTTGTGATTCGTCCGGGCGGAAGGGAGTGTCAGCACCGGAATTCCACTTCGGAGTTGTCGCATCGTTGTTTCGGGTGAATTTCGCGGGAAATTCACGGACCTTGGGACGTCACTCCGGCACCCGAGCCAGCCCGGCGTAGATTCCGCTGGGCTCGGTGGGGCCCGCGATCTCGCCGTGGTGCCAGTGCTGGGCGTAGCGGATTCCCGGCTCGACGAGTCGGGTGCCCTCGAACAGGCTCAGTATCTCCCCGAAGTCCCGCGGGTGTGCCTGGTGGCCGGCCCGGCTGTGCCGGATGCGCTCGGCCAACCCACTCGTGTTCACGTCGCTGTCGTCGGTGGTCAGGTGCGAGATCGCGATGTAGCTGCCGGGCGCCACTCCCGCCCGGTACTTCGCCACCGTGTCGCGTAGCCGATCGGTGTCGGGGAAGTACTGCAGCACGCAGAGCAGCAACACCGCCACCGGCCGGTTCAGGTCGAGCATGCCGCGGGTGACCGGCGAGTTCAGCACCTCCGCCGGGTCGGTGAGATCGCTCCGCAGGATGGTGGCCCTGTCCACCCCTTCGAGCAGCAGCTCGCTGTGCGAGACCGTTACGGGTTCGCTGTCCACGTAGACCACCCGGGACCCCGGGGCGTGCCGGTGCGCGATCTCGTGCACGTTGCCGATCGTTGGTACCCCGGAGCCCAGGTCGAGGAACTGGTCCACCCCTTGGCGACAGCAGTGGCTCACCATGCGGCGCAGCAGTGACCTGTTCTCGCGCGCCATGTTCGCGATCCGGGGTTCGCTCTCGGCGATGTGGTCACCCAGCTCGCGGTCCACGGCGAAGTTCGCCGATCCGCCGAGCCAGTAGTCGTAGACCCGCGCGGGGCTGGGACAACCCACGTCGGTGTCGCCGGAGAGCCGGTAAGCGCGTTCGGGCGATTCGTCGAGGCCGGTCATAAGCTCTCCCACACCGGAGGTTCGCGACGAACACAGCCTACGCCTCGCCCCGAGTCGTCACCGTCCGGAAGTGAATACGGTTTGGAACCGCCTGCCCACGTGGACCGGCGGTTCGTGCGCGGTACCGCTCGCCCGGGCCCACCCGCGGGCCACCCGACCGCATCGGGCACGAAAGGTCGGGTGGACGCGACAGCCGAGGCCCTAGTTTCGAATCCGGAAAGGAGGTCACCGTGCTCGACCGTCTCAACGAGGCCATGGACCACATCGAGCGGCACGTCGCCGCAGACATCGAAATCGAGGTGCTCGCCCGGATCGCCCACACCTCGCCATACCACTTCCGGCGGATGTTCGCGACGCTCGCGGGAATCCCGCTGTCGGAGTACGTGCGCAGGCGCAGGTTGACGCTGGCAGCGGGTGAGGTGCTGGCCGAGCGGCGCTCGCTGCTCGACATCGCCGTGACCTACGGCTACGGCTCCGGCGAGAGCTTCGCACGGGCGTTCCGCGCCGTGCACGGTGTCGGTCCGGCTGAGGCGAGACGTTCCGGGGCGGCACTGACCTCCCAACCACGGATGACGTTTCACCTCACCGTCGAAGGGAGCACACCCATGGAGTTCCGGATCGTCGAGAAGGCCGAGTTCCGGCTGCTCGGCTACCGCACCGAAGTGCCGATGGTGCACGAGGGGCACAACGAGGCCATCGCCGAGTTCACCGCGAGTATCGGGACCGAGCGGTTGGCGCGGTTGAAGCCGCTCTCGGACCAGGAACCGCGGGGCATCGTTTCCGCGGTGGAGCCGCTGGACGGCTCGACGCGTTCCGAAGGTAGCCCGGTCGACTTCCTGCAGGGGGTGGTGTCCTCGGCCGCCGCCCCCGAGGAAGAAGAAGTCGCGGAGCGCGTCGTGCCCGCCGGGACGTGGGCGGTGTTCCACGCGGCGGGCGAACCACCGGAAGCCGCGCAGTACATCTGGCGGGACGTGTACGCCCAGTGGTTCCCGTCCAACCCCTACCGCAGCGTGCCCGGCCCGGAGATCCTGAGTGCCCAGCCGTCCGGGGAGGGCACCCTGATGAACTACGAACTGTGGTTGCCCGTGGAACACACCGGCTGAGCCGGGTTCGCCACTCCGCACGGGGCCGTGCCGCGAGGCATGGCCCCACCGGGCACCCGGGTACGCCGAGGTCGTCCGGCACCGGTAGGTAGCGGTGAATCCCTTCCCGTAACGGGGAACGTTCGACGTGAGTTCACATCGCGGGCGGACCGCGCGCGTACGATGATCACTGAACCCCGCTCTGACACGGGTGTCGTTCGAGATCACCGCCCTACACGATCAAGAGGCGATTTTCGGAATGGACTCGGAGATAACCCTGCGGGTGGACGGACGGCGGGAAACGCTGTCCGTGGACACCCGGACGACTCTGTTGGACGCACTACGCGAACGATTGGGGGTGACCTCCCCGAAGAAGGGATGCGACCACGGGCAGTGCGGCGCCTGCACCGTGCTGTTGGACGGCAGGCGTGCCACCAGCTGTCTGACCTTCGCCGTCGCCAACGACGACAGTGAGGTCGTCACCGCCGAAGGGCTGGCCGAGGAGGACGAACCGCACCCGGTGCAGCAGGCACTGTTGAACAACGACGGTTTCCAGTGCGGCTACTGCACCCCGGGCCAGGTCTGCTCCGCGGTGGGCATGTTGGACGAGGCCAAGTCGGGCTGGCCCAGCTACGTGACCGAGGACCTCGAGGAGCCGGTGGAACTCGACGAGGACGAGATCCGCGAACGCATGAGCGGCAACCTCTGCCGCTGCGGTGCCTACGCCAACATCGTCACAGCCATTCGAGAGGCCGCCGAGTGAAACCCTTCGACTACCAGCGCGCCACCGACGCCGACAGCGCGATCGCGACCGTCAGCCGCGATCCCGAAGCGCGCTACATCGGTGGCGGAACCAACCTCGTGGACCACATGAAGCTGGGGATCACCGAACCGGGAAAACTGGTCGACATCACCCGGCTGCCTTACGACTCGGTCGAGTCGCTGCCCGACGGGCGGGTCCGCATCGGTGCCACGGTGCGCAACAGCGACCTGGCGGCGGAGCCGGTGATCCGGCAGCGCTACCCCGTGCTCGCGCAGGCACTGCTTTCCGGGGCCTCCGGGCAGCTGCGCAACCTCGCGACCACGGGCGGCAACCTGCTGCAGCGCACCCGCTGCTCCTACTTCCAGGACGTCACCACCCCGTGCAACAAGCGCGAACCCGGCTCGGGGTGCTCGGCGCTGGAGGGCTGGAACCGGCACCACGCCGTGCTCGGTGCCTCCGAGCGGTGCGTGGCGACCCACCCCTCGGACATGGCGGTCGCGCTGGCCGCGCTCGACGCCGACGTGCTGCTTGAGGGGCCGGACGGGCAGCGCACCGTGCCGGTGACCGAGCTGCACCGGCTGCCGGGCGACGAGCCGGAACAGGACACCGTGTTGCGCCACGGCGAGCTCGTCACCGCCGTCGAACTCCCGTCGCTGCCCTTCGCCGCCCGTTCGCGCTACCGCAAGGTGCGGGACCGGGCCTCCTACGCCTTCGCGCTCGTCTCGGTGGCGGCGGCGGTCGAGGTCACCGACGGTGCGATCACCGACATCCGGATCGCCTTCGGCGGTCTCGCGCACAAGCCCTGGCGGGCCACGGCGGCGGAACGGGCGCTGCACGGCGCCCCGGCCACCGAGGAGGCGTTCCGCGCGGCGGCCGATGCCGAACTCGCCGAGGCGGAAACGCTGCGCGACAACGAGTTCAAAGTCCCCATGACCCGCAACACCCTGGCATCGGTGCTGCGCGAGCTCACCCAGCAGGAGGGATCATGACCGGAGCGACCCGGGCCACACCGTCGGGTCCGGAACGGATCGAGGGCCGCGCCAAGGTGACCGGCACCGCGCCTTACGCCTTCGAACATCCCGCCACGAACCCGCTCTACCTGCACCCGTTGCGGGCGACGATCGCGCGGGGGCGCGTCACGCGCATCGACACCGACGCGGCCGAACGGGTCGACGGGGTGCACACCGTGCTGACCCATCGCAACGCGGACGCCCTGAATCCCATCGGTGATCCCGAACTGGCCGTGCTGCAGTCCGACGGGATCGATTACCGCGGCCAACTCATCGGAGCGGTGGTCGCCGAGACGCCGGAGATCGCGGCGCACGCCGCCGGGCTCGTCGACGTTCGCTACGAGCGGCTGCCGCACGACAGCGAATTCCGGGACGACGCGGCCATCGTCTACACCCCGGATGCCGATGCCAGTCCCATGCTGTCGCCGGACC
Source organism: Actinopolyspora sabaoui (assembly GCF_051225635.1). Taxonomy (NCBI): domain Bacteria; kingdom Bacillati; phylum Actinomycetota; class Actinomycetes; order Actinopolysporales; family Actinopolysporaceae; genus Actinopolyspora; species Actinopolyspora sabaoui. Next base: position 254,098 of record NZ_JBMIHH010000006.1, on the reverse strand, counting down.
TGGAGCGGGGCGACGTGGACGCCGCGCTCGCCGAGGCGGCCCACACGGTGGACGCCACGTACACCACCCCGCCCGAGCACCACAACCCGATCGAACCGCACGCCGTCATCGCGACGTGGGACGAGAACGGACTCACCCTCCACGACTCGAACCAGGGGTCGCACCTGGTGCGGGATCTGCTGGCCGCGCTGGTCGGCCTCGACAAGCAGCGGGTCAGCGTGATCGCGCCGCACGTCGGGGGTGCCTTCGGATCCAAGGGGATGCCGCACGGCCACGTGGCGCTGACGGTGCTTGCCGCGCGCCGGACGGCGGGCAGGCCGGTCAAGTGCGCGCTGTCGCGCACCCAGATGTTCGAGCTGGTGGGCTACCGCCCGCCCACCCGGCAGCGGGTGCGGCTCGGTGCCGACCCCGAGGGTCGCCTCACCGCCACCGAGCACGACTCGCTGGAGCAGACCTCCCGGTTCAAGCAGTACGCCGAGCAGAGCGCGAGCGCCTCGCGGGAGATGTACGCGTCCCCGAACCGGCGCGTCACCAACCGGCTCGCCGCGCTGGACGTGCCCGCGCCGACCTGGATGCGGGCCCCCGGTGAGGCCGCCGGGATGTACGCGTTGGAAACCGCTGTGGACGAGTTGGCGGTTCGGTCCGGGATCGACCCGATCGAGCTCCGGGTGCGCAACGAACCCGAGGTCGCTCCGGTCTCCGGGCTGCCGTTCTCCAGCCGCAACCTGGTCGCCTGCCTGCGGCAGGGGGCCGAGCGGTTCGGATGGCACGAACGCGACCCCCGGGCGGGAACGCGACGGGAAGGTGACTGGCTCGTGGGCACCGGGGTGGCCGCCGCCAGCTTCCCGAGCCTGTTCTTCCCGGGATCGCTGGCCACCGTCCGCCACGAGTCCGCCGGGAAGTACCGGGTGGAGATCGGTGCGGTCGACATCGGGACGGGCTCCCGCACGGCGCTGACCCAGCTCGCGGCTGAGGCGCTGGAGGTCCCGTTCGAGGATGTGGAGCTTCGGCTCGGCAGCACCGAGCAGCCGCATGCCAGCCTGGCTGGTGGGTCCACCGGAACAGCCTCGTGGGGATCGACCGTCGTGGCAGCGGCGCGTTCGTTCCGCACCGAACACGGCGACGATCCGGCCGAGGGGGCCGAGACCACGGCGGGGGCGGCCGACAATCCGGATATCGGCAAGTACGCGATGCACGCCTACGGTGCGCAGTTCGCGGAGGTGCGGGTGGACGCCGACACCGGTGAGGTGCGGGTTCCCCGGATGCTGGGAGTGTTCGCGGCCGGCCGGATCGTCAATCCGCGAACCGCGCACTCGCAGTTCCTCGGCGGGATGACGATGGGGCTCTCCATGGCGCTGCACGAGCACAGCGTGGTCGACGAACGCTTCGGCCACGTCGTCAACCACGACCTCGCCGGTTATCACATCGCGGGCAACGCGGATGTGGGCTCGATCGAGGTGAGCTGGATCGACGAGCACGATCCGCACGTCAACTCGGTGGGTGCCAAGGGCATCGGCGAGGTCGGGATCGTCGGCACGGCGGCGGCCATCGGCAACGCCGCCTACCACGCCACCGGCGTGCGGGTGCGGGATCTGCCGCTGACTCCCGACAAGTTCCTGCACTGACTCCCGCGCGGCACTCGGCACCGGTTTCGCTCGGCACCGGTTTCCCCGGAACCGGTGCCGGGACGTGCCCGGCCGAGCGGGAGACCGAAGCGAGTGGCGGGCGTCACCTGCGGTTCGTGGTGGGCCGTCCGCCGGTGGAGGTGGGCCTGCCGCCAGAGGTGGCTCTGCCGCCCGACCTCGACCCGTTGCCTGACTTTGATCCGCTGCTCGCCCTCGAACCGCCGGCCGACCTCGCTCCGCCGGAGCGGGGCGAGCCGCGGCCCGCTTCCTGGCGCCTGCCCCAGGTGTTGTGCCAGCGCCAGTTGATCCAACCGTCCAGCACCAGGACGAGGACTCCCAGCACGGCCATGATCAGCCCCAGCACCGGCATGATCGCCAGGCCCACGAACAGCGCCGCCACCAGCAGCGGGACGACCGCTATCCAGCAGAAGGGATCGATACTGCCGAAGAACGTCGGGTTGCGTTCGGCTCTGCTCGGTTCACGCGCCAACGGAGTGCTCGCTTTCCAGCGGGTCGGGGGCAGCAGCGATTATCGGCGGTTCCCGCGTTCGAACCGACCGCAGGGGTGCCGTTGTGCTTCCACCCTGCGTCAACTCCCGTGATGTCGGCACGGTTTCACCACAAGGTGTGGAATTGGTCACCCTCGGTTCGAATTCGGCGGTAAGTGCCCAGTCGAAGACTCACCCTATAGTGTGAGTTCTTGATGATCTTGCCGAGTGTTCCTGCTGCCGGTGTAACCGGACCGGTTGCTGGACACGGTCCATGGATTCGGAGGTGGAGTTTGGCTATCGGTTCGTCGCGCACTTCGCGGAGAAGATCGTTTGTTACGGCTTTCGTGACGTGGTCCTTCGTCACGTTGCTCAACTTCGTGACACTGCTGTTCACGTTGAGCCAGGTGCCGGACCGCAACTACTGGGTTCTGCTGATCAACCTCCTCTGCGTCCTGCTGGGCGGCCCGATGGCCGTGCTGTACGGAATGTTTCTCTACCGCGCGAGGCAGCGAGGCGAGGCCGACGGTGGTGCGCGTGCTGACACCCAGCGTGTGTCGTAGTTACCCACGATGAGTCCTGGCAGGAGCGCTGCCTGACCAAAGCGCTGCCGAGGAACGCCGCGCGGTATCGCCGTCAGCCCTCGCAGCCGAGCCCGTCGCCGTCCGAGTCGAACCGATGCGGATCACCCGGCCTTACCCGGAAGTTCTTCGCCGAGAGCTGTGAACAGTCCTTGTCCGGTGGGGGGTGGGAATCGGTAGCCGCCGGAATCGCGCTGCTCGGTGTCGGGCGGTGACTCCGGTTCGGGCCGTGGTTCCTGTCGCGGTCGGGATTCCGGCGGTGTTCTCCGGTACGGGAACGATGCCCGGTCCGTTTGAGTTGGCGGTGGCGCAGCAGCTTAGCGAGTAGCTGGCAGCCGAACACGAGTAACGTGCAACCGAGTCGTGGCCAGGGCGACTCCACCTGCCAGGTGAGGTACAGAAACACCGGCAGCAGCAGCACCGAGAGCGTGTACAGCGCGAGCTGGAGTCCGGTGTGCTTCGGTTCCGGCACGTCAGCACCTCGACAACGGGCGGGTGGCGATCGTCAGTCGGTCCCTTCCGCGGTTTCCGCGGAGCGGTACTTGTTCGGCCGCAACGTCGAGCGATCCGGGACGCCGAACCGCCACTTCTCGGGTTTCATCGGACCCGTGGGGTTCGGTTCCATGGTGGTGAAGCGCCGCAGCACGAGGACCCCGGCACCGCCCGCTGCCACGAGTATCGGAAATCCCGCCCAGAGGGGGATCTCCAGCATGTTCACGACGAGAGTGGCAGTCGGAGCCGCCATGAACCCCACACCCCGCCAGAAGTACTCCCGCTTGGAAAGCGGCTGAAAAATACCGTTGTCGGTTCCCATAACCCGCTCCGATACGAACGTCCCCCACAGTCAGAACACCATGCGGGGAGATCACGGGTCAACGCGGAAGTGTGTCCGATCACGACGCTCATTGTCCCGGTGGTTCGTCGTGGTGTTTCCGCCTGCCCGAACGGACTGGGCGCGAATCCCGGCCGTCACGAGCGGAGAAACGACCGCGAGCTTGTCAGCCGTACAGCTTCTTCGCGTACTCCGCGCCGTAGTAGTGCTCCAACTCGGCCAGGCTCTTCTCCGGTGTCTCCAGCGTTTTGGCGATGGCCGGGCGCGAATCCACCGCCTCGGGGTTCCAGCTCTCCGGGTTCCAGAGCTCGGAACGCATGAACGCCTTGGCGCAGTGGTGGAAGATCTGCTCGATCTCGACGATCAGCGCCAGTACCGGGCGGTGCCCCCTCACCTCCATGCGTTCGAAGAACGGGGCCCACCGAACGATCCGCGCGCGTCCGTTGATCCGCAGCGTGTCGCCCCTACCGGGCAGCATGTAGAGCAGCCCGACGTGCGGATTGCGCAGTATGTTGCGGAAACCGTCCGCGCGGCGATTACCCGGCCGTTCCGGCAGCGCGATCGTGGAGTCGTCCAGCACCAGCGTGAACCCAGGCGGATCCCCCTTGGGGGAGACGTCGCAGCGCCCCAGTTCGTCGGAGGTGGCCACCAGGCAGAACGGTGAGTGTGCCAGCCAGTGTTTGTCCAGTTCGTGCAGCTCGGCGCGTTCCTTGTCCAGGGTCCGTCGCAACGGAGTGCCCAACAGTTCCCGAAGTTCCTCTTCGTCGGTCACTTCGAGCTGCTCGGATTCCGAGTCGCCGTACCCGGAATTCCTCGGTGAGTCGTCCATTCGAGCCGTTCCTCCTCCGACGAGATTTGCCCGCCTCGAGCACGGTAGGCCGTGGCTACGAGGCGGGCAGTGATCCCGGTCATGCCGGACGGAACTTCCGGGCCTGTTACGGCCGCGCGGTTTCGGAAGAGTTTTTCCGGCGGTAAGGGAGGTAGGGCCACCGATGGATCTCGGCGGAACTCCTGTGGGCGCGGTTTCAGATTCCCGCTGCGACCAGCAGGGATCCGGGGGTGTGGTCGTCGGGAAGTTCGAGCAGCCGGTCGAGCACCTCGCAGACCCGGCCGCTGGAGTGCCACCAGGTGATACTCGGTTCGAAGACGTTCTCCTCGTAACTCGGCATTCTGGTGGCCGTCACGCTGTCCTCGGACTCGAGGCGGACCACGTCGATGACGTTGTCGTGCCCCCGCACGCCGACCAGCGCCCGCAGCTCTCCACGGGAGTCGGTGGACTGCATGAACTGAAAACCCCGGGCCATCAGTTCACGCAGTCGCGCGTCCGAATCGCACTGGGCATCAGTTGATGAAGTCATCGAACTCCCCGTCCTTCGCACCCGCCACGAAGGCGGCGATCTCGGCGCGGGTGTAAACGAGAGCGGTGCCTTCCGGGTCACGGGAATTGCGCATGGCGACCTCGCCGCCGTTGAGTGCGGCGACCTCCACACAGTTCCCTATCGCACCGCTGTGCCTGCTCTTGCGCCACCGCACACTCGGCAGCTCGGCCGCCGAGGTGCTGGTGCGGACCCTCTCGCTCATGTGGTCACCTTTTCTGCGTGTTGTGCATCTGCACGTGCACGAGATCTTGCCAGTGGTATACCGGAAAGGCAATGCATCTGCACGTGCAGCTGCACGAATACACACGATCGTGCGAGATTGTTCAGGGTTCCTGTGCGGGGCGTCGTCCGGGTATCCTGCCTGGAAAACCGGCCTCCGGCCAGGTTGTGCCGCGCGAGCCACTGGTGGCGCGTGCTGCTCTGTTCGATACTCGGGATAGCAGGTTTCCCGGTTCGTTTTCGTCGAGCCGCGCGTGTTCGGCGACGCGACTCACTCGAATGGGTGAATTAGGTGGCCGTAAGTGATCGGCGCTCCGAGATATGGCCCATTCCTCGGGAAACCCGGCCGACGGTCCCCACTCGCGGGACCAATGACGCGCCTTTCCCCGGAGCTCAGTGAGGCGCGTGGCGTAGGCGGTTACTCGGTGCGGGCCCTCCCGGGGCGGGGCTCAGCGGGAGGTTCCGCCACGTAACCACCTACGAGCACCGAACCGGGACTCAGAGTTCCGCCCGCACCTTGTGCAACAACTTCCTGGACTCCTCCGGAGTCTCGGCGTCCACGGTCAGATGGTCGAACACTCTGCTGTACTGTTCGATCTCCTCCGGTTTGTCCAGATGCAGCGCGCCCGCCAGATGTTCCACGTAGACCAGGTTCGGAAGTTCCGGCTCCGCGAAGCGCAACATGCTGAACGAGCCCTCGGCGGCGTAACCGCTGAGCCGGTACGGGAGCACCTGCAGCGTGATGGTGGAACGCTTGGTCATTTCCAGCAGGTGGTCCAACTGTTGCCGCATCACGTCCAGTCCACCGATGGGCCGGTGTAACACGGACTCGTCGATCACGGCCCACACCCGCGGGGCCTGCGGCCCGTTGAGCAGTTTCTGCCGCTGCATGCGCAGTGCCACCCTGCGCCGCACGTTCTCGTCGGCCAGCTCCGGTCTGCCGTGACTGGCGATGGCTTTGGCGTAGGGCTCGATCTGCAGCAGCCCCGGTACGAACTGAAGTTCGTAGGCCTGGATCCGCGAGGCCGACTCCTCCAGGCCGACGAAGTCCTGGAACCAGTCGGGCATCAGATCGCTGTAGCGGTTCCACCAGCCGGGCTGCTTGGACTCGCGCACCATTTCCAGGAACGGTCGCTGCTGCTCGTCGTCGGTGACCCCGTAGCACTTGAGCAGGTCGCGGACGTCGCGTTCCTTCAGGCTGACCTTGGCGAGCTCGATCCGGCTGATCTTGGATTCCGAGCCACGAATCTCGTCCGCTGCCTGGGCCCGCGTGATGTCGGCGTTCTCGCGCAGCCTGCGCAGCTGTGCGCCCAGCACGATTCGTCTGGCTGTCGGTTTCGGATGTTCCTCGACGTGTTCGTCATCGGGTTCGCCGGAATCGACGGTGGTCATCCCCACTCCTGTTCGTCGGTGTACACACCGGATTCTCGCTTTCACACTGTAGTCGGCAATGAACTCGTTCGGGGGTAAGGCGATCCGGCATTCGTGCCAATCGAAGTTCTGCCGCACGGTTTCGTGAGGTTACCTCCTCGTGCTTGCATTTACAGCATGCGTTGACACTCCTACGCCGAGTGCACCGTCCGACCCTGACCCCGACCCCCGACACGAGGTTGAGATGATCGAAGCAGGATCCCCGCCGGTGAGCGACACTCCGGTCCACATCGATACGAGCAAGGCGAGTATCGCCAGGGTCTACGACGCATTTCTCGGTGGCAAGGACAACTACGAAGTCGATCGGCAAGTCTTCGAGGGAGTCAAGCAGGCGGCGCCGGAAGCGGCGGATCTGGCCTGGGACAACCGCGAGTTCCTGATCCGGACGATCCGGTTCCTGGCCAGCCAGACCAACCTCTCGCAGTTCCTGGACTGCGGTTCCGGCTTACCGACCGCCGAGAACACCCATCAAGTGGCCCAGCGGCTCAGACCCGAGGCCAGGGTCGTCTATGTGGACAACGATCCGGTGGTGCTCGCCCACGGGCGTGCGTTGCTGGAGGAGAACGAAAAAACCCACTTCAGCCCGGCCGACATCTTCGAACCGCGTGCCATTCTGGAAGACCCGGTGGTCAACGACCACATCGACTTCTCCGAGCCGCTGGCACTGCTCCATGTCGGAACGTTGCACCACCATGTCGGCGAACGCGATCCCGGCGACATCATGCGGGAGTACATCGAGGCGTTGCCCTCCGGATCGTTCGTGGTGTTGAGCCATTTCTTCGATCCGCAGGACGACGGCTACTACACCGCGCTGGCCAACAGGATGGACGAGCGCTTCACCCACAGTCCGATGGGAAGCGGGAAGTTCCGCACCGAAGAACAGATCCGGAGCATGTTCCCGGGACTGGAACTGGTGGAGCCGGGGCTGGTGCGGTGCTGTGACTGGTGGCCCGACGGCCCCCGCTACAAGCAGGAGCCGGAAGTGTCGAACTGCATCGTGGGAGCCGTGGGCCGCAAGCCCTGAGCGAGGTCCGCCGGCACCTGCCCGAACCCGCCCGATGGGTTCTCCCGCGAAACCTCACCCCGGCAGGAGCGGTGACGATTTCGGGAGTGTTCCCGCGGCGCTGCCCTTACGGCGCTCTCGTGCCGGAGGAGCACTCCCGCCACCGGCGCCGCTTCGGGAGGATTCCGGCCGTTCGAGGAGTTCCGACGCTCGGGTTCGCGGCCGTATCCCTCGCGTCCCGTCTCACCTCGCGCCCGCAGGGGCGGTTTCGGCGAGCACGGCCGCGATCTCGGTGATCCGCTCCGGCCTCAGCTCGGCCCGCGCCGTCAGCCGCAACCGAGCGTCCCCGTCCGGAACCGAGGGCGGCCGGAAGCACCCCACTCGTATGCCGCGGCGCAGGCATGCCGCGGCCCACGCCACGGCGGCGTTGGCCCCGCCCACGGGAATTCCCAGCACCGCGGCCCCGGGGCGGGTGGCGGGCACGCCGCGTCGCACCAGCTCCCGGTGCAGTCCTTCGGCCACCCCACGTACCCGTGCGTGACGCTCCGGTTCCTCCCGCAACACACCCAGGGCCGCCGCTGCCGCCGCCACAGCGGGAGGAGCAAGGCCGGTGTCGAAAACGAAGGTGCGGGCCGTCTGCCTGAGGTGCTCGATCACGCGGTACGGTCCCAGCACCGCCCCGCCCTGGGCGCCCAGCGACTTGGACAGGGTCACCGTGCTCACCACGTCCGGTGCGGCGCGCATGCCGAACTCGGTCAGTGCGCCGGCACCTCCCTCGCCGAGCACGCCGAGGCCGTGCGCGTCGTCGACCAGCAGCGCCGCCCCGTTCGCGCGGCAGACCCGCAGTGCGTCCCGCAGCGGTGCGGTGTCACCGTCCACGGAGAACACCGACTCGGTCAGCAGCAGACCGGCCCCCGGCGACTGGGAGAGCTCGCTCGCCGCCGCGTCGGGATCGGTGTGGTCCACGATGCGCACCTCCGCTCGGGAAAGCCTGCATCCGTCGATCAGTGACGCGTGGTTGTGACTGTCGGAGACGAGTAGCGAACGTTCGTCGGCCAGTGCTGTGATCATCGCCAGGTTGGCGGTGTAGCCCGAGGAGAACACCAGCGCCGATTCCGTGCCGTAGAACTCCGCGAGTTCGGTCTCCAGCGTGGTGTGCGACTCCGTCGTTCCGGTGACCAGGCGCGAACCGGTCGAGCCCGCTCCCCACAGCCGCGCGGCCTCAGCGGCCGCTTCGGTGACCGTGCGGTGGGTTGCCAGCCCGAGGTAGTCGTTGCCCGCGAGGTCCAGCGTGTTCTCCCGCGCCGATCTCGTCGGCGGTCTCCTGGTCAGTCCCGCCCGGTCGCGGTGTTCGGCTTCCCGGTCCAGTCGGGCGAACACGGTTTCCGGATCCGGCTCGTCGGGGGTGGTGCTTCGAGGTGGCATGTCGTCAGAGCCTGTGGGAGCGGCGAACCGGTGGCCAGTGGTCGGAAGGTACAACCCCGGTCGCGCGGATTTGTTCCCGCCGCGAATGGGGTTTCGTCCGGCGGCGCGGCAGCATTCCGGTGTGCTCAGAGCCCTGTCGGACATCCCGCTGTCGCCGGAAGAACTGTCTCAACTGGACAGAAATCACGTCTGGCACCCCTATTCGGAGATGCCCGCGGTCGCGGAATCGCTGACCGTGACCGACGCCCACGGGGTGAGGCTGCGCACCCGTTCCGAGCGGTACGGGCAGCGGGAACTCATCGACGGCATGTCCTCCTGGTGGGCGGCGATACACGGCTACCGCCACCCCGATCTCGACGAGGCGGTCCGGCGGCAGCTCGACCGTGCGAGCCACGTGATGTTCGGAGGTCTCACCCACGAACCCGCCGTGCGGCTCGCCGCGAGCCTCGCCGAGATCACCCCCGATTCGCTGCGGCACGTCTTCCTGGCCGACTCCGGTTCGGTGGCGATCGAAGTGGCGGTCAAGATGTGTCTGCAGTACTGGCGCGGTCTGGGGCGTGCCGGGAAACGACGGTTGCTCACCTGGCGCGGTGGTTATCACGGCGACACCTGGCACCCGATGTCGGTGTGCGACCCGGAAGGCGGGATGCACCAGCTGTGGCAGGGTGCGTTGCCCGAACAGCTCTTCGCCGCGGCCCCACCCGCCGGGTTCGACGCCGAGGTCGAACGCGACTACCTCGAACACTTCGAGGAGCTGCTGCGGCGCCACCACGAGGAACTGGCCGCCGTCGTGATCGAACCGATCGTGCAGGGTGCGGGTGGCATGCGGTTCCACTCGCCCGAGTACCCGCGCGCGTTGCGCGAGTTGGCCGACCGCTACGAGGTGCTGCTCGTCTTCGACGAGATCGCCACCGGCTTCGGGCGGACCGGTGAGCTGTTCGCCGCCGACCACTCCGGGGTGTCACCGGACGTGATGTGTCTGGGAAAGGCGCTCACCGGCGGTTACCTGAGCATGGCCGCGACGTTGTGCGCCGGCCACGTCGCCGAGGGCATAACGCGGGGTTCGGTGCCCGTGTTGGCGCACGGCCCCACTTTCATGGGCAACCCCCTCGCTGCCGCGGTGGCCCGCGCCTCGTTGCGGGCACTGCTGGAACGGGACTGGCGCGGTGAGATCGGTGCGATCGAGTCCGGACTGTGGGCCGGGCTGTCCCCGCTTCGGGAGCTGCCCGGGGTGCGTGATGTGCGGGTGCTCGGAGCGATCGGTGTCGTACAGCTCGATCACGAGGTGGACACCACCGCCGCGAGTCGTGCGGCGGTCGAGCGCGGGGTGTGGCTGCGTCCGTTCCGCGACCTGATCTACACCATGCCGCCCTACGTGATCGGTCCCGAGGACCTGGCCACGGTGACCGAGGCCGTTCGTGCGGCCGCGGCGGCGGGGTGAGCACGGTGGGCGGGATTCTTTTCGTGACCGGGACCGACACCGGCGTCGGCAAGACAGTGGTCACTGCCGCGCTGGCCGCGACCGCTTCCGGCTCGGTGGCGGTGCTCAAACCCGCGCAGACCGGAACCGTGGGCGACGGCGAGGGTGACGCCGCGGCGATCGGGCGAATGACCGGTGGGGTCGAGCGAACCACGGGTGAAATCACCACTTCGGAACTCGCGCGGCACCGCGACCCGTTGGCACCCGCCGCGGCGGCGCGCCGCGACGGGATTTCGCCGGTCACACCGGGACGGATCGTCGCGGCGGTCGCACGATTGGTCGCCACGCACGATCTCGTGCTGGTGGAAGGGGCCGGTGGGTTGCTGGTTCCCTACGACGACCACGGCGGCACACTCGCCGACGCGGCGGGCGCACTGGCCGCGCCGGTGCTGGTGGTGTGCCCGGCAGGACTGGGTGCGCTGAACGCGAGTGCGCTGACCGTGCGGGAACTGCGGCACCGCGGGTTGGACTGTCCCGGGCTCGTGATCGGAAGTCGACCGAGCGATCCCGATCTCGCGGCGCGCTGCAACGCGGTCGACCTTCCCGCCGTGACCGGAGTTCCGCTGCTCGGAGCGCTGCCCGAGGGGGCCGGGCTACTGCGGGGTGCCGAGTTCCGCGCCGTCGCGGCAGCGGGGCTGGCGCCCGCACTCGGTGGGGAGTGGGCCGGGGTCGGACAGTGATTCCTCCCGAGTGCGGGGCACTTCCCACGGGCGAACCACGACACCTCCCTTCGCCGGGCTCGTATGTGCCCCGGGCGAGCATCGGTGTCGGTGCCTCCGAAGAAGGTGTCCCGAGTACTCGTCCGGTGTTACCGTCACTTCGTGACTGGTCGATCCTCGGACGTGTTGGTCATCGGCGCCGGTGTTTCGGGACTTACCACGGCCGTGTTGCTCGCCGAGCGCGGCTGTCACGTGCGTATCAGAACCATCGAGTATCCCGACGAGACCACCTCGGCGGTGGCCGGGGCGATATGGGGACCGATCTCGTTGGGGCCCCGGGAGCGCGCCGTCGGGTGGGCGCGACGCTCCCACGGGCTGTTCCTGGAGCTGGCGGGCGATCCGAGCACGGGAGTGCATCTGGCCCTCGGCACGGTGGCCAGCCGTGAGCCGATCGCCGCGAAGCGGCCCGAGGAGACCCGACTGATGACGGATCTTCGTGCCTGCGAGCCGGGCGAACTGCCGCACGGGTTCTCGGCCGGTGCGCGGGCCACACTGCCGTTGATCGACATGCCCCGCTATCTGGACTACCTCACCCGCCGGTTCCGTGCGGCCGGTGGTGAGCTGCTCCGCAGCCCGGTTTCCAGCCTCTCGGACGCCGCCGGGGAGAGCCGGACCGTGGTCAACTGCACCGGGGTGGGAGCTCGGGAGCTGGTCGGCGACCCCGGTGTGCTGCCCGTGCTCGGGCAGCACGTGGTCGTGGAGAATCCGGGTATCGAGGAGTACTTCGTCGAGCTCTCCGAGAGCGGCCGGTGGGCCAGTTACATGCCGCACGGTGACCGGTTGGTGCTCGGCGGTGTCGCGGTGCCGCACGCCTGGGACCGCGTTCCGGACAGGGAGGTCACGACGGGAATTCTGCGCCGTTGCGCCGAGATCCGGCCCGAGCTGCGCGACGCGCCCGTCCGGGAGGAGATCGTCGGCCTGCGCCCCCGGAGCGAAAGCGTACGGCTGAAGGTGGAGCACTACGAAGGCGCCCGCATCGTGCACAACTACGGCCACGGCGGCGACGGGGTGGCGGTCTCCTGGGGGTGCGCGCACGAAGCGGCCGAGCTGGCCACGAGCGAATAGCGGTGCGGCTGCCCACGGGAAGTTCCGCGGGATGAGTCGCCGGCAAGATTGGGCCGACGAAGCCCGACCGGAATGAATCACTCTCGGGTCCGGTCGGGATTGTGGGATGCAGTAGACTTCCGGTTCGCCACGGGAGTCCAGTGCGCTGGGCTGAGAGGAGGACACGGGGTCCTCGACCGTCCTACTTGAACCGGGTAATGCCGGCGCAGGGAGGCGTGCGATCAGCTCGGTGTCGCACTCGTGGTGTGACCACGGGAGGATCGTTGAGACGCAGTATCGCACGTCGAACGCGTGCCGCGCTGGCAGTGGCAGTCACATTACTGGTGGCCGGTTGCTCACTCATGGGCACCGGCCGTGACTCGCAGCGCCCTACAGTGACGCTGGTCACGCACGATTCGTTCGTGATCAGTGATGAATTACGGAACAGCTTCCAACAGGATTCCGGCTATCGCCTCCGGATTCTGCGAAAGGGAGACGCTGGCGAACTCACCAACGAGCTGGTGCTCACCAAGGACGCCCCGATCGGCGACGTCGCCTTCGGTGTCGATTCCACGTATCTCTCACGCGCCGTCGACAACGGAGTGTTCGCCTCCTATCGCCCCGAGGGCGCTGAGCACATCTCGATCAAGTACGCCTACGGCGCCAACGACAGCCCGATACCCGTCGACGCGGGCGACGTCTGCGTCAACATCGATCTGCGCTGGTTCGAGCAGCACGCCCTGGAGCCGCCCGCCGAACTCGCGGATCTGGCCGAGCCGCGCTACGCGGGCCTGTTCGCCGTTCCCGATCCGGCTACCTCCTCGCCCGGGCTCGCCTTCCTGCTCAACACCGTCGCCACGTTCGGCGAGCAGGGGTGGCAGAACTACTGGCGACAACTGCTGGACAACGACGTTCGCATCTCCTCGGGCTGGCAGCAGGCCTACAAGCAGGACTTCTCCGGCTCGTCCGGCGGCGGATCCCGGCCGATCGTGCTGTCCTACGCCTCCTCACCCGCCGCCGAGGTCGACCAGAACGGACAACCGCGCACCAAGGCACTTCTGGGAACGTGCTACCGCCAGGTCGAGTACGCCGGTGTCATCGACGGGACCACGAACCTCAAGAAAGCACGGGAGCTGATGGACTTCCTGCTCTCGTGGAAGTTCCAGCGTCGGTTGCCCGAGCAGATGTACGTCTATCCGGTGCTCACGGGGGTTGAGCTGCCGGAGAGCTGGCAGGACGTCGCCCCGCGGCCGTCCGAGTCCACCGAGATGAAGCCGCAGCGGGTGGAACGCAACCGCGCCGAGTGGATACGCCAGTGGCGGTCCCTGACGAACCGGTGACGGCCGACGGGGAGTCGGGAAGCCGGGCAACGGCGAACGGTGCCTCATTGAACGGTGCCTCATTGAACGGTGCCTCATTGAACAGGGCCAGGGCCGACGGCACTCCGGTTTCCCGTGCACGTCCGCGCGGGCACGCCGCGTTCATCACAGTGGGCGCGGCGCTGGTGCTCGGCTTTCTCGGTGTGTTCTTCGCGTGGCCGGTGGCAGCCATCCTGCGCCTCGGACTGAGCTCGGGCCTCGACGAGGTGCTGACCGCTCCGGAAACCTGGCGGATCGTCGCCTTCACCCTCGGCCAGGCGGCGGCCTCCACCCTGCTGGCGGTCGCTGCGGGAATGCCGCTGGCCTACCTGCTCGCTCGGGTGCCCGTGCCGGGAAAGGCACTGCTGCGAGCCCTGATCACCGTCCCGTTCGTACTGCCCACCCTGGTGGTGGGGATGGCCTTTCGCGCCCTGCTCGGCACCGCCGAGCCGAACGCGTGGGCGATCGTATCGGCCAACGCGTTCTTCAACATCGCCGTCGTCGCCCGGACCGTCAGCGGGCTGTGGACCCAGCTCGACCCGAGAGCGACCGACGCGGCCCGCAGTCTCGGGGCCGGACCGTTCCGTGCTTTCCGCACCGTGACGCTACCCGCGTTGCGCCCCGCACTCTGGTCGGCCGCGGCGGTGGTCTTCCTGTTCTGCTCCACCAGCTTCGGCGTGGTCCTGGTACTGGGCGGCGGACGCTACCGGACGCTGGAAACGGAAATCTACCTGCGCACCGTGCGACTGCTCGACCTGTCCGGTGCGGCCGCGCTGTCGTTGCTGCAGTTCGCGGCGGTGCTGGCCGCGCTGGCCGTAGCCGCGATCGCCCGGGGACGCAGGGAGAACGCGCTCGCACCGCACCGGTCACGAGCCGCCGCACGACGCCCGAGCGGTCTCGAGTGGATACCGGTGGGCTGCGCGGTCGTCGTGCTCGGCGCGCTGACCGCTCCGATCATCGCCCTGCTCGTGCGTTCGGTGAACTCGCGCGGCGGTTGGAGTCTGGCAGGCTACCGGGCGTTGTCCGGCACCGGCGGAGTACTGGACGTCTCGGGATGGCAGGCCGCGTGGAACTCGCTGCGTGCCGCCACCGACGCCACGTGGATGTCGTTGCTGCTCGGAGTGCTCGCCTGCCTGGTGCTGACGAGTCTGCGCAGTCGGTGGGCGGCGGAACTCATGGACGCAGCCCTGATGCTGCCGCTGGGGATCTCCGCCGTCACGGTCGGCTTCGGCTACCTCGTCACGCTGCACGTGCTGCCGGGTGATCTGCGGACCTCGCCGCTGCTGGTGCCGTTCGCCCAGGCCCTGGTGATCACGCCACTGGTGATCAGAACGATACTGCCGGTCCTGCGCTCGGTGGATCCACGGGTGCGTGCCGCCGCCGCGACGCTGGGAGCCGGACCGTGGCGGATTCGGCGGGAGGTGGACCTGCCGCTGGCGGGGCGGGCAGTGGTGACCGCCGCGGGCCTCGGTTTCGTCGTGGCACTGGGCGAGTTCGGCGCCACCGGCTTCCTGGCCCGTCCGGAAGCACCGACACTTCCGGTGGCGATCAGCACGCTGCTCAGCCGCCCCGGCGAACTGAACACCCAGATGGCCTATGCGGCCTGTGCACTGCTGATGCTGGTCACCGCCGGGGCGGTGCTGATCATCGAAACCCTGCGTTCCGATTCGTCGGGAGAGTTCTGATGCGTTCCGTACTCGGGTCCTCGGAAACAACGGCGGTCCCGGAAACCCGCCGTGAGCCGGACGACGGCCTGCGGTTGGAAGGGCTGACGGTGCGCTACGGCGGCACCACGGCACTGTCCGCTGTGGACCTTCGCGTGCCGCGCGGTGAGGTGCTGGCCGTGTTGGGGCCCTCCGGCTGTGGCAAGACCACCCTGCTTCGAAGCGTGGCCGGGCTGGAACGTCCTTCGGCCGGACGGGTCGCCTTCGACGGGCTCGAGCTGTCCGGGGTTCCGGTGCACCGCCGTGGTTTCGGCATGGTCTTCCAGGACGGCCAGCTCTTCAGGCATCGCGACGTGGCGGGCAATGTGGACTTCGCGCTGCGGATGCGATCGGTCGGCAGACGCGAGCGCCGCGACACGGTGAGTCGACTTCTCGAACTGGTCGGACTGGTCGGGTATCAGGATCGACGGGTCACCGAGTTGTCCGGTGGGCAGGCGCAACGGGTCGCGCTGGCACGGGCGCTGGCGGCCGAACCCCGGTTGCTGCTGCTGGACGAGCCGCTTTCCGGGCTGGACCGGAGGCTGCGGGAGCGGCTGGCCGTGGATCTGGCACGTTTGCTCGATCTGAACCGGATGACCGGTGTGCTGGTGACCCACGACCACGACGAGGCCTTCACACTCGCCGACCGGACAGCGGTACTCGTGGCGGGGCGGATCGAACAACTCGACACGCCGTGGCGCCTCTGGCACCGGCCCGCGACCGAGGAGGTGGCCCGCTTCCTGGGCTGCGGCACCGTGCTGTCCGGGCACGCCGACGGCGAGACGATCCGCTGCGAACTCGGTACGGTGCCTCGTCCCTCGGATTGTCCTTCGGGGACCGTCCGAATCGGACTGCGTGCGACGGGGCTGCGGGCCGCGCCCGCTGAGGATGGGACCCCGGATGGGCAGCGGCGCGCCGTGGTGCGGGAACGGGTCCACCGGCACGACCACGTTCGCGTGACAGTGACCGTGCCCGACGCGCCGTGGCTCGACTCGCTGGAAGCCGTCACCTCGCTCGACGACGTGCCCCACGTCGACGAGGAGGTGACGCTGACCCTGGATCCGAGCGGGACGGCCCTGATCACCGACACGTAGTACGGCCCGGTGACTCGGGTCGCTCGGGCTGGAGCGAGTTCACACCGGCGCGATTGGTTTCCGGGGTGTGCCCGGCCCAGCCTTCTGTCGCCAGCGCATCACGGCAGTTCCGACATCGAGTGGGTACAACCGTTGGAAATTCCCGGTCAGGCGATCCGGGCTGCGGCGGTTCCCAGACCGGTGGGTCCGAAGCCGAAACCGAAGGGGTTGGCGATACGCCGCAGTTCGGCCTCGGTGTAGCGCACACAGCGGCGATGCCATTCCAGAATGCCCGACATCCAGTCCCGCAGCTCCGCCACGTGACGCTCCAGCTGGCGGCGCACGTCCTCAGCCAGCTCGAACTGTTCGTACAGGCCGGGCAGCTCGTTGGCGATGATGTGCTGGAACTGGGCCATTCGGGAATTGGCCAGTTCACCCACGACATCCCGTGCACGTCGCTGGTCCACTCCCAGGAAGTTGCGCACCACCAGCACCATGTTGTGCAGTTCGCCCTCGAACTCGATCTCCTTCTGGTAGGAGAACAGATCGTTGACGAAGCAGGCGTAGTCCTGCGCGGCGGTGTCCAGCTCCCGCAGCGTGCGGGTGCGGTAGATCTCCGGCGGGATCGAGTTCTCCGCCGAGAGCCGGGACAAACTCATGGTCATGTCCGAACCGAACGTCCTACGACGCATCTCGATGTAGTCCACCGGGTCCGGTATCCGGTTGGCCGTCTGGTTGTCCAGTTCCCAGACCCAACTGGACGTCATGTCCAGCACGGCCTCGCGGAACTCGCCACGGGCCGCCGGGGACATCGGTGTGGCGGTGCGTTGCCACAGGTCGGCCAGGCCGCGTTCGACAGGGTTGTTCGGCTCCGGTGTGCCGCTCATGTCCAACGGCATGAAGGCCGGGAGCCGTGCGTCCTGGTGCTTGGCAGCCGTCACGTTGCGGGTGGCCCCGAACACCAGCGGGAAGTAGTCGTCGCCGTAGGTCCCCCAGGCCAGCCAGTCCGAGGACAGCTTGAGCTGGTCCAGCTCCGCGTCCGCGTGGATCATCGAGGCGCAGTGCGGCAGATCCAGATTCACGAAACGCTCTTCGTCCCAGACACCACCGAGCTCCACCCCGGGCACCGAGTCGAACATTCCCACACCGCGCGCCCAGTCGACCGCGTAGGCACGCGCCGTGTCGATGTGTCGACTGGTGCGGAAGGCGTAGGGCATGTCCAGTTCGGGGAGGGGGAGCGGTCCCACCCGCTCGAACGGTTGGTGGGAGTGCTGCCGTGAGCGGTGCGCCAATCCGATCACCGCGGTGGAGGTGTGGAGCCCGCTCGCCGAGGTTCCCAGTCCGTTCGGACCTCCCAGCACCCCCAACACCGGGCTGTCCCGGGATTCGAGCTGTTCGTTGGTGTAGCGGCTGGACTTGGCGTGCCATTCGTGGCCACCGGCCTGCCAGTCCTGCAGCCCTTTGACGTAGGCCGCCACTCGGGCCTGCTCGTCGACGGGAAGACCGTGGTCGGCGAACAGCGCGGGCACGTCGTGCAGCGCCGCGTTCTCGAACTGTTGCAGTCGTGAGGTCAGCAGGTCGTTGACCAGCTCGGCCGCCTGTTGGGTGGCGCAGTCCAGGAATCGTTCGAACACCAGCACCGCGTTGGAGTTCTCGCCTTCCTCGGCGACCTCCCGCTGATAGGAGAACAGGTCGTTGCGTAGGTGCACCGCGTCCGAGAAGCTGTCGGACAGCACCTCGATCGGACGAAGAGCGGTGATGTGGTCAGGTAGCTCCGCCTTGACGGCGCACTCCACGAGGTTGGCCGACCACGGTGCACCCCCCACCCTGCGCCGCATCTGCATGTACTCGATCGGATTCGCGATCCTGCCCCTGGTTATGTTGTCCAGCTCCCACATCGACTCGACCATCAGATTGTGGGTGCTGCGGATGAATCGCCTGCGCCAACCGCTAGACATCGACGGTGCGGTGCGTTGCCAGAGATCGTGCAGGCCGGCCTCAGCGGCGTTGGCCGGTTCCGGGGCCTGCTGGTCCTCCTCGGGCATGAACAGGTCCAGCCGGTCCAGGTACCGTTGTGCGCCGCGCGGATCCCGGGAGTACTTGAACTGCTCGAGGAAGTCGTCGTCGAAGAAGAACACCCACACGTACCAGTCGGTGATCAGGTCCAGCATCGGCCCGTCACAGTCGGGATGGGTGTAGGCGCACATCAGCGCGTAGTCCATCTTCTCCAGCGCCTGCCGGTCCCAGATCACACCACCTCCCGGTTTGGGAGCTTCCAACATGCCCATCCGCTCCGCCCACTCGGTGCTGTGCCTGCGGGAACGTTCCAGGTGCGGATTCAGCCGGGCGGGGTGGGGCAGGTAGAACTCCGGGTAGGTGAAAGCGACCATCGGTCCGCCTACTCTGTCGACTGCGGGACGCCGAGGAGCAGGTTGGCAATTCGGAGTAGCGCGTTGCTACGGCCATCCGAGCGATGCTCGTGTTCTATCGGGTGACAACCGGCCGCTGATCGAACCAACTGTCCGCTGATCGAACCAACCGGCTGTTCGTCGGCGACCGTTCCGCCACGGCCGCCGACTCACGACGTCGCTGAGCCTGTTGGGACGGCGTCGATTTTCCGCTCGGGAAATCTTGGGGGATGTGGGACGGTACGGCCCGGTCGTTGTCAATTTCCCGCGAAATCGCCGCCCCACTACGGACAAACCTTCGTCGCGCTCGGGTCAGGTGTCCTTGGTGGCCATCCGTGCAACCGCCGCCGAAAAGCCCACCAGCGTGTAGCAACCCGCGCGCCACAGCCCGTCCACCAGATTGTTCCAGCGGATCGGATCGCTCAGTACATCGCTGATGGAGTACCAGTCGGCGGTTATGAAGATCGGTTTGAGCCACTCCAGAGCCGGGATGGCCTCCAGCACCCCGAACACGATCAACCCCCCCACCGTGGCGATGAGTACCAGCAGCGAGTGCTCGGTGGTCGCGGATATCGCCAGCGCGATGGCGCCGACCGCGGCCATTTGCACCGCGCACCAGGCCGTGGCCAGTGCGACCCTGCCAAGTGCCTCCCCCAGCGGGAGAGTGGTGCCGGACAGGGTCACCAGACCGTCGCTTCCGACGATCAGCAGTCCGGTCAGCACTCCGCTCAACGCGACGACACCGACGGCGAGTACCACCATCAGCAGCACGCCCAGCGCCTTGACCACCACCAGCCGCACCCTGCCGATCGGTGCCAGCAGCAGCCCGCGCAACGTACCGTTGGCCGCCTCGCCCGCCAGTCCGTCGGCGGCCACCATCGCGGTGATCAACGGCAACAGCAGGTTCTGCGTCAGCATCAGAGCCAGTACCGGAAGGACCAGTCCGTTGCCCGCGACCGCCGAGAACAGTCCCGTGCCGCCGGAAGGCCCTCCGGTGATCGCGAGGACTGTTCCGATCAGGACGGGGATCACCGCCAGCCCGAGCAGCGCGAGCAGATTGCGCGGCCGGTGCAGTATCCAACTCAGTTCGGAACCCACCACTCGTCCGAACGGTGCCGAAGCGCGTTGCCGGATGCCGGACGGCAGCTCGACTCGTGCGGCCGTTCCCGTCATGAGTGCTCCCCCTCGGTGAGTCGAGCGAAGATCTCCTCCAGACCCGCACGGTCCCGGCGGGCCTCATGTACCCCGATCCCGGCGTGTACCAGTGCCGCGACCACTTCGGGTGCGTCCGTTTCGGACAGTTCCACTCGTAGCTCCCCCTGCTCCACGCGAGCCGGTATGCCGCTCTGCCGTAGTGCTTCCAGCCCCGAATCGTTGTCGGAAACCCTGAGCAGCAGATTGGGCCCGCCGGACTCCAGCAGGGTCGCCAACTCGCCCTGGGCGATCAGCGAGCCGGCCTGTAGTACGGCCGCGTGGGTGCAGGTCGCCTCCACCTCGGACAGCAGGTGTGAGGAGACCACCACCGTCGTCCCGCTCGCGTGCAACTCCGCGATGATTCGGCGTACTTCCCTGGTACCCGCCGGATCCAGGCCGTTGGTCGGTTCGTCGAGCACCACGAGCTCGCGCGGCACGAGCAGCGCCGCGGCCAGCCCGAGCCGCTGCTTCATGCCCAGCGAGTAGGAGCGGTACTTGCGTCCGGCGGCCTCGACGAGCCCCACCCGTTCCAGTGCCTGCCGCACCGCCGTGGTTACGTCCGCACCGTACAGCGCGGGCTCCATGGCGGCGCAGCGGAGCAGGTTTCGCCTGCCGGACATGAAGGGGTGAAATCCCGGTCCTTCCACCAGGGCTCCCACCGACGGCAGCGCACCACCGCTCTGGTCCGGCATGCGGTGTCCGAGCAGTTCTACCGAGCCGGAGGAGGGTTCGGTCAGCCCCAACAGCATCCGGATCGTGGTGGTCTTGCCCGAGCCGTTCGGACCGAGCATGCCGACCACAGCACCGCGCGGTACCCACAGGTCCACATCGGCGACCGCCACGGTCCCGCCGTAGGTTTTGCGTAGCGAGTTGGTGCGCAGTGCGAGCTCCGAGTCGTCCCGCCCGGAGGCGGGGGCGCTCGTAACCCCCGCCTCGGCGGTGTCAGCGGGTCCGGTCATCAGGAGTCCCGCAATGCCTCGATCAGTACCTGCTGCGGAACCGCACCGGCGGCCACCCGGCCGTCGGACGTCAGCACCGCCGAGCCGACCGAAGTGTTGATCACCCAGCCGTTGCCCCACGATCCGCTGACCGGCGATCCCATGCGTTCGGCCATGGCGCGAACACCGGTTCCGCCTGCTTCGTCCGCACCGGATCCGGACCGTTCACCATCGCCGGCGGACGAACGCATCGCGTTCTCCGGCAGCCGGCTCAGCACCACCGTGTCCCAGCCGGTTCCCTCGATCCGTGGGCGGTTCCCGTCGCCGGATTCGGAGCCCCACTCCCCGGAGGGGGCGGAACCCCGCTCCTCGGATTCTTCGGGCGTACGTACCTCCGCGTTCTCCGGCGGGGTGAACTGGAACAGCTCCGCCTTCTGCTCGCCCGTGCTCAGTTCGGAGAACCCGGCCCGCAGTGCGGGGTCGCTCGAACCGTTGGTGTTGACCTCCACCCGAAGCGGAATCCGATGCTCGGCTCCCACGGCGATCCGGACCTCACGCAGCTTGGTGCGCTCGTTCGGTTTCGGCGTCAGCACCAACTCGTAGGCGTCCCGCCCGGCGACGCTCGCGGTGCCGTCCACCTGCACGGTGCTGGTCTCCCGCAGTTTGCCGACGAGCCGCTGGGCGATTTCCGAGGGGTCCGCCGGGGTGTCCGCGTCCGGACGTTTCGTCCCGGTTTCCTCGCGAGGAGAGTCCGCGTGGGAGTACTTGACCACGGTGCGCTCGGCGGAGTCCCACTTCCAGATCGTGTTGCCGTCGTTGACCACGGTGGTCTCACCGCTGTCGTCGGACATCGAGATCCGTTGCCGCTGCTGGCCGTCGTACCAGACCCGCATCGACTTCTCGCCGCCCGAGAGCAGTTCACCGGCCTCACCCGCTCCGGGGAGTGCGGGTAACCCGAGCTCGTTGTGCACGGTGATCCTGCCCGAGAGTGCCGGTGGATCCGACTCCATCACCGAAGCGAGCAGCTCGTCGGCGGACACCTGGGGAAGCTGGGGGCTCTGCGCGCCCGCGGGAAGCGTCATGGAGGTGAGTCCGAGCGCTCCGGCGGCGATTCCGGCCGACGCGGTAAGCGCGATGTTTTTGCGTCTCATCCGATTCCCTTCGAATTCCTTGCGGTCGATACCCACCTTGCACCTCTCCCGCTGAGATGATCCTGAGAATACGGTTCCGCTGCTCCCGTCGGGAGCGTGTGCCGGGGCCCCGCACGCGGTGGGGCCCGAACGCGGTGGGGCCCCGCACGCGGTGGGTCGGGGCACCCGGTGGGTCGGGCCCGCCATCCGGATCCGGTTCCCCGCGGATCGTGCCGACTTCCGCGATGGAAACCGGGAGTGCGATGCGTTGCCGATGGTGTCGCGGGCATGCTGAGAGTCGTGAACCATGAGAGCACTCCCGTCCGAGTACTGGTGGTCGACGACGAAGCGGGTGTCCGGACCGCGTTGCGTCGCGGCTTGTCCGCCGAAGGTATGGAGGTCACCGTCTGCGCCGAGGGCCACGAAGCGCTCCGGCTGGGCGCGACGGGATCGTTCGACGTCATTCTGCTGGACGTGTTGCTTCCCGGCCTGTCCGGCTACCGGGTGCTGGAGCGGTTACGGCATCGCGGGGTGCACACCCCGGTGCTGCTGGTCTCGGCCAAGGACGGTGAGTTCGACCAGGCCGACGGGCTGGATCTGGGAGCCGACGGGTACGTGGTCAAACCGTTCTCGTTCGTGGTGCTGACCGCACAGGTGCGCGCGCTCGTCCGCAGAGGGGACACCCCCGCCAGGCAGGACAGCCTCCGGGTCGGTGAACTGGAGATCGACCGCTCCGGACGCAAGGTCAGTTGGGCCGGTGATCCGATCGCGTTGTCCCCCAGGGAGTACAAACTGCTGGTGGCGTTGGCGAGCCGCCCGGGCACGGTGCTGACCAAGGAGGACCTGCTGCAGGTGGTGTGGGGCAACGACCAGCAGGTCACCCGCAACGTGGTGGAGGTTTACGTGGGTTATCTGCGGCGCAAGCTCGACGCCGTCGGCGCGGGGGAGTTGGTGGAGACCGTGCGCGGCCACGGGTACCGGATGAACGATGCGTGAGGCACGACGCCGGGCCGGCCCCGGCACCGCTGTTCCCGCCCGCCCTGAAGGTCCCGCCCGTAACGAAGGTCCCGCCCGCCACGAGGGGCGCGTCACCTCATGAGACGCCGATTCCGGTTCGGGGCCGGTCGTGGTCCCGGTGCCTGGTGGAGGCGGCGAACCGTGCAGTTCCGCACCAGCGTCGCCGCCGTGTTCGCCTCGTTGCTCGGGCTGGCCGTGATCGTGTCCATCAGTGGTGCGTTCATCGGGCTGCTCTCGTTGGAGTCGGTGGACACGAGGCTTCGCACCGAGTCACGCACCGCGGCGGAGAGCCTGACCGAGGGCACCGCTCCCGGCCGTGTCGCCGGGGACGGCATCCGGGTGCTGGACACGGCGGGCAGCCCGGTGGACGGCGGGGGAGCCACCGCGCTGCGACCGTGGGAGATCAACAGCCTGAAAGCGGGCAGGGGTGTCACCAGATCCGGCGGAACCGGTGATTCCGGTGCGGGAGTGCGCTGGGTGGGTCGCGTGGTGGCGGCTCCGAGCGGCAAACCCCTGCTGGTGCTGGCCCGGACGGACCTGTCCGCCTATCGAGACGTGCGCACCACCGCGAACCGGGTGCTCGGGCTCGGCTCGCTGGTGGTCGCGCTGTTGGTGGGTACGGCTACCTGGTTGGCGGTACGCGGAGCGCTTCGCCCGGTGCGTCGGATGCGGCTGGCCGCCGCGCGGCTGCCTGCGGGGGAGCGGCTACCGCTGCCCGAGGCCGACGACGAGCTGCGCTCGCTCGCGCGGGCGACCAACGACATGCTCGCCCGGCGTGACGCGGAGACCGAGCGAGTGAGCAGGTTCACCGGGGACGCGGCGCACGAACTGCGCAATCCGGTGGGCTCGATTCGGGCCCAGGCGGAGGTCGCGGTGGTTCACCCCGATCCGGAACTGGCTCAGGAGACGCTGCGGCAGATCGAGCAGGAGGCCCGGCGCCTCTCCGAACTGGTGGAGGGGCTGCTGGCGTTGGCGCGCTCGGACACCGCGACACCCCCCGAGGGGGGACCGGTCGAACTCGTGGCCGCGGCGCGCCTGGTGGTTGACCGGTCCAACACGGCGGGTACCGGGACCAGGGTGCGACTGGCCACACCGCTGTCCGCCGTGACCGTGTGGTCCACGCCCACCGAGGTCGCCACCGTGCTGGACAATCTCGTCGCGAACGCGCTGCGTTACGCGCGGGTGGTCGTGCGTGTCTCCGTACTGCCGACCTCGCGGGGCGCGCGGCTGCTCGTGGACGACGACGGGCCGGGCATAGCACCGGAGCACCGCCCTCACGTTTTCGAACGGTTCTACCGTGCCGAACCCGACCGCGCGCGCGACGGCGGTGGTTCGGGACTGGGGTTGGCGCTGGTCGCCGAAGTGGTACGACGGCGCGGCGGTTCGACACTGGTGGGAACTTCCCCGGAAGGGGGAGCGCGGTTCGAGGTTCGCCTGCCCGGGCGAAGGCGGTGACCGGAGACGGGTGCCGACCGGATTCGGATGCGGCGGATTGTCGGTGTTCCGACGGCGTTCTCGCCCCGGAGAGGCCGTCCCGCACCGGGGCGGGCAGGATTCCGGGCGTGCCGGAATCCGCTCTCACCCTCGACGCTCCCGTCCACGTGGTCGCCGCCGCGCTGCGGCACACCCGCACCGTCACCGGCTTTCTCGGCGCGACAGCGGAACGGGCGCCCGAGGCGGTGGGGGAGCTGTTGTTGGCCGGAGATCGGGTTCCCTTCGCCGTCGGCGCGGGTGACGCGGGTGACGCGGGCGGCGAAAGTGACGCGACGGGCACGGTGCTGCGTGCCGACGAGGCAGGTCTGCGGTTACGCCTCGACTCGCCCGAGGTCGGTGGTTCGGCTCTGCTGGAGTTCGCCCCGCAGGAGCGTGCGACGGGTAACCGCTCCCGTTGCGAGGTTCACCTGGCGGGGGAAAGCGTTCCGGAGTGGTTGTACGGGCGAGTGAGCGCCTATCTCGCCGCGGTGCGGGAACTCGTCGCGGAATGGGCGTCCGGACCGGTCGTGGTGGGTACCGCGCTCGTCGAGGACGGGATGCTGCTCGCGCAGCAGCGGCGTTATCCCGCTCACCACGCGGGCAGCTGGGAACTGCCCGGCGGCAGGGTCGAACCGGGTGAGGGCGAGCCGGAGGCGGTGGTGCGGGAGTGCCGCGAGGAGCTCGCCACCGAGGTGGTTCCGCTGGGGAGAGTGGGAACGGACATTCCGTTGTCGGCGGACTCCGGAATGCTGCTGCGGGTTTGGCGGGCACGGCTCGCGGTGGGGGCGCGTTCACCCGTTCCGGTGGAGCACCGGGCGCTGCGCTGGATCGAGCTCTCCCGGTTGGCGGAATTGGAGTGGCTGGAGGCCGATCGGCTACTGCTCGACTCGCTGTGGGCGATCATGGTTGCCGAAGGAGCGAAACATGATCCAAAATAACCCGAAAAGGATTTGCGATCAGAATTCGGATTTGTCTGGAATGTTCTTCCGGTTGGTCGAGAAGTGTGGCGTTTGGTGATGTTGCTCGCCTCGATCGTCGCTCGGCGTTATCGTGAAAGAATGTACGTAGTTCTGGTGCATTACACGGCCCCGTTGTCGGATGTGGACGCGCTGTTGCAGGATCATTCCGAATGGCTGTCCCATCATCAAGACTCCGGAGACTTCGTGGCTTCGGGAAGGCGGCATCCCCGAAGCGGCGGAGTGATCATCGCGCGGTCGATGTCGCGTGGGCAGCTGGACGCCATTCTGGCGACCGATCCGTTCGTCGTGCACAAGGTGGCCAGGCAGGAGGTGATCGAGTTCCAGGCGCTTCGGACCATCCCGGAGCTGGCCGATTACGCCGATCATCTGACTACGGCGGAGTAGTGGACGGGCCCCTCGGTTCGCGGCACCGTCAGCACGGTGTCGGGTTCCGGGGTGGTTACGGGGTGAGCGGCCCCGTTTCGCGTTCCGGACGTGATAAGTCCGCTCGTTGGAATACGGCTACCGGGATGCGGCTACCGGGATGCGGATGACGGAACCCGGGCGGGGTGCTCCGCGTCGGGACCGTCCCGAAGGGGAGATTATTGCTCGGTGGTTTCGATGGCAGCCGTCTTATCCTTCTTTTTCTTCTTCTTTCGGACTTTTTCGGTCTCCGCCGCCTTAGACTCCCGGAGCGCTTCGCGTAGCACCACGATCGGGCAGGTTTTGCACGCCGGTTTCGAGTGACAGCACTTTCGTTTCACCTTGACGGTGTCCTTCTTCTTCCCCACGTGGTCCTCCTGCGAAGGCGGCGGTCAAGGGTGAGGATAGGCGAACCTAACCCTGTTGGGTCAACCGTTGGCCGATGGTGTCGAGCCACACGACCGAATGACCGCTTCGGTGCACTATCCTGGGGGAGAAGAAGCAGGCCGCCGGAGGGGAGCACGCCGCTGGCGTGTGATCACGAATTCGAATCCCCGGTGGCCACACCCGCCGGTTCCGTCGCGGGCGAACCATCCGGGTGGTTTCCGAAACGAAACCGTTACCACGACCCGTACGACAGCCAGGAGTTCCTGCGTGTCCGCCACCAGTGTCGCCAGCCCGAACCAGCGCACCCGTACCGATCTGCGCAACATCGCGCTCGTCGCGCACGTCGACCACGGCAAGACCACCCTGGTGGATGCCATGCTCCGGCAGTCCGGCGCGTTCTCCGAGCGCACCGAGCCCGTTGACCGCGTGATGGACTCCAATGACCTGGAGCGCGAGAAGGGCATCACGATCCTGTCCAAGAACACCGCGATCCGGCGGGTCACCCCGGAGGGGTCGACGACCATCAACGTCATCGACACACCGGGCCACGCCGACTTCGGTGGTGAGGTGGAACGTGGCCTGTCGATGGTCGACGGCGTCATGCTGCTGGTCGACGCCAGCGAGGGGCCGCTGCCGCAGACCAGGTTCGTGCTGCGCAAAACCCTCGCGGCCGAGCTTCCGGTGATCCTGGTCGTCAACAAGGTGGACCGGCCGGACTCCAGGGTCGCCGAGGTGGTCGACGAGACCCACGAACTGCTGCTCGAACTGGCAGCCGAGGTGGGTGCCGACGAGTCGGTGCTGGACATCCCCGTTGTCTACGCCTCCGCGAAGGCGGGGCGCTCCGACATGACCGCCCCGGCGCTGGGTGAGGTCCCCGAGAACGACCTCACACCGCTGTTCAACACCCTGCTCGAGCACGTGCCCGCCCCGAAGGGGGATCCGCAGGCTCCGCTGCGCGCGTTGGTCACCAATCTCGACGCGTCCTCCTTCCTGGGCAGGATCGGCATGTGCCGGATCCACGCGGGCGAGCTGCGCAAGGGACAGACCGTCGGGCTGTGCCGCGAGGACGGCAGCGTGGAGAAGGTACGGCTGACCGAGCTGATGGTCACCGAGAACCTGGATCGGGTCAACGCCGACTACGCCTCGGCCGGAGACCTGGTCGCCATCGCGGGGATTCCCGACATCAACATCGGTGACACCCTCACGGACCCGGAGCAGCCGGATCCGCTGCCGCGCATCACGGTCGACGCCCCCGCCATCTCGTTGACCATCGGCACCAACACCTCGCCCACCGCCGGGCGCAACGGCGGTAGCAAGGTCACCGCCCGCCTGGTCAAGAACCGCCTGGACTCCGAGCTCGTCGGCAACGTCAGCCTGCGTGTCGTGGACACCGAACGCCCGGACACCTGGGAAGTGCAGGGACGTGGCGAGCTGGCCCTCGCCGTGCTGGTGGAGACCATGCGCCGGGAGGGCTTCGAACTCACCGTGGGCAAGCCCGAGGTGGTCACCAAGACCATCGACGGCAAACTGCACGAGCCCTTCGAACGCCTCTCCCTGGACATTCCGGAGGAACACCTGGGTGCGGTCACCCAGTTGCTGGCCAGCCGCAAGGGCAGGATGGAGACCATGGACGGGCACGGCACCGGCCGGATCAAGCTCGACTACGTGGTGCCCGCACGCGGACTGATCGGTTTCCGTACCGAGTTCCTCACCGAGACCAGGGGAGCGGGAATCGCCAACCACGTCTTCGAGGGCTACTACCCGTGGGCGGGTGAACTGCGCACCCGAAACAGCGGCTCGCTCGTGGCCGACCGCACCGGTCCGGTCACCAACTACGCCCTGATGCAGCTGTCGGACCGGGGGACCTTCTTCGTCGAGCCCGGTGACGAGGTCTACGAGGGAATGGTCGTCGGGGAGAACCCCAGGACCGAGGACCTGGACCTCAACGTCACCAAGGAGAAGAAGCTCACCAACATGCGCTCGGCCGGTTCCGAGGAGCTGGAACGGCTCGCCCGCCCGCGCAAGCTGGGCCTGGAGGAGGCGCTGGAGTTCTGCTCCGCCGACGAGTGCGTCGAGGTGGGCCCCAAGGCGCTGCGCATTCGCAAGGTCACCCTGGACGGCACCCAACGCGGCAGGGAACGCTCCCGGGCCAAGTCCAGGGACTCGCAGGGCTGAGACCGAACGCCGTTCCGGGCGCGAGCCCGGCGGTCCGAGGGTGGCCGGCAGGGGGCTCCGCGCCCGTGCCGGCCACGTCGCGGAGTCGCCCGGTGGAACCGGTTCGGAATGTGGCATGGTCGTGTCCGTTCGGAACCACGTGACGGCGGGGCGGCGGGCAGAGCGACGCCGTTCGACGCAGGGGGCGTCCATGAGGGTCGTGGTTCCGGCCGGATCCGCAACGGAGGTTCGTCCAGCGTGTACCGAACTCGGCGTCGTGTGCTTCCCGTCGTTTCACTGCTGTTGGTCTCGTTGACCGTGCTCGCGGGTTGCACGAATGCGCCGCCACCGCCGCTGGTCGAGTCGACCTCGCCCAGTCCCAGCTCCGAACCCCCGACCGAACCGCCCAAGCCCAAGGTCGTGGTGGCGAGCGTCGATGAACTGCGCGGCGGTTTCAACCCGCACGTGCTGGCCGACCAGTCACCGGTCACCGACGCTCTGGCCGAGCTCATGCTCCCCTCGGTTTTCGTTCCCGGCAAGAACGGCGAGCGGGTGCTCAACGAGACGTTGATGAAATCGGCCGAGGTGGTCGAGGACGCCGAGAACTTCACCGTGCGCTACCGGATTCGCACCGCGGCCGGCTGGTCGGACGGTGCGCCGATCGCGGCCGAGGACTTCGTCTACCTCTGGGAACAGCTCCGCAGTCAGCCCGGCGTGATCAACCCGGTGGGCTACCGGCTGATCTCGGACGTGGAGTCCCGCCAGGGCGGAAAAACCGTGCGCGTCACCTTCGACAAGCCTTATCCGGGCTGGAAGTCGCTGTTCGACCATCTGCTGCCCGCGCATCTGCTCAAGGACGCCCCCGGCGGATGGGCGGACACCCTGGACTACGGCTATCCCGCTTCCGGCGGACCGTTCGCCATACGCACGTTCGACCTCGACCGTGGCGAGGTCGTGCTGATGCGCAACGAGCGCTACTGGGGCGAGCCCGCCCAGTCCAACCGCATCGTGCTGCGCAAGGCGGCACGGGCCGAGAACATAACCGCATTGCGCAGTGGGAACGTGCAAGTGGGGATGTTCTCGGCCGACGCCGCCACGATGGAGGCGCTGCGCGGTCTCGGTGAGGACGTCCAGCTGACCACGATGCCCCGGCCGGTGACCAGCACGTTGTTACTGCGGCCGAACAGCCCACAGCTCGACGACGTCCGGGTGCGCCGAGCCGTGTTGGCCGCGTTGGACCGGCAGGAGCTGATCGACACCGGAACCGGCGGCGGCCCTGCCGCGAACCTTCCCGCGCATGCCCAGGTGCTGGCCCCCTCCCAACCCGGCTATGTTCCCACCGAACCCTCCGGTGAGTACACGGAAGGTCCCGCGCCGAAACGCGTCGAGCAGCTGCTCACCGAGGCGGGATACCAGCACAACGGTGGGAGCTGGGTGCGGGACGGCTCACCGCTGAACCTGGTCATCGCCGCCCAGTTCCGGGAGGACTCCCACGAGGCGATCGCCAACTCCGTCGCGGAACAGCTCAACGAGCAGGACATCCGGACCACCGTTGTCACTCCCAAAGGTGATGAGCTCTACCGCACCATGCTCACCACGGACCCCGATGTGCAGGACCCGCCGAGCTCAGCCGGTATCGACCTCTCGGTCGTCTCCCGGCCGGTGAACACCGATCCCGCCGCCACCATGGCCGCGCAATGGGGTTGTCCCGCGGTGGATCCCGACACCGGACGGACGAGCCGGTTCAACATGGTCGGTTTCTGCGACCAACTGCTGCAGCCGACGATCGAGGCGGCCACGAGCGGAGAGGTTCCCTTCCGGCGGGCCTCCGAGCGGGTCGAGCCCGCACTGTGGTCCGAGGCCGTCGCACTGCCGCTCTACCAGGAAGCGCAGGTGCTCGCCGTGCGCCGCGAGGTCAGCGGAGTGCACGACGGTCCCGGATTCGCCGGTCCGTTCAGCAGTGCGGGCGAATGGGTGGGAGCACCCGGTGAGAGCTACGACTGGTGATCCTTTGATCGAAGTTTTCCGGTCGGGTTGTCGGGTGCTCGCTCGGCGGAACCTCCCGCGGGCGTCGCCCGAAAACCCGGTGGTCCCGCACTGCCCGGCCGGATAGGTTGACCGGGAGCGTCAAGCCGAAGGGAGCGAACCGTCTTGGCCACAGTGATCGCGGATTCGGATCCGTACGAGCCCGCCGGGAATTCCTCCGGCGCTCCCGTACTTGTCGGGCTGCGCTGCGTCCGGTGCGGTGCGCGTGGCGAACCGCGCGAGGACACCGAGGGCTGTCCGGATTGCCGGAGCGAGGGCGTACCCGCCGCGATGCTGGCCGAGCACGATCTCACCGGGGTGGACGGCGTCGAACTGGCACGTCGTTGGGTGAGCAGGCGCGAAGGCATGTGGTCCTACCGCGAGTTGCTGCCGGTGGCGCGCGAACACGCGGTGAGCCTGCGGGAGGGCGGCACACCCCTCGTCCCGCTCGCGGCGGGAGCGCACGAGGGCGCCCACCGAATGCTGCTCAAGGACGAGCGCCGTAATCCCACCGGCAGTTTCAAGGACCGGTTCTACAGCGCAGCCGTTTCCCGCGCCGCACAACACGGGTACGGCACGGTGGCGTTGGCCTCCAGCGGCAACGCCGGGGTCTCGGCCGCCGCCTATGCCGCGTTGGCGGGACTGGACTGTGTCGTGGTCACCGCCCCCGGGATGCCCGACCTGTGGCGCGGTCTCATCGAGCTGCACGGCGGTCGAGTGCTCCCGGCCGCCGACGTCGACCAGCGGTGGGAGCTGCTTCGCGACAGAGCCGCGGCGGAGGGCTGGGCGGTACTCACCAACACCTCCACCGTCCCGGTCGCCAGTCACTGGGCGGGAATCGAAGGCTACAAGACGATGGCCTACGAGATCGTCGAGGAACTCGACGACTCCCCCGAGGCGGTGATCGTGCCCGTGTCCCGGGGAGACGGTTTCGCCGGACTGTGGCTGGGGTTCCGGGAGCTGCACGCACTCGGCATCGTCCGACGCGCGCCCCGCATGATCGCCGCGGAGCGCTACCCCTCGTTGTCCACCGCGTTGCGTGGGAATCTGGAACTGCCGCCCGAACAGTCGGTCGATCCCGACAGCCTCGCCTCGTCGATCGGCAACCCGCAGGGCACGGTCATGTCCCTGCGAGTGCTGCGCGAGTCCGGAGGTACGGCGGTAGCCTGTTCCGAGGCGGAGCTCCGCGCCGCCACCGATCGACTGGCGGCGGCAGGTGTCGCGGCCGAAATCAGTTCCTCGGCTCCGTTGGTGGCCGCCGACCGCCTGTGGCGCGAGGGCGAGTTCTCACCCGAGGACCGGGTGGTGAGCCTGATCACCTCGCACGCTTCGCACCAGCCCGCCACCCTGCCGTGAGCTGTCCCGCCGTGAGCGGCTCGGCGGCCGGTTGCCTCCGGTGGGGAGCAGGGGAGTCCTAACCTGGACCGGTGACATCGACGACTGAACCGAGTCTGCTGCTGGTACACGCGCACCCGGATGACGAGACCCTCTGGACCGGCGGCACCATCGCCCGTTACGCGGCCGCCGGAGTGCGGGTGACCCTGGTCACCTGCACGCTGGGTGAGGAGGGCGAGATCATTCCCGAAGAGCTGCGCGGGTTGGATTCCGACGGGGCCGATCAGCTCGGCGGTTACCGTATCGACGAACTGCGCCGGGCCTGCGCCTCGCTCGGCGTCACCGAGCAGCGTTTCCTCGGCGGGATCGGGCGCTGGCGCGATTCCGGGATGGTGTGGCAGGAACACGGCAAGACCGCCACCGCGGGGCCGCGAAGCCACCCCCGCTCACTGGTGGCGGGCGATCCCGCCGAGCAGGCCGCCCAGCTGGAAGCAGTGCTGCGCGAGGTCCGCCCCCAGGTGGTGGTCACCTACGCCTCGGACGGCGGCTACGGCCACCCGGACCACGTGCGGGCGCACGAGTTGACCGTGGCGGCCACCCGACGGGTGCCCGAGGTGCGCAGGCTGTTCTACGCCGTTCGGTCCGTGGCCGATCTCCGCGCGGGCCTGGAACGGCTCGGCGAGTCCGCCGAGGTGCCGTTCCCGTTGCCCGACGCCGCGGAACTCCCGGCCGTGGAGCCCGACGAGATCACCACCTCGCTCGATGTCGCGGAACAGCTACCCGCCAAACTCGCGGCGTTGCGGGCACACCGCACCCAGGTACGGGTCTGGACCGGTGATTCGTCCGAGAGCGGCGGCACGGCTGCCTACGCGTTGTCCAACGGGATCGGCCAGCCGGTGTCGACAACCGAGTACTACACACTGGGCAGCGGCGAGGCTGCGCCGAGCACGGATCTGTTCGCCGGGCTGGACACTCCCTCGGAGCGCCCCGCGATCTCTGAACAGGCGGGAAGCCATGACGAGTGAGCACACCACGAAACAGCCGGAGCACGGTCTGATCGCACTGCTGGCGCTGGACGCGCTGCTGCTCGCGATCATCGAACTGTTCTTCCTGCCCTCCTACCTGGGGCCCGTGCAGTTCCCGATAACCGCTGCCGTGGCGGCAGTGACCAATCCGCTGCTGGTGGCGGTGGCTGCCAAGAGCACCGCGAACGGGGCGGCCTGCTGGGCGCCGGTGCTGGTGTGGTTTCTCACCGTGTTCGTGCTGGGTGTGTTCGGGCCGGGTGGGGACGTGTTGTTGCCCGCGCAGGACTGGCGCACCTATCTGCTGATCGCGGCCGGGGTGCTGCCCGCCGCGGCCATGATCGGCATCGTGCGGAACGCTCCGCCGGGTGCGAGGTGAGTCGCCGTGACCGAGGTGATCACCGACGAACGGCTCGCCGAGGTGCTGCGGCCGTTCGTGCGTGCCTGCGGTCCGGTGCTGCGTGCGCTGCGGGAGTCCGACCCGTTCCGGCTGCGCGGCAGGTTCGCCCCGGAACCCACCGGGGAGGACCTCCGCGCCGGGGAGGAAGGAGCGGGCGGCCGGACGACCGGCGAGCTCGAACCGGTGGAGGACCACCGGACAGGTGCGGACGTGGCGGGCGGTTCCCGTCGGAAGAACACCGCGAGCCTGCTGCGCAGGCTCGACGGCATGCGGCTTCCCGGCAGCTCGGCCTGGGACGCGATGACCGTCTCGCAACGCTGCGACTGGTGGTCGCTGCGGGTGGGCAGATTCCTCGCCGCGATCGTCGGGCTGCCCCGCTTCGGCGGGGTGATCACTTCCAAACTGCCGTTGCGCAACGCGCTGGGAACGGTCGCGCAAGGACTCGTCCTCGTGGCCGTTGCCGGTGAACACGGCATGCACGACCGGACGGAGCAGGTCAGGATGATCGCGTACGTGATGCTCGGGCGTGATATATCCCGCGAAGTCGCGGCCGGCGGCGGTACCGAGCAGCAGCGGGCCGAGGAGCGGCGGGCGGCCGAGCTCACCGGTGAACTGACGAGCGGGCGGCGCTCCCGTCCCCGGGCGCTCGCACGGGCGGTGTGGCGAATGGCACGCGCGCTCTGGGAGGTGCACGCCGCGTTGGACGCACGCCCGCAGGGAAGGCTGCACCACGAGGTGCTCGGCTCGCTGCCCGTGGTCGGCGTCGTGGGCGGTTACCTGGGAGAACGAGCCGCGTTGCGTGGCATCGCGAGGAAGGCGAGCAAATGGATCAACAAGCACGGTAGGTTGTCAACCGACTGAGCACTCACGGGCTCGCTACGGCGCGTGGCCGTTTACCGGCGTATGCGAGGCCGAGTACCCTCGTCGTGGCTCCCGCGCTGTGGAACCACCTATGTGTACGGGGCGCTTCCGAGAGATACTGGCGTCAGCCGCGCGAGAACCGGCGCGGGACGAGAATACGTACCAAGCAGGAGAGCAATCGTGACCTACGTGATCGCCGAGCCCTGCGTCGACGTGCTCGACAAGGGATGCATCGAGGAATGCCCCGTCGACTGCATC
Source organism: Actinopolyspora sabaoui (assembly GCF_051225635.1). NCBI lineage: Bacteria > Bacillati > Actinomycetota > Actinomycetes > Actinopolysporales > Actinopolysporaceae > Actinopolyspora > Actinopolyspora sabaoui. Next base: position 219,754 of record NZ_JBMIHH010000006.1, on the reverse strand, counting down.
TACGAGGGCGGGCGGATGCTCTACATCCATCCGGACGAGTGCGTCGACTGCGGTGCCTGTGAACCGGTCTGCCCGGTGGAGGCCATCTACTACGAGGACGACGTGCCCGACGAGTGGGCCGCCTACACGCAGGCCAACGTGGACTTCTTCGACGACCTGGGTTCACCGGGCGGCGCCGCCAAGGTGGGCAAGGTCAACAAGGACGTCGAGCCCGTTTCCAGCCTGCCCCCGCAGGGCGAATGAGTGTCGACGGTTTGTCCGGCGGTGTCGCGGTAACCGGGCAGTCATCGCCCGAGCCGCGGGGCCCCCGGCTGCCCGAGTTCCCGTGGGACTCGCTCGCCTCGGCCGGTGAGCTGGCGCGTTCGCATCCCGACGGCGTGGTCAACCTGTCGGTGGGCACCCCCGTCGACTCGGTGCCGCCCGTGCTGCGTGAAGCCCTCGCCGCCGGGGCGGACTCGCCCGGTTACCCGGCTACGCACGGCACGGCGGAGCTCCGTTCCAGCGCCGTCGAAGCCCTGCGGCGCAGGCACGGTGTGACCGGGCTCGACACGGAAGCCGTGCTGCCCACCGTCGGTTCCAAGGAGTTCGTCGCCTGGCTGCCCACCCTGCTGGGAGTCCGTCCCGGAGAAGTGGTGGCGATTCCCGAACTGGCCTATCCGACCTACGAGGTGGGAGCCCGCCTGGCAGGCGCCGAGATCGTTCGGCTGGCTCCCGGGCAGGCCCCGCCCGCCGGGACCGCCCTGGTGTGGCTGAACTCGCCGTCCAATCCCACCGGGCGGGTCGACAGTGCCGCGACGATGGCCGACTCGGTGCGCGCGGCACGCGATGTCGGTGCCGTGGTGGCCTCCGACGAGTGCTATCTGGACCTGGGGTGGCGGATCCGGCCCGTGTCCGTACTGGACCGGGCGGTTTCCGGGGAGTCCCCGGACGGGGTGCTGGCGGTGCACTCGTTGTCGAAGACCTCCAACTTCGCGGGATACCGTGCGGGCTTCGTCACCGGTGATCCGCGGCTGGTCGGCAACCTGCTGGAAGTGCGCAAGCACGCGGGCATGATCATGCCCCGACCCGTGCAGGAGGCCATGACCGCCGCGCTCGGCGAGGACGAGCACGTGCGGCAGCAGTACGAGCGCTATCGTGCGCGGCGTGAGCGGCTGTGGGCCGCGCTGGAGGGCGCCGGGTTCCGGATCGACCACTCCGAGGCCGGACTCTACCTGTGGGCGAGCGGTGGCACGGATGCCTGGAGCACTGTGGACTGGCTGGCTCGACGCGGAATCCTGGTGGCCCCGGGCACGTTCTACGGCCCCGCCGGGGAGCAGCACGTGCGGGTGGCACTGACAGCCTCCGACGAGCGGGTCGAAGCCGCGACGCGGCGTCTCGCCGACTAGCGGAGGCGACTCCGAGACCGGGTTCGACGCGGTGCCCGGTCAGCTCGATTGGCGGAAACTCTCGCGGGGCTCTCGCCGTGGGACCCCACGACATCAGCTGGGCGTCGACATCGACGGCCCGACATCGACGGGGCCCGACATCGACGGGGCGTCAATTTCGCGAGAAATTGACGCCATCCCATCGCCGTAAGTAAAGACCCGCTACAGCTCCAACCGCCGCAGAGCTCGCCAGGCGGGCCACCAGGCCTCGCGTTGCTCTACCCGCCGGGCCCGCGCTCGCTCGGCCAGTCGCCCCGCCACGAACACGGCCTCGGGATCGGTGGTCAGAGCGGTCGCCGGTTCCGTCCCCTGCCCGTCGCCGTGGGTCAACCACCACAGCCACTCCTCGGCCACCACCGCGTCCTGGTGCACACCGAGCACGTCCTGCAGTTTCTCCGCGGCGGCCAGCACTTCTCCGACCACCCCGTCGAACACCGGTACCGCCAGTTCCGCGCAGTAGCGGAGTCGTTTGGCCGCGATCCGCAGCGCGTGCAGTCGCTGGTCCGTCGGCGGATCCCCCAGTCGATCGACAGCGCGTTCGATGGTTCGTACGCCGTCACGCACCAGCTCGTAAAGCGCATCGGACTCGGCGGGCGGAGCCGAGGCGGTCGGCGGGCCGCCGTCCACCGCCTCGCCCAGTGACCGCAGCAAGCGCCGATAGCGTTCGGCACGCATCATTCTCAGCAGTTCCGTGCGGGCGGCCTCGCGCCGCGCGGCCAATTCGTCGATCAGTCGCGTCGCCGGTGCCCGCTCGGGCTCGTCCAACTCCTCGCGTTCTCCGCGAAGCCCGGCCAGCTGGACGTCCAGGTCCCGAACCGGCCCCAGGCCGCGCCCCAGCCAGCCGAGCTCGGCCCGCAGCGCTCGGCACCAGTCCCGTTCGAGCCAGCTCCGACCGGCCTTGAGCACGGCCCGCATCCGGCGAACCGACACTCGCATCCGATGCAGGTCCTCGGGGTCCGAGCCCGTACGCGTCCCCGGATCGTGTGCCAGCAGCGTCCTGGTCCTGGCGTCCAGCGCGGCGCGGATGTGCTCGACGACCGGCGCGCCGTGCGCGGCGCGCACCGGCTCGACGGGCAGACCGATATCGACCGGATCGATCTCCGTCGAGGTCCGGGCGCGCGCATCGCCCAGAGCATCGTCCGAGGCCATGCCGTCATGGTAGTGCCGACACGACCTTCCCTGCCCGGTCTTCCCCGCTCTGTCTTCCCCGCCCGGTTCGCGGGGCGTGTTGGCGGCGATTCCGAACCGGTGTCTCCCGGCGGCTCAGTCGTTGGCGTGCAGCGCGGCGTTGAGCTCCACCTTGCCGCCGGTACGCGCCATCACCTCGACGGTGCCGGTGTTCGAGTTGCGCCGGAACAGCAGCCCGTCCGCGCCGGACAGCTCCGCGGCCTTGGTCAGCTTGCCATCCTCCAGGGCGACCTTGGTGCCCGCCGTGAGGTACAGCCCCGCCTCCACGACGCAGTCGTCGCCCAGCGAGATGCCGCAGCCACCGTTCGCGCCGATCAGGCAGCGCTCGCCGACCGAGATCACCTCACGACCGCCACCGGACAGCGTGCCCATGATCGAGGCGCCGCCCCCGACGTCCGAGCCGTCGCCGACGACCACGCCCGCCGAGATACGTCCCTCCACCATGGAGGCACCCAGCGTGCCCGCGTTGAAGTTGACGAATCCCTCGTGCATCACGGTGGTGCCGCTGGCGAGATGGGCACCCAGCCGAACCCGGTCGGCATCGCCGATACGGACCCCCGACGGGATGACGTAGTCCACCATTCGGGGGAACTTGTCGACGCTGTAGACCGTCACCGGACCACGCGCGCTGAGTCGCAGCCTGGTGGCCTCGAAGCCCTCCACCGGGCAGGGGCCGTGGTTGGTCCAGACCGCGTTGGACAGCAGACCGAACATGCCCTCCAGGTTCTGCCCGTGCGGGCGCACCAACCGGTGCGAGAGCAGGTGCAGCCGCAAGTAGAGATCGTGGGTGTCGGCGGGGGCGTCGGCGAGCTTGCCGATGCCCGTGCGTACGGCCACCACCTCCACACCGCGCGCCTCGTCGCGGCCGAGCAGCTCCGCTCCGGCGTCCCCCAGCGACTCGGCCGCCTCGGCAGTGGTCAGTCGGCTGCTGCCGACCTGCTCGGGTTCACCGAGCCGGACGGTCGGGAACCAGGTATCGAGCACGGTTCCGTCGTCGGTGATCGTAGCGATTCCCACACCGTGGGCGCCGGTAACCTGCGGGTCCGGCGTGATCGGGCTGCTCATCGTTCTCCAATCGGCTTTGAACTCGGCATTCGAGCCGAGCGGAAGAGTCTTCCCGGGATTCGTGCGGCCACACCGGGGCCGTGAAAACGGTAATCGCCGCGCCGGTACCGCGTCGCAGTGGGCGGTAGGGTGCCAACCGTGACGCCGCGATTGGATCTCACCGCCGACCCGGTCGAACTCACCGCCGCGCTGGTCGACATACCGAGTGTCTCCGGTTCCGAGGAGGACCTGGCCGACGCCGTCGAGCGGGCGCTGCGTACGGACGCCCCCGGGCTGGAGGTGGTACGCAGTGGAAACGCCGTGCTGGCCCGCACGAACCTCGGTCTGGAGTCCCGCGTGGTCCTGGCCGGTCACCTGGACACCGTTCCCGTCAACGACAACCTGCCGCTGCGCCGTTCCGGCAGCGCGGACGAGGAGGTACTGCACGGCTGCGGAACGGTGGACATGAAGGGCGGCGACGCCGTGATGCTGCACCTCGCCGCGACGCTCGACCGGCCGAAGCACGACCTGACCTTCGTGTTCTACGACTGCGAGGAGGTCTCCGCCGACCGCAACGGGCTCAACCGGATCGAACGGGACCTGCCCGACTGGATGGACGGTGGGCTCGCGGTGGTGTGCGAGCCGTCCAACGCGGCCGTGGAGGCGGGCTGTCAGGGCACGCTGCGGGTCGAGGTGCGCACCCGTGGGGTCCGGGCGCACTCGGCACGCGCCTGGATGGGGGAGAACGCCATCCACGCGGCCGAACCGGTGCTGCGCAGGCTCGCCGAGTACACCCCGCGTGAGCCGGAGGTCGACGGGTTGCGCTTCCACGAGGGGCTGCAGGCGGTCGGGATCAGTGGTGGTGTAGCGGGCAACGTGGTGCCGGACGAGTGCGTGGTCACCGTGAACCACCGGTTCGCCCCGGACACCACGCTGGAAACGGCGGAACAGCGGGTCCGGGAGGTGTTCGAAGGGTTCGAGGTGACCGTGGTCGACGCCGCCAGGGCGGCGCACCCCGGACTGAGCGAGGCGGCGACCAGCGAGCTGGTAAGTGCTTCCGGATCCTCGCCGGTCGCCAAGCTCGGCTGGACCGATGTGGCACGGTTCGCCGCGCGCGGCATGCCCGCCGTGAACTTCGGCCCCGGTTCGCCGACCCTTGCCCACACGCAGCAGGAGAACGTCGCCGCGGCCGACGTCCGGCACTGTGCCGAGGTGTTGCGCCGGGCGCTGGGAGACGGCGTGCGGGACTGACTCGCGCCACGCGAGGTGCCCTTCCGTCGGAGCGAGGCGTCGAGTCACCCGACGGCCCCCGGCCACCCGAGCGGGTTCCGTGGTGATTCTTACCCGGTGGGGCCGGTGCGTGGGGTGTCCGGCTCCTCGGCCCGCTCGTGGGTGTCTCGTTGTCCCGGTACGTGCGGTGGTGACTCCGCTTCCCCCCTGCTGGTTCGAACGGACACGCCGCTTCCGGCGTCGTCCGGCAACTCGTACCATTCCTCGGCCGTGGAACGGCGCTGCTCGGTCTCTTCGCTGTCCTCGGCCCTGGAGTGGCCGTTGCCCGAGGTGTCCATCGCCTCGGAGACCGCTTCGGCGGTACCGTCCTGCGCGCGGTCCACGAAGCGCAGCAGTTCGACCGGGAACGGCAGTACGAGGGTGGAGTTCTTCTCGGCGGCCACCTCGACCACGGTTTCCAACAGTCGCAGCTGCAGGGCGGCCGGTGTCTGGCCCATCACCGCGGCGGCCTCCGAGAGCTTGCGGGAGGCCTGGAACTCGCCGTCGGCGGAGATGATCCGGGAACGGCGTTCCCGCTCCGCCTCGGCCTGTCGCGCGATCGAGCGCTTCATCGTCTCCGGCAGTGAGACGTCCTTGATCTCCACCCTGTCGATGTGCACACCCCAGTTCAGCGCCGGGCTGTCGATCATGACCTCCAGTCCCTGGTTGAGCTTCTCCCGGTCCGACAGCAGGTCATCGAGATCGCTCTTGCCGATGATCGAGCGGAGCGAGGCCTGGGCCACCTGGCCCATGGCGAACAGGTAGTCCTCCACGTTGATGACGGCCCTGGCGGGGTCGGTGACGTTGAAGTAGACCACCGCGTCCACCTTCACCGTCACGTTGTCCCTGGTTATTCCCTCCTGGCCCGGTACGGGCATCGTGATGATCTGCATGTTGACCTTGCGCAGCCGATCGACCCCGGGAACGATCGCCGTCAGTCCAGGAGGCCTGACGGTGCGCTGCAGTCGCCCGAAGCGCAGCACCACACCGCGCTCGTACTGCCTGATGATCCGCACACTGGAAGCCGCGACGAGCGCGAGAACCACCAGTACGCCGATGAGTACTTCGATGATCATTTCCGGCTCCTACAGCGGCGAGATTCCGTCTCGGCCCCTCCGCTGCTCGTCGGGACCGGGAGACCACGCCGACGACTCGTGTCCACCGCCGGCGTGCGGGGGCGCCACGGGTCGCTTGTCCAGGATGCTACTCCGCTCACGGCTTTCGGGGGATGTCGAACACCTCCGGAAGCGGCAGCGGGTTGAGCCGATCGCCCGTCCCCCGTTCCGGGGACATCATCTCGGGTTCACGCGGAGTGCATAAGCTCGGTGGCATGACGATCGACGGTCAGCGACACCACGGCCCGGAAGGCAACGGAGCACACCACCCGGAGAGCGAGGAACAGCAACCGGCAGGAGAGGTCCTCGGCGGTGACGGTGAGTATCCGAACGGGAACGAGCACCCGCACGAGAAGCAGCGTGGCCCGGTGGTGCTGCGCCGCTCCAGGATGGGTGAGCCGACGACCACCGACCAGCGGCTGCTCGATTCCAGAGGGCCCGCCGACTGGGTGCACACCGATCCCTGGCGCGTGATGCGGATCCAGGCCGAGTTCGTCGAGGGGTTCGGCGCGCTGGCGGAGGTTCCCCGTGCCACCACCGTGTTCGGCTCGGCCCGAACGCCTCGGGAGCACGAGGAGTACCAGGAGGGCGTGCGGCTGGGCTCGGCCCTGGCGCGTACCGGCTCCGCCGTAATCACCGGTGGCGGACCCGGCACCATGGAGGCGGTCAACCGGGGAGCCTCCGAAGCGGGCGGCCTCTCCATCGGGTTGGGAATCGAGCTCCCCTTCGAGCAGGGGCTGAACCCGTGGGTCGATCTCGGCGTGAACTTCCGGTACTTCTTCACGCGCAAGACGATGTTCGTCAAGTACGCCCAGGCGTTCGTGTGCCTGCCCGGTGGATTCGGGACCATGGACGAGCTGTTCGAGTCGTTGACCCTGGTGCAGACGAAGAAGGTCACCAAGTTCCCCGTGGTGATGTTCGGCCGTTCCTACTGGCGCGGGCTCTACGAGTGGATCCGAGACACCATGCACTCCAGCGGTAAGATCGGTGATCAAGAACTGGGGCTGCTCCACCTGACCGATGACGTCGACGACGCGGTGCGGGTGGTCGAGGAGGCGTACGCCGCCTGGGACGCGGCCCACTGACAGGCTTCGCTTCGCAGCCGGAGGCAGCATGACTCAGCACGTCGAGGAACAGGGGACGGCCGGGCAGGTCACCGTGTGCGTCTACTGCGCCTCGCGTCCCGTCCCGGAACGCTACGTACGCCTCGCGGGAGAGGTGGGGGCCGGGATCGCCGAACGTGGCTGGCGGCTGGTTTCCGGCGGAGGTCGAGTGTCCATGATGGGCGAAGTCGCCCGGGCCGCCCGGGTGGACGGGGCGCGTACCGTCGGTGTCATCCCCCGCGAACTGGTCGACCGCGAAGTCGCCGACACCGAGGCGGACGAGCTGCTGGTGGTCGACACGATGCGGGAACGCAAGGGACTCATGGACGCGCACGCCACGGCCTTTCTCGCGTTGCCGGGCGGTATCGGTACCTGCGAGGAACTTTTCGAGGTGTGGACCTCGCGCTACATCGGCATGCACACCAAACCCGTGGTGCTGCTGGATCCGGACGGGCACTATCGCGGTCTGCTGGACTGGACCCGTGAACTCGTGGAGTCCGGCTTCGCCTCGCGGAAGTCGCTGGACGCGCTGACGGTCGTCGAAGACGTGGAGACGGCACTGCGGGCGTGCGAGCGGGGCTGGTGAGGTGGGCTTCCGGAGTGCGTGAGCAGATCCCGCGGCAACACCACGGTTCCTCCGGTGTTCCGGCCACGGCTCGCGAACTCCGGAATCCCCACCCTCGGGTCGGGCCGGCCCGCCGCGACAGGCGCCCGTCAGAACAGGCTTTCGAGTACCCCCGCGATCGAGGCCACCGAGCCTGCCGTTCCCAGCCCTTTCAGTAGAGGGCGTAGCCTGGACCACTTCTTCCTGACCCGCTCCTCGTCCGGTGGGCTCTCTTCCAACAGTTCGGCCATCTCACTGGCCTGGTCATACGCGCGAGAGCTGTCGACGTCGCCTTCCGGGCGTTTCGACAGCGAGTCCACCAGCTCCGCGACGAGCCCGCGCAGCCGGTTGAGCTCCTCGTCGTTTCCCGCGCCCTGGTTGACGTAGGCGGTTCCGCCCTCTCCGAAGTTCTGTGCCCCGGAGAAGGAATTCCCCTGGAAATTGAATCTCGGTCCGCTTTCACTCATTCGCTCTCCTCGGAAGTCGTAACAGAACTCACGTGGGGCCGGTTGACTGTGGTGGGCAGGCCCGCGACTCGGCGTCCCGGGATCGTCGAGCCGCTCTCGAGTGGCGACCCGCGCGGCGATCGGTCCCGCCTCGCGAAGCCTCCGACTCCTACGCCGGAGCCACTCGGCCCGCGCGGCCCGAGCACCCGGGCGAAGCGAATTTTCGTCATGGGGACTTACCGGTTTCGCCGGACCTCGTGCCGCGCGAGGCCGCCACGAGAGCCGTGCCGTTCTCGCCGAAGTTCTGGGACCCGAGGAACCGCGAATTGCTGAAGTTGTTGCTGGTGTTGTTGATGATCTGCGTGCTGTGCTGCTCCAGCCCCTCGGTGTCGAAGCCGCGCTCGGACAAGTGATTGCGCACCGCGGAGAGGGTGCGTTCCTCCAACAGCGTTATGTGGCGTTGCCCGTCCAGGTCCTGGAACTCGTTGGCGCAGTGGTCGTCGGCGACCAGCTCCCGGATGCTCCGCACGCTCCGGTCCCCGGCGGTGTGGGAATCCCGGCCGAACGACCTGAACAGCGTGTTCCACCGCCACGGGAGGCTGCCCAACAGCTGGAAGAACTCCAGCAGCGTCGCCGAGAAGACCTTTTCGCCGGAGAGCCGCGCTGCGCCGCCCAGCCGGTACCGCTCCGCCATCGGGTACAGGCAGTAGGCGTTCCACTCCAGATAGAGCGTCCGGTTGTCGCACCCGATGTTGAACATGGTGGCGACCAGTTGCTCGGAGTTCCAGCTCGCCACCGAGCTGTGCTGGAAGTGCCGGACCCATTCGAGGTCCTCGTCGATCAGTCGGTTCATCGTCTCCGCGTCGGTCTGCTCCACCAGCAGGCCGGTCTCCTCGGACAGCAGCGCACCAGCCATGCTCGTATTCCGGTTCTCCCCCAGCGCCCCCACGTTGACGACCAGGAGCGGACTCACGGTCAGCCCGCGCAGCCTCCTGCCCGGTGCGAGCAGGTCGGAGTCCCACATCGACTGCAGTTCTTCGGTCACCGCGCTGTAGAGCTCTCGAGGGCGCAGCACCGGCGGATCCTCGTTTCGCGCCCTGCTACGCAGCACGAGCGGAAGCGTCCAGGCATTGACCCGCTCGCCGTAGCCGACGAAGGCGTCCCAGCCCGAGTACGCCAGCACCGTGCTCTCGTCACCGCGCCGGGAGACCGCCGCGAGCAGTTCGCCGTGCCGGTTGCGGACGCCGTTGAGCAACGAGTCCGCGATTCCGCCGATCAGCGAGTTGCTCTTCGCCCGGCTGCCGTCGTGCCCCGCCGCACAGCCGGCGATCAGGTGCCTGGTGACCCACTTGTCCAGCAGCAGCACCGTGAAGATCGCCGCGGCGCAGAGCAGGAACAGCAGTACGGGAATGAGCAGAACCGCGCCGCTCGAGTAACTCGATGTGCCCACGCTGCCGTAGTAGGACGTGCTTCTGGCGGAGGCTACGAAAGCGGAGAGCCACGAGGTGAAGAACAGCGCGAGGAAGGCTCCACCACAGAAGATTAACGTCACCAGCAGTCCGAATGGATGGACCTCGTCCTCATCGGTCCGTCCTTTTCGGAACGATCCGAGCCGCTGCCGGCGCGCTCCGAAGGTCAGTGACCAGAACAACCACAGCAGGGCCAAGCCCAACAGGAACATCATGGTGTAGGGAAGAATCGTCATCCCCGTCAGCGCCACCAACACCAGGAGCAGGGGATCGCGTAAGCGGCGTTTCCGGCGCGCCGCCAGGGCCTGGGTCAGCACGTTCACCGCGTCGACTCCCTGGGGTGGCGGCAACGCGTCAGCCGGGGCGCGCGTGTAGTTGTCGATGATGCGGGCAGCCAGCTCCGGTTTCAGGTGGACGGCGGTCACGAGATGGTCGTTCACTCCTGGGCGGGCCGTCCCCTCCGGCCGCTCCTCGGGGCTCGCGGGGGAGTCCGCTGGATTCGGTTGCATCGAACACCTCGTCGCACAGTGTCATCGGTCTCGAGGAGAGATCTTCCACAACAGGGCTCCCGGTGGGGTGGGATCGTGCGTAACTCACTCGAACGGAGTAGCCCCGGTTCGAATGCGCCAATGGTCGGGGTTCGGACGGCGGTCAGGACCGTGCGCCGGATCGGTAATCCGGGAGAACGGGACCTAAGTCTCTTGCGGGAAATGCTGTGACAGTGTCCACCCGGGAACGTAGAGTGGCTACCTGTGAAAGCTGATGCCCTCCGCGGTCACTTGGACGGACTGCTGCTGGCCACACTGGACGGCAAACGGCTGCACGGCTACGCGATCATCGAGGCACTGCAACACCGCAGTGGTGGCGCCGTGTCGTTGCCGACCGGGACCGTGTACCCGGCGCTGCGACGCCTCGAACGAGCGGGTTACGTGCGCAGTGAATGGAGTACCGTCGGTGGCAGGCAGCGGCGTACGTACAGCCTGACCCCGTCCGGGATGCGCACGCTCAACGACGAACGGCGCGCCTGGCGCGAGTTCACGGCGGCCATAGACGGTGTGCTGGGTTCGCCCGCCGCATCGGTCCGATAGCGCCACGCGGGAAGTCACGTGCCACGATCTGTGCCGTGGCAAGTGCACTCATCTACGTCGTGATCGTGCTCGCGGTGGCGGCGGTGGTCTATCTGCTGGCCGTGCTCGTGTTCGGACGCGGTGAGGAACTGGAACCGCTGCCGCCGGGGGCCACACCGACCCGGTTACCCCCACCGCCGGTGACGGGCCAGGACGTGAGGTCGCTTCGTTTCCAGCAGGTCTTCCGCGGCTACAAGGCTTCCGAGGTCGACTGGGCCCTGGAGCGGTTGGCCGACGAGCTCGACGACACCCGGCAGCGCGTCGCGGTACTCGAACAGTCACTTCGCGAGGTCGAGGCTCACGCGCCGTGCGAGGAAGGCCCCGAGCGGTCTCCCGGCTGCGCGGAGCGACCACACGAGGACGTGGATTCCTCACATGGGGGAGAGGACGCGTCGCAGCCGGCGGAGGAGCGGAGCGACGAACCCGAACGGCCGGGCCCCGAACGGGACGGGCGGTCGGAGAAGCCTGGCGAGGCCGATCGCTCGGACCTCGGCGACGACTCGTCCGAGCGGGATTGAGACCGGCGGACTCGGGGGACCCGACGCGGCACGCGACCAGCACACTCGGGCCTACTGGGCCGGGAAGGTGACAACCATGATCGAACGTGAGCTGCGGTCCGCGATATCGCTTCCCCACGCACCCGAACTCGTCTGGGCAGCGGTGAGCGACTGGTCCAGGCAGGGCGAGTGGATGCTGGGAACCCGCGTGTGGATCACGGAAGGCGGCGGGAACCGTCCCGGTTCGGAACTGGCGGCCTTCACCGGGCTCGGTTCGCTGGGAGTGCTCGACACGATGCGGATCGAGGTCTGGCAACCACCCGAGAAGTGCTCCGTTCGGCACACCGGGGCCCTGGTACGAGGCACCGGTGGTTTCGTGGTGGAACCCGACGGTGCGGGTGGCAGCCGGTTGCTCTGGTGGGAGCGTTTCGAGCTTCCCACGGTGTTCGCGCTCGGCTGGCCATTGGCCGCGCCCGCTGTCGAGTGGGGCCTGCGCCGCTCGCTGCGCGTCTTCGCCGCGTTCTGCCGGAACTACGGCACCGAGTGGCAGGAACAGTGAGCGCGATCGTCGGCGAGGACGGCAAACCGCGTTGTTCGTGGGGTGCGGACCCCCCGGACTACCGGGAGTACCACGACACCGAGTGGGGCAAGCCCGTGCACGGGCAGCACGCGTTGTTCGAGCGACTTTGTCTGGAGTCCTTCCAGTCCGGGCTTTCCTGGCTGACCATTCTGCGGAAGCGCCCGGCTTTTCGGTCGGCCTTCGCGGATTTCGATCCCCGGCAGGTCGCCGAGTTCGACGAGCGAGACCGGCAGCGACTGCTTTCCGACCGGAGGATCGTACGGAACCGGGCCAAGATCGACGCCGCCATCGGCAATGCCCGTGCCGTGCTCGAACTGGATCGACCGCTGGACGAGCTGCTCTGGTCCTTCGCCCCCGAACCGGCCGCTAGGGCCCGCCCGGCCACCACGGCGGAAGTGCCTGCCAGCACCCCGGAGTCCGCCGCGATGGCCACTCGCCTGCGCGGCCTCGGTTTTCGGTTTCTGGGTCCCGTCACCTGTTACGCGTTGATGCAGGCGACAGGAATGATCGACGATCACGTCGCCGGGTGCTGGCTCGCCCGGTGAGCACCATGTGGTTCCCGGTGCGTGCTCCCCGGACTCCGGGGCCGCGAGAGCGTTGCCACGCGGCCCCGCGGAGACGTCACTGGTCGCTCACTGACCGGTGAACTCGGGGGAGCGTTTCGCCACGAAGGCGTCAACGGCCTCCCGGTGGTCCCGGGTGCCGCCGCACTGGTTCTGCGCCCCCGCCTCCACGGCGAGAGTCTCGTCCAGTCCCTCGGCGGCTGCCGCCAGCATCGTCTCCTTGATCCGGGCATAGGCGCTGGTGGGCCCGGTGGCCATGCGTCCCGCCAGTTCCGTGGCGTTGTCCACCGCCTCATCGCGGGGCACCACGCGGTTGACCATGCCCATCCGCTCCGCCGCCTCGGCGGTCACGGCCTCTCCCAGCAGCAGCAGCTCCATCGCGCGTCCGTAACCGATGAGCCGGGGCAGGGTCCAGGAAGCACCCGAGTCGGTGGAGAGTCCCACGTCGGCGAACGACATCACGAACTTGGCGTTCTCCGCCGCGATGCGGAGATCGCAGGCGTAGGCGATCGAGGCGCCAGCTCCGGCCGCGACACCGTTCACCGCCGCGATCACCGGTTTGGGAAGTGTGGTTATCGCCCGGATCAGCGGGTTGTAGTGCTCCTCCACGGTGCGCATCGGCGTGCTGTCGCCGGAGTCCAGTTGGCTGATGTGTTCCTTGAGGTCCTGACCGGCGCAGAACGCCTTGCCCGCGCCGGTGAGCACCACCGCCCGGACCGAGTTGTCGGCCGCCGCCGAACGGAAGGCTTCGATCAACCGTTCCTTGAGTTCCACGGTGAGCGAGTTGTACGAGTCGGGCCGATTGAGTGTGATTCGGCGCACGCCATCGATGTTTTCGGTCAGCAGTACCTCGGTCACGCCACATCTCCCTCGTCGTCGGCGTGGACGGTGGCCCGTCCCCGGTTCGTTGTGATACTCACCACGGTCGAGTCGTTCGCCTCTCGCTCCACAGTAGACCTCGTTCCGTTCGGTGAGTAGCCGTGTGCGCCCGCTCCCCCTTGTCACCTGGGCGGTGTGCACCTCGGGAGCACGGGTAGTGATTCGTGGTTGTGGTGGGATGTCCGCTGTGGTGGCCCACCCGTCGTGAATGTGGCCGAGCGGCTCGGCGACGCGCCCGAAAGGTCTTCGACTCGCCGATCGGCGGGACAGGATGATGGAGTTCGCGGTCTGGACGCATTGTTCGAGCAGCGCAGCACGGACGGAAGTTGATCGGTTCGGTTTCGCGGGTGCGTCCGGATGGGGGAGAATGTAGGGCAAAGGCTGGTCCGGTGACCAGTCGGTGGGATGAGTTCACGGAGGGAGCACGCTATGGCGGCCATGAAGCCCCGGACCGGTGACGGTCCCCTCGAGGTGACCAAGGAGGGACGCGGAGTAGTGATGCGCATCCCGCTCGAGGGTGGTGGGCGTCTTGTCGTCGAAATGACGATGGAGGAGGCCACGAATCTGAGCGAGGCTCTAAACTCGGTCACCGGTTGAGGCCGCCGTGAGGTGACCGGCGAGCGTCCGCTCGCCCCGCCATGCGAGCGATCCCGGCGCCGGCGGGTGCCGGGGTCACTTTTCGGCACGCCGGTACGGACCGGCGCGATCACCGGCGATGGTCTCGACCGAATGATCGTTTTGGTCCTACGACAGTACGAACCAACCGAACAACCAGGTCAGGAAGGTGCCGCAGTGCCCGGTTCCGCTCCCGCGGCTTCGAACCCGGAAGCCGTTCTTCCCGTGATTCCGACCGCTTTGGTCGAGGTCGACGTCGTCGAACGATGGGGTGAGGGAATCCCGGCCGCGGTACCGGTGGCCGACGTCGACGGCGAGCCGGACCTGGACACCGCCGCCGAGAACCTCGGTGTCGACACCGCGACCCTGCGAGCGCTGGACGTCAGCGGCAAGGCGGGCGAAGTCCGCGCGGTTCCGCTCTCCGAAGGGCGACTCGGCTGGGCGGTGGGAGTCGGTGACGGCGAGCCGTTCCGCTGGCGCACCGCCGGTGGGGAACTGGCCAGGGCGATTCGCGCCCGGATCGGTGACTCCGGCGGTGAGGGAGCCGATCCCCGTGATCTGGGTGAGGCGCTGGACGTGGAGTACGTGCAGTTCCGGTTGCCCGCAGCCACTACTCCGGAGTTGGTCAGTGCTCTCACACTGGGCGTGGCACTGGGGGAGTACCACTTCCGGGTGAGTGCGCGTCCGACCCCGCCTCGCGTGCGCAAGGTCCTGCTGGTGGCTCAGCCGGGTGCGGACGTCGCCCGGCTGCGGGAGACCGCCCGGCGGGCCAGGGAGTGGGCCTCGGCGACCTCGGTCGCGCGTGATCTCGCCAACGCGCCTTCCAACATCAAGAGTCCGGCATGGTTGGCCGACACCGCCGCTGCCATGACCGGCTCCGTAACCGGACTCAACGCCACGGTGCGGGACGAGAAGTGGCTGGCAGGGCAGGGGTTCGGCGGCGTGCTCGCGGTCGGCGGTGGCTCTTCCAGGCCGCCACGGCTCCTCGAACTCACCTGGCAGGGCTCCGGTGCCGACGACTCCGAGGTCGGACACGTCGTGCTGGTGGGCAAAGGGATCACTTTCGACACCGGCGGGATCTCGCTGAAACCCGCCGAGGGCATGGAAATGATGCGCACCGACATGGCGGGTGGCGGCGCCGTGATCGGAGCCATGCTGGCCATGGCCAGGCTGGAACTTCCCGTCCGGGTGACCGCGTTGATCCCGATGGCCGAGAACCACATCTCCGGCTCCGCCTACCGCCCCGGTGATGTGGTGCGGCACTACGACGGGACCACCACCGAGGTGGCCAACACCGACGCCGAGGGGCGCATGGTGATGGCGGACGCGCTCGGCTACGCCGTTCGAAACCACGAGCCCGATCTGATCGTGGACGTCGCCACGCTGACCGGTGCGATGAAGGTCGCGCTCGGGCTGCGCACCGGCGGTGTGTTCAGCAGCGACGAGAAGCTCGGTGAGCGGGTGCGCGACGCCGGGCGGCGCGCCGGTGAGAACTGGTGGCCCATGCCGCTGTCCGAGGACCACGCCACCGACGTCCGCGGCACCACGGCCGACGTCAAGCAGGCCGCACAGGGGCCTGGTGCGCTGATGGCGGCACTGTTCCTCCGCGAGTTCACCGGCGAGTTGCCGTGGGCACACCTCGACATCGCCGGGCCCGCGCGCGCCGACAAGCCCTACGACGAGGTGGTGGCCGGGGCCACCGGGTTCGCCGCCCGTACCCTCGTCGAATTCGTCGCCGGCTTGAGTGACTAGGTCGGTCTCCCGGCTTTCGTCGCTGGGTTCTTGGCGGAACCTCTCGCACGGCTCTCGCTGCGGGAGGCCCGACATCGGGTAGCGACCTACACAACGTCGGGCCTTCCTCGCGAGAGCCGCACCGGAGAACCCGCGGCGGTGCGAGCTGCGGGGGTGGTTGGAGCTCGGCCTGCGTGAGTGGCCGGGGTTCGGCTTCGGGATTTCCCGCGCTTCTCAGCCGCATGGTCGTTTCTCGACGACGGTCTCGGGGGCGTCAATTTCGCGGGAAATTGACGCCCGCACCGCCGCACTGGCCCGGCGATTTCGCGAGAAATCGACGCCGCGAATCGACGCCTCGCCACGTCCGGTGCTCGTTCGGAGGGGGTGGGGCGGGACCGCTCCGGCTTCAGGTGGCATCGGAGTCGAACGGGGGGCGTTCGCCCGGATCCAGCGGCTGTTCCCGCCGGAACGACGGAGGCGGGGAATCCGATCTCGGTTTGTGTCCGTTCGTGCCCGAACCCCGGTCGTTGGTGACCCCGTCCAACGGATTCTCGTCGTCGAACAGGTGCTTGCTCACCGCCCGCTTGGGATCGAAATTGCGGATGCCGCGCAGATCCTCCAGCGGTTTGCGCAGATCGTCGAACTCCGGGCCCAGCTCGGAACGCAGTTGGTCCCGTGCTCCGGTGGCGTATTCGCGGACCTGACGAACCGTCTTTCCCAGCCAGGCCGCCGCGGAAGGCAGCCGTTCGGGTCCGAGGATGAACAGACCGGCGACGATGAGAACCAGGATCTCACCCCAGCCGATGCTATCGAACACCTCGACTCCTTCCGGGGGGTCGCGTCGGTGCCCGCACTGTGGGGTGAGCGGGAACCGCTGTCCGGACTCAGCCTATCCAAACTCGGCGCGCTATTGGAGGGTCACGTCCAGGACGAGTTCATTGCCGTCGCGAACCACGGTCACCGGAACGACCGCGCCCACGTCGTGCTCGTCCACCGCTACCTGCAACTCGTCGGCCCCGGTGATCTCACGGTCGGCCACCTCGATGATCACGTCCCCCTCGACGATTCCGGCCTGCTCGGCGGCGCTGCCCTGCTTCACGTTCTGGACCTGGGCGCCGTCGGCGAGGCCGTCGGTGACCGACTTGGTGTTCACACCGAGTTCGGCGTGCCGTACCTCACCGGTGCGGATGAGCTGTTGGGCTATCCGGCGGACCTTGTCGATCGGTATCGCGAACCCGAGACCGATGGATCCACTGCTGCCGCCCGTGCCCAACGTCCTGATGGCCGTGTTGATGCCCACCACCGCTCCGTTGCCCGACACCAAAGCTCCACCCGAGTTGCCCGGGTTCACGGCCGCGTCGGTCTGAATGGCGTCGATCACGGCGTTGGTGTCGGTGCCCTCACCGGCGAGTCGCATCGGCCGATCGAGCGAACTGACGATGCCACTGGTGACAGTATTGTCCAGCCCCAAGGGGGAACCGATGGCCAGCACCCGCTCCCCCACGCGCAGCTCCTCCGAAGACCCCAGCTGCGCGACAGTGGGATTGCTGACCTCCACCTTGAGCACGGCGAGGTCGGTCTGCGGATCGCGTCCGACGATTCGAGCCGATGTCCTGGTGCCGTCCGAGAAAACCGTGAATATCTTCGCGTTCGGGGTGTCCGCGGCCATAGAGACCACGTGATTGTTCGTCACGACGTAGCCGTTGCCGTCGATCACGACACCCGAGCCGGTTCCCCCTTCGGAACCTATTCGCACCTCGACCGAAACCACAGCGGGTACCACGCGAGAGGCGACTCCCGAGACCGAACCGGCGGGGCGGTCGCCGCCCGGCTCCACACTGGCCAGTGTCACATCCGGATTGGTGAGCGGATTGCCTTCCTCGGCGGTGATCCGTCCCACGAACCCACCGGCCGCTCCGAGCAGCAGCACCACGAGTCCGAGGGTGAGTAGGGAACGGGGACGCACCCTGCGTCCGAACAGTACTTCGCGGGCACTGAGCAGCGGACCTTCGCCGGGACTCGTGCCCGACTCCGTGCGGTTCTCCTCCAGGGCGGGCCCACCGAGCACCGCTCCGGAGGTGGGATCGCGCCAGGGATCCCGATCGCCCTGCTCGTTCCAGAAGACCGGTTCGTCGGCGCCGTTCTCACCCGACTGCCGAGGTCCGGTTTCCCACGGCGCGCGTTGTAAGGGTTCCGAGGCGCCCGCCGGACGACCGAACGCGTGCGCCAGTGACTCCGGGGTCGGTGGCGCATGATTCATCCGAGGAGTGCTGTCGAGCCCCCGGCGGTCGAAGCTACCCCGAACTCCCTCGGGCCTGCCGAAGACGGCGGCATCGGGCGGATGCTCGTCCGAGCCGTTTCCGGCGGAGGAGTGTCGCGAGGCTGTCTCCCGGTGTCCCGTCGGCTCATCGTGCTCCGCGCCCGCAGCGGGTCCATCCGTGCCCGAATGCTCCCCCGGACTCCCCTGATGCCCCGGATCCCCCTGATGCGCGGATGTCCTCGGCTGCTCGCTCATCGCTCCCCGGTTTTACGCACGTGTCGGTTCGGCCAGCTGCCCTGAGTGCATCACACGAAGGAGACATCGCGCTCACCGGAGAGGGATAGCCGTTCGGCGGATCCTCCGGCCGTCTCCCGCGCTCGACACTTCGGCGCACGTGCCATGTTGCCCGAGTGGGAGTGAAGTCCTCGTTGGTTTTTCCTGCCTGAGTTCGGTGCGTGGCGCTCACGAAGCCGGGTCGGGAGCGGAACTCCTGCTCGGCTCGTCCGGTCGCACGGAGACGCTGGTGGCCGGGGTTGTCGTCGCCTCGGCCGTGGGAATGATCGCCGCGGTGCTCGGCTCGCCCTCGCTCGGCGGGGCCGAGCTGCCCGCCTCCTCGACAGCTCCGCCTTGCGGCCTCGGATCGGGCACCGTGTTCACCGGGCTACGTGCTTCCTCCGTCGGGGTGTTCATGAATGCCAGTGCCCCCAGCACGAGCCCGGAGAACACCACCCCGGCACTCTGTTTGGCGCGACGTCCGCCGAGTCTCGACTGCTGCGTTCGCGTGCCGATCGGGAGCGAGCCGCCCTCGGAGACGGATCCGAATCGGCCCGAACCTTTTCCCAACGGGGTACTCGTCCCTAACGGTGCGGATTTCGAGTCACCCGGACGCCGGTTGAGCGTGACGAGTTGTCCGTCCTCGCTCAGTGCCAGGTTGTCCGGCTGTTCGGGTAGTTCGGCGGTCGCGGGAATGGACTGCAGTGACTGCAGCAGTTGCGGGGAGATCGAAGGTGTCGACGCGGTTCGTACGGCCGAACGCGCCTGCCGCTGTGCGTCCGCCTCCGTGGCACAACTCGGGCAGGTGGCCAGGTGCGCGGCGGCACGGTCGTGCGCTCCCGGGCTGAGCTCGCCGTCCACGAAAGCGACCAGCGCGTCCAGTGCCAGGTGCTGCTCAGGCAGTCCCCACCCTCGAAGACCGGTCATGCTGTTTCCTCCCGAGTGAGCTCACGGCGAGCTTCCAGGGCCGACTTCAGCAACTGCCGCCCACGGTGGATGCGGCTGCGTACGGTTCCCAGCTTGACGCCCAGCGTGGCACCGATCTCCTCGTAGGAGAGTCCTTCGACGTCGCACAGCACGATCGCCGCACGAAACTCCGGGGAGAGCTCCTCCAGCGCGGCCTGCAGATCCGGATCCAGATGGGTGTCCTGGAAAACCTGTTCCGGACTCGGGCCACGCCCCGGGATGCGATCGGTGTCCTCCGGCAGTCCCTCCATGCGCAGCCTGGAGCGCCTGCGCGCCATGTCCAGGAAGAGGTTGGTGGTGATGCGGTGCAGCCATCCCTCGAAAGTGCCGGGACGGTACGAGGCCAGCGACCGGAAGACCCGGATGAAGGTCTCCTGGGTGAGGTCCTCCGCATCGTGCTTGTTACCGGAGAGCCGGAATGCCAACCGGTACACGCGGTCCGCGTGTTCCCGGACCACTTCCTCCCACGAGGGAGGTGTCCAGTTGGCGGTGGTCTCCTGCGGGGAAACCACGGGTTGCTCGCCGTGTTCTTCCGAATCCACTGACCCGGGGGCCGGGGTTCCGTTGCCGGGACGTGTGGTTCCCGCGGTGTTCGGTGGAGTCGGGCTCGGTGCTGCCGTGTGGGTGGCCATGTGGCGAGAAGGCACCTCCTGCGGGCGGTTGCGCCCGGTAGAACGATCGCCTCGGCCGGTTTGTTCCCGACACCGCGGCTTCGTGGAGACGTAGCGGCGATGCGTCGCAAATCCTGCCGACTGTCACCCTTCGAGTGTGCTCCCCGGGCATTAGGTGACCGTGATAAGAGCCTGAGAAGCTCCTGAGAACTTGTTCCCACCCCTCGGTCCGCCTACCGGCGAGCCCCGAGGCTCGTCCGCAGCGGCTTCCGGTCCTCCGGGCTCGCGTTCGGTCCCCGCGCGTAACCGATCGCCTCCGAGCTCGTTTCGCTCTGTTGTGGGTCGGATTCGGGAATTCGTGGGGCGGGAGCTGCCGGAACGGTGCGTACACGGCGGATTGGAGTGTTTCATGACGGTGGGCAGAGGTTACGCGATCGTTGTACCCCACCTCGCCGGGTAGCCACTCCCACAACGATAACCTGTGCAATTGTGCAACCCGAGATTTCCTCCTCCGTGCCGATGGGTAGTGGCCCGCCGCCACCCCGCGACCGCGGCGGGGGTATGCCCGGCCGCACCCGGAACTCAGCTCGCGCCCCCGTGGAGCTGGTCGGGGATCCTCCGATGACCGACGGGGTCGTGGAGGAACGCTTCGGGTCGCCCGAAGCGATGTTGCGTTTCCTGGCATCGGCGTTGCGCGCCAGAGCGGTGGTTGAGGTCGGCGGTTCGTCGTCCACGGCGCTCGCCCTGTGCCAGGGGATGATCCCGGAAGGCACCCTGACGTGTATCACACTCGACACGGAGGCGCAGCGGGCGACCCGCCAGGCGGTCGCCGAAGCCGGCCTGTCCGGCAACAGGCTTCGAATGATCACCGGTGTGGGGGCCGAAGTGCTGCCAAGGCTGGCCGAGAACGCCTACGACCTGGTGCACGTCGTGGTCGGAAACTCATCCATGGCCGAGCTGTTGGAACTGGCCGCGCCGTTGCTGCGCCCCGGCGCGACGTTGCTACTCAACGGGGCTTTTCGGCACGCCGCTGGTGACAGGGTCTTCGCTTCCGACAGCGGTCCGCAGCTGCCCCGCGACATGCTGAACGCCATTCACGCGGATCCGAGACTGGTTCCGGTCGCCCTACCCATCGGCAGCGGTCTGCTGGCCATCGCCCGCACCTGAGCGGTACCTTGCTCCGCCCGGTCTGCGCAGCGGTGCCGGTGGCGGAACCTCTCGCACGGCTCTCGCTGCGGGAGGCCCGACATCGGGTAGCGACCTACACAACGTCGGGCCTTCCTCGCGAGAGCCGCACGGGAGAACCCGCGGCGGTGCCGAGCGCGGGCACGGTCGGAGTTCGGCCTGCGGAAGTGGTCGGAGTGCGGCTACTCCTCAGCGCTGGTGGCCCGTCAATTTCGTGGGAAATTGACGCCGCACTGGGGCGTACCGCCGTACCGCGCGGCGATTTCGTGGGAAATTGACACCCCTGTGCGGCAGTGTGTCCCCGGTTCCGCCGAACAACCGCTCAGGCAACCGGCCGGACTCCCGCTGTCTCATGCGGGGGAGACGGAGAGCAGTTGTCCTGCCAGTCCACGTGCTCTGGTCGACAGCTTCTTGGCGACGTCGGCCAGCACCTGGCTCGCGGGCGACTCGGGATCCTCCAGCACCAGTGGGGATCCGCTGTCCCCCGCCTCGCGGAGTCGGGTGTCCAGCGGTACCTGGCCGAGCAGCGGGACATCCGAACCGACGGAGCGGGTCAGCGAGTCCGAGACGATCTGGCCGCCGCCGGTGCCGAAGACCTCCACCCGCTGGCCGTCGGGCAGCTCCATCCACGACATGTTCTCCACGACACCGGCGATGCGCTGTCGGGTCTGCATCGCGATGGCGCCCGCACGCTCGGCCACCTCGGCCGCGGCCTGCTGCGGGGTGGTGACGACCAGAATCTCCGCGTTCGGGATCAACTGGGCCGTGGACAGCGCGACGTCACCGGTGCCGGGTGGCAGGTCCAGCAGCAGCACGTCCAGGTCCCCCCAGAAAACGTCCGAGAGGAACTGTTGCAACGCGCGGTGCAGCATCGGGCCACGCCAGACCACCGGCGTGTTACCCGGGGTGAACATGCCGATCGAGATCAGCTTCACCCCGTGCGCCTGCGGCGGCATGATCATGTTCTCGACCTGGGTGGGCTTGCTCTCGGTCCCCAGCATTCGCGGCACCGAGTGGCCGTAGATGTCGGCGTCGACGACACCGACGGACAGGCCGCGCTCGGCCATCGAGGCGGCGAGATTGACGGTCACGCTGGACTTGCCGACGCCGCCCTTGCCGGAGGCGACACAGTAAACCCGGGTGAGCGATCCCGGTTCGGCGAAGGGGATGCGGGGTTCCTCGGAGTCACCGCGCAGCTGCTTACGCAGTTCGGTGCGCTGCTCGTCACTCATCACGTCGAGTTCCACCTCGACGGAGCTGACCCCGGTGACCTCGGACACGGCTGAGTCGACCCGTTGGGTGATGGTCTCCCGCATCGGACAGCCCTGCACCGTCAGGTACACGCCGACCTTGACGTCACCCTCGGAGCCGATGGTCACGTCCTTGACCATGCCGAGCTCGGTGATCGGCTTGTGGATCTCCGGGTCCTCCACCTTGGTGAGGGCCTGCCGCACCGCTTCCTCGGTGGGATTGGGCTGCGTAGTGGTCACGGTTACGCGACACCGACCTTTCCTGAGCTGGTGTGCCGACACTTATGTTACGGACGAGTACCCGGGGATTCACAGCCCGACCGGCAATCGCTCCGTTCACCCCTGCTCCACGGCGCCGGAACTGTTGGCTTCCTCACCCCGTGCGCTGCTTCGTCGTCGCCTGCTTTCCGGACTCTCCGTCCCGGGGAGGTCGTCACGCAACCGATCCAGTTCGCCGCGCAGATAGTCCCGGGTGGCGACCTCGCCGACAGCCAGTCGAAGGGCGGCGAGCTCCCGAGCGAGGTACTCGGTATCGGCCTTGGTCCGTTCGGCCCGCGCGCGGTCCTCCTCGAGTGACACCCGGTCCCGGTCGTCCTGCCGGTTCTGCGCCAGCAGGATCAACGGTGCCGCGTAGGCGGCCTGGGTGGAGAACGCCAGGTTGAGCAGGATGAACGGGTAGGGGTCCCAGGCCAACCGTACCGCCACGAGGTTGACCGTGATCCAGCTGGAGACGAGCACGGTCTGCCAGAACAGGAACTTGCCGGTGCCGAGGAACCGCGCGATCCGTTCGGAGAACTTGCCGAACAGCTCAGGGTCGACTTCGAAGGCGGGGCGGTGGCGTCTGCGTGGCTGGTCGAGCCGTCTGCGCGGGAAGAGCTCAGGCATGCTCACCGTCCGTCTCGGGCTCGAAGTCGGGCGTTCCGGCGTCGGGAAGACCTCCCTCACGCCAGTTCTCCGGGAGCAGGTGGTCCACCACGTCGTCGACGGTGACGGCGCCGAGCAGATGTTCCTGGTCGTCCAGCACGGGGCCGCAGACGAGGTTGTAGGCGGCGAAGTATCGGGTGATCTCGGCCAGCTTGGCTCCGGTGGGCAGGCTGGCGAGATCGGTGTCCACCGCTCCCGCGACGAGGTTGGACGGGGGCTCGCGCAGCAGCCGCTGGATATGTACGCAACCGAGGTACGGGCCCGTGGGCGTCTCCGAGGGCGGGCGGCAGACGAAGACCATGCTCGCCAGCGCGACCGGCAGTTCCGCGTTGCGCACGCGGGCGAGGGCCTCCGCGACGGTGGCGTCCGGTGCCAGCACCACCGGGTCGGAGGTCATCAGACCGCCAGCGGTGTCGGCCGAGTACGCCAGCAGCCGTTTGACGGGTTCGGACTCCTCGGGGGCCATCAGGTTGAGCAGCCGTTCCTTGTCCGGTTCGGTCAGCTCGGCCAGCAGGTCGGCGGCGTCGTCAGGATTCATCGCCTCGAGCAGGTCGGCCACCCGGTCCTCGTCGAGGTGCGCCACCAGATCCTTCTGGTCCTCCTCGGGGAGTTCCTCGACCACATCGGCCAGCCGCTCGTCGTCCAGAGCCTCCGCCACCTCGTAACGCCGTTTTTCCGGCAGGTCGTGCAGCGCGCTGGCCACGTCGACCGCGCGCATCTCGTCGAGGACACCGAGCAGCTCGTTGACCTCCTGCGGTTGCTCCGTCAGCTGTGCCGTGGCCGGTCCGGCAACCTGGTCCCAAGCCAACACCTGTATCGGACCCTTCCGCCCCAGGGGCCCGCTGCGCACGTGCACGGCCACCTTGCCGAGCTGCCATTCCCGGTTGCGCTGCTGTTCCAACGCCGCGTCGACGAGCACGGCCGACCTGCCGGAGGGGAGCAGCGTCACCCGCGCATCCAGTAGCTGGCCGAGCACCAGTACCTCGTTCGGGCGCTGGTGGAACCGGCGCATGTTCACGCTGCCGGTGGAAAGCAGCACCGCGTTGGACTCGATGCCGGTGACCCGCAGCATCGGGACGAAGATACGGCGGTGGGTGGCGACCTCGACCACGATCCCCAGTACGCGTGGTGGGTGTCGGTCCTTGCGCAGCCCCGCCACCACGTCGCGCACCTTGCCGATGGACTGCCCGTCGGGTCCGAAGACGACAAGGCCGGACATGCGCGCCGCGAATACTCTGCTGCTGCCAGCCACGCCGATCAGGCTAGTTGCTCCGATCGGGCTGAGCAGCGGCGAAACGCGGGAGACAGCGTGCCGCTCACCTCGTGGTAGACAAAACCCGGTTCGCAGCGACCCGGGGTGACGCGTCGCCCCGGCGGCGTACCTACTCGAAGTCTCCGTCCGTCCACGTGGTGAGAGTGGCCCGCTTCCGTCCGGCGAACCCCGGCGGGGCGGAGGATCGGACAGGAGTGTTCCCGCGCGAAGGAGTGACCGACGTGGCCGATCCGCAACGTTCCCGCCGTAGTTGTCTGGCGGTTCCCGGCTCCAGCCGGAAGATGATCGACAAAGCCAGGAGGCTGGGCTCCGACCAGTTTTTCCTCGATCTGGAGGACGCGGTCGCCCCGCTGGCCAAGGCCCAGGCACGCGAGAACGTCGTCGCCGCGCTGAACGAGGGAGGCTGGGGCGACCGGATCCGTACCGTCCGGATCAACGATCCGGAGAGCCCCTGGGCCTACCGCGACGTGGTGGACGTGGTGGAGGGAGCGGGCCGGTCGCTGGACACCCTCATGCTCCCCAAGGTCACCGGGCCCGAGCAGGTGAGTTGGCTCGACCTCACGATCACCCAGATCGAGCGGGCGTTGGGGATCGTCGCGGGCTCGATCGGTATCGAGGCGCAGATCGAGGACGCGAAGGGGTTGACCTCGGTCGACTCGATAGCCGCCGCCTCAGGGCGATTGCGTGCCCTGGTGTTCGGCCCGGCCGACTTCATGGCCTCCATCAACATGCCCTCGCTCGTGGTCGGCGAGCAGCCTCCGGGCTACGACGTGGGCGACGCCTATCACCACGTGCTGATGCGGCTGCTCACCGCCGCCCGCGCCAACGGCCTGCAGGCCATCGACGGGCCGTACCTGCAGATCAAGGACATCGAGGGACTGCGCAGGGTGGCCGGTCGTTCCGCCGCGCTCGGGCTGGACGGCAAGTGGGTGTTGCACCCCGAGCAGGTCGATCCCGTCAACGAGGTGTTCTCACCGCGGCAGCAGGACTACGAGCGGGCGGAGAACATTCTCGACGCCTATTCCTGGTACACCTCGGAAGCCGGTGGCAGGCGTGGTGCCGCCATGCTGGGTGACGAGATGATCGATGAGGCTTCCCGCAAGATGGCGCTCGTGGTGGCGGCCAAGGGGCGTGCCGCCGGGCTCTCCAGACAAGAACCCTGGCAACCTCCGGTGGAGCGATGAGTCGGTCTCAACTGTCGTAGCTGCCTTCTTGGCGGAACCTCTCGCACGGCTCTCGCTGCGGGTGCCCCGACATCGGGTAGCGGCCTACACAACGTCGGGGCCGTCCTCGCGAGAGCCGCACGGGAGAACCCGCGGCGGTGCCGACTGCGTAGGTGGTGGGGGTTCGGCTTGCGGGGGCGGTCGAAGTTCGACCTGCGTTGTTCCGGCGCGGCGATTTCGTGGGAAATCGACGCTCGGCCGAGCCGCGCCGCGTCCTCCGTTCGGTGCGTGTAATCGAGTGTTGGGGATTCGTTAATCCGGTGTGGGTGGTTCTCGTTTCCGCTGGGGAAGCAGGCTGTGCGCATCTGCTCATCGGGACCGGGAGCCCTTGCCGTGTACGACGATCCGAATCGTGCCGTGGTGCTGGGTTGGAGCGGCACTCTCGTCCAGTACCACCGTGGCCGCGCCCGGCTCGTTCCCGGCGCCGATGCCGCGTTGGTGGGGGCCCGCCTCGCCTCGATCCCGGTCATCGTGCTCACCGAACAGCCGTTGCGGGAAGTGGCGGCCCAGGCACGCAGACTACGCGTAGCCGACCGGTTGTCCATAGTGATTCCGGGCAGTCGGGACAGGGTGGCCGAACTCGCGGGGCTGCGCGTGGAGTACCCTCGGCTGGCTTTCGTGGGAAGCACCGAGGAGGAGATCGTCGATGCCCGTCGTGCCGACGTGCTCGCGTTCGGCTTTTCCGGTGGGGGTTGCGCGGGCAGATTGCTGCGCGCTGCCGGCGCGGAATCGGTTATGTCCAAACTGGACCGATCCTTGGCGTTGCGGGTGACCGAGCAGCGGTTGTTCACCGCGTCGGGAGAGCTCGGATAGCCGTCGCCGCGCCTGAGCCTCCCGCCGGTGGGGCGAACCGGCCGTACGGATGACGTGTCCCGTTCTCGGGTCGCCGCGCCGGTTGTGGTTTCCCCGGCCCCGAATCCTTCCGGCTCTCCCTGGGATGCGCCTTTTCCGATCGTCGGTTACGCTTTGTGTCGCGTTGAAAACAGGGTGTTCCGAAAAAGGATTACCGGGATCTCCGGAGCGGGTTCCCGGGATGCCACGAGATGCGGCGTTACCGCCGTTTTCGATTCGTGGTTGTTTCGTGATTCATCCGTGATGAGTGATTTCTGTGGTTCGCTATTCCCCTGCTGTTCATCTGAGTTGATTCGGCACGTCACCTTTTCGCTTTAGTGTCACTCTCGCCAGTGCAGAAGACGGCCGGTGCCCATCGGCCGCAGCAGCGTGAAAAGGGGCTACCTGTGCAGCGCAGTATTGTCAGACGTGCTGCCGCCGGTGCGGCGGCAGCAGCGCTGACCGTGGTTCTCGGAGCGTGCGGCGCCGCCAACGAGTCCTCGGGCAACTCGGGCCAGGGCTCGGGACTTTCCGGAACGCTCGACGGGGCGGGAGCCAGCTCCCAGGAGGCCGCACAGCAAGCCTGGCGCGCGGCCTTCTCCGAACAGAATCCCGATGTGACGATCAACTACTCGCCGATCGGTTCCGGCGGTGGCCGGGAGCGTTTCGTCAACGGTGCGAGTGATTTCGGTGGCACCGACGCGGCACTCGAGGGTGAGGAACTCAGTGGGGCCAAGGAGCGTTGCGGCACCCTCGTCGAGGTACCGGTCTACGTTTCGCCGGTCGCCGTGGCGTTCAATCTCGACGGCGTCGACGAACTCAAACTGACTCCGCAGACGATCGCCAAAATCTTCAACCAGAAGATTACCAAGTGGAACGCCGACGCGATCCAGAAAACCAACCCGAACGCGGATCTCCCCGACCTGCCCATCACGCCGGTGAACCGCTCCGACGAGTCGGGCACGACGGAGAACTTCGTGGACTACCTGTCCACCGCCGCGCCGAACGCCTGGTCGCACGAGGTCAGCGGCAACTGGCCGGTTTCCGGCGGTGAGGCCGCCAAGGGCACCTCCGGGGTGAAGAGCGCCATCAACGCCGGGCAGGGAACCATCGGCTACCTCGACGCCAGTCAGGCCGGTGACCTGGGCAAGGTCGCGGTCGGTGTCGGCGAGGAGTTCGTCTCCTACTCGCCCGAGGCCGCCGCTAAGGTGCTGGAGGTCTCCGAGCGCAAGACCGGCCAGGGCGAGCACGTCTACGCCTACGACCTGGCCCGGGACACCACCGAATCCGGTACTTACCCGATCGTGCTGGTTTCCTACGGCATGGCCTGCGGCAGCTACGACGACGCGAACACCGGCGAGCTCGTCCGCAACTACTTCCAGTACGTCATCAGCGAGGAAGGGCAGCAGGCCGCGGCCGACGCTGCCGGCTCGGCCCCGATCTCGGCCGGACTGCGCGAGAAGCTGCAGCCCGCGATCGAGGCGATCGGCGCGAGCAGCTGACCCACACCAACCCACGGTTCCGGGGATCACCGCGAGGGTGACCCCGGAATCTTGGTCGTTGGCTGTCGAGGATTCTCACCTCCAAAACCACAGGTCAAACCCCGAAGGGATCGCTCGTGAGCAATACCGGGCAAGGTGCCGCGACCGCCCGTCGAGTACGTAAGCGGCCCGCCGACCAGGCGTTTCGTGGGATAACCACCGGTGCCGGTGTGCTGATCCTGGTGGTGCTGGCCGGGGTGGCGGCGTTCCTGCTGATCGAGGCCTGGCCTTCCTTCGTGGCGCCCGCCGAGGAGATCCCGGGCGAAGGGGGACTCGTCCTCTACATCTGGCCGCTGGTGTTCGGCACACTGCTGGCCTCCGTGCTGGCACTGGTGATAGCCGCCCCGCTCGCGGTGCTCATCGCCCTGTTCATCACGCACTACGCGCCGCGCAAGCTCGCGCAGTTCCTCGGCTACGTCGTGGATCTGCTCGCCGCGGTGCCGAGCATCATCTACGGCCTGTGGGGATTCACCGTGCTCGCACCCGCCACTCGGGGGCCGGCCGAATGGCTGCACGAGTACCTCGGTTTCATCCCGTTGTTCGCCGGGCCGCCCTCGACCACCGGCAGAACCATGTTCACCACGGCACTGGTGCTGGCGGTGATGATCCTTCCCATCATCACAGCCGTGATCCGCGAGGCGTTCCTGCAGACCCCCAAACTGCACGAGGAGGCTTCGCTGGCGCTGGGAGCCACCAGGCTGGAGATGATCCGCATGGCGGTACTGCCGTTCGGCAGCTCCAGCATCATCAGTGGCTCCATGCTCGGACTCGGGCGCGCGCTGGGGGAGACGATGGCGGTGGCGATCGTGCTCTCCGCCTCCGGCGGCGTGACGTTCAACCTGATCAGCTCCGGTAACCCGGCCACGATCGCCGCCAACATCGCCCTGGAGTTCCCCGAGTCCTCCGGTGTCGCCATCGACACCCTCATCGCGTCCGGCCTGGTGCTGTTCGCCATCACGCTGGTCGTGAACATGATCGCCCGCGCGGTCATCAACCGCCGCACCGACTTCTCCGGAGCCAGTTGATGAGCACCACCACTTCTCCGCCCACCCCAACGGAAAGCGTCGAACCGCCGAACGGGACGAAGTCGCTGGTCCGGGGCACCTTACCGAGATGGGCTTCCTGGGGCGCCCTCGGTACGGCGGCAGTGCTCGCTGCCCTGCTCGTCTGGCTGCTGGGTTTCGGCGTTCCCCCGTTCGTGCTGTTGACCGCGGTGTTCTACGCGCTCGGGATCTCCGGCTGGTCGCGTTGGGTCGAAGGCGGCAGAAAAGCAACCGACCGGGCGTTCACCGCCCTCGTCGCCTCGGCGTTCCTGCTGGCGCTCACCCCGCTGATCTCGGTGGTCGTCACCGTCATCTCGAAGGGACTGGACCGCTTCGACGGGCAGTTCTTCACCTACTCGATGCGGGGCGTGGTGGGTGATGGCGGTGGCGCGTATCACGCGATCATGGGAACGCTGATCACCAGTGGTCTCGCCACGCTGATGTCGGTGCCGATCGGGTTGGCCACCGCGATCTACCTGGTGGAGTACGGCCGGGGCAGGCTGGCCCGTGCGATCACCTTCTTCGTCGACGTCATGACCGGCATTCCCTCCATCGTCGCCGGGTTGTTCGCCTACGCGCTGTTCGCGCTGGTGTTCGGGCCGGGCACCGTCAACGGGTTCGCCGGTGCCGTCGCGCTGAGCGTGTTGATGATTCCGATCGTGGTGCGCTCCAGCGAGGAAATGCTCAAGATCGTTCCGGACGATCTGCGAGAGGCCGCCTTCGCGTTGGGTACTCCGAAGTGGAAGGTGATCCTGCGTGTCGTGCTCCCGACCGCCGTCGCCGGTATCAGCACCGGAGTCACGCTGGCCATCGCACGCGTGGTGGGGGAAACGGCGCCGCTGCTGATCGCGACGGGGGCCACCGGCAGCACCAACTTCAACCCGTTCTCGGGGCAGATGGCGACCCTTTCGGTGTTCTCCTACTACGAGTACGCCAGCCCGGGGGTGCCGTTCGAGCCGTCGTTGGACCGCGCGTGGACGGCCGCGCTGACACTCATGCTCATCGTGATGGTGCTCAATCTGGTCGCCCGATCGATATCGCTGTTGTTCGCACCGAAAGCGGGGCGCTGAGTCGCCACCGCCGCGCCGCGAGGGACAGCGGCGCGGCGACAGCCGCACCGACGCTTTCCCGCCGTGTTACTGATAGGAGCCGAGGGGCTATGGCTAAACGCATCGACGTCAAGGATCTGGACATCTACTATGGCTCCTTCCGCGCGGTGCGCAGCGTGTCCATGACGATTCAACCGCGCGCCGTGACCGCCCTGATCGGTCCTTCCGGCTGTGGTAAGTCGACCTATCTGCGGGCGTTGAACCGGATGCACGAGTTGATCCCGTCGGCCCGGGTGGAGGGAAAGGTCGTAATGGACGACCAGGATCTCTACGCCCCCGGGATGGACCCCGTGGATGTGCGCAAGCACGTCGGCATGGTGTTCCAGCGTCCCAACCCGTTTCCCACCATGTCGATCTACGACAACGTGGCGGCTGGGCTGCGGCTGAACAACAAGCGGATGCGCAAATCCGAAACGGACGACGTGGTCGAGGAGTCGCTGCGGGGCGCCAATCTCTGGGAGGAGGTCAAGGACCGGCTGCGCAAGCCCGGATCCGGCCTGTCCGGTGGGCAGCAGCAGCGGTTGTGCATCGCGCGTGCCATCGCGGTGCGGCCGGACGTGTTGCTGATGGACGAGCCCTGCTCCGCGCTGGACCCCATCTCCACGCACGCCGTGGAGGATCTGATGGCCCAGCTCAAGGAGAACTACACGATCGTCATCGTCACGCACAACATGCAGCAGGCCGCCCGGGTCAGCAACTACACCGGTTTCTTCAACATCGCGGGAACCGGTCAGCCCGGCGAGCTGGTGGAGATCGACGAGACCCCCACCATCTTCTCCACCCCGACGCACACGGCGACCGAGGAGTACATCTCCGGCCGGTTCGGCTGATCCGACCGTTCCGAGCACGTCCTCGGACGGCCGTTTCGGCCGAATCCGCCGCTGCTCCGGCCAGGTGAGGCGCTCCTTCGTGGTGGCACCGCTTTCCGGGCCGCGAACTCCTGAGGAGCACGTGCGGCGATACCGCGGTGGTGGCCCGAGGAATGGTTCTTCGGTCTCGTGCGTACCGAAGAACCGTCCGCCGGTCGGCCATCCTCCTGTTCGGCGAGCTCAACTCAGGCCGAGGCCTCGCCGACGGTTGTCCTCTCCTCGGTTCCCCGTGTTTCCGGTGCTTCGGAAGTGGAGCGCCGCTTCGGCAGGAAGGCCGCGATGAGCAGAGCGAGGAGGGCCGAGCCCGCGCCGATGCCCATCACCAGCCGGAATCCCTGCTGCGACGGGAAGCTCACCGGTCCGAACTCCACGGTCATCTGGGCGAGGATCACCCCCGCGATCGCACTGGCGCTCGAGGTGCCGATCGAACGCATCAGCGTGTTGAGGCTGTTGGCGGCTCCGGTCTCGGAGACCGGCACCGCGGCCATGATCAACGCGGGCATGGCGCCGTAGGCCAGTCCTACTCCGACGCCGATCACGCTGGAGATCAACACCAGGTGCCAGATGGCCGACATGAGCACGATGTTGAGTGCGTAGCCGATCGCGACCACGACCGCACCGACCATCAGGGTGACCTTCGGTCCGTACAGCTTCGAGATTCGTGCGGAAACCGGTGCCATGGCCATCATCACCAGACCGGAGGGGGCCATGACCAGCCCCACGACCACCATGCTCTGGCCCATGCCGTAGCCGGCCGCCTCGGGCAGCTGCAACAGCTGCGGGATCACCAGCGACATCGCGAACATGGCGAAACCGAACACCGTGGAAGCCAGGTTGGTCAGCAGCACCTGACGACGCGTGCTCACGCGCAGATCCACCAGTGGTCGCGTTGAGCGGGTCTCCCAGCGGCCCCAGAGCAGCAGCACGATCACCGCGGCCACGAACAGGCCGACGACGGGTCCGCTGCCCCAACCCCAGTCACCTCCCTTGGAGATCGGCAGCAGCAGGCAGATCAGCCCGGCCGAGAGTCCGAGCGCGCCCAGCAGGTCGAACCGTCCGCCGGTGCGGACCGAGGATTCGGGCACCACCGCGGCTACCACCAGAGCTGCCATGGCACCGAGGGCTCCGGATGCCCAGAACAGCACGTGCCAGTCGGTGTACTCGGCCAGGAACGCGGCCGCGGGCAGTCCGAGTGCGCCGCCTATTCCCAGCGAGGCGCTCATCAGGGCTATCGCGGAGCCTAGCCGTTCGGACGGCAGTTCGTCGCGCATGATGCTGATGCCCAGCGGGATGACGCCCGCGGACAGGCCCTGCAGCGCACGGCCGACGATCATGGGTGTCAGCGAGTCGCTCAGCGCGGCGATCACGGAGCCTGCGGTCAGCAACACCAGGCTGACCAGTAGTACTCGCCGCTTGCCGTACATGTCGCCCAGGCGTCCGGCGGAGGGGGTGGCCACGGCGGAGCCGAGCAGCGTAACGGTGACCACCCAGGCTGTTCCCGTGGCAGGGGCGTGCAGCAGCTGGGGGAGTTCGGGCACCAGCGGGATCACCACGGTCTGCATCAGCGAGACCACGATCCCGGCGAATGCCAGTGCCACCACGACGAGGTTCGTCGGTGGTGCGGCAGCGCCCCGTTCGGGGGCGGCATCGGCATGCGACACGGTTCGTCCTTTCGGTTTGTCGCGAATGGGGGTTACGAGAAATTCTAAATCAATCGATTGACTTAATTTAGTATCTGAGGTTGACTGGTCGGCAACGGAGACACGAATCACGTGGAGGGAGCGCGATGGTCCACAGCGAGGGTGAGCGGACGCTGAGCTACCCGATCCCGAATCCGGCTCCGCTGGATCCGCCGGAGGAGTGGGAGCGACTCCGCGGCGGATGCCCGGTGGCGGGCGTGCGGTTGCCCAGCGGGGACGAGGCCAAGCTGGTGACGCGTTACGAGGACGTCAAGCAGGTGCTGTCCGATCCCCGGTTCACGCGCCAGCTCGACGCCGAGGACGCGGCGCGGGTCGCCGACAACGAATCCGGCGGCGTGTTCAACACCTCGATGGCCTCCGCGCTGCCGCAGAGCGGTGAGGGGCATCTGCGCTGGCGCCGGATGGTCAGCAAATGGTTCACCGCCAAGCGCATGATGGCGTTGCGGCCGGGTATCGAGGAAATGGCCGAGCGGCTCATCGACGACATGGTCAAGCAGGGCCAGCCCGCGGATCTCAAGGCGAGCCTCGGCTTCCCGCTGCCGGTCTACGTGATCTGCGACCTGCTGGGCGTGCCCGCCTCCGACCGGGACAGGTTCTCCTACTGGTCGGACACGCTGCTGAACATGACCCGCTACGGCGAGAAGGAGATCGCCGCGGCGCAGCGCGAGTTCGTCGAGTACATGGCGGCTCACGTCGAGAGCAAACGCGCCGAACCCGGCGACGACCTGATCAGCTCACTGCTCGCCGAGACGGACTCCGAGGGTCGGGCGATGTCGAACGAGGAGTTGATCGCGACCGGTCAGGGGCTGCTGGTCGCCGGGCACGAGACCACGGCCAACATGATCGGCAAGATGGTGTCCATGCTGCTGTCCGACCGGCAGCGCTGGGAAAGCCTGCTGGCGGACCGATCGCTCGTTCGCAGCACCGTCGAGGAGGCGTTGCGGTTCGACGCCAACCCGGGTTTCGGGATGCCCCGCTACATCACCGAGGAATCCGAGATCGGCGAGACCTCCCTGCCCAAGGGGACGACCGTGGTGTGCAGCATGGCCTCGGCCAACCGCGACGAGTCCGTCTTCGAGGGCGCCGCTGACATGGCGCTGGACCGCAGCCCCAACCCGCACCTGGCCTTCGGCGCGGGAGCGCACTCCTGCCTGGGGCAGTCGCTGGCCCGCACCGAGCTGCAGGGAGTGCTGGAGGTGCTGCTGCGCGGACTCCCCTCGCTCGAACTCGCCGTTCCCGCCGAGGAACTGCGGCAGGTCGAAGGGCTGGTCGTCGGCGGGCTGCGCGAAGTACCGGTGCGATGGTGAGAGCCATGACTGGCAGAACCGTACGGGAAGAACGCATCAACGCCACGCGGCAGAGGATCCTGCTCGCGGCCGAACGGCTGTTCGCCGAGCACGGCGTGCTGGCCGTGTCCAACCGGCAGATCAGCGAGGCCGCCGAACAGGGCAACAACACGGCGGTCAGCTATCACTTCGGGACCAAGGCGGATCTGGTCCGGGCCATCGTGCGCAAGCGCAACGAGCCGGTCGAGGGACTACGCATCGAGCGGCTGAAGGAGATCGACGACAGCCCGCGGGTCCGGGACTGGGTTGCCTGCCTGGTGCGTCCCAGCGCCGACAACCTGGCCGAGCTGGACAGCCCCACCTGGTTCGCCAGGTTCAGCGCACAGGTGATGACCGAGCCCTCACTGCGGGACATCGCCGTCGAGGAGTCGCTGAGCTCGCCTGCCATGCACCGCATCCTCGACGGCCTGCACCGGTGTCTTCCCGACCTGCCGGACGAGGTGCGGGCCGAGCGAGCCGACATGGCCCGGCAACTGATCGTGCACACCTACGCCGAGCGGGAACGCGCTCTCGCGGAGGGAACACCCACCCCACGGGCCAGCTGGCAGGAGGCGGCCACCGGGCTGATCGACGCCATCACCGGGCTGTGGTTGGCACACGTCACCGAATCCTGAGCGCCCGCGCGGGCTCCACGGGCCCGCTACGGGCGAGACCGATACGACGAGAAGGGAGTGCCAGTGAAGGTCGCTGTCGACGAGGAGAAGTGCTGCGGTTCCGGGCAGTGTGTGCTGCTCGCTCCGGAGGTGTTCGACCAGCGCGACGAGGACGGGCTGGTGATCCTGCTGGACGAACAGCCCTCCGAGAACCTGCACGGGTCGGTTCGGGAGGCGGCCGATGTCTGCCCGGCCGCCGCCATCGAAGTGAGTGAAGGCGCATGAGCGAACCGAGCAGTGTGCTGGTGGTCGGTGCCTCGGCCGCCGGGCTCGCGACGGTGGAGTCCCTGCGACGCGGCGGGTACCGGGGGACGATCACCGTGGTGGGCGAAGAGGAACACGCACCCTACGACCGACCTCCGCTGTCCAAACAAGTCCTCTCCGGCAGCTGGGAGGCCGAGCGCAGCAGGTTGCGCACGGAAACCGCCCTTGCCGAGACCGACGCCGAGTTCGTCCTCGCCGACCCGGCGGTCCGACTGGACCCGGCCGACCGTACCGTCCACACCGCATCCGGCCGCACGCTGCGCGCCGAGGCGCTCGTACTCGCCACGGGACTTCGACCGAAACGGTTGCCCGCTCCGGACACGGCGGGGGTGCACGTGTTGCGCACCCTCGACGATTCGTTGCGGCTGCGGGCGGAGTTGCCGCGGGCGCGAAACGTAGTGGTCGTCGGCGACGGCGTGCTCGGATCGGAGATCGCCGCCACGGCCCTTGGCATGAAATCGGACGTCACCCTGGTGGGGCTGCAGGACGCACCCATGGCCGACCAGCTCGGTCCGCGGGTCGCCGGGATGCTGGGCGAGCTGCACACCGAACGGGGCGTTCGGCTCCGACCCCGTGCCGGTGTCGAGGCATTGGAGGCGGACCACGGTCGGGTGAGGGCGGTTCGGCTCGAAACCGGCGAGACGCTGCCCGCCGACGCCGTGGTGGTGGCGATCGGCGCCACTCCTGCCACGGACTGGCTCGCCGACAGCGGGCTCCGGCTCGAGGACGGGGTGGTGTGCGACTCACGCTGCCGAGCGGCTGAGGGAGTCTACGCGGTCGGTGACGTGGCGCGCTGGCACCACGAGGGGCTCGACCGGTCGGTGCGGCTGGAGAATCGGACCAACGCCACCGAACAGGCCCGCACCGTGGCCGCCAACCTGCTCGGTGCCGATCGTCCCTACGCACCGGTTCCGCACTTCTGGACCGACCAGTTCGACGCCAAGATCCAGGTGCACGGTGTGCCGCACCCCGATGCCGAGGTGACGATCCTGGAGGGCGACCCCGCCGAGCGCCGTTTCGTCGCGCGCTACACCAGACAGGGGGCACCGGTGGCCGTACTCGGCTGGAACAGGCCCAAACAGGTCCGCACGCATCGCCGGGAGATCCTCGACACCTTCAGCGTGCCCGCCCTCGCACCGAACTGACCGTTCTCACCTCGTTTTCGTAAGCCGGCGGCGGGGCAGCTCCCTGCGCCGCCCCGCCGCCGGGAATCCGTGTCCCGGATCTCATTGGAGGAGTTGATGACCAGCACGTTGGATTCGGCCGACGAGAACGCGGCCGAGGTTCCCGAATACCCGATGACCAGGGCCGAGGGATGTCCCTTCGATCCGCCACCCCAACTGCGGGCCATGCAGCGGGAGGCTCCGCTGAGTAGGGTCCGGCTTTGGGACGGCAGCACGCACTGGCTGGTGAACCGCTACGACGAGCAGCGGGCGCTGCTTGCCGACTCCAGGATCAGTTCCGACCCGAGCAACCCCGGCTATCCGGCTCCGGCACCGGTCAGCGACGAGCACAGCGAGGGGTCCCCCGTCAGCTTCATCCTGATGGACGACCCCGAGCACGCCCGGCTGCGTCGCATGGTCACGGCCCCCTTCACCATCAAACGGGTGGAGGCGATGCGCCCGTTCGTGCAGCGGATCGTCGACGAGAAGATCGACGAGATACTCGCTTCCGACGAGCCGGTGGATCTGGTGGAGGCCTTCGCGCTGCCGGTCCCGTCGCTGGTGATCTGCCAGTTGCTCGGCGTGCCCTACGCCGATCACGACTTCTTCCAGCGCAACAGCAAGGTCATCGTCCACCGGGACTCGACCACCGAGCAGCGTTCCGCCGCTCTCGGCACGCTGGCCGAATACCTGGACGGGTTGGTGGGGCAGAAACTCACCGATCCGGGGGAGGACCTGCTCTCCGATCTGGCGGCGCGTGTCGAGTCCGGCGAGCTGCCCAGGAAGGAAGCATCCCGCATGGGGGTGCTGCTACTGATCGCCGGACACGAGACCACCGCGAACATGATCGCGCTCGGCACGTTGGCCCTGTTGGAACACCCCCAGCAGCTGGCGGAACTGCGGGAGAACAGCGACGATTCCGAACTGGTCGCCTCGACGGTGGAAGAGTTGCTGCGCTACCTGCACATCACCCACAACGGTCGGCGCCGGGTGGCGTTGGAGGACATCGAGATCGCCGGTGAGGTAATTCGAGCGGGCGAAGGGGTGATCGTGCCCAACGACATCGGCAACCGCGATCCGGACGCCTTCGCCGAGCCCGACCAGCTCGACCTCCGGCGCGACGCCCGACACCACGTGGCCTTCGGGTTCGGGGTCCACCAGTGCCTGGGGCAGCCACTGGCCCGGCTGGAGCTGCGGGTCGTCTACAGCACGCTCTACCGGCGCATCCCAACCCTGCGGTTGGCCACCGACCGGGAGAACATCTCGTTCAAACACGACGGTTCCGTCTACGGGGTGTACGAGCTGCCGGTCACCTGGTGACCCACTCGGCTCGCCGTCCCCGGCCGTACCCCGACCCCGTCGTTGTCCCGGCCGGGGCGGCCACCCTGCGATGGCGTCGATTTCTCGCGAAATCGCCGCTCTCGGGCGGTGCGGAACCACGAAGAACCGGGACGAGCGGAACGGGAGAGGAGAGAACAGTGAAGGTTACCGTCGACCAGCAGAGCTGCGTGGCCTCCGGCCAGTGCGTGATGACCGCCGACGACGTGTTCGACCAGCGCGACGAGGACGGCATCGTGGAGCTCTTGGAGGCCGAGCCCACCGATGATCGGACCGAGGACGTGCGGCAGGCCGCCGCGCTGTGCCCCGCCCGTGCCATTCACGTCGAGCGGTAGAGCGGCCGGGTACTTCGGTTCGGGGCGCGGCACAGGCGCCACCCGATATCGGGCCTCGTCATCGCGAGGCCCTTCGGGCATCCCGCCCCTGACCTCGGGGCGGCGTCAATTTCTCGCGAAATCGCCGCGCCGCTGATACGCAGTGCCGAACTCCCACCACTCACGCTGGACAGGTGCTCGGCACGTTCCGAGGAAGTCACCGTGATTGGCGAAAACGGCGGAACACGCCATGGTCGGATCGGCAGTTCCCGGTGGCGTCTTCCGGGGGTAGATTTCGGAAAGTGCCAATCAATCGGCCGGTCGATCGAGAGGCGAGTCCGAAGTGTCCAGTGGTGAACCCAACTCGCATTCCTCACGGCAGCTGCGGCTCGCGTTGGCGTTGCGTGGTGGCGCCAGTATGGCGGTCTGGATCGGGGGAGCGGTAGCCGAGATCGACCGGTTGCGTCGTTGGGCCCCGGTGGAAAGCGCCGGATCGAAGCGGTCGGAGAAGCGTCACCCCTGGGCCGAGCTGGCCGAGCTGGCCGGTTACGAGTCCGTCGAGGTGGACGTGCTCGCCGGTACTTCGGCGGGTGGTCTCAACGCGACACTGCTCTCGGCATCGCTGGTCTACGGCATGCCGTTCACAGCCACACGCCGTGCCTGGATCCGGCTGGCCGACCTGGAGGCGATGGCCCGCACGGTTCCCCGGCCCTGGCAGCCCAAGCCGGAATCGTTGCTGGAGGGCGACGAGTACTTCCGGGCGGAACTGACCGAGCTGCTCACCGAGCAGATCGGCCGCGAACGGCGAACAGAACCGGTCGAACGCGTCGAACTCCTACTGACCGCCACCCTGTTGGATCCCGTGGCCGAGCGGCATTTCGACGCGGTGGGCAGTGAGTTCGGCAAAGCCCGCAGGCGGGCGATGTTCCGGTTCCGGCACCGCGGGAGGCCGGGTGAACCACTCAGCGACTTCGGTCCGGCCGAGCAGGCCCGAACCACCGCGCGACTGCTCGCACAGGCCGCCAGAGCCACCTCCTCGTTCCCGATGGCCTTCGAACCGGCCGTGTTCCGCGCCGACGATTCCGGTGACACCTCGGGCCACCGAAACAGTGACTCGCTGCCCGGTTCGGTGCCCAATCTGTACGGGCGGTTCTCCGAGATCGCCTACTCCCCCGAGCAGCGCTTCCGGGTGATCGACGGTGGAGTGCTGGACAACATCCCCGTCACCGCGGCGGTCGACGCCATTCGGCGGGTCGAGGCCGATGCGCCTACCGAACGCTGGTTGCTCTACCTCAACCCGGAGCCGGACTCGCCCAGTGCCGAGACCCGTGGCGAACGGTTCGCCCGAGCCGTCACCGCGACGGCACTGCGGGCGAAACTCGGCCAGGAGAGTCTGCTGACCGACATCGACAGCATCGGCAGGCACAACGGCTCGGTACGCCGAGCCGCCGGACGCAGGGACGCCGTGCTCACCGAGCTCGCCGTGACACCGCGCTCCCGTCGCGCTCGTTTGCTCGGTGATCGGGTACGGGCGGTTTCCGGCGATTACGCCTCGCGGCTCGCCGAGACCCGGGCCCTCCGGGTCCACGAGCTACTCACCGCCCCCGAGGACACCACCGGTACCCCGTTGCTGGACCCGATTCCGAAACAGCCGCTGCGGGAGTGGCCCACGACCGCGTGTACCGGGTTGCGCGATCGACTGACCGAGCAGTACCGCTCGCATGCCCAGCGGCGTCCCGGCGAAGTCTTCGACGACGTGCGCACGCTGCTGTCCGCCGTGGACGAATGTCTGCGCTGGGTCCGCGAGCTGGAGGCCCATCGGCGCTCCGCGCGGTTCGCTCTCGTGAAGGCCTCGCTGTACCGACTGCGCACCGTCGCCGAGACCCTGTGCGGCCACACCGATCGTTGCTGGATCCACGCGGCCGGGACCGAACCCGTTTTCGTGCGTGCCGAACTGGCCGGCTGGATCGAGTGCGTGCTCGACAGGCAGCACAGGTTGCAGCACGCGTTGCCCTCCCCGGTCGGGGCGTTGCTCGCGCCGTTGCTGGACAGCGTCCTCGACGAAGGGTCGCTCGACGAGCGGAACCCCGATGGCGGGACCGCCGAGGCAGGTGAGCACGGGGAGGGGAACCTCGACACCGACTCGTTCGACACCGGGGCCGAGCTCGGGTCGCGGTTTCGGCGGCGTCTGGCGGAGTTCAACGCGGAACTGTCCGCCATAGTGAGCTCCTCGGGCGCGGAAGCCGCCGAGAACGACGTCGGGGTGGATGCGGTCGCCGAGAGTTGGGCCATCCTGGAGCGCCTGGTGGGGGACCTGGTGGCGGCCCTCTCACCGGGCGATCTCGTCGAGATCGACAGGGTGACGCGTTCGCTGCTCGAACTCGCCGCCGACGTCGACCCGATGCGGCTGCTCCGCGAACTGGTCGTACTCACCACGCCCATGCGGGGCGACACCGGAGCGGATTCGCACATCCTGTTGCACCGCCTGGCCGGTGACAACTCGAGCCCGTTGCCGTTCACCGCGTTACGCGACTCGGCCGGCGAGATCCCGCTGGCGGACAAGGTGCGCGGGTCCGGCCTGGGCAACTTCGGTGCTTTCCTATCCGCCAAATGGCGCGCCAACGACTGGATGTGGGGCAGGCTGGACGCGGTGGCCGGGCTGGTCCCCATGCTGATCGAACCGGACCGGTTGGTTCGGCACAGCGGGCACCTGGGAGCCGACGGTTTGGGTGACGCGCTGCAGCGAATCCTCAGCCGGCCAACCGAGGCGGAACTGGGGGAACTCGACGAAACCAGCGCGAGACAGTGGCACGAGTTCCTCGCCGAACGCTGGGCGGAGCACTCCGGCGCGGTGCGGGCCGAGCTCGAGGCCCTGTTCGCCAACCCCCCCGACGAGCATCCACTGACCGTGACCCGCCGTGCCGTGGTGGAACGGTTGCAGTGGACGGTTGCCGCCGAGGAGCTTCCGCTCGTGGCCGCCGTCGATCCCGGGGCCGACCCGAACGCGAGCGACGCCCGGCCGGTGCGGGATCCCCGACTGCTGGATCAGCAGGTACGTGCCTACGCCGTGGGCAAACAACGCCCGAGTGACCTGGCGGAACGGCGGATGGCTTCCCTGGCCACCCGTTGCGCGTTGCTCGCCCATCGGGCGCTGCTGCCCGGCTGGCGGGGGTTCCGCCGTTCCCTCGCCACCGTGAGCATGATCGTGCTCAAACCGCTCTCGATGCTGCTCGCCTTCGCGCTCGCAGCACCCCGCCGCGCCGCGCTCGGCACGGCGCTGAGCGGCACGGCCGTCGCGCTGACCGAGTTCATGCGTTCCCCGACGATCGATTTCTCGTCCGAGGCCGAGTCCTCGTCTTCCGCCGCGAAGGAGCTCGCGTTCATCACGATGCGCGAGGCACAACGGGTCGAGGAACTCCAGGCCTGGCGCTGGCTGCACGTGGTGGAGATGTCCGACTCGTGGCCCGGTGCGGTGGGCTGGATCGCCGCGTTACTGGCAGTGGTCGCCGCGCTGCGCTGGGGATGGCTGATGACCTCCGGGGCAGGCTCAGCTCTCACCCGAGCGTTGGCCGGGCTGGCGGCAGCCGGTCTGCTGGCCGCGGTCGGGTTCTGGCTGTTCGGTCTCGGAATGCGGTTGGGGCCCTTGGGCCTGACGCTGGCCGGGGCCGGGATCACCTGGTACGCCACCTTCGCGCTGCGCACTGGTGGCAGAGTGGTCGCCACTGTGCTCAGTGCGGTGCTCCCCGGCCTGTTGCTGCTTCCCGCGGTGCTGCAGAGCTGGTCGGTTTCATTCTGGTTCCTGACGGCGCTGCTCCTCACTGCCTGGGGGCAGACGATACTGCTGAGTGTCGCCGACGTGCTCGAACCGCGACCGCGTGGTTCGCTGGACACACCCTCGCGCGCCTGACCGGCGGTGTCCGCCGCGCGCACCGTGACGCCCCCGAATCGAGCTCTCCTAGGATGCTGTTGTGTCCGATCCCGCTGCTTACCCGTCCCGGAGCGGTGGGGGCGCCCGAGCGGCGCCCCCACCGCTTCCCCCACC
Source organism: Actinopolyspora sabaoui (assembly GCF_051225635.1). NCBI lineage: Bacteria > Bacillati > Actinomycetota > Actinomycetes > Actinopolysporales > Actinopolysporaceae > Actinopolyspora > Actinopolyspora sabaoui. The sequence continues at coordinate 177,922 of NZ_JBMIHH010000006.1, read as the reverse complement.
GCCGAAACCCGGCTTCCCGGCTTCGGTGCCGGAGGGAACACCCTTCCACCTGCTCGCGCGCAACTCGGCCCATCGCTGGTGGCGTCCCGCCGTGGCGCTGCTGGTGCTGCTCGGGCTGACCCTGCTTGCCTTGGTCCTGGCAGCCGTGCTGTTGGTCGGGATGATCGTTTTCGCGGGCCCGTGGGGAGCGCTGAGCATCGCGCTGCCTCCGGGGCATCTCTTGGAAGTGCTCTCCTCACCACTGTCGACCCTGTTCCTGAGTTTCGCGGCGCTGATCGCGCTCATCCCTCCGGTGGCGCTGACCGCACGATGGGTGCAGCGACGTGGCTTCGGCAGCGTGGTCGGGGTTCTCGGGATGCCCCGGATTCGCTGGCTCGGCGAAACGATGCTCTGGGCGCTGCTGGTGTTCGGCGTGCTGCTCGCCGTGATTCTCACGCTGCAGCTGATGTCCGGTGCCCCGATGCCCGCTTTCCCCGGCTGGCGACGCTATCTGGTGGTGGCACTGTTGGCCGTGCTAGTGGTGCCCGCGCAGAGCGCGGCGGAGGAACTCTTCTTTCGCGGTCTGCTGCTGCAGACGCTGACGGCCTGGTTCCGGATTCCCTGGCCGGGGATTCTGTTGACCTCGCTGGTGTTTCTGCTGGGGCACGGCTACACCGACCCGCTCGTTTGGGTCGAACTCTTCCTGATGGCCACGAGCATGTGTTGGCTGAGTATCCGAACCGGAGGTCTGGAGGCGGCTGTCGCCATGCACACCGCCAACAACGCTCTGAGTCTGCTCGTCGCCGGACTGAGCGGGGTTCCCAGTACCCAGCAGGCGGGGGACTACCCGGTGATCCAGGTGATTCCGATGATCGTCGCTGTGCTGCTCTTCACCTGGGTGGTCGATCGTCGAGCGGTGCGTCGCGGAGTCGGAACCGTTGTAGGTGGACGAGTCCGGATCAATCCGCTCACCCTCATGCCGCGTCACTGACCGTTGGGGCCCTCGCGGTCCGCACCGTGCCGCTCACATCAGAAGCGGGGCACCTCGAAAGCCGACCATCGCGGCCTCGATTACATCAAGAGCGGCCGATTCGTCACGGACCGACCGGAGCGGCGGGGAGATCATCACGGGCGCTGCCCGCCGCAGCGGGCGAGGTAGACTGGCGGTGAAGGGACATTCGGCAGGTTTCGGGCCGTGTCGCGGTGAGAACCGGGCCGTACGAGCCGGGATCAACGTGGTTCGGCCATCGGAGCAACCGGTTGTGCCCCGGTGAACAACACTGACGACGCTCCTGCGCAGGACGTCGGTCTCTACGGAGGTGTCTACGGTGAGCAGCCTGTTTCCCGGCTCCGCCCGGTCGGCTCCGGGGCTTCCCAGCTTGCCCACCCCGCCGACTGGCTGGCCGATCGGCTCCTACGGCACGTACGAGGAGGCGCAGCGTGCCGTCGACCACCTCGCCGACAACGATTTTCCGGTGCAGGAAGTAACGATCGTCGGGGTCGACCTCATGCTGGTCGAACGTGTCACGGGACGGTTGAACTGGGCAAGGGTGCTCGGTAGCGGAGCGCTCTCCGGAGGTTGGTTCGGACTGTTCATCGGGCTGGTGATCAGTATTCTGACGGTGCAGAATCCCTGGTTCGGTCCGGTGCTGGTGGTGCTGGCGGCGGGGATCGTTTTCGGTATGGTCTCGGCCGCGATCACGTACGCCTCCATGCGCGGCCGCCGTGATTTCTCCTCCTCCAGCCAGGTCGTGGCCGGACGCTACGACGTACTGAGCCAACCCAGCCACGCCGAACAGGCCCGGGACATGCTGGCTCGGCTCGCCATGGGTGGTCAGGCTTCGCAGCAGTGACCTACCCACTCGATGGCGTTCCTGGCCGCGGCGAGAGCAGGCGAGAGGTTCCGCCACGGGAACGGCCGTGAGAACCGGGTCGACGAGTTCCTACCGTCGGCCGTCCGCGTGTGCCACACAGGTACCGGGGAGACGGGAGGTGTCGGCGCGGCAGTGCCGACACCTCCCGCCGGGACGACGCTCGGCTGTCCGCCGTCTTTCGGTTCCCGTGAGCCGACCCACGCTCGCGCCGTACCGCGTCTCGCTGTGACGCCGGCTCGCAGGGGAACCGGCCCGATGTCATTCCGGTCCGATGTCATTTCGTCGAGTCGGTTTTACCGAACATCTGGGTCCAGTAGTGGGTCCACCGGCTGTCCCGGTCGCTGGCGTATCCCACACCGAGCTCGGTGAACGAGCAGTTCAGGATGTTCTGCCGGTGTTCCGGACTGTTCATCCACTGCCGGAACGTCTTCGCCGCGTCGGCGTTGCCCGCCGCCACGTTCTCTCCCACGTATACCGAGGGATAGCCCGCTCGTTTGGCACGATTAATGTGATCGGCACCGTCGGTGCCCCGGTGACCGAGATAGTCCTGCCGGGCCATCTGCGCGCTGTGTCGCCGCGCGGCATCGTTCAGCGTCTCGTTCAGCCGCAGATCCGGGCAATCGGCCCGGCCGCGCGCCTCGTTGGTCAACCGGAGTATCCGTTCGGCCTTGTCGAGACCGTCCGCCTCGTCGGGCTCGGCAGTGTTCCCGGGGCGCTGAGCCTCACCGGAAGGCTGAGTCTCTCCGGAAGGCTGGGCCTCACCGGGCCTGTCGATCTCATTCGGATCGTAGGTGTCCCCGGGCTTGTCGGGCCGTTCGTTCCCGCTCGTGTTCTCGGTTGTTCCGGGAACAGCGGAGTCACCGTTCCCGTTCGGTGGTTCGAGCTGGTCGATCTCGTGGGGGTCGTAGAGCTCGTCGTTGCCGTCGATCCTGTCGCTACGCTCCGGCTGGGGGGCCTCCTCGGTGTAGGCGATTCCCTCGGCTGGCTTGGTTGTTTCGGCATTGTGTTGCTCGGCCGGGGCCAACTGCCACCCACCGAGCAGCAGTGTCAGTGGTGCGGCGGCGAGCAACAACCGTGGCGGTGTCCTGACCATATACAACTTCCGTCGTTCACCTGTGCTGACAACGAAAGTTGTACCGCATCTACGTGCACATACGGACCGAAGCGGCTCCGCCGGGGGATAACCGGCGCCGTATTTTCACCCGGAGGGGGAATGGTTGCATTCCCGGCAGGCATACTCGTGAGACGTGTTCGCACAGCTCGACGAGCACCCGGACCGACGGCTCGGAGGCTCTCTCGAAGGGTGCGTTCCCGTGGAATTCTTCGGCTGAGTGGTTGCGGTTTCCCCGGAACTCGTCTCCGAGGAAGTTTCAGAGTTGACTCGCGATGATCACGAACAGCGTGAGAATCCAGCCGTTGATCAGTGTGAACAACAGGGCGAGCTTGTTGGTGACCAGACGGGGCATGACGGTACTCCCATTGTGCAGATCGAAACGATTTCCGTGCCCGGTACGAACCGCCGGGCGAACGGGATTCGCCGCACGATGTGGCCCGTGGTGCCTCCCGGATGAATCAGTACGCCGCGGCCTCACCGCGCGCGAGTGTGGGAGTCACGTGCCACATCGCGCCGGGTTTTCGTTCGTGCCGGACGTTTCGCCCCTCTCGTGGCGCGGACGACGTCGCTGCCCGCGCGGTTGCCGGCCGTGTCGGTTCCGAGATCCGTCCGCACCGAATGTGTCGCACGATTCCCTCCCAACCACGATCTTCGAGTCCGTGGAACTCACGGAACGGTTTTTACGGGTTCGGCAGCGATCCCCTCGACTCGCCGCACGAGGTACCGTCGGTCCGGAGCCGGCGGCACCACCATTCGTCCGATACGAGCGGTCCGGTGGCTCTCCAATGGAGTACCCGACGGAGGGCGCTCGTGGTGGCTTTCTTTTTCGTCGGCAGGGCGCAACTGGCCCTGCCCGATGTGTCGTTGTCGATTCGCGGTTCGTTACCGCTGTGGGTCACAGCCAGTTGTTCTTACGGAATATCTTGAACAGCACCACGCAGCACGCCATCATCACCAGCAGGGTCACGGGATAGCCGAACGCCCAGTCCGTCTCCGGCATTCTGTCGAAGTTCATCCCGTATATGCCCGCGATCATGGTGGGGGTGGAGATGATCGCCACCCACGCGGAGATCTTGCGCATGTCGGTGTTCTGCTGCAGCGTGATCTTGGCCAGTGTCGCGTCGACCAGGGTCGTCAGCAGCTCGTCGAAGGAAGCCACCCGTTCAGAGACGGTGGCGAGGTGGTCCTCCACGTCGCGGAAGTAGGACCGAACCTGCTCGGCGACGTGCGGGGTGTAGCCGCCCGCGAGCCGTTGCAGTGGCTGCGAGAGCGGCATGACCGCACGACGTAGCTGCATGACCTCGCGCTTCATCAGGTAGATCTGTTCCGCGTCGATACTCGTGCGCGGCGCGAAGACCTCGGTCTCGATCGAGTCGATGTCGTCCTGGATCGACTCGGTGACCTCGAGGTAGCTGTCCACCACGTGGTCCGCGATCCCGTGCACCACAGCCGACGGTCCGAGGGCCAACTGCTCGGGGAACTCTTCGAGCTCCGTCCGCACGCGGGTGAGCGCTGCCTGGCTGCCGTGCCGCACGGTGATCACGAAGTCCCGGCCGAGGAAGATCATGAGCTCACCGCTCTTGACGATCTCGCTGTTGGTGGCCCTGGCTCGGTCCGGTACGTACCGCACCGTTTTGAGCACCATGAACAATGTCTCGTCGTAGCGTTCCAGCTTGGGGCGCTGGTGCGCGTGCACCGCGTCCTCGACGGCGAGCTCGTGCAGCCCGAAGGTGTCGGCGACCCCGTTGATCCGGTCCTGATCCGGCTCGTGCAGTCCGATCCAGACGAAGCCGTTCCGCCTGTTGCGGACCTCGGCCATCGCGTCCTCGTAGGACCATTCACCGGGCAATCGCTTGCCCTCGACATAAACGGCGCAGTCCACGACCGAGGCGGAACGAGCCGTGACGGCCGAGACTTTTCGGGAACCGCGTTCACCGCGGCTGATGCGGTTACGCAGCCCCAGATTGGGCAGACTTGGCACGGTGGGACCTCCGGGCGGGATTTCGTGGCTGTTCCGTGACACCCGGATTCGGTGTCAGGTGTGCGCATCCCCACCCGTTCCGGTAAATCACCGGATATCGGTCCGGTTGATCATCCGTGAACCGCGGCACGCTCCGAGCCGTGCCGACCGAATCGCTCGGTGGGGATGCGGCCGATACTGCACGGCAGTGCACTGTCCGCACTGCTTGAGCCGCCGGCAGTGTCTGGCACTTATCCTCACCTCCGTTCGGTTCGACTGCGGGTCCGAGGTCGGTGACCGACCACCCGTGCATCCTACTCGTCGGTCAGCGTGGTGTCCGAAGCGGTGTGGGCCGCGGGCCATTCGATTATCAAGCGCACAACCGCTTCGGGCGGTTCGACGGTTCGGCAGCGGTTCTCGCGACGCCCGCCCCGGATTGCATAGTGCGGCAACCCGTCGTTTCGAGTGAAATTTGGAGGTTTCTTGGCGGAGTGTCGATCAATGTGGTTACCCCCGTTGTTGGGGTGTTGTCGACAACATGTGTGCGCCACGATCGCCACGTCCCCCGATAAGGGGTTTCTCGGGCTTCGGATCAGACTTCGCGAGGCAAGCAGTTCCACTGCGCCAGCAGCTCCGCCAGTCCCTCGGTGAGCGCTTCGGACCGGTGCAGTGTGGCGAATGTCGCATGATCGGTCCACATTGCATCAGTAGCGTCGTCACCTGGAACGATGTCCGACTCTGTCACACGGCAGGAGTAGTCGACTATGTCGTAGGTGTAGTGTGATCCCGATCGCGTCAGCCGCCCCACCACCGGACCGATCGTCGCCGGCAGCCCCGTCTCCTCCGCGATCTCACGCCGCAGCGCCGCCTCGTCGTTCTCGCTCTCCTCGACCTTGCCTCCCGGAAGCGACCACTTGCCCTGACCAGGATCGTTGGCTCGCTTGATCAACAACAACCGGCCGTATCGGTCGTGTATCACCGCCCCCACGCAGCGGATCACCATGTTCCCGAAGTCCGTCATGGACACACAGGGTAGTGAATTCGATGCCGGTTCCCATCCACTGACCCAAGTGCGCTAAAAACCTGCCGTACAGGCGATGAGTGCGGTACAACGGATCAGCAGGTGCCAGCACTAATACAGGTCAGATCAGACGGGGTGCGTGACAGTGAACATCAAGAAGATCCTCACCTGGGCCGGGATCGCGTTCCTGCTGTTTTTCCTCATCTCCGCGCCGAACGAGGCCAGTGATGTCGTCGACGGCATCCTCGACAGCCTGCGTCAGTCCGCGGAGGCGGTGATCACGTTCATGCGCAATCTGTTCCGTTGAGTGAGACGTTCTTCTCCGGGCGGGGCATCGGCCGAACGGCCAACGCGCGACCGGTGAAGAGCCGCACAAGCGCACAGCCCGGCTCGGGGCCGTGACTGGCACTGTGAACACCGTGATCGGTCCCGGTCGGGAAAGTCGAACCACGCGAGGGTGGTGGCTATGTTCGCACCACGGGATCCGGACGAGTACCTGCTGGAGACCGAGCGACGGGTTATCAGAGTGCGCAGGCACTGGGCCTGTCTCGTGTGGGACATCTTCGAGGCCGCCGGTTTGCTCGCGGGCTTCATGATGATCTCCTACCTGTTCCCCGGAGGGAGCTGGCTGCTGCAGAATCTCCTGTGGTATGCGGGTCTCTTCGTGCTGCTGCGATTCGTCTACCAGGTGCTGGACTGGTACGTGGAGCGCATCGTGGTAACGGACAAACGATTCATGATCACCGAGGGCATCCTGATGACGTCGGTGCAGATGATGCCCGTGACCAAGGTCACCGACCTGACCTATTCCCGTAGCGTTCCCGGTCGGGTGTTCGGATACGGCACGCTGATCGTGGAGTCCGCCGGACAGATTCAGGCCCTCAATCGCATCGAGTACCTGCCCAACCCGGAAGAGGTGTTCGACGCGATCTCCTCGCTCGTGTTCGGCGAGAAGAAGGCGCAGCAGGATCGTTTCTCGATGCTCAAGGCCCGGCGTGCCGCCGTCGGCCGAGGAAGGACCAAGGTCAAAACCGAGTAGCGCGAACCGGAAGGTCGGCCATCCGGGAGTTCGTTGAGCCGTTTTCCGGAAGGCGACGGAACGTCTCGTCCCCACGGGCGATGGTTCGATCGTTCGGCCGGTGCTCCGCAACCGGCCGAGCTGTTCCGGTTCACGCGTTCGAGCCGGGAAAGTGATCGGACGGCCCGTGTCGAACGGAGCCCGTATCGGTCACACTGGTGGACGTGCGAATCGATATGCACGTCCACTCCAATGAATCCGACGGCACCGACACGCCCGCCGGTGTCGTGCGAACGGCGGTGGCGGCGGGGCTGGATGTCGTGGCCCTGACCGATCACGACACCTCGGCGGGTTGGGCGGAAGCCGAGCAAGCGGTGCGCGAGTCCGCCCCTCCGGCGCTGCGGCTGGTGCCCGGAGCGGAACTGTCGTGCGAAAGCTCCGACGGTCGGGGTGGCACCGTCACCGTTCATCTGCTGGCATATCTGTTCGACCCCGATTCACCCGCCTTGCGGGACGAGCAGTTGCGGTTGCGGGCCGAGCGGCGTGGACGCCTCGAACAGATGGCCCGGCGAATGGCCGAGGACGGATTCCCGGTCGAGCCCGAGACACTGATGGCGGGGCTACCGCCGGACTCGCCGGGGGGACGTCCCCATCTGGCGCGGGCGCTCGTCGAGGCGGGCACCGTGAGTACCGTCACCGAGGCCTTCGACAGATATCTGGGTACCCACGCGCCCTACTACATGCCGCGCACCGACACGCCGGTTGAACGCGCTATTCGCATGATCGCCGATGCGGGCGGTACCACCGTGCTGGCGCACCCCTTCGCGGTCAGCAGGGGACAGACGGTTACCGCCGAAGTGATCACCGAACTCGCGAGTCACGGCCTGCGTGGTGTGGAGGTAGAGCACCCCGACCACGACGAATCGGCGCGGCAGCGGTTGCGTGAGCTCGTCGCCGAACTCGGTCTGGTCCCCACCGGTGGCAGCGATTACCACGGTACGAACAAGAGTATCCGCATAGGCAGCGAGAACACCCCGCCCGAGTCGCTGGATCGGCTGCTCGGCGACTGCACCGGAAGCAAGATCATCGGTTAGTGGGATCCCACCGCTCCACTTTCCGGCGACACGCAACCCGCCCGGATCGTGGCAGCGAGGCGGCTGCGTAGTGTGGAACTCGTGCAGGGGCAACTCGCTTTCGACGGGATTCCGGAACGGCTCGTGCGGGTCACGCCGGCCAAGCTGACCACTTGGTCGTCCTGCCCCCGGCGATACCGGTTCAACTACGTGGACCGTCCCCAACCGGCGCGGGGGCCCGCGATGGCGCACACCACATTGGGAGCGGTGCTGCACAACGCGCTGCGCGCCTACTACGAACTGCCCTCCGAACAACGTACGGCTGCCCGCCTGCGCGAACTGGTCAGCCGGTACTGGAAATCCGACGGGTTCGCGGGAGCGGAGCAGTCGGCGGACTACCTGGCACGAGCCCTGGACTGGCTGACCGAGTACGTCGAGCGGGACCGCGCCCGGGGGGAGCCCGTCGGAGTCGAGAAGTGGGTCAGCGCTACGGTCGGTACGATCATCGTGCAGGGGCGAGTGGATCGCATCGACGAGCGCGGCGGTGAATTGGCGATCGTCGACTACAAGGCAGGCAGGAAACCTCCCGATGTCGACGCCGCGCGGAATTCGTTACCGCTCGCGCTGTATGCCCTGGCCACTCAGCGCATGCTGCACACCCGATGCCTGCTGGTCGAGTTGCACCACCTCCGAACCTCGGAGATCGTGACATGGCGACACACCGCCGACTCGCTGGCCGAGCACCGGCAACGAGCCGAAAAGTCGGCCCGCGAGTCCCGCGACGCGGCTACGGCGGTCGCGGAAGGGGCCGATCCGGACCGGGTCTTTCCGGCGCGCCCCGGTGCGCAGTGCGCGGGGTGTGAGTTCCGGCGGCATTGTCCGGAGGGAACGCGTGCCGTGCCCGAAATAGAGCCCTGGGCCCTGCTGGGGGAGTGAATCGTGCGACCGACCGGAGCCGACGAGAACGGAGCGATGCGGGCATCAGCTGACCGAGGTGCCGACGAAGTGACCACACGCCCGCGAATCGCCGCCGGAAAGTATCGGGAAAGCACCGAAGAGTACCGGGAAAACGCGAACCAGGCGACGGACGCTTTCCACATCGGCGATGACGCCACCCGACTCGGAGCTGTCGGCAGGGCGTTCCGCGGTTTGACGGGAGCGCTGACCGCGGGGCTGCTGGTGCTCACGGTCGTGCTCGTCGGGGTGCAGCTCTGGGGTAGTGGTTTGGGAGGAGTCGGTCCCGGCTGGCAGATGCTGTTGGGGCACGGCCTGGCCTCCGCCGCCGCGTTGTTGCTGCAGCTCGTGGCGGACCGGGGGAGGAGAGCGGTGGCCTTGTGGGGCTCCCTCGCGGCCATGCTGGTCGTGATCGGAACTCTCACCTACTGGTGGTGGCTTTAGCCTTACTCCGTGCGGCTCGTTCTTCGGGGCGGTGCGGGTGGCGGAACCTCTCGCACGGCTCTCGCTGCGGGGCCGGCGACATCGGGTAGCGACCTACACAACGTCTCCGGCGTCCTCGCGAGAGCCGCACGGGAGAACCCGCGGCGGTGCCGACTGCGGGAGTGGTGGGAGCTCGGTCCGCGAGCGTGGCCGGGGTTCGCCCTGCGGGAGTGGTGGGGGTTCGGCTCCGCGTCACAGCAGGGCGGCGATTTCGCGGGAAATCGAGGAGATGCTGCCGCGCCGTAGAGCATCAATTCCTCGTCATCGGTAGGCGAAGACGGTGTCCCCACGCTGCTCCAGCACCACGCTTCCCACGGCTGCGACCCTGACCGGTTCCGTTGTGCTCTCCCGCTCGATCGGGATCTCGTCGAGCTTCTCGCCCGTCGCGGAGTCGTGCACCGCCAGGCCACCCTCCACTGGCACCAGCCGGCTGTCGGCCATCGCCGCGGGCGTGCCCAGGGTGTCCCGCACGGTCCAGCGCGGGCGCAGCGTGCTTTCGTCGAGCGCTATCGTGTCTCGACCGGTGTACCAGTAGGTTCCCGCCGAGTCCGAGGTCGCTTCCACCGGAACGGATGAACCCCGATCCGGGGTGAGACCGAGACGGACGTCGTAACTCGCACGGCGTTTTCCGGACATGTCGTAGATCACGAGCTTCGCACTGTCCCGCAGCACCACTGCGATCCGTTCCCGGCTTACCGCCACCACGCCTGCTCGCTCGCCCCCGAGCAGGGTCGTCATCACTTCCTCGGGTTGTTCGCCGTCCTCGGGATTCGCTTTGAGTACGGTCAACCGGTCCCTGGCCGAGCCCGCGCACTCGGCGATGACCGCGACCCTCCGACCACCGACAGCCGTTCCGGAGTAATCACAGTTCGGACGGGTCAGGTTGTTGTCAGGGTTCTTGATGTCGGTGGGGATGCCGTACTGCTGGGTACGAACCATGTCCGAGCGCCACGTCTCGAACAGTTGCTTTCCGGTGGCTGTCACGTAGTTTCCGTCGGACAGCAGCCGAGTTCCGAAGCCCACGTCGGAGTTACGTTGCGGACCGCGTGCACCGTCGGAGCCTCGCAGTGTGGTAACCGCGCTGCAGTTGTGTGCCGTGCGGTACACCGCGATCGCGTTACCCCATTCGGAGCCCACCGTGCACAGCTCCCGCTCCCGGCTGTAACGCCAACGGATCTCACCGCTAGTGGGGTCACGGCCCACCACCGCACCGTCGTTCCCCGTCACCACTGCCGGCCCCGCGACGACGGGGTGAGGGGTCGCCGAGCTCGGGGCCCGCCATATCGGGTTCAGTTCCTTCGGCACGGTTCTCGCGCTCGGCGCAGGCTCGATCGGGCGGTCGGCGGTGTGCAGCTCGGTCGCACGGGCCGAGCTGAACCACCAGAGCGTTCCGGCGCCACTCAGCACCGCGAAGGTGAGCAACAGTGTCACGGCGATGTCGCTCTTCGTGCGCCGTTCAGGCCGTACCACGTCGCTCCCGATCGCTCGTTGCTACGACAGTTCCGTCCCGTCGAGACTAGTAGGACGTCGTCGGCTCGGTTCTCGCGGTGCACGAGCGCGCGTACCCAGCGGCGCCGTGTGTCCGGAGGGCGGCCGGTGGGGGCGCACCCGCCGCAGAGATGGGGCGCGGCTGTGGGAGTCCGGGAGCCCCCGCGGCGGGTTCGTGGTGCGGGCTCACTGACCGGAGGAGCCCGCCACCTCCTCGGTGCGGCTCTTCGTCGGGGAACCGCGTCGCGTCCGGTTGCGCCTGCGCGCCGGTCGCTGCGAGTTCTGCTGCCCACTGTCCGCCTCGGAGGAGGACTCGGACTGGTTCACCGTCTCGTCGACCGGCTTGCCTCCCCGGGTACGACGCCGCTTCCGCCGTGCGGGCCTGCTTCCGGCATCCTCGTTGTTCTCGGCGCGGCCCGCTTGCTTCTCCGGCCGTCCCGAGCCACGGTTCCTGCGCCTGCCCCGGTTGCTTTTACCGCCGTCGTTTTCCTCCGCCTCGGACGCCAGACCGGTCCGGGTGCGCATCGACAGCGGTAGCCTGCCGCCGGCGTCGGAGGGAATGTCGAGATCCTCGAACAGGTGGGCCGAGGTGGAGTAGGTCTCCACAGGCTGGGGCATGTTCAACCCGAGTTCGGTGTTGATCAGTTGCCAGCGACTCTCCTCGTCCCAGTCCACCAGCGTTACGGCCACCCCGGTGCGCCCGGCACGGCCGGTTCGCCCGATCCGGTGCACGTAGGTCTTCTCGTCCTCGGGACACTGCAGGTTGATCACGTGGGTCACGCCCGCCACGTCGATGCCGCGCGCGGCGACGTCGGTCGCCACCAAAATGTCGATCTTTCCGCTCCGGAACGCGCGCAGCGCCTTCTCCCTGGCGGTCTGCCCGAGATCACCGTGCACCGAACCCGCGGCGAAGCCCCGTTCGACGAGTTCGTCCGTCAGTTTTTGGGCCGAGCGCTTGGTGCGGCTGAAGATCATTGTCAGCCCGCGGTCGCGCGCCTGCAACGTACGAGCCAGCAGCTCCGGTTTGTCCATGGCGTGCGCTCGGTAGACGAACTGGTGGGTCCGTTCGTGTACCGCACTCTCATCGGCCTGCTCGGCCCGGATCTGGGTCGGCTGGTGCAGGAAGTCGCGAGCGAGTTTGATGATCGCGTCGGGCATGGTCGCGGAGAACAGCATCGTCTGACGCTGTTCGGGAACCATGCCCAGAATCCGTTCGATGTCGGGCAGAAAGCCCAGGTCGAGCATCTCGTCGGCCTCGTCGAGCACCAGGGTCTCGACCTTGCCGAGAACGAGGTGTTGCTGCTCGGCGAGGTCCAGCAGTCTGCCGGGAGTGCCGATGACCACGTCCACGCCCGAACGTAGTCCTTCGATCTGCGGTTCGTAGGGCCTGCCGCCGTAGACCGCGAGACTGCGCACCCCGAGGTAGCGCGCTGCCGCTTCCAGATCACGCGTTACCTGCATGCACAGTTCCCGGGTGGGCACCACGACCAGTGCCTGCGGGGTCCCGTCGCCGGGCAGCCGCATTCGTTGCAGCAGGGGGACGCCGAACCCGAGAGTCTTGCCCATCCCCGTTCGGGCCTGCCCGATCAGGTCCGCTCCACGCAGCGCCAGCGGCAGGGTCATCTCCTGGATCGTGAAGGTGCGTTCGATACCCGCTTCGCGCAGCGCACGCGTGATCTCTTCGTTCGCGCCCAACTCGGCGAAAGTGGGGCTGTTCGCGTTGACCGCCGTTTCCGGTTGCGTCGCGTCCCGCTGTTCGGGGGAGTCCTGCTGCTCAGCTGTGGCCCCCGCACCGGAGTGATCGGGCTCGGTCACCTCGTCGCCGTTCGTCAGAATAATCGCCTCTCTCGTGCTCGCCCACACCGTGTTTCCGCAGGCTGTCGCTTCGATGCCTCGGCCTACCGACGGGTGGCGATATCGGTTTGTGACCACACTCGGACTCGGGGGTCGGGACGAGGGCCGTTTTCGGCCGCCCGATTCCCGGCTCCTGCCCTGCCGAGGTGGCGAACTGTCTCGGCGCCCGGTCCGCCTCGGCCCGTGGACCCGTACGCGCCGCGCGTGTCACGGAGTGCGAGCGAGGGCCGCTCGTTCTCACGTGGCCGCGTTCGCCGAGCCGTGATCGGGCCGTGTGCCCGGTGTTCAACCGGCACATCGGGCGGTGGCTGCCCACTTCGGTCCTGCAGCGAGGTGGTGGTGTCCGTACGCGGAGTGTTCCGCCGGTCGGGCCGATAACCTCGGGCCCCTGCCACCGGTGTACTGCCAACCGGGGCGGTCCACCGACGAGCGCCGTCCTCGGCCACTCGCGGGATCGGCTGCCGCCGTCACGGTCTCCGCCTGACGCCAATAAACCTCCCTTCACGGAAGCCTACCCGTTTTCCCATACCCTGCGGGCTCCGGATGGCGAACGCCACCTCTTGCATAACCGGCGCGGATGCGTTAATGAACGTGGGATTCCTCTCGTTGTCCGAGGTGAGGAGGGGTTCGGGATCGGCGTTGCTCCCGACACGGCGGAAACCGTTCCGTGATCCCGCATCTCGTGCGGGAAGCGGTACGCTCGCGGCATGAGCGAGGCTGAGCACAGCGTTGTGGCTTCCGGAGTGGCGGACTCCGAGGGTGCGGCGGAGTCCGAGGAGCCGCATGCCGAGTACAACGAAGGGGTGAAGGATCTGCTCGGCGCGTTGGCTTACGGTGAGCTCTCCGCGTTCGACAGGCTGGCCGAGGACTCCAGGGAAGCCCCCACCCTGACAGGTCGAGCGGCCCTGGCGAGCATGGCCGCCGCCGAGATGGGGCACTTCCGGTTGTTGGAGGAACGGCTCGCGGTCCGGGGGGTCGCGGTCGAGGACGCGATGCGTCCGTTCGCGAGTTCCTTCGACGCGTTCAACGCCTCGACCGCGCCGCACTCCTGGTTGGAGTCGTTGGTGAAGGCCTATGTCGGGGACGGGCTGGCAGCCGATTTCTATCGCGAGGTCGCCAACTGGCTCGACGAGGAGACCCGCGATCTTGTGCTGACGGTGTTGTCGGACACCGGCCACTCGGCCTTCGCGGAGCGGGAGGTCTCGGCCGCCTGCGCCGAGGACGAGACGCTGCGGGACAAACTGACACTCTGGGGGCGCAGGCTGCTGGGGGAAGCGGTGACGAACGCGCAGTGGGTCGTGGCCGAACGGGACGCGCTCGCCGAACTCATCATCAGGGGCTCCGGGGACCTCGCGGGGATCGGCTCGTTGTTCCGCAGGTTGCAGAACAACCACAACAAGCGAATGTCCCGGCTCGGGTTGGGCTGATCGTCGAACCGGGTGCGGGTGCCGCGGCGGCGGTCTTCGGTGGGGGCCCGTGCCGTGTCCCTCCCGAATCTCGGTCGGGGACGGTGCCGGTGTTTCGTGCCGCGCCGCTGCGCCTCCGAGGTGATCCGTGCCGGGGATCGTTCCGCCTGGTGCCCGGTGGAGCAGATAGTCTGTGGTCAACGCGGTAGACAGCTACGAGTGCACAGCTACGGCAAAAGTGCACAGCTACGACAGGGAGGCAGTGACGTGGAGGTCAAGGTCGGCGTCGAGGGCTCGCGCGAGCTCACGCTGAACAGCGGTCAGTCTCAGGAGGAAGTCGAGAAGCTGGTTTCCGAGGCGCTGGGTAGCGGCGAGGGGCACCTGCGGATCGACGACGAGAAGGGTACGCGCTACATCGTGCCCAGTGCCAAGATCACTTACGTCGAGATCGGCGCTTCGGAGACCCACCGCGTCGGTTTCGGAGTGGGTTGATCCGACCCGTCCGGGTGTGATCGTCGACACTCCGGTGCGTCGCGATGGCGACACACCGGAGTGCTCGAATGCTTTCCCGGTTTCCCGAGGGGCCGTGCGGTCCGGGTCGAGCCGTTTTCCGAGGGAGCGTGGGGCTCCGGCGCCGCTCAGTCCGTCTCGTCGAGTTCGACCAGCTCCGAGTCGATCGGGAACGGAGGCCGCCCCACCCCGGTGACGCGGTAGCGGTTCCACGGGTCGGGCTCGGAAAGGGTGGCCACGGCATCGCCGTGCGGGGTGCGCAGCACCACCTCTGCCCTACGGCCGTCCACGAACTCGTCCAGTTCGCCGCCCGCCGCCCGGCCGTACCAGCGGAACCTTCCGTCGATGGGCTGGAAGTTGCCCCGCAGCACCACCTCCACCTCGGCCTGTCGTTCGGCGGTGAAGACCACGGCGGAGCCGTTGTAGTCGTCGTCGCCGTGCTCCTCGTCCCGTGGTGGTTCCTCGACCCGTTGTGCCATCCGATCGCCCTTCGTTCCGTTGGCTCGAACCGGTGATTCGACCTGTCCGATTCCCGTGTTGCTCTCTGGCGGGGACCTCGCTCTCACCGCGCGGTGGCCGCTCGATCTCGCGGTGGCCGCGGCGACGCTCGGTGGAAGCTCCCCCGCTGGAGTTCCGCCGCTGGAGTTCCGCCGGTGCGTATTCCGCGAGTACGAGCGGAAGATCCCGTTCAGTCCGCGTCGTCCTCGACGAGCCGCAGCTGCGGGACGATCTCCAGCGGTTCGTCCGGGTCGATGACGATGCCCCCCGCGCGCAGCACCCCGTCGATGGCGAACCAGATGATCTTCGTCAGGTAATCGGTGAGGTCGTCCCGGCTCATCGAGTGCCGGTCCAGCCACCAGTCGCCGCTGGCCTGCACCATTCCGACGAGACCGTGACTCCAGGCCTCCACCCCGCCCGAATCCAGTTCCAGGCTGCGCATGTACTCGCCCAGCAGGCGGGACAGCGAGTTGGCTATCACCGTCTTCTCGGTGGTGACGGGATCGGTCTGCACCGGCCTGTCGGCGAAGTTGCGCCGCACCACGAAGCGGTACAGCTCCGGGTACTCCTCGATGACCCCCAGATAGGTGCCGATGATTCGGCGAATCCGTTCGCGGGCGCTGCCCTCCTGCTGCAGGGTCGGGCTGATCCGCTCCATGAGCAGATTCGTTCCCCATTCGCCGACGGCGAGATACAGATCGCTCTTGTCGCTGAAATGTCGGTACAGCACGGGTTTGCTCACCCCCGCCTCGGCGGCGATGTCGTCCATACCGACTTCCGCGCCGCAGTCGCCGATGGCCCGAACGGCGGCCTCGACGAACTCGGCTCGTCTGGCCTGCCGGTGTCCGCGCCAGCGTTCCCTGCGGGCGTCGCCGTGGCCCGTTGATTGCTTGGCCTTGACAGGCCGGGAGATCTGGCTCACGCTACCCAAGGTAGCTGTTACTTGCCGTAACACGCAATTGTCCGCAGGGTTTCCCTCCGAAAGGTGACCAGCGATCATGACCAAGGTTCTCCAGGTCAACGACAGGGAAAAAACGGCTTCCCGATTACTCAAGTCATCGGCCAAGAACAGCTACGACCCCGAGGTCGACATCGACTGGGACGCGCCGCTGGCGCAGGATCAGCCCTACATTCCCTTCCACCGCAGTACGCTCTACGGCACTCGAATCTGGGATCGGCTCACCGAGCAGCAGCGCGTCGAACTCACCAAGCACGAATTCGCCAGCATCGCCTCGAACGGTCTCTGGTTCGAAGTGCTGCTGATGCAGATGCTGCTCAAGGACTTCTACAACCGGGATCCGCGCAGCAACCACGCCCAGTACGCGTTGACCGAGGTGGCCGACGAGTGCAGGCACTCCACCATGTTCGCCAAGGCGTGCGACCGCATCGGCGCCCCCGCCTACGGGCCGGTCCGGATCCTGCACGCCGGTGGCAGGGTGTTGCCCGCGATCCTGAAAGGCCCCTCGGCCTATGCCTCCATTCTGGTCGCGGAGGAGATCCTGGACCGGGTGCAGCGCGACCAGATGTACGACGAGCGGGTGCAGCCGCTGGTGCGGATGGTCAACCGGATCCACGTGATGGAGGAGGCGCGGCACGTCACCTTCGCCCGCGAAGAGGTCACTCGCGGGATGCGGGAGTGCAACGCCGCCCAGCGCGCCTACCACCAGTTCATGACGGCGCTGGTCGGGTTCTGCATCGTCAAGGCACTGATCAATCCCAGGATCTACAAGTCGGTCGGGCTGCGTCCCAGAGACGCCTACGCGGCGGCCATGACCAACCCGAACTGGCTGGAGACCGTGCGCTGGAGCGGTGAGAAAATCATGGCGTTTCTGGACGAGGTCGGCCTGATCGGCAAACCCGGGATGGCCCTGTGGCGAAAGGCTGGACTGATCCGGTGACAGCGCAACGGCTCGAACAGCGCACACAACCGCTGCGCACTTCCGACGGTACGCGGCTCGCGGTGGACGAGAGCGGCGACCCGGACGCGCCGGTCACGGTGGTGCTGATCCACGGCTGGACACTCACCCGACACACCTGGGATCGGGTGACCGACCGGTTGCCCGCGGCTGCCGGGAGGCCGGTCCGGATCGTGCGGTTCGACCACCGTGGGCACGGTGACTCGGATCCCTCGCCCGCGGGAACGGCGACCATCGCGCAATGCGCCGACGATCTCGCCGAGGTGATAGCGGACCGGGTTCCGGAGGGACCGATCGTGCTGGCCGGTCACTCCATGGGAGGCATGACCATCATGGCGCTCGCGGAGCGGCACCCACGGCTGTTGGCGGAGCGGGTCAGCGGTGTGGCGCTGGTTGCCACTTCCAGCGGTGGGCTCTCGGCCCCCGGGCTGCGGCTGCCGGACCCGCTCGCCAAGGTGTTCAACGCGGGGGAGCGAAAGCTGCGAGCCGTGCTGGCCCGTTCGTCCGCGCGCAGGGTCAGTCCACGTTCGGCGTGGATGCGCCCCGGCCTGCGCTGGCTGCTGTTCGGCAGCCGTCCCGCCGCGGCCGATGTCGCCGAGAGCGCGGACTGGGTGGCCGGTTGCCATCCGGCCAGCTTCGCCGGTTTCCGGCAGTCCCTGGCCGAACACGAACGGGGAGCCGCGCTGGCGGGACTGCCCGCTGTGCCGACCGTGATACTGGCCGGGCTGTCCGACAGGCTGTGTCCGCTGCCGCACGCGCGCCGCATGTCGGAGGAACTGCCCGAAGCGGGGTTCTACCTCTACGGCGGTGCCGGGCACATGCTCCCGATGGAACGGGCCGACGAGGTCACCGACCGCATCGCCGACGTCACGAGAGCAGTGCCGGTCTGATCCACGGCGGACGGTTCCCACGGTTCACCGGAGCCCGCGAGCACCGGGACGCGCGGCGGGGCACCACCCCGCCGCGCTCGTGATCGGGTGATTCCGGTCCGACATTCGGTACGGTGGCCAACGGCGGTACCCGTCGGTGGGGCCACTCGTCGCTCGGTTCGAGTCACGAGCGGCCCCGCCGTTCGGACTGAACCAACCGGTTGAAAGGACTTCCGTGGGACAGCACACCAGCGGTACTCATCATCACGGTTACGTCGAGGACGCGCCGTTGAACCAGGCGATGTCCGCCCACGAGCGGTTGTCCCGGCTCGACGCCGT
Organism: Actinopolyspora sabaoui; assembly: GCF_051225635.1. Lineage (NCBI taxonomy): Bacteria > Bacillati > Actinomycetota > Actinomycetes > Actinopolysporales > Actinopolysporaceae > Actinopolyspora > Actinopolyspora sabaoui. The sequence continues at coordinate 159,566 of NZ_JBMIHH010000006.1, read as the reverse complement.
GGAGATCCTGCACACCCCGGACGAGGTGGCGCAGTGGTTGGCCAGCACGCTACGTGCCGCGATGGGTAAATCCGAGGCAGAGGTCGCGTTCGAGGACGAGTGGGACCAGTGGGTCAAATACGCTCATTCGGGCGAGACCATCACCACCGGCCTGCTGCGGGGCCCCACCATAAGCGCCGTGTCCGTTCCCGAGGCCGAGTGCCGTTGCGCCTCCACCCCGTTGGTGCCCGTCGGAGGCAAGAAGCGCAGTCGGTGACACCGGCACTCGGTGCTATCGGCCGTGGCGGGTGCGGGGAAGCGCCGGGCGCTGTTCCGCCGACCCGGCATCCCACCACAGCCGACCCGGCACCCCACCACACGAGTCCCGCGGGGACCTCGGTCAGCCCTGTTGCAGCGGGAAGCCCGCCAGTCCCTTCCAGGCCAGGGTGGACATCAGGTGCACGGCCTCGTCCCTGGAGATGGAGCTGTTCGAGTCCAGCCAGTCGCGTGCTGTCACCTGGCTGAGGCCCACCAGGCCGACGGCCAGCAGCCGCGCCCGTTCGTTGTCCAGCCCCGCGTCCGCGGTGACCGCCTCGGCCACCGCGTCTATGCACCCGGAGGAGGCCTTCTCGACCGCCCGTTCCACCGCGGGTTCGCCGCGCAGGTCCGATTCGAAGACCAGTCTGAAAGCCTGGTCGTCCCGGTCGACGAACTCGTAGAGAGCCGCTACCGAGGCACGCACCCGCTGCTTGTTCTCGGAGTTGGACTCGATGGCTTCCCTGACCCGGTTGACCAGCTCGGCGCCGTGGGTCTCCAGCAGCGCGAGGTAGAGCTCCAGTTTGCCGGGGAAGTGCTGGTACAACACCGGTTTGCTCACGCCCGCGCGTTCGGCGATGTCGTCCATCGCCGCGGCGTGGTAGCCGTTGTTGACGAACACTTCCTGAGCCGCGGAGAGCAGCTGTGCCCGCCGCGCGTCGCGCGGAAGCCGTACCCCCCGAGCGGGCTGATCGGTGCTCTGCTGCGCGGTCTCGGTCATTTGAAAGCCTCCACCGAAGGATGTCGACCCGGCGGTCGTGTGCGTGTCGGGCTCCCCAACTTTACTTGTCGGTAGAGCGGTTGTGCCGGTTACCTGATCGGCTTATCAGTACTACCCGCGCCTCGAATCCACGAGGGGGACCGCCGGGTTCCCGCTATTGATCAGTGAATCACCTTCGGCAACCGCGTCACCGCGCCATCGGTTCGTCCCTGTACGGATCCCGAACACGCCGAGACTCGCCGAATGTCCCGGCGTCGCAGGTCAACTCGCATAGTGTGGCAACCTGAACGGGGTAAGTGCGAGGCCGGGACCGGTGGTGATCCCGCCACGCCGAAACGGGTGATCGTGGCTGTTCGATGCCCGCTCCCGCGGCGAGGGCCGAAGGGGTCACCGAGTGATCACCTCGACGAACGAGGTAACGAAGTTCTACTAGGAGTCCAGTGAGATCCGGGAAAGGTGGGCGGCACAGGGGGGAGCCCCTGACGGCGTCCTGGCAACCGCGGCCGGAAGAGGACACCGCGGGCGATGGGTCCCGCCGCAGGGGCGGCAGCCGCCGCGCTCGTCGCGGATGGTCGCGCTACGGCTGGGGCATCTACGCGATTCCCGTGTTGTTGGTGCTGACCGTTTTCGCGGTGTTGCGGGTTCCCGGAGGCGATTCGGGTCAGGACCGGCGAGCGGAGTCGACGGGGAACTCCTCCTCCGACGACAGAGCCGCCGTCGTCACCGAGGGGAACAAGGGCCGTAAGTTTCCCGACGACATCCACTCCGCGAAGTTGCCGCCGGGAGCGCCGATCCCCAAACAGGGAAGTGGCACGTTCCGGGTCGTACCGGGCAGCACCGGTCCGGCCGGTTCGGGCGAGTTGTATCGCTACGCCGTCGAGATCGAGGAGGGAGTTCGACTCACCGAGGGCAACGATTCCTTCGGACGACTGGTGCAGCAGACCCTGTCCGATCCGCGCAGTTGGACCAACCCTCGTGGCGGCAACATCTCGGTGCAGCGGGTGGGGCCGGACGGTCCCGAACCCGATTTCCGGGTGACCCTGGTCAGCCAGAACACCGCACGCGAGGTGTGCGGCTACGGGAACGGGCTCCCCTACGACTCCTCCTGCCACATTGAGGGGCGGGCCTATATCAGCACCGCACGCTGGGTGCGTGGTGCGATCGCCTTCGACGGCGACATCGGCACTTACCGGCGCTACGTCATCAACCACGAGGTCGGCCATTTCTTCGGCAACGATCACGTACCCTGCGGTGCGGACGGCGAACTCGCACCGGTGATGATGCAGCAGACCTTCAGCCTCTCCAACGACGTGCTGCACCGGCTCAACGAGCGAGTCTCACAGGGCACCAAAATTCCCGCCAACGGGTTCGTGTGTAAGCCGAACGCGTGGCCCTTCCCACTGGGGAACAAACCGAACTGAGCCCGCGTTGGACCGCCGGGCGGGAACTCGTCCGCGAGTGGCGCCGTGGTTCACCGCGGTGCGTGAATCCCGACGCGGCCCGGGTTTCGGTTCCGGCGTCGCCCGCCCTCGAACCGAGGCGTCCCATTTCCTGGGAACGGTTTGGGGGCGGGAAGACCATCGGCCAGGCTTGCGTTACACGGAGCGAGAGCGCGGTTGGCACCGGCCGGGAGCATCCGGGACGAGACACAACCGCCGAACGGAAACGGCCGTACATCGCCGTACATCCAGGCAACGGAGGAGGAGCTGGGAGATGACCGGCAACACATCCCCACAGGGCTCCGATGGCGGCGGGACCACGCTCCCGCCGCTGGTGGAGCCCGCCGCGGAACTGACGAAGGACGAGGTGGCGCGCTACAGCCGTCACCTGATCATCCCGGACGTCGGGATGGTGGGTCAGAAGCGGCTCAAGAACGCCAAGGTGCTGGTTATCGGAGCGGGCGGTCTCGGCAGCCCCGCCTTGCTGTACCTCGCCGCCGCCGGGGTGGGCACGCTCGGTGTCGTGGAGTTCGACGAGGTCGACGAGTCGAACCTGCACCGCCAGATCATCCACGGCCAGTCCGACCTCGGCCGTTCCAAGGCCGAGTCGGCACGTGACTCCATCGCCGAGGTCAACCCGTTCGTCAAGGTCAACCTGCACCAGACCAACCTGACCTCCGACAACGCGCTCGAGATCTTCGCCGACTACGACCTGATCCTGGACGGCACCGACAACTTCGCGACGCGTTATCTGGTCAACGACGCGGCGGTGCTGCAGGGCAAGCCCTACGTCTGGGGCTCGATCTTCCGCTTCGAGGGCCAGGCCAGCGTGTTCTGGGACGCCTACGGCCCGAACTACCGTGACCTCTACCCCGAGCCGCCGCCGCCCGGGATGGTGCCCTCCTGCGCCGAGGGCGGTGTGCTGGGCGTGCTGTGCGCCTCCATCGGGTCGATCATGGTCAACGAGGCCATCAAGCTCATCACCGGTATCGGTGAAACCCTGCTCGGCAGGTTGATGATCTACGACGCGCTGGAGATGAGCTACCGCACGGTCAAGATCCGCAAGGACCCGAACGCGGACAAGGTCACCGAGCTGATCGACTACGAGACCTTCTGCGGAGTGGTTTCCGACGACGCGCAGCAGGCCGCCGCGGACAGCACGATCACGCCCCAGGAGCTCAAGGACAAGTTCGACTCCGAGCAGAAGTTCGAGTTGATCGACGTCCGGGAGCCGCACGAGTACGACATCGTGCACATCGACGGGTCCAAGCTGATCCCGAAGGACCGGATCCTCTCCGGTGAAGCACTGGCCGAGCTGCCGCAGGATCGCCAGATCGTGTTGCACTGCAAGTCCGGGGGCCGCTCCGCCGAGGCGCTGTCGGCACTGCACAAGGCGGGCTTCTCCGACGCGGTGCATGTCGGTGGTGGTGTGCTCGGGTGGGCCAATCAGGTGGATCAGAGCCTGCCGACATACTGATCGAAGGTTTTCTTCTCGCCTTGCCGAGGTGTTTCCGTGGCGGAACCTCTCGCACGGCTCTCGCTGCGGGTGCCCCGACATCGGGTAGCGACCTACACAACGTCGGGGCCGTCCTCGCGAGAGCCGCACGGGAGAACCCGCGGCGGTGCCGGCCGCGAGGGTGGTCCGAGTTCGGCTTGCGAAGGGTGGTCGGGGCTCGGCCTGGGTCGTTCGGGCGCGGCGATTTCGTGGGAAATTGACAGTCACGGGGCCGCACCACCCCGGTGGCACGGCGATTTCGTGGGAAATTGACACCGGCCCGTCCCCCGGGCCGCCCCGGGACTCAGGACGGAGCCGGGTCGGCACCGGGACAGCGGCGCCGCGTGGAGGTCGCGGAGCTCTCCCGGTGGCTCGGCTGGATCGTGTCGAATCGTGCTGTTGATCGGAGCGTCTGCGACTGTGCGAACTCGAGTACGGGTAGCGTTTGGCGCGTGAGTGCTACGGCCGAGCCCCCTCCCACGCACGTGCGTGCCGCCTTCGGCGCGCCGGGGGAGGACGTCGAACTGCTCGAGGGTGGTCTCGCCTGGCGTTGCGGCGCCGACGGGGATGTGCTGATCAAGCCAGCCACGGACACCGCCGAGGCAGCCTGGGTGGCGCACGCACTGGACACGCTCGATCCGGAGGAGACGCGGGTCGCGCGGCCGCTGCGGTCCACCGACGGCAGGTGGGTCGTTTCCGGCTGGTCGGCGCGCCGCGACATGGCGGGACGCCCGGAGCCGCGCCACGACGAGGTCATCGCCATGTCGCTGCGGCTGCACACCGCGAGCAGCGTGCTCGACAGACCCAGGCTGGTGGAATCCAGGCAGGACATTTACGCCATCGCCGACCGAATGGCCTGGGGCGAGACCTACGTGTCGCTGTCGCCGGAGAAGGGCGGGCGACTGTTCGACGTGCTGGCCGCCTCCCGTAGGGGCGTTTCGCTGCGGCCGCAGGTGGTGCACGGCGACCTTTTCGGGAACGTGTTGTTCTCCGGCAACGCGCCGCCGGGGCTGATCGACTTCGTGCCCTACTGGCGTCCCCCGGAGTGGGCGGCCGCCGTGGTGGTGATCGACGCGATGGCCTGGGGAGGATCCGATCCGGCCATAGTGGAGCGTTGGTCCCATCTGTCCGAGTGGCCGCAGATGCTACTGCGGGCGTTGCTGTTCCGGCTGGCGCTGCACGCGCTGCATCCGCGGGCGACGACGACTTCACTCGGAGGCCTGGAAACCGCCTCGCAGACCGTGTTGGAACTGCTCTAGGAGAGCACGGGAATCCACCGGCAGCCACGTGGGAGAATACGGGTGTGGACTCGACCGCACCGGAGCCGTTGCGCGGCTTTACCGTGGGTATAACCGCGGAACGCAAGGCTGACGAACTGGCGTCGCTGCTGACCAGGCGGGGTGCGCGAGTGGTGCACGCTCCGGCGATGCACACCGTGCCGCTGCCACAGGACGGCGAACTGGCCGCTTCCACCCGCGAAGTGCTGGCAGGCGACGTGGATTTCGTGGTCGCCTCCACCGGGATGGGTTTCCGGGGGTGGATGGAGGCCGCCGACGAGACGGGCGACGGCGAGGCGCTCCGTCGGCACCTGGCCACCGCGACGCTGCTGGCACGAGGCTCGAAGGCGACCGGAGCCATCCACGGTGCCGGGCTGCGGACCGAGTGGAGTGCGCCCTCGGAGGAATCCGGCGAAGTGCTGCGGTACCTGCTGGACCACGAGCTGAGCGGCAGACGCGTGGTGGTGCAGGTGCACGGGGACCCCATGCTTTCGTTCCGGCAACGTCTCACCGAGGCGGGCGCCGAGGTGATTCCGGTGATGGTCTACCGCTGGACCGACCCGCTCGAACCGCACAAGCTGGACGAGCTGATCGATAGCACCGTCGCCGGTGAAGTGCACGCCCTGACGTTCACCAGTGCCCCGGCCGCCGCCAACCTGTTGGGCAGAGCCGAGCGCGACGGGCGTTTCGAACCGCTGCGAAACGCCGTGCTCGACGGTGTGCTGCTCGGATGTGTCGGCCCCGTCACGGCCGCCCCGGTGGAGAAGGCCGGTTTGCCCTACGTGACGCCGGAACGTTCCAGGACGAGTTCGTTGGTGAAGCTGCTGACCGAACGGCTCTCCGGCGGTTCCTGACCGTTTCCTCGGGTGCGGCGGGATCTTCGGTCGTGGCAGCTCCTTCGCGCGTGGCAGGCCCTTCGGTCGTGACGGACGGCGCGATCACGACCGGTCTACCGCTCCGACTCGGGTTCCCAGCGATAGCGGCGCATGTCGACCCTGCCGTTGTCGGCGAGAACCCCCTCGGTCCGCAGTTCCGCGAGCTGCCGGTGCCGCAGCTGCTCGGCCACCGTTCCGTTCGAGCGTAGTACGCGGTGCCAGGGAAGATCGGCACCGTCCTCGGCCAGGATTCGTCCCACCAGCCGCGCCGAACGTATCCCGGCGTGGCGGGCCACGTCGCCGTAACCGAGGACTCTTCCGGCGGGAATCCCGGCGACCACCTCCCGCACCCGTTCCCAGGTTCGCTCGTCCATCCAGCCAGTCTCGCACGGGAACAGGTGATGCCCGCGACACGCTCGTGACCAGGTTCGCGGGACGGTAGCTCCCACATGGTTACATCGAAGAGTGGCGACATTCTCCGCACCGACTCTCGTACGCTCGACCGCCCCGGCGGTCGAGCAGTGTGACTGGTCCGAGGCGGGACGTCGTGCGTTGCGGCACGAGGGCGGTTTCCTGCGCGTTCTCGGCGGCCCCGGAACGGGGAAGACGACCCTACTGGCCGAAGTGGTCGTCGATCGGTTGGTGAGCGGCCGGGCCGACGCCGACAACACCCTCGTACTGGCATCGAACCGCACCAACGCGGCGTTGCTGCGCAGTGCGATCAACAGCAGGTTGCTGTCCGCCGGGGCAGACATCAGCACCGGTGGGGGCCAGTTGGTACGCACCGTGCACTCCTATGCGTTCGGTGTGCTGCGCCTGTTGGCGGCCCGCGACGGGAAGCCGCAGCCGAAACTGCTCAACGGTCCCGAGCAGGACCTGTGGATTCGTGAACTCCTCGCCGGGGACATCGAGGACCAGGTCGACTACTGGCCGGATTCGTTACGCGCCGCGCTGGGAACCGAGGGTTTCGTCGGTGAGCTCAGGGATCTGCTGCTGCGTGCCGCCGAACGCGGTGTCGGGCCGGATCGGCTGGTTCGGCTCGGCAGACAGCACGAACGCCCCGAGTGGGTGGCCGCCGGTGTTTTCGGTGCGCAGTACGAACGTGTGCGACAACTCGCCGGTGCTTCCGGTGAGACCGCCGCTCCGCTGGACGCCGCGGAACTGGTCTCCACCGCGCTGCTCGCGCTCGACAACGACCCCGAGCTGCTGCGTGCCGAACGGGCCAGGGTGCGGCATCTGCTGGTCGACGACGCGCAGAATCTGGATCCCCAGCAGTACCGGCTCTGCCGCCGTGTCGGTGACACCGCCGCGGAGTTCCTGCTGTTCGGCGACCCGGATCAGGCGGTGTTCTCCTTCCGCGGCGCCGATCCGCGCTGTCTGTCCGAAGCCGACCCCGAAGGCGACCGGACCAGCGTCCTCACCGCCGGGCACCGCATGGCGCGACGCGTTCGCACCGCTGTTCGGAGGCTCTCCGCGAGGTTGCCGGGCGCGGGCGAGCAGCGCGGACTGACCGGACCCGAGCCCGCCGAAACCACCGAGCCCGCCGAAACCACCGAGGGTGCCGAAACCACCGAGGGCGAGGAATCACCCAGGACCGAGTCCGACTCCGGAGGGGCGGTGCGGGTACGCCTGCTGGCGTCCCAGGCCCAGCAGGCGTCCTGGGTGGCGGACCAGCTCCGCCGTGCCCACCTGCTGCGGGGAGTCGCGTGGTCGGACATGGCCGTCATCGTCAAGTCCACGGGTCTGTCGCTGCCGGTACTGCGCAGAGCGTTGCTGGCCGCCGGAGTGCCGCTGGTGCTCGACGACGAGGAGCTGCCGCTCGCCCAGCGTCCCACCGTGCGGCCGTTGCTGACCCTGCTGCGGTGTGCCGCCCGACCGTCCGATCTGGACTCGGAAACCGCGGAGTACCTGCTGGGTTCGATACTGGGTGGGGCCGATTCGTTGGCGTTGCGTCGGTTGCGCCGGGGGCTGCGCCGATTGGACCAGGCGGCGGGCAACGACCGTCCCAGCGGGGAGCTGTTGATCGAGGCGCTGTGGCAGCGGGACGTGCTCACCGCGCTGCAGGACGTCGCCGCCGAGCCCGCCCGTCGAGTGGCAGCGCTGCTGGCATCGGCGAGCCGCTCCTGCCAGGAGCGACGCAGCGTCGAGGAAACACTCTGGGAGGTGTGGCGCGAGAGCGGAGTGGAACGGACCCTGTTGTCCCGTTCCGAACGCGGCGGGGTGCACGGCGCGCGGGCCGACCGCGATCTCGACGCCGTGGTCGCCCTGTTCGAGGAGGCCGCCCGCTACGTCGACAGGCTACCCGGCGCGGACGCCGCCTCCTTCGCGGATCACCTGGCCGGACAGCGCATCTCCGGCGACTCGCTGGCGCCGCGCTCGCCGAACGGGGACGGCGTGGCGGTGCTGACCGCGCACGCCTCGGTCGGCAGGGAGTGGGAAGTGGTCGCCGTCCCCGACGTTCAGGAGGGCATCTGGCCGGACCTGCGGCTGCGCGGCTCGCTGCTGGGGACGGAACGGCTCGTCGACGTGCTGTCCGGGCTGGACTCCGACGAGGTGGTTTCCGCCTCCGCGCCACTGCTGGCCGAGGAACGGAGACTGCTGCTCGTGGCCGCCAGCCGCGCCCGCGGGGGTCTGCTGGTCAGCGCGGTACGCGGCGAGGACGAGCAGCCCTCCCGGTTCCTGGACGAGCTGGACGGCCTCGCCGACGAGCCGGAAGCGCCCGAGCGTCCCGTGTCCACTCCGGAACGGGGACTGAGCCTGCCCGAGCTGGTGGGGGAACTGCGCAGGGTGGTCACCGACGACGGCGCGGAATCGACGCGACGCGAGCGGGCCGCCGGCCAGCTGGCAAGGCTCGCGCGGGCCGGTGTGCCCGGTGCCGATCCCGACACCTGGTACGGCCTGCCCGATCCCTCCAGCACGACCCCGCTCGTCGAGGGCGCCGAACCTGTTCGGGTGACACCGTCCACGGTCGACGTGCTCGCGACCTGCCCGCTACGCTGGATGATCGAGCGCCACGGCGGTAGGGACGCGGCCGAACTGGCCTCGGTGGCAGGCACCGTGGTGCACGCCCTGGTGCAGGCGGCCGCCGAGGGGGCGGACCGCGAGCGCCTGGAGCAGGCACTGGACCAGGCGTGGGAATCGGTCGACGCGGGAGCCCCCTGGTACTCCCGCCGCGAACGCGAACGGGTCAGGTCCATGTTGGACTCCTTCCTGAACTGGCTGCGGCAGTCCCGTGCCGAACTCACCCAGCTCGGGGTGGAACACGACCTGGATCTGAAGATCCCGGCTCGGGAGGACGGTCCGTGGCTGCGCCTGCGCGGCAGGGTCGACCGGCTCGAGACCGACGAGCAGGGCAGACCCGTGGTCGTCGACGTCAAAACCTCCAAGACCCCGGTCAGTAAGGACAACGCCGAACAGCACACCCAGCTCGCGGTGTACCAGCTCGCGGCGGCGCTGGGCGCCTTCGGATCCGACGGGGAGACGCAGCCGGGCGGGGCACGGTTGTTGTACGTGGCCAAACCCGACTCCCGTGACGGCGCGGCCACCGAGCGCGGGCAGAGTGGGCTCGGTGAGGAGGGAATTCGGGTCTGGCTGGACGTGGTCCACGACGCCGCGGCCGCCAGCACCGGTCCCGGCTTCCTCGCGGTGGAGAACTCCGACTGCGCCCGGTGCCCGGTGCGCACCAGCTGCCCGGTTCGTTCCGAGGGAAGGCAGGTCGGACAGTGATCACGCCGCAGCGCATCGCCCAGGCGCTCGGGATGCCCACCCCCACCGAGGAACAGGCCGCAGTGGTCGGAGCGCCCGCCGGGCCCGCGCTCGTCGTTGCCGGAGCGGGAGCGGGTAAGACCGAGACGATGGCGGCCAGGGTGCTCTGGCTCGTCGCCAACCGGATCGTGACTCCCGAACGGGTGCTGGGGCTGACGTTCACCCGCAAGGCGGCACGGCAGCTCTCCGACCGGGTACGGGCCAGACTGCGCAGGTTGGCGGGCTCCGGACTCCTGGAGGAGGTCGATCCCTCGGGCACGCTGCGTTCGGTGGTGTTGGCAGAGGAACCCACTGTGCTCACCTACCACTCCTACGCGGGCAGAATCGTCTCCGAACACGGGCTGCGCGTTCCCGTGGAACCGGGGGCCAGGCTGCTTCCCGGCACCGCTTCCTGGCAGCTGGCGCACAGTGTGGTCTCGAACTGGACCGAGGACCTCGACACCGACCGGGTTCCGTCCACCGTGACCGCGGACGTGCTCTCATTGGCGGGGGAACTGGCCGAGCATCTGGTCGAACCGGAGCAGGTACGCGACCACGCGGAGCTGCTCACGGGAATACTGGACAACGCGCCCCGCGAGAAGGGACAGCGGGCCGATCCGCCGCAGGAACTGCAACGGATCCGCTCAGCCCAGCAGCTGCGGGCCGCGCTGTTGCCGCTGGTCGAGGCTTATACCAAGCGAAAACGCGCCGACGGTGCCATGGATTTCTCCGACCAGATGTCGCTGGCGGCCCTGTTGGCGCGGCGCCATCCGGAAGTGGCGCTCGGCGAGCGCGAGCGGTTCGCGGCCGTGCTGCTGGATGAGTACCAGGACACCGGGCACTCGCAGCGTGTGATGCTGCGTTCGCTGTTCGGTGACTCAGCGGGCACGCCGTCGCTGCCGGTCACCGCGGTGGGGGACCCCGCGCAGGCCATCTACGGTTGGCGCGGCGCCAGTGCGGCCAACCTGCCCAGATTCACCACCGATTTCCCCGACAGGGCCCACGAGGGGAATCACGGGGGGAACCACGAGGGGGAACCACAGGAGGCCGCGGACTCAGCCGTGACACCGTCCCAGCCGCCTCCCGCCGCGCGTTACGGCCTGTTGACGAGCTTCCGCAACCCGGCCGGGATACTGCGGTTGGCCAACGTCGCGGCGGAGCCGTTGCGTGAGTCGGGATTGGACGTCGAACGACTGCGTGCCAGGGACGACGCGCCCCCCGCCGATGTCCGTGCCGCCTTGCTCGGCGACGTCCGCGCGGAGCGTCGCTGGGTGGCGGAGCGTCTGGCGGGGCGTTGGCACGAGGCCGTGGCGCGGGAGGGCGAGCCACCGACCGCCGCCGTGCTGGTGCGGCGCCGAGCCGACATGGCGGACATGGCCGACGCGTTGCGTGCCGAGGGGCTGCCGGTCGAGGTGGTCGGGCTCGGCGGTCTGCTGGACGAGCCGGAGGTGCGGGACCTGGTCAGTGCGCTGCGGGCCCTGGTGGACCCGCTGGCCGGAACCGCGGCCGTGCGGTTGCTGACCGGTTCCCGGTGGCGCATCGGTGCCGCGGATCTGGCCGCGCTGTCGACGCGGGCGAGTGAACTGGGCGCGCGTGCCACTTCGGGAGAGGAGGACGGTGGCGTCGACGAAGCGCTCGCCGCCGCTCTCCCCGGCGAGCAGTCCGAACAGGCCGGACTGGTGGACGCGCTCGACGATCCGGGTGAGCACACGCGCTACTCGCCCGAGGGGTATCGCCGTATCACCAGACTCGGCAGCGAGCTCGCCTCGCTGCGGCAGCGGCTGGAACAGCCCCTTCCGGAGCTGGTGGCTGACGTGGAGCGCACCCTGCTGCTCGACATCGAGAGCATGTCCCGAACCGACGGGGTCGGCAGGGCACACCTGGACGCCTTCTCGCGGGTGGTGACCGAGTTCGCCACCTCCAGTCCAACGGCGACGCTTCCGGCGCTGCTGGACTATCTCATCACGGCCGAGCACGCCGAGGACGGCTTGGAGCCGGGCGAGGTCGAGGTGGCGGAAGGTCGTGTGCAGTTGCTGACCGTGCACGCGGCCAAGGGACTGGAGTGGCAGGTGGTGGCCCTGCCACACCTGGTTGCCGAGGTGTTTCCCGGCAAACGCAAGTCCTCCTGCTGGTTGCGTTCGGTCCCCGAACTTCCCCCCGAACTGCGCGGCGACGGGGCCGATCTGCCCAAGCTGGACGCCCAGCGGCTCGCCGGTATGACCCGCAAGGAACTGCAGCGGGAGTTGCGCGAGCACGACGAGGAGTTCGAGCAGCGGCGGCTGACCGAGGAGCGCCGGTTGTTCTACGTGGCGCTGACCCGTTCGGAGCGGACGCTGCTGCTGTCCGGGCACTGGTGGGCCGAGAGCGGACGCAAACCCAAGGGGCCTTCCACCTTCCTCACCGAGGCGGCACGGCAGCTCGACGGCTCCCCGGCGGAGCTCGAGGACCGCGAGCTGGAGCACAGCGGGCTGGAACACTGGGAGCCCGAGCCGGACGAAGCGGCGGAGAACCCGCTCGCCGAGACCGAGCGCAGTGTGCGGTGGCCGGTCGACCCGCTCGGGACACGGCGAGGCGAGGTCGCAGAGGGGGCGGACCTGGTTCGTCGCGCGATGGCGGAAACAGCTGCAGGAAGCGTTGCCTCCGGTGCCACGGCGGGAGAAAGCGGACGGCTCACCGAAGCCGAACCGGACGGCGAGGAGTCGCTGGGTGAAGAACCGGTACATGAGGAACCGGTGGACGAGGAACCGGTGGAGGAGGAGCCGGTGGACGAGCGGCGGGTTGACGACGAGGAAACCGCACGGTGGCGGCGCGACGTCGATGTGCTGCTCGCGGAACGTGACCGCACCGGTCGGGGTGAACGGGTTCGGCTGCCGGAACAGCTCTCGGTGAGTCAGTTGGTGGAGCTCGCCGACTCCCCGGAAGGGTTCGCACGGAAACTCCGTCGCCCGTTGCCCACCCGTCCCAATCCGGTCACGCGGCGCGGCACGGCTTTCCACACGTGGCTGGAACGGCGTTTCACCTCCGACGCGTTGCTCGAGGTGGACGAACTACCCGGCGCGGAAGACGACTCGGTGTCGGGGGAGGAGGACCTGGAACGGCTGCGCGCGGCTTTCCTCGACTGCGAGTGGGCCGCGCGTACTCCTTACCGGATCGAGGTCCCGTTCGAGACGCGCCTGGCAGGGGTGGTCGTACGCGGGCGGATGGACGCCGTGTTCGCCGACGAGGACGGGGGGTGGACCGTGGTCGACTGGAAAACCGGTGCGGTGCCGGACGAGTACCGGATGCCCGCGGCGGCGGTGCAGCTGGCGGCTTACCGACTGGCCTGGTCGGAGATGATTGGTGTGCCCCTGGAGCGGGTCCGCGCGGCCATGCACTACGTGCGCCATGACCGCACATTGCATCCCGCCGACCTGCACGACGCTGAAGGACTTCGGAAACTGATCCTGACGGTGCCCTCCGAGGACTGACCGGAGCTCGCCTCGGTGGCGTGAAAGACACCCGATCGGTGCGGGCGGAAAACCCGGGTGTGGTGAAAGCTCCCGGACGCCGAGCCCTGCTCGACGAGTCCCGGGCAAGGAATCCCCACCGATGACTCCCCATCGATGAGCCCCGGTCGACGCTCCGAAAACCACACTTTCGAGTGGCTCGGCTTGTCTCGGGTCTCGATCACGCAGGAATATGCCCGCGATGGCGCAGAACACGGAGAACAGGCTGGACACCTCCATGCAGCAAGAGGTGTCCGTGGACGAGGACGTCCTCGCGTTGCGCGCACCCCTGGTGCTGGTGCGGCGGAACGATCAGGGGGAATGGATCTTCGAGGGCCCGGGCGAGTCCCCCCGCCCCACAGTGCGAACCGTGCTCGGCGCCGTGGTCAACGCATGGCCGCACGTCTCGGCCCTGGCCGAGCTGGAACCGGGGTCCGCCGCGGTGTGGTCCTGGGACAACCACGGTTGGACGAGCGAGTTCGAGTGCACCTGCGGCGAGTGCGAGCAGCCGGTGGCCGCGGATCTGGATCGCCGTACCTGGCCCGGCGAGCTGGATCCCGAGGATCTCGTAAGCGTGGAGGAGACGGCGCTCTCGGGGCAGGAGGTGCTCACCAACATCCTCTACACCTCGGGCAGGATCGCGATGCTCGGTCCTGGCGAGCAGCACCGCACGAGTGATCAGCTGGCCTCGGTGGCGATGGCCAACGTTATTCGCCGTTGGCCTCACACCATGCGTGCGTTGTGCTCGGTGCGCTCCGGCTACCTGTTGCGGTGGAACGCGGAGAGTCTCAACTGGCACGAGTACGAGGCGGTCTGATCATCGGGCGTCGATTTCAGGAGAAATCGACGCCTCCGCCCTCCGTGGTGTTGGAGGTGCTCTCGGTGCTGTGGAACTCCTGTTGCAGCACACGTTGGTACAGCAGTTCCAACAGCCACCTCTCGAACAGCGAGGTGCCGAACTCGGCTCTGCGGTCCTCCGGGGTCAGCACGAGTTCGGCGGGGCCCTCGCGGTAGGTGGTGACGGCGCCGATGCCGTAGTAGTCCAGCTCGGTGAGCGCCCAGGGGCGGTAGGGGTGATCGCCCGGAAGCACGGCCGCGCACGGAGCGATCGTGAGCAGCGTTCCGCACGCTCTGGTGGCTCGCCGGGCCTTCGAGACACGCACCATCACACCGATCAGGTCGACGGCGGGAACCGGGACCTGTTCGGGACCGTCGGGTTCAGCCCAGGCGTGCACTCCGGAGGGCTCCACCTGTGGTGACCAGTCGTGCGCGGTGCGCCACTGGTGCACGTCGAGGCGAAGCCGCGTGACGGCTGTGAAACGGGAGCCGAGAACCTCCACATTCGACACGAGATGACCGTGCCAGCCCAGTACGCGGGCCGCGTGCTCGAACTGCTGCACCTATGAATGGTAAGCAGGAAGGCTCAGCATTCAACAACTCCGCACGTGCGAGATTACGAAAGTGTTACCGACCGGTGTTCCTGCGTACGCGTAGCGACCACTGGATCAGGGGCAGCTGCAGGGGGAGCCTGGCATAGGCCACGAAGCGTAGTGGGATGCTCCGATCGCGATAGTCCAGTGCCATCTTGATGTTGGCGGGGAAAACGGCCACGAACAGGGCGGTGGTGACAGTGGCGCCCACCCGCCGGCTCCGGGGGTGTGTCACGGCGGCGGCGCATCCCAGTTCCGCGGCTCCCGACAAATAGGTCCAGGTGCGGGACGAGCCCGGTAGGCGGCGCGGCACGATCGAGTCGAACGGGCGCGGCAGCAGGAAGTGCAGCACCCCGGTGAGCGTGAGTGAACCCGCCAACAACAATGCAGAACTCGAGCGTTTCATAACGGCTACCGTGGCACGGAATCGCATCGTCGGCAATGAACCGTGTGCGGCGATCCGGTTTCGGGTGCCGTGCACCGTGCGGCCGCCCCTCTCCGGCCGCACGGGATCGGTTCCGTGGTGGCGGCCCACTCGAACTCGATTTCAGGGCGGATCCGATGGGAGGTTCGCGCGTACGACGGCTCCACGGAACCGGGTCAACGGGTGCTACCGATTTCCGTACTCCGCGCGCAACCGTCGCAACTCGTCGGCGGTGATCGGAAGCACGGTGCCGTGGCGCGGGCTGTCCGGCAGGTCGTAGTTCTCGGAGAGGGACCACTCGCCGGAGTCCAGGTCGGTGGTTTCGAACGGAACGTAGCCGCGACCACCGAACTCGTCGATGAACATGTACCACTTGTCCTCGGTGTTGGACTCGAACACGGTCGGTCCCTCGCCGCGGCTGATCCCCGGCTCGGAACCCGACGGCTTGCCGATGCAGTCCGCGACGAGTTCGTAGTCGGTGCTGCGCAGATTCGGTGACTTCGCCGCGGTGATGTACTTGCCGCACGGAGCCGAGTCGGAGTTGGTTCGCTCGTCCTTGGTGAACCGGTAGTAGGTGCCGTCCCGCGAGACGACGGTGGAATCGATCACCGAGTGGCCGGGGTCCTGCCACACCCTCGGTTCGCTGAAGGTGTGGAAGTCGCGGGTGGTCGCGTACATCATGCGGTTGTAGCTGTCGCCGGTGTGGTTCGGGTCGTCAGCGTCGTACAGCTTGGACGCCCAGAACACCACGTAGGCGTCGATCGACTCGTCGTAGTAGGCCTCCGGAGCCCAGGTGTTGCCCGCGTTGTCGGGTGCCACCCGCACGTGACGCTGTTCGGACCAGTGGATCAGGTCGGTCGATTCCCAGACCTCGATGTGCTTGCTGCCGTGCCGCTGCGCCTCGTCCCAGTTCCCGTCGCCGTGCATCCTCAGGTCGGTGGCGATGAGGTAGAACTTGTCACCCTCGGGAGAGCGAATTATGAACGGATCCCGGACCCCGTTCTCGCCCTTGGTGGAAGTCAGCACGGGTTCACCGTTGTTGAGCTCGTCCCAGCGCAGTGCGTCGTTGCCCCGGCTGACGGCGAAATGCACCTGCTCGCCGTCGGCGGTTCCCGAACCGGTGAAGTAGGTGAACAGGTAGCCCTTTCTCGGTTTCCGTTCCGGCGTGGGAGGCGCCGGCTTGTCCCCGTGTCCGGATGGCACGTGGCCCGGCGGCCCGGGTGCCGTAGCTCCCTCGGCCACGTCGGTGCCGAGCGGAGCGAGTGACGCTCCACCGAGCAGCAGCGACAACACCAGAGCGGTGTACGTGGACGTCGCTCGAATTCCGGTGCGAAACGAATTTCCTGGCATGCGCGAAATTTCCCTCACCTGAGCCGGTTCGACGGGTGTTGTTGTCGTGCGGTGCGCTGTCCGAGAACGCCGTGCCGATCGGGGCATTTTCGGTTCGGGTTTCCCGTGTTTCACCCGGGAAATAGTGTTCGGAATCCCGAACGCTGTTCGAAAAATAATGCGCGGACCGCGTACGAGTCAACGGCGGAACGTGTCGATATCGATCAAGCCCGCGAGATCCACGAGAGGGTGTGTTCCTTCCGGGGAGGCCGGATGCGACACCGGCGAAAACGCTCCCAGGAGGGAGCGCGAGTATCCCCTTCCCCGTCGGGGCGTTACCGTTTCCGCCCGTGGACAAGCACATGGGCCGAACCGCGCGACTCGGACGTCGTTCGCTACCAGGACGTCGCTCCGAGGCGGCGCTGACCGACCGCCTGACGGACCGTCCGGACCACGCGCTGGTCGGGGTGGTCCGGATGCCCGCCACCGCGGTCGGTCCGGTCAAATCGATCGTACGCAGGGTGATCGGCGCCAGTCTGGCGCTCGCCGTCACCGTGCTGCTGGTCTACCTCGACCGGGGTGGTTACAGCGACACCGACGGGACCCCGCTGAGCCTGTTGGACGCGTTGTACTACGCGACGGTCTCGCTCTCCACCACCGGCTACGGGGACATCGCCCCGGTGAGCCCTTCGGCACGCCTGGTCAACGTGCTGGTCATCACGCCGTTGCGGGTGCTGTTCCTGATCGTGCTGGTCGGAACCACACTGGAAGTGCTCACCGAACGTTCCCGCCAAGCGTTCAAGATTCAACACTGGAGGTCCAGGGTGCGCGACCACGTTGTCGTGATCGGTTATGGCACCAAGGGCAGGTCCGCGGTCACGGCCCTGCTGGGAGAAGGTGCCGAAGCGGGCAACATCGTCGTGGTGGACACCGAGCCCACCGCGCTGGAGGCCGCGTCCTCGCTGGGCCTGGTGACCGTCAACGGCTCCGGAACCAGATCGGACGTGCTGCGGGTGGCCGGTATCCCGCGGGCGCGTGCCGTGGTGGTGGCCCCACCGCGGGACGACACGGCGGTGCTGGTGACGCTCACCGCCAGGGAACTGGCTCCCAAGGCGCAGATCGTGGCCGCGGTGCGCGAGGCGGAGAACGTTCACCTGCTGCGGCAGTCCGGTGCCGACTCCGTGGTCATCTCCAGTGAGACCTCGGGCAGGTTGCTGGGGATAGCGACTTCCACGCCCTCGGTCGTGGAGATGTTCGAGGACCTGCTCAGTCCGGACCTCGGGCTGGCCATCGCGGAGCGCGAGGTGGAACGCACCGAAGTGGGAGGCTCGCCGCGCCATCTCTCCGACATCGTGCTCGGGTTGGTCCGCGAGGGGCAGCTCTACCGGGTGGACGCTCCGGAGGCCGACGCGATCGAGGAGGGCGACCGGTTGCTCTACGTCAAGAAGGTCGCCACTGCCTGAAGCTCTCCCAATCTCCGCGCGAGCCGTGCCGAGCGCTTCGCTTCGTCGGGACGGAGCTCGCTCGCGCGAATGACCGGCCGGTCGGTTGACATTCCGGTCGAGTGACAGGTGTTCGGGGCCCCGTCCCGGTGCGGAACGACGGCTCAATCGGACGGCTAACAAGATGCCCACTGTCGTGGTCTAGTCACGTTTCGTCGATCTGCCGATACTCATGGTGATATGTGGAACAAGGAGACATCACCAGGTTCGTTCCGTGTACGCCGTGGTGGAACGTGTCGGGAGGTGGAACGGTGAGCGAGTACTCGACGGAACGCCCCGGGATCTATTGGGTGAAACCGGAGGGCGACCCGAAGCTGCCCACCGCACAGCCCAGTTGGAAGCGCTGATCCGGATGGACACACACCACTACTGGCTGCCCGTGAGCAGTCGTGGCTGCACGCGCCTGGTCCGGCACGCGTTTCGTGGTAAGCGTTGGGAGGGCAGAGCTTCGGACATCTCGGTCTGCGGCGTGCAGTGCGCCATGGCCGAGCCCAGTGAGCTCGACTGGTTCCAGACGCCGACGTGCTGGGACTGCACGAACATTCTGATCGAGGAGCAGGAGCAAGCCGACGCCGCTCTCGAATGAGGAGGGCCGGGAATGTGGGGAGCCGGTTGTCGGCTCAGGACACTTCGGAATCCGCTGCCGACCACGTGTTGCACTCGGTTATCCGGTTCGTGCGGAATCCCCGGTGTGCCCAGAGCCTGTTGTGTGCGGTGCTGCCGTGGTTGCGGACCTCACCCGCCTGGTCTCCTCGATTGCTCGCGTCGCGCAGGGCGGACATGATGTGGTCGTTGTCCACGCCGCCGTGCTGCAACGCCGCGAGCGCCTGCCCGCCGTAACAGGTGGCCTGTAGCTCGTTCCTGCGCGACAGTTCGAGCCCCTCGGCGGTCTCGGTGCCGCCAGCTTCCTCCACCGCTGTGCCGTACGCCTCGCTGATCCCGGTCATCCCCTGGAGCGAGTGGCCGAACTCGTGCGCGAACTGCCCCAGATAGGGGCCGGCGGTTTCGCGTCCCTCTATCCGGTAGTAGTGCCTGGCGGTCCAGTAGATCGTGTGGTTACCGCCGCAGTACATGGCGGTCCGCCGCCAACTCCGGTCGCCGCAGGGACTGTGCACGTCGCCGCGGGTCACGACCACGTCCGGAGTCTCCACCGGGAGGTTCGCCTCGCGCAGTGCCGGGGTCCACATTGCCATCAGGCACGGCGTCAGCGAGCGAAGGAAAGCCCGCTGTGCGGCCGTGTCCGTATCGAAGTCGGGCAGATCGCACTCGGTGTCGATCGCGCCGTTGCCCGGGATGTTGAAGGGATGTGCACCGAGCGAGGTGACCGGACGCGGGCTCTTTCCCGATGTGTCGCGTTCGGACTCTCCGCTTTTCGTGGTGCCGTGCGGCCGGCCGGATTCCTCCAGTGCGTGCTCGGGAGCCGGATAGCCGTCGGTCGTCGGTTCCGCGATGGTGACCGGGGAGGAGGTGACCGAGCCGGTCCCGAACCCGCCGTCGCCGTGCCGCTCGTTCTCGTGCTCGACGACGCCCGTTCCGAAGCTCGGAAGCAGCCCGGACGAAGAGAGGAGCAGCACCACCACACCACTCAGGACCGCAACCAGGACGGCGACAGCACCGACTCCGTCACCAGCGCCGTAGGCGGAACGCGAATCCGAGCGGCGCCGGTCGATTCCGTAGTGGTTCACCGGCACATCGGGGTCGTGCGGCGACTGTGGGCGTTGTGGTGGCGTCATGGAAGCGTGGTCGACCTGCTCCGTCACTGTCGGCTTTGGACCGGTTCGCGCTCGGTGTCTCGGTCCGCTGCTGTATTTCCGACGAGCCTAACTCCCGATCGGTGCCGTTCGGTGTCCTGCTGCCGAATCGACTACGTCGGATTCACCCGCGGACGGGGTGGTTCCCCAGCGAGCGGTGATCCCGCCGCGCGGAGCCCGCGTCGATCCAGTGCGGCGCCGCTTTCCCTCGGTGAGTCGTTTATCCGCTGGTAGAGGATGGTGTGCAACCATCCGATCAGATAATCTGATAACATGCGGGAAGTGACAGCCAGCGAAGCGAGTAGAAATTTCAGTGCGTTATTGGATGCCGTCGAGCAGGGCGAAAGCGTGTTCGTCACTCGGAGTGGGCATCGCGTCGCGACGATGACCCCGGCGCCACGCTCCAACGGGGCAGCGGTGCGGGACGTACTGGCCCGATGGCAGGGACACGCTCACGGCGATACCGACCTCGCCGAGCGGGTCGCGTCGGCACGCGCCGGTGTCGACGCGGAGTTGGACAGCGATCCATGGCACGACTGATTCTCGACACCGGTGTGCTCATCACGGGCCAACAGGGTCGGTTGGATCTGGCCGTGCTGGCGGGGGACGACGATGTGGTGGTACCCACCGTGGCCGTGGCCGAATACCTCGCGGGAGTGGCGCTCGGGGGCGATCCGGCTCGTCGCGCCGCCGAGACGACGTTCCTCGACGAACTGCTGGCCGTCACCCCCACGGTCGACTACACCGTCCCGGTGGCTCGTGCCCATGCCGAACTGCTCGCGCACGTCCGTCGGGCCGGGCAACCGCGCGGAGCGCACGATCTCGTCATCGCGGCCTGTGCCGTGGCGGCGGATCGCATCCTGGTCACCACCGACGCCAAGGCCCGCTTCGAGGAACTTCCCGGCGTGCGAGCGCGCCTGCTGGATCCCTGACGAAGGACCGCTGGATCCCTGAACGGGAGCGGAGCCACGGGGGCACCTCCCGCCCCGCGCGGCGCCGTTACCGAGTTGCGAGTCGGGGAGCGTGGTTCCTCTGCGAGGATCGCGTCGTGGCGCGAGGGCGTGGTTCTACATCGGTGGTGCTGATCCTGGTGGTGCTGTTATCGGTCGGGATCGGTGCGGTGGCGATCGCGTGGTGGCCGTTGACCGACGCGTTCGGCGGTGACACCACGGTCCGCACGCGCCGCACCACCGCTACGGTGGTCCGATCGGCCTCCTGCGCGGAACATGGGGCACACGACCTCGTGGAGCTCACGGCGGACGGGAGTATGAGCCGAGTCCCGTTCGACGGCTGCGGTCATTCCGAGGGGACGCGATTACGGGTCCGGGTGCCCGAACCGTTGGGAGACGAGGCGCTCGCGCGTCCCGTCGACGCCGACTCCGGAACCGGCGGCCCCGGACCGAGCGGACGGCTCGGGCGGGTGCTGCTGGTGCTCGCGGCCCTGTCCGGCGCGGGGTACGTACTGCTGCTGCGTTCCGCCCGCACCCGGGAACCGGGGTAGAACTCCCCGCTCCGTTCTCCGCCTCCCCTGCCACGGATCGCCGCCACCGCTGACCTTCGCCTCGCTGGTCCTCTTGCCGTATTCTCTTGCCCGCCCGCCGGGGGAATCTCCGCGTGGATTCCGCCCATAGATCACGCGGCCGAGTGGACGATTCGTTCGATCTCCGACACGAAGTGTGTTCAGCAGGGTGCTCACCGCTAGGGCTTCCCGCGCACGTAGGCTGAGGGCATGGTCGAACCGCAACCGCATCGCGTCACCCTGCCCAACGGGCTGCGCGTGGTGCTCGCACCGGATGCCGAACCGGGCTCCGCCGCACCCGGTGGGCCCCCGGTGGTCGGAGTCAGCGTGCACTACGACGTGGGCTTCCGTTCCGAGCCGGAAGGCCGAACCGGCTTCGCGCACCTGTTCGAACACCTGATGTTCCAGGGCAGCGAGAGTCTTGAGAAACTCGCGCACTTCCGGCACGTGCAGGGCTCCGGCGGAATCTTCAACGGTTCGACGCATCAGGACTACACGGACTACTTCCAGGTGCTGCCCTCCAACGCGCTGGAGCGCGCGCTGTTCCTGGAAGCCGATCGGATGCGGGCTCCCCGGCTCACCGAGGAGAACCTCCGCAACCAGGTGGACGTGGTCAAGGAGGAGATTCGCCTCAACGTCCTCAACCGTCCCTACGGCGGGTTCCCGTGGATCCTGCTGCCGCCGGTGCTCTACTCCACGTTCGCCAACGCCCACAACGGCTACGGTGACTTCACCGATCTCGAACGAGCCACCGTCGACGACTGCGCCGCGTTCTTCGACACCTACTACGCCCCCGGGAACGCGGTACTGACCATCACCGGAGACATCGACGTCGACCACGCCACCGACCTGGTGCACAAGCACTTCGGGGACGTGCCCGCACGTTCGGTGCCACAACGTCCCTCCTTCGCGGAGCCGGCCCCCTCGGGTGAGCTGCGGGATCGGCACCAGGATCCGCACGCCCCGCTGCCCGCGGTGGCGCTGGGCTACCGCCTGCCCGATCCGGTCGGCGAGCTGGACGAGTACCTCGCCAACGTCGTGCTCGCCGCCGTGCTCAGCGACGGTGACGCCTCCCGGCTGCAGCAGCGGCTCGTCTACCGCGACTCGCTGGTGGTGGACGTGCACGCGGGCGCGGGGTTGATGGGAGCTCCTCTCGACGCACGTGACCCGGACACCTTCACCATCACAGCCATCCACAGCCCGGAAGTGACCACCGACCGCGTCGTCGACGCCGTCGACTCCGAGCTGGAGCGGTTGGCCACCGAAGGTCCCACGGCGGAGGAGCTCTCCAGGGTGACCGCGCGGTGGTCCGCCGGGCTGCATCGTGATCACGACCGGCTGGTTTCGCGCACTCTGGACCTCGGCAGCACCGAACTGCTGCACGGGCGCGCGGAACTCGTCGGGGAACTTCCCGCCCGGGTCGGCGCGGTCACCGCCGAGGAGGTGGCCTCCGCGGCCAAGGCACTCCGGCCGGAAGCCCGCGCCGTCCTGGAAATCGAACCCACCAGCGAGGCCGACGGAGGTGCCGCATGACCAGCGCGACCCATCGCAGTGCCGAGCGGATCGGACACACCGAGCAGGGGCCGCGGCCGCTGCCGCCGTTGGCCGAACCGCGTGCGGGCAGGCAGCCAGAGACCGTGGACACCATGCTGGAGAACGGGCTGCGGGTGATCGTGGCGCGCCACGGTGCGGTGCCGATGGTCGAGCTGCGGCTGCGTATCCCCTTCGCCGGTGAGGACGCCACTCACCCGGCCAGGGCCGAAGTGCTCGCCGAGACCCTGCTCACCGGAACCCCGCGTCGGGACCGGGTGCGCATGGACACCGATCTCGCGGCGGTCGGCGGCACGTTGCAGGCCGTGGTCGACCCCGAACGGCTCAGCATCACCGGGGACGCGCTCGCCAGTGGGATGGAAACCCTGCTCGACGTGCTCACCGACGCGCTGACCGAGGCTTCCTACCCGGAGCACGAGGTCTCGGGCGAGCGGGAGCGGCTGGTCGAGCGGATCACGGTCGCCCGTTCCCAACCCCGCACCATCGCCCGCGAGGAGCTGCAGTACCACCGCTACGGGGACCATCCGTTCGCCAGGGAGGTGCCGCAGGCCGCCGATGTGGCCGAGGTGACCCCTGAACAGGTGAGGCAGTTGCACCGGGACGCGGTCCTGCCGCGTGGCTCCACGCTGGTGCTGGTCGGCGACATCGATCCCGAGGCGACGGTGGAGACGGTGCGCCGCATGACTTCCGGCTGGCAGTCCGAAGGTGCGGCTCGTGAGATACCGGCGCTGCCCGAGGTGGTGGGCGGCGACGTCCGTTTGGTGCACCGGGAGGGAGCGGTGCAGTCGCAGCTGCGGTTCTCCGCCCAGGCCGTTCCCAGGACCGACGAACGCTATCCGGCGCTGCAGATCGCCAACCTGGTCTTCGGCGGCTACTTCTCCTCGCGTCTGGTGGAAAACATCCGCGAGGACAAGGGCTACACCTACGGCGCGCACTCCACGTTCGAGTTCACCCCGGACAACGGCACGATCCTGGTGGACGCCGACACCGCCAGCGAGGTCACCGCCGCGGCGCTGCTGGAGATTCGTTACGAACTCGGCAAGCTCGCCCTGGTCCCGCCGAGCGAGGCCGAGGTCGAATCCGCGCGGCAGTACGCCATCGGCGGGTTGCTGACCTCGACCTCCTCGCAGTCGGGTCTTGCCTCGATGCTGATGAACGTCGCGGCTCTCGGGTTGGGGCAGGACTGGTTGTCCGAACATCCCGAGCGGTTGCGTGCGGTCACTCACCAGCAGGTGGCCGAGGCCGCGCGCTGGTACGTGCCGACCGCGTTCACCGGGGTCGTGGTGGGAGACGCGGAACAGCTCGGGGACCAGCTGCGTGGTCTCGGTGGTGTGACGCTGCCGTGACGACCTGTTCGGAGTTCGGTTCGGCACCGGAACGTGCCGCCGCCGAGGCGTTCCAGCTCGACAGCACACCGCTGCTTTCCCGCTCGCCCGTGACGCTGTCCGACCAGCAACGGGACGATCCGGCATACGCGGCGAGCCTCTGGTCCGGCGGGCGGGTACTGCCCGTCGACCAGCGCGGCCGCGTTCCGCTGGCCTCCGGTGGGCTACTCGCCTGGCACCTCCCGGAGGAGTTCTCCGACTACGGTGACCACGCCGTGCTGCTGGGCACCCACGAGGGAGTCGCCTACTGGGGTGTACGGGTTCGCCCGCGCGATTCCGGAGCCGACTGGCAGGGGCTGCGCTCGGCGGGCGAGTGGTTGGGCGACGTGGAGGCAGCCCTGCTCACCACCGCCGTGGGGCTGCTCGCCTGGCACGATCGTGCCCGGTACTGCGCGCTGTGCGGTGCCGGAACCGAACGCATCCGCAGCGGCTGGGCCAGACGCTGCACCGGATGCGGGCACGAGGAGTACCCGCGCACCGATCCCTCCATGATCTGTCTGGTGCACGACGGTGCCGATCACGTGCTCCTCGCCCGCCAGGTCGTCTGGCCCCCCGAGCGGTTCTCGGTGCTGGCCGGATTCGTGGAGATGGGTGAGTCCCTGGAAGGGTGCGTGAGCCGCGAGGTCCACGAGGAGGTCGGGGTGCCGGTCTCCGACATCAGATACCTGGGCAGCCAGCCCTGGCCCTTCCCGCGATCGCTGATGATGGGGTTCTCGGCCGTCGCAGATCCCCACGAGCCGTTACGACCCGCACCCGGCGAGATCGCCGAGGCGCACTGGGTCTCGCGGGAGCACGTGCGTGCGGCGTTGGGTCACGACGAACCGGTCGACGGTCTGTGGCTGCCTCCCGGGATATCCATCGCGCACCGGATGCTGCGCGGCTGGGCCGACGTTGCCGACTGAATCCGTGTTGCCTTCCCGGGTGGGCGCTCAGCCGGCGGCAAGGAGCGTACGTCGCTCGCGACGGGTGTGTCGGTCGCCACTCGTCGTGTTTCTGCGAGGATTTTCGGCATGACCGATCAACCGCGCCTGCTGGAAGGTCTCGATCCGCAACAGCGTGCCGCGGTGACGGCTCCGCGCGGTCCGGTCTGCGTGCTGGCGGGCGCGGGGACGGGCAAGACCCGTACGATCACTCACCGCATCGCCTGGCTGGTGCAGCGCGGCCTGGTCGTGCCGCAGCAGGTGCTGGCCGTGACCTTCACCGCGCGCGCGGCGGGCGAGATGCGTACCAGGTTGCGTGGTCTCGGCGCCACCGGAGTTCAGGCGCAGACTTTCCACGCGGCCGCGTTCCGGCAACTGCGGTACTTCTGGCCGAGAGTGATCGGTGACGAACTGTGGCCGTTGACCGAGCAGAAGTTCCGGCTGGTCACCCAGGCAGCGGGAAGGCTGCGGCTGGCCACCGACCAGGACTCGGTGCGCGATCTGGCCACCGAGATCGAGTGGGCCAAGGCGACGCTGCTCACCCCCGAACACTATCCGGCGGCCGCCGCCGAGCGAGGACGCGAGTGCCCGGTTCCGCCGGAACACTTCACCAAGGTCTTCGAGGGCTACGAGAAGCTCAAGAACTCGGCGAAGGTGCTGGACTTCGACGATCTGCTGCTGCACATCGCGGCCATCCTGGAGGAGAACACCGAGGTGGCCGAGCAGTTCCGCGCGCAGTACCGCAGCTTCGTGGTGGACGAGTACCAGGACGTCACCCCGCTGCAGCAGCGAGTGCTCGATGCCTGGCTCGGGCAGCGCGACGATCTCACCGTGGTGGGTGATGCCAATCAGACGATCTACTCGTTCGCAGGTGCCTCACCCCGTTGGCTGGTCGAGTTTCCGCGCCGCTATCCGAACGCCGAGGTGGTAAAGCTGGAACGTGACTACCGTTCCACACCGCAGGTGGTCACTCTGGCGAACCGGGTCATCGGCGCCGCGAGGCCGGACAGGGGAGCCGAGGACGACGAAGGGGAGGACACCGGTTCGTCGGGGACCGATCTCACCCTGGTCGGGCAGCTTCCCGACGGTCCCGACCCGGAGTTCGCCGCGCACGACGACGAGGCCGAGGAGGCGCGTGCGGTCTCCCGCAGGATCGCCCGGCTGGCGGGCAACGGGGTGCCGTTCTCCGAGATGGTCGTGCTGTACCGCGTGAACGCGCAGTCGGAACTGTACGAGCAGACCCTGTCGGAGGCCGGGATTCCCTACCAGGTTCGCGGTGGCGAGCGGTTCTTCGCGCGTACCGAGGTGCGCCAGGCCATCACCGCGCTGCGCACCGCGGCGAACCGGGGGAACACCGGGCCGGGGGAGCTTCCCAAGATGGTGCGTGAGGTCCTTGCCGAGGTGGGGCTGACCGAACGGGCTCCCTCCGGCGGTGCCGCGCTGGAGCGGTGGCAGTCGTTGAACGCGCTGGCCGAACTCGCCGACGAACTCGCGGGGCAGGTGGAGCATGCCGATCTGACGCACTACGTGGCCGAGCTCGACACCCGTGCCTCCGCGCAGCATCCCCCCACGGTCGAAGGGGTCACGCTCGCCTCGCTGCACGCCGCCAAAGGGTTGGAATGGGACACGGTGTTCCTCGTCGGGCTCGTGGAGAAAACGCTGCCGATCCAGTACGCCGACGGGGACGAGGACGCCGTCGAGGAGGAGCGGCGGTT
Source organism: Actinopolyspora sabaoui (assembly GCF_051225635.1). Taxonomy (NCBI): domain Bacteria; kingdom Bacillati; phylum Actinomycetota; class Actinomycetes; order Actinopolysporales; family Actinopolysporaceae; genus Actinopolyspora; species Actinopolyspora sabaoui. Next base: position 132,710 of record NZ_JBMIHH010000006.1, on the reverse strand, counting down.
GTTCTACGTGGGGGTCACACGTGCTCGGCAGCGGGTGCGACTGTCCTGGTCGACCTACCGGGGGGAGGGCGGTGGTCGCAAACGCCGCCGCAGTCGGTTCCTGCGTGAGCTCGATCCCGCCGAGGACTCCGCCCCGGCCTCGAAGTCGAAACGGCGGGAGAAGTCGGCCGGTTCCCGGCGAACTCGCGAGGTTCACTGCCGGATCTGCTCGACACCGCTGACCGCGACCGCCGATGTGAAGCTGGGGCGCTGCTCCGGTTGCCCCTCGGACGCGGACGATGAACTGCTCACGAAACTGCGCAGCTGGCGCACCGAGCGGGCACAGCAGCTGCGGGTACCCGCCTACGTGGTGTTCAGCGACGCCACGCTGCTGGCCATAGCCGAGCAGCGACCGGACGATTCCGAGGCGCTGAGCAGGATTTCGGGCGTGGGCGCGACCAAACTGGAGCGGTTCGGGTCCGATGTGCTCGAACTCGTCAACGAAAGCGGTCACAGCGGCGGCCAGGAGTAGCTGTGGGCGGGACCCGCGACCTCGGTCAGCCGGGACGCCCGCTCGACCGATCCTGTCGGTTCCCGGCCGTGGCAGTTCCGACACCGGGTGGGTAGCTCACGTCCCACCCACCCCCGCGCGGGAGAGCGCGGTGCGGTGGCTTCCGCGCCGGTTGTTTCGGGGGTGTCCGATCGGGACACCGATCGGTCGGTGAAATCACTCGGTGCGGGGAGATTCAACCGCTGGGCACAACGCTGTGAAAAACCACTTGCGCTGTGTGTGTCCCCCCGAATAATCTTCCTGTCGGCAGGCCGGAGAGGACATGCTCGTCCGGCCGGGGTCACGAGAAGGCGGTGTGCGCGATGCGTAAGAACGACTGGTTGTCGGCGGTGGACCAGCACGCGATCGCGCTGATGAGCACCGGTATGTCGATGTTCGCGAAGCGAGCCGCGAATATCGGCCCCGCGCGTCTGTGCACGCATCGTGATGTTGAGCCGAGCAAAACCTATCCGGGTCGGGTCGTGCCGGAGCGAAGTACCTGAGTTACTCGTCGAGTGACTGTCGCTCTTTCGGCCGCGGACCCGGCATCGGGTCCGCGGCCTTTTTAATGTGTCCCCGTTCTCGACTCTTCCGTCCAAATTGGATCAAGTTATAGCGCCGAACAGCGTAGAAGAATTCATCTCATCAGGAGGAGAACGCATGTCGACCGGCAGTGCCCCTGCGGCAACCTGGGGCGAGACCGGCAATCACGGCGGAGCCGTTTCCGCTCTGCTGCACACCGCGCCCGACACGGACGAGCGAGTTCCGTGCCGTCGGGATCCGGACCTGTGGTTCGCCGAGAACCCGTCCGAACTCGAACGCGCCAAGCAGCTGTGCGCCGAGTGCCCGATCAGGTCCGAGTGCCTGGCGGGAGCTCTGGCGCGGGCGGAGCCCTGGGGGGTCTGGGGCGGCGAGATCGTCGAACACGGCTCCGTGATCGCTCGCAAACGGCCGAGGGGGCGGCCACGCAAGCACCGGTCGGCCGACACGGCCGGTGCGGGGGTTTCGGCGGTCCGCGGCCGTGCCGCGTGATCACCACGAGACCGCTCCGACCAATAACCACACAGATATGTTCACAGGAGTGAGAGCAGCAAATGTTTCCCGAGGAAACAACGCGATTACGCTGTAGACAGTTCCGCGGTGAGGCCGAGCGTGCCAGGCTGCCGCACCGGCTCGCCGCCGTGCGGTTCTGGCGTCGCTTGGCGTGTTTCGCGTCCCGACGGGCCGAACGCCATGAGCGGCGTATCTGAGCCGGATCCCGAGCGGGGTGCCCGAGGGGGCGCGGTTCGCGCGCCCCGGCGCCCCTCACTCGCGGAAAACAATCTCCGCCGGTCGACAACACGACCGGAGAAGATCCGTCCGGCCGAAGCGTGAGTTCGGGCGAGCTCGTGAACTGTGGTGGCCCGGCGAGTGCGCGCTGTTCGCGTACGAGCCGGCCACCGGTATTCGCCCGAATCGGGCGAGCGGGGACTTCCCCCGACCATTCGCAGCCCGGATACGGAGCGGGTGCCGTTGTGCGGAGCGGTATTCGATTGCCCTGCGGGCTAAGCTTGACGATCATGCACCATCATTCGCACGACAACATCGACTGGGACACCCGGTTGCGGCAACTGCGGGACGAGGACGGCCTCACCGCGCCCCAGACACGGCGGATCGCGGAGACACTGGTATCGGGGCCGGACGCCTGCCACTCGGTGATCGATGTCGGCTCAGGGGCGGGCGGCGCGGCAGCGGCGTTCGCCGCCGCTCTGCCGGGCGGCACGGTTACCCTCGTCGACTCCGCCCCGGAGTTGCTCGCCGAAGCCGAGCGCCACGCCACCGAACACGCCGCCCCGGGGGTCGAGGTTCGCGGTGTTCGGGCCGATGCCGCCGACGAAGAACTCGGGGGCGCTGTGGGCAGTGCCGATCTGGTTTTCTCCTCGCTGGTAGTGCATCACCTGCCCGACCAACTGGCAGGCCTGCGCCGGTTGGCGGAGCTGGTGCGCCCGGGAGGCAAACTGGTGATCGTCGAGTCCGGGCTCTGGGCACACGTGCTGCCCTGGGACGTCGGGGTCGGTGAACCCGGGTTGGAGGAACGCCTGCTGGCAGCGCGGCACTCCTGGTTCCGCCGGATGCGCGCCGAGATGACGGGTACGGTGCGGTTGCCCGTCGGTTGGTCGACGGCACTGCGGCAGGCAGGGCTGGAAGACGTCGAGTCGTGGAGCTACCTGGTGGACTGGCCCGCCCCGGTCACCGGTTCGGTGCGCGACATCGTGCTGCGCAGGCTGGAGTGGCTGCGCGAGGCCGCCGTGGAGGAGTGCTCCGCCGACGACCTGGCCGCGCTCGAGCAGCTGCTCGACGAGCAGGGGCCGCACTACGCCGGGCGGCGGGACGATCTCTACTACCTCGCCGCGCACAGCGTTTTCGTCGGCCGCAAACCCACGTGACGGGGTGCGTCACCCCGGTTTTCGTAGGGGTGCGTGTGGCGGAACCTCTGGCACGGCTCTCGCTGCGGGTGCCCCGACATCGGGTAGTTACTACACAACGTCGGGGCCGTCCTCGCGAGAGCCGCACCGGAGAACCCGCGGCGGTGCGAACTGCCTAGGTGGTAGGAGCTCGGCTTGCGGGAGTGGCGGGAGTGCGGCACCGCGTCGCCCCACAGCCCGGCGATTTCTCGCGAAATCGACGCCCCTCAGTCCGCGAAGCCGGGCTGCCAGTTCGAGATGATCTCCCTGGCAGCCACTTCCGCGTCCAGTTGGCACAGGATGCCGGTAGCTCCCAGTGTCACCCGGTGTATCAGCAGGTAGTCCGGGGGCAGATTCAGCGACCGGCCGGTGCGGAAGTCGGGACTGCGCAGGTCGCCCACCCGGTCGGCCTGCCGCTGCAGCCACGAGCGGGTGAAGTGGAAGGTTTCGGTTCGCGCCGGGTCCACGAACGGCCCCAGGTACGCCTGTACGTCCTCGGCGCGGAGTTCGGAGTCCGTCTGCACGAACCGGTCGCTGCGCAGCAGCTCCATGAGCTCCTCGGCCCGGTCCTCAAGCGCCAGCCGCAGCATGCGTCCCAGCGTCCTCGGCAGTCCTTCCGGAAGCCTGGCGACCGCACCGAAATCGATCACGGTCAGCCTGCCGTCGGGAAGCAGCTGGAAGTTGCCGGGATGGGGGTCGGCGTGTAGCAGGCCGACCCGGGCGGGAGACGAGAAGTGGAACTCGCCGAGCAGCTCGCCCGCCCGGTCGCGCTGTTCCCGTGTCCCGTTGTTGATGATCTCGGCGAACGGTGTGCCCGAGACCCATTCGGTGACCATGACCTTGGGTGAGCTCGCCACCACCCGGGGGACGTGCACCAGCTCGTCGCCCTCGAACGCCGTGGCGAACGAGCGCTGATTGTCCGCCTCGGTGCGGTAGTCCAGCTCCTCCACCATCCTGTCCTGCAGCTCGCGCAGCAGCGGTTTGACCTCCGCGCCGGGCAGCATCGACTGGAAGAGTCGGGAGAAGCGCATCAACTGGCGCAGATCGGAACGCAGTGCCTCGTCCGCGCCGGGGTACTGGATCTTGACGGCGACCTCTCTGCCGTCGTGCCAGACCGCGCGATGCACCTGGCCGATGCTCGCGGCCGCGGTGGGCGACTCGTCGAACTCGGCGAAGCGCGAGTGCCAGCCGCTTCCCAGCTGTTCGTCCAGGGTGCGCCGCACGCTGGACTCCGACATCGGCTCTGAGGTCGTCTGCAGCTTGGACAGAGCGTCCCGGTAGGGCTCGGCGAGTTCGTCGGGTACAGCGGCCTCGAACACACTCAGCGCCTGCCCGAACTTCATCGCCCCGCCCTTGAGCTGACCGAGTACGGCGAACAGCTGTTCGGCCGTACGAGCGGAGAAATCGGCGCTGACGGTGTCGGCATCCTGCCCGGTGAGCCGCTTGCCCCAGCCCGCGGCCATTCTGCCCGCGGCGCCGAGCGGCAGACTGGCGAGTTTGACGGTGCGCTGTGCTGCTCGGCGGGGGACGTCGCTCACGGGAACTCCCTTCCAGTCGGCAGGGCGCCGGGACGACGAGCCGTCTCGGAGCACACGCCTACGGGCTCACCGACATGCTAGAGGTTTTCGCATAGTCGTGTGCAAGATCGTCCTCGACGGATCGTTCCGCCGAACCGGTGAAAGGGGGTCGGAAACGAACGAATCACCCTCCCAGGAGCCGTCGACGCGGTTGTGAGCGGCATTGTCACCGCCAGGTCCCGCTTCCTCGACGGCGGGAGTCGGCCCTGGGGTGCGCTAGCCCTGGGGGTTGTGCGCCTTGCCGAGAATGCGGGTCATCTTGGTGCCGCAAACCGGGCAGGTCCCTTTGGCCATCCGTCTACCGTTCGTCTCCGATATCTCACCGGTGAAGTCCCGCTTCTCCCGGCACTTTACGCAGTAACCGTTGTATGTCTCGGCCACGGCTGCCTCCATCGGGTAACTGTTCTTCCGAAGCGTTCAAGCGCGTCCTCGCGTGCCTCGGAACTGTGCTGGGCAAAAGGTACCCGCGCCCGGAGCAGCGCGCAGGAGCTCGGCATATCGCGATTTCGGATGAATGTCTTAACCCGTTCGGGGGTGGCAGCGCGTGTTCGATTCGTGTCGATCAGTCATATTCGCAGCGCTCGTCGGATTCCTCGATGCGGAATGACTAGTTGATCTGCGCTTCGGATCACAGCGGAACCCGCGAGCACGATCGACCTCGCTAGGCTCCCCGATCGTGACCGAACCGCAAGTGGAGGTGCGCCGCAGCAAGCGGAGAAAACAGACGGTCAGTGCCTACCGGGACGGTGGCAAGGTGGTCGTACTGTTACCCGCGCGGATGAGCCGTGCCGAGGAGCGACACTGGGTCGACGAGATGCTCAGCAGGCTGCGTCGTAGCGAGACCCGCCGCAAGTCGCCCGCCAGGGCCTCCGACGAAGCGCTGATGAACCGATGTGCCGAACTCTCCCAGCGCTACCTGGACGGGCTCGCCGTGGCGGCCGGAGTCCGATGGGTGGCCCCGATGCGCACCAGGTGGGCTTCCTGCACGCCCGCCGAGGGCACCATCCGCGTCAGCCGCAGGCTTCGGGAGGTCCCGAGCTGGGTGCTCGACTACGTGCTGGTACACGAACTCGCACACCTGCTGGTTCCGGGCCACGGAGCTGACTTCTGGGAGTGGGTGAACCGCTATCCCAGGACGGAACGAGCCATCGGCTACCTCGAAGGGTTGACCGCGGCCGCCGATCTCGGAACGGGAGGCGGGGACCCGGTGTCAGACGACGAGGTCGACTGAGCGGAATCCGCGCATGCTGGCTCCTAGGGGGCCGAGAACCGGGCGGTCCCGGTGCGAGCGGTGAGGAGCAGCGTCCCGCCTCTCCCGGGGGACCGTGCCGCACTCGCGGGGAGGACCGCACACGGGGAGGAGACCCGATGGCGCCCGAGCGCTCGTTCGGAGTCGGGCCGTCCCTCGTGCCGGATCGCCCGGGATCGGTTCGGTCGGAGCGAAGACCCGGACGGCTCCGGCACCAGGGGCTCCGGCATCCGGGTAGCCCGGTCACCCCGACAGCGAAGCCGAACCCCCGTCAGCGATCGTCGTCCTCGCCGCGTTCCTCGCCGGTGGAATCCTCCGAACCGGACTGGCCCGCCTGCTCGGCGGCCTCGGCACGCCGGATCGCCGCGATCGGGTCGTCCAGATCCTCGTTGCTCTGTCCCCAGCGATCGGCGAAGTCCAGTGGCTCGTCCAGATCAGAACCGTCCGGCAACAGATCCGGGTGGTCCCAGACCTGGTCACGGCTCGTGATCCCGTGCCGCTCCGTGAGCAACCGCCACAGCGATGCGGCCGCCCGCAGCCGACGGGGACGCAGCTGCAGTCCCACGAGGGTCGCGAAGGTCTGTTCGGCCGGTCCGCCGGTGGCCCGCCTGCGTCGGACCGTCTCGCTGAGCGCGTCGGCGCCGGGCAGTCGTTCCCCGACCGCGTCGGCGACCACCACGTCGACCCAGCCCTCGACCAGGGCCAGCAGTGTCTCCAACCGGGTCAGCGCGGCCTGCTGCTCCTCGGTGGTTTGTGGCTCCAGCATGCCGGAGTTCATCAACTCCTGCATCGAGTTCGGGTCGCTCGGATCCACCTTGCTCGCCAAGTCCTCCAGCGCGGAGGTGTCGACGTGAATACCGCGTGCGTACTCCTCGACGGTCGCCAGCAACCGTTGCCGCAGCCAGGGCACGTGACTGAACAGCCGGTGGTGCGCGGCCTCCCGCGCCGCCAGGAAGACGGTCACCTCACTGGCGGGCCGGTCCAGGCCCTCTCCGAAACGCTCGATGTTGGCGGGCAGCAGCGCGGCCGTCCCGTCCGGGCCGAGCGGAAGCCCCACATCGGTGGAGGTGAGCACTTCACCGCCGAGCTGGGCCAACCCGTTGCCCAGCTGGGAGCCGAAGGTCAGCCCGCCCATCTGGCCGAGCATGGACACGATCGGTCCCGCCGCCTGCTTGGCCTCGTCCGGCAGCGCTTCCAGCCACGCCTCGGAGACGCGTTCGGCCACCGGATCGCACAGGCGTTTCCAGGTGGGCAGCGTGTTGTCCACCCAGTCGCGTGCCGACCAGGACCGCACCACGTGCGTGCCGGTCGGGAAGGCGGTCGTGGGGTCCAACCAGAGCTCGGCGAGCTGGATGCCGTCCTCGATGGCCTTGGTCTGCTGCTGGGTCGGGCGCTCGGTGTGCTTGTTGGTCTGCAGCTGCTGGTGGGCCAGCTGCTTGGCCAGGTCATAGTTGACCGGCCCCGACTCACCACTGGAGGAGTGGCTGAGGGCCTGCCCGAGCTGGGTCAGCATCTGACCGAGCGCGCTGATGTCGAAATTCGGCATACCGCCGGAACCGGGCATGCCCCCGGGACCCGGCATCCCGCCGAAGCCGGGGAATGAACCCGCTCCTCCGGAAAAGCCGGCGCCGCCCCCGGAGCCACCGTCCGATGAGTCGCCCCTGTTGCGATCATCGGGTTCCTCGTTGTCGGGATCGTGGGGGCCGAACCCGAAGGGCACATCACTCATGGTTCCACCGTACGCGGAAGAGGCGGACGGGGAGTAGGTGAGCTGTCGGCCGCTCGCCGAGGGCGAACGTAATGGCGGAATCGCCTCCGCCCCACTCCGAGATCCTCGCTGCCGAACTCCACATCTCGGGCGCCACGCAAGTCGCCCACCGGCCGCTCACGTTCGGCACGTAGGGTGTCGTGCTGTGAGTCGCCGTACCTGGACCCTGCTTACGAGTGTCGTTCTGGTCATGGTCTTCGGGCTGCTGGGAGTGTTCGTTCCGGTGCCCTACGTGGCACTGGGTCCCGGTCCGACCCATGACACGCTCGGTTCTTCCCAGGGCAGGCCGGTGGTCCGGATCGAGGGTACCAAGACCTTCCCGACGAGTGGTCACCTCAACATGACCACCGTCTCGGTCACCGATGAGCTGTCGATCTTCAGCGCGCTGACCTTCTGGGTCAGCGGTGACTACGCTCTCGCCCCTCGCGAGCTCTACTTCCCGCCGGACAAGACCGAGCAACAGGTCCAGCGGACCAACACGCGTGCTTTCCGCAATTCGCAGACCTCCGCCGAGACCGCGGCGCTGCGTCATCTCGGTTATCCCACCGAACTCGTCGCCGAGGAGATAGTCGCCGACAGCCCGGCCGAAGGGGTGATCCAGCCGGGAGACGAGCTGCTCGCGGCGAACGGCACCCAGCTGAGTGACCCGCAGTCGCTGATAGACGCCCTGTCGGGCATCAAGGCAGGCCAGCGGGTCACGATCCGCTTCAGGCACGAGCAGCAGCAGCCGCAGCGCACCACCATCCGGCTCGCACAACCACCGGACGACCGTTCCCAGGGGTTCCTGGGTGTGCAACCCGGGCTACGGCCACAGGTCGACTTCGAGGTCGACATCAGGCTGCCCGACATCGGTGGACCTTCCGCCGGGTTGATGTTCTCGCTGGCCGTGGTGGACAAACTCACGCCGGGAGAACTCACGGACGGCAAGTTCATCGCGGGAACCGGTGAGATCGATTCGCAGGGCAACGTGGGCCGCATCGGCGGTATCGGTTTCAAGATGACCAACGCCCACCAGGCGGGCGCTCAGATCTTCCTGGTTCCGGAGGGCAACTGCGCCGCTGCCAAGTCCCAGGCCCCCGAAGGCATGCGGCTGATCGAGGTGGGAACCCTCGGTGAGGCGGTCGATGCGCTCAACTCGGTCCGGGCGGGGGAGACACCTCCACGCTGCTGATTCGGCGTGGCACCCGGTGAGGCCCGGGTGCCGACAGCCGGGCGGGCGGGGTCCGCGGCGGCGCTCCCGAGCCCGGAGTCCGACATCCCGGAGCCCCCGCCGGAACGTCACTCCTCGAAGGTGGCGTGCATCGCGTTGAGCAGATTCGGCGCCAGGGCACTGTCCTCGACGAGCTCGCCCTCCTCCTGCTCCGGATCACCGTCGAAGCCGTCGTCGACCTCGGGATCCTTGTTGCGCAACCGCAGCACACAGGTCTGCGTCCCACCGCGCAGTACGGCGGCCACCAACCGCGCTTCCCGGCGTTCCGGGTGCTGCGCGGCGGCGTTCCGTGCGGCGTCGTCCTCGGGTGGGAGCTCCTGTTCGGCCTCCGGGGGAAGCACCACGATCTCCTGGACCAGCGCGCAGCCCAGTACCCGCTCCGGCCAGGCGATCCCCGCCAAAGCCTCACCGATGTCGTTGCCGGGCAACTCTTCCTGCTCCACCGGCGTCAGTGGTGAACTCGTGTTGAGCTGTTCGGCCAGCCCGGGCTCGGCCTCCAGTAACTCCGCGGTGTCGACCAGCGCGAACATTCTGGCCGGTCGTTCCCAGCCCTCCGAAGCCACGAACTGCTCGATCTCGCGTGTCACCGCGGGCAACCCCGCGGTCATTTCCTCGGTGATAGCGGACGACATTCACCCATCCTCGCACCGACGAGACCTCCTGGTTCGGGCCCCGTGGCAGCCCTCGCGTCCGATGATCGGCACACCTTTCCAGCTGATGATTCCCCGTAGGTCGGGATGTCCGTTTGATGCGAATTCGCGGGCACGTCCCACTATCTCGTGAAGGGGTCGTAGAGTTGACCGCACGGGAGCCCGGGTCGCACCGGTGGCCCGGCCCCGCTGCCCGCGGATCGTCACCAGGGAGTGCGCTGTGGCCACGAGGCCGGTAGGAGTACCCAAACTGTCCCGGCGAAGCCGGATTCTTCTGATCCTGGGCGCGGTCGTGTTGGTAGGACTGATAGTCGGATCACGCCTGATCGGGACGTACGTCAATTGGCTGTGGTTCGGCAGTATCGACTACCGGGGAATCTTCACGACGATCGTGCTCACCCGGATCGTGTTGTTCGTCTGTGCCGCCGTGTTCCTCGCCGGGGTGCTGGCGTTGAACCTCTGGCTGGCCTATCGCACCAGACCAGTTTTCGTGCCGCTCGGAAGTGGGCAGGACGACCCGTTGATGCGGTACCGCACCGTCATCACGCAGCGATCCAAGTGGTTCGGCATCGGAATCCCGGCGATCGTCGGCGCGATCGGTGGTTTGGCGGCCACCGGTGACTGGCGCATGGTGCAGCTGTTCCTGAACCGCACCCCGTTCGGCACCCAGGACCCGGTCTTCGGCAACGACATCAGTCTCTACATCTTCCAGCTGCCGTTCTTCCGCTGGCTGCTGGCCTGGGGATTCATCGCGGTCACGCTGTCGTTCTTCGGTGCGCTCGCCGTGCACTACATCTTCGGTGGCATCAAGCTCGCGGGCAGGTCCGGGCAGATTTCGCAGCCCGCCCGGATCCAGCTCGCCCTGTTGGCCGGGATCTTCGTGCTGTTCAAGGCGGTCGACTTCTTCTTCGACCGCTGGGATCTGCTGCTGTCACAGCGTAGTGACCTCTTCACAGGTGCCAGTTACACCGATCTCAACGCGGTGATGCCGGCCAAGGTGATCCTGCTGTGCATCTCCATCATCTGCGCGCTGGCCTTCTTCGCCGCCGTTTTCCTGCGCAACTTGCAGATCCCGGCGCTGGCGACGGTGCTGCTGGTGCTGTCCAGTCTGGTCATCGGCGCGCTGTGGCCCGCGCTGCTGCAGCAGTTCTCGGTCGAACCCAACGCCAACCAGCGCGAGGCGACCTCGATCGAGCGCAACATAGCCGCCACGAGGCAGGCCTTCGGTATAACCCAGGAAGACGTGACGGTTCGCGAGAACTACACGCAGGGCGGTGGTTCGGACTCTGGTGGTTCGGACTCCGGTGGCTCCGACTCCGGTGGCTCCGACTCCGGATCGAGCGATTCCGATGTCACTCCGGAGGAGGTCGCTCAGGACACCGGCACCGTCTCCAACGTGCGGTTGCTCGACCCGAGCCTGCTCTCCGAGACGTTCACCCAGCTGCAGCAGCAGTTCAACTTCTACGGCTTCCCGGACGAGCTCGACATCGACCGGTACCGGGACGAGAACGGCGATCTGCAGGACTACCTGGTCGCGGTGCGCGGAATCAACACCGACGGCCTGGCCGAGAACCAGCAGTCCTGGATCAACCGGCACATGGTCTACACCCACGGCAACGGTTTCGTGAGCGCACCCGCCGACCGCGTCAGCTCGGTGCCCGGTGAAGGAGGCGACACCGGTGCCTACCCGGTGTTCTCGATGAGCGACGTCGCCAACGACGGTCAGGGCAATATCCCGGTCGAGCAGCCCAGGGTCTACTACGGCGAGCTCAACCAGGACTACGCCATCGTCGGTGCGCAGCAGGGCGAGGAGCCGCAGGAGTACGACACGCAGAACTCGCGCTACACCTACCAGGGCGAGGGTGGCGTCGGCATCGGGAACTGGTTCAACCGTGCCGTGTTCGCGGCCAACTACGGCGAGCGCAACATCCTGTTCAACCAGGAGATCGGTTCGCAGTCGCAGATCATGTTCAACCGCAATCCGCGGGAGCGGGTGCAGAAGGTAGCACCGTGGCTCAAGCTGGACGGTGATCCCTATCCCGCGGTGATCGACGGACGCATCAAGTGGATCGTCGACGGCTACACCACGCTGAACAACTACCCCTACTCCAAGTTGACCTCGTTCGGGCAGGCAGCCAGCGACTCCACCAGTGATGTCGCCCAGCCCAACCAGCAGATCAATTACATCCGCAACTCGGTGAAGGCCACCGTCGACGCCTACAGCGGCAAGGTGACGCTCTACGAGTTCGGGGAGAAGGATCCGGTACTGGAGGCCTGGAAGGGCGTCTTCCCGGGGGTGGTCAAGCCGAAGAGCGAGATCAGCGACGAGCTGCGGCAGCACTTCCGCTATCCGGCCGACATGTTCAAGGTGCAGCGGCAGCTGCTCGCCCGCTACCACGTGGACAACCCGGGCGACTTCTACGCCACCCGCGGTTTCTGGGAGGTCCCCAACGATCCCAACCAGGATCAGCGCAGCGGTTCCGGTGAGAAGCAGCCACCGTTTTACGTGATCGCGCAGGCGCCCACGCAGAACCGGCCGACCTTCCAGCTGACCAGTGCCATGACCGCGCTGGAACGCCCGAACCTGTCCGCGTGGATCTCGGCATCCTCGGATCCCGAGACCTACGGTCAGATCACCATGCTGGAGCTGCCCACGGACAACCAGACGCCGGGTCCGGTGCAGGTGCAGCGGCAGATGGAGTCCACACCGAAGGTCACCGAGGACCGGACACTGTTCGACAACCCCGGGGTCCGGGCGATGTTCGGTAACCTGCTGACCCTGCCGGTCGAGGGCGGGATGCTCTACGTGGAGCCGATCTACATCCGGCCGAACAGCGAGGACTCCTACCCGCAGTTGGCCAGGGTGCTGACTTCCTACGGTGACAGCGTCGGCTATGCCGATACGCTGCAGGGCTCGTTGGAGCAGGTGTTCGGTCCCGGTGCGGGACAGAACACCGAGACCGCCGAGAACGAGGACCAGCAGCAGGGCGACCAAGGACAACAACAGGGCGACCAGGACCAGCAGGGCGGTCAGGACCAGCAGGGCGGTCAGGACCAGCAGGGCGACGGTCAGGGGCAGCAGGGCGACGGTCAGGGGCAGCAGGGCGACGGTCAGGGGCAGCAGAACAGCTCCGAGGTGAACCAGGCCGTGCAGGAGGTGCAGGCCGCGATGGAAGAGGTCCGTTCCGCGCAGAACTCCGGTGACCTCGGCCAGCTGGGTCAGGCCTTCCAGCGACTGGAGGAAGCCATGAACCGTTACGAGGAGGTCACCGGCAACGGTGGCTGATCCGTAGCGGGGAACCGGGTGGTCGAGCGGCCACCCGGTTCCGGTCCAACCGCTCCGTGACAAGCGAAAACGCGATAACACCCACCCCCTGCGCGGAGATGGGTGGCCACGGTGTAGAGTTGCAATTACAACGAAACACGGCGCGGGGTGGAGCAGTTCGGTAGCTCGCTGGGCTCATAACCCAGAGGTCACAGGTTCGAATCCTGTCCCCGCTACCAAATACGCCCCCCTTCCGGATCTCCGGAAGGGGGGCGATTTTTCGTCCGCCCGGGGTTTCCCGGGCGGTGCTCCTTCGGTCCCGCTGTGGAAATGACACGTGCCGGACCACGTCCGGAGCCGGGTGCCCGTCCCGGGGTCACACGAAGCCGCGCGCTTGCCGGGGGCCTCGTCCCGCCAGGCCGTCCGGTAGGAGGTGCTTCCGCTGCCCGGCGGAGGGAGAATCCGCTGCTGAGCGGAGGCGATCATTGGTTGAGCACCCCCCTGTGTGGCGGCCGCGGGCCGCGGTGTAGAGTTGCAACTACAACGAAACACGGCGCGGGGTGGAGCAGTTCGGTAGCTCGCTGGGCTCATAACCCAGAGGTCACAGGTTCGAATCCTGTCCCCGCTACTGCGATCGGCCCTCGGAGCACATGCTCCGGGGGCCGAACTGTGTTCGTGGGCACCGGTCCTTCGTGTGGCGTTTTGTGGGTGCTCCTTGTTGGGCTCTGGTAGGAGGTCCCCTCACGGGGAGTCCGAGTGGTGTCGGTAACCGCTGTCGGAGTCGGTACCGGGCACGGTGGGGCGACACCGTCCCGATGACACAGGATGGATCGGCACGAGATGGGCACGTGGTTCCACGGTTTCCGGGCTCGTGCATCGCCGAGCCCGGATTTTCGTGCCCGGCGGCCTCAGCCGTCGGCCCACTTGCGGGCGCAGTTGGGCGAGCAAACCCGCCCCTCGCTGCTCCCGCTGCGGAAGGCACGCATCTTGCGGCCGCAAACTATGCAGTTGTGCGGACTGTCCACCTGGATCGGCATCATCGACCTCGCCCGTTCCGAAACCTTGCTCGCCATCCTGGTCCTGCCCTGGGCGAGCTTGGTCCGCAGCAGACTCCGATGCACGGTGTTACCTCCCTAGCTCGGCGGGTCCTTCCCTTACGGCCCCGTCGCACTGACCGGCCCCGTTACTATGCCGGCCAAGGTGAAGGGTGCCCTTAACAACGGGCCTTGCGCAGCATCTCAACCAGAATTACCCATTTCGGGTTAAAAATCGTCCCCGGCCGGCCGACAGTGAGTGTACGAATTGGTTGCTCCCCGCGGATGAGACCGCAATGGAAGTGAATCCGGGTCGTAGCAGCGGCTTCGCGAGCTGAATTGAATGCGTTGCGTGTCCAGCTACCCCCCTGGTTGCGCTGCTGTTTCGGACACGGCTTACGGCCATTGTGGACAGCCTGTCAGTGCCGTGGCACCGTAGGAGCCGTGACCGACCTGAATGCGACATCCGCAGCCTTGCTGGGACTTCTCCACGAGGGGCCGATGACCGGGGGACAGTTGGTGGCCGCGGCCACCGACCGGTTCAGCGGGTTCTTCAGCGTCACCCGCAGCCAGGTTTACCGGGAACTTCCCGCCCTCGCCGAGGACGGCATGTTGCGTCTCGGCAAGCAGGGGCCCCGATCCAGCCAGCAGTACATCATCACGGCGGCGGGCAAACGTGCCTTCAAGTCGTGGCTGAACACCGAACCCGGTCCGGACAACGTGCGCAGCCCGCTGCTGTTGCGATTGCGCTACGCGGGCATGCTCACCTCGAAACAGCGTGACCACCTGGTTACCTCGGCTCGTGAGCAGTACGTCGAGAAGCTCAACGAGGCCAAGAACGCCGCCAAGGTGGCCGAGGACCCCTACGAGAAGGCCGCGGCGGACTTCTCGGTGGCCCACAACCGTGCGGTCATCAAGATGCTCGACGCGATACCCGAATGACCTTCGCGTGAGGTCCGAGCTCGGAAAAGGACCGCCGGTCCACGTCCGGGGCCGTGAAGCTGTGAAGTAGGCTGGGGAACCGTGAACCCCGACGTCGCCGCCGAGCTCAAGGACATGTCCGAAACCCTCGAGGGCATCGAGCGAGTCATGGATCTCGATGCGTTGCGGGCCCGGATCGCGGAGCTGGAGGAGGAAGCGGCTCGCCCGGACCTGTGGGACGACGTCGAATACGCCCAGCGGATCAACAGTCAGCTCGTGCACAAGCAGAGCGACCTGCGCAAGATCACCGGGCTTCGACAGCGTCTCGAAGACCTCGAAGTGCTCTACGAACTCGGTGAGAACGAGGACGACAGCGCCAGTGTCGCCGAGGCCGAGCAGGAGCGTGGCCAGCTCAAGAGGGATCTCGCCGATCTGGAGATCCGAACCCTGCTCTCCGGCGAGTACGACGAGCGTTCCGCCATGGTCACCATCCGGGCGGAAGCCGGTGGGGTGGATGCCGCCGACTTCGCCGAGATGCTGCTGCGGATGTATCTGCGGTGGGCGGAGCGCCACGAGTACGGGACCGAGGTGTACGACACGTCCTATGCGGAGGAGGCGGGCGTCAAGTCCGCGACCTTCCGGGTGGACACGCCCTTCGCCTACGGCACACTCTCGGTGGAACAGGGGACCCACCGGCTGGTGCGAATCTCGCCGTTCGACAACCAGGGGCGCAGGCAGACCTCGTTCGCGGGGGTGGAGGTGCTCCCGGTGGTCGAGGAGACCGACCACGTGGAGATTCCGGAGAAGGACATCCGGGTGGACGTGTTCCGCTCCTCAGGGCCCGGCGGTCAGAGCGTGAACACCACCGACTCGGCGGTTCGACTGACCCACCACCCCACGGGGATCGTGGTTTCCTGCCAGAACGAGAAGTCCCAGCTGCAGAACAAGGCAGCGGCCATGCGGGTGTTGCAGTCCAAGCTGCTGGCGCGCAAGCGCGAGGAGGAACGGGCTCAGCTCGACGCGCTGCGGGACAGCAGCGGTTCCGGGTGGGGCAATCAGATCCGCTCCTACGTGCTGCATCCGTACCAGATGGTCAAGGACCTCCGCAGTGGCTACGAGGTGGGCAACCCCGAGTCAGTGCTCGAGGGGCAGATCGACGGGCTGTTGGAGTCCGGCATCCGGTGGCGCAAGCAGCAGCACGACCAGGAGCAGCAGAGCTGATCGGAGCTCGCCGTGTCCCTCGGTGAGCCGCCGTCCGCAAGCTTCCGCTCGAAGTGTGTGAACAGCCCGCGCGCCCCGGCGACGCGCGCTTCTCGTTGCCTTCGTGCTTCCCAACGGGGGCTTTCCCGCCGTGACTGGTCGCGCGGCGCCGG
The DNA here is from genome assembly GCF_051225635.1 of Actinopolyspora sabaoui. Taxonomy (NCBI): domain Bacteria; kingdom Bacillati; phylum Actinomycetota; class Actinomycetes; order Actinopolysporales; family Actinopolysporaceae; genus Actinopolyspora; species Actinopolyspora sabaoui. The sequence goes on along the minus strand of NZ_JBMIHH010000006.1, from coordinate 116,690 downwards.
TTCGGCTCCGTGCCCGTGTTCGGGGCCGCTCGCGTCGTCTCTCGGGCCCGGAAGCGCGCATGGTAATTGGTCGAGTGCAACCAATGGTACGGGTGAGTGAAGGACCCCCGGATGGTCGCAGGTAAGCTCACTGCCCGTGATCCGGCTCGAACACGTGTCAAAGACGTACAAGACGTTGGCGCGCCCCGCTCTCGACGACGTCTCGGTGTCCGTGGACAAGGGCGAGTTCGTATTCCTCATCGGCCCCTCCGGGTCGGGCAAGTCCACGTTCCTGCAGCTGCTACTGCGGGAGGAAGTCCCCACTCGAGGTAGGGTGATCGTCGCCGACTGGAACGTCGCCAAGCTGCCGAGGCGGCGCGTTCCCAAGCTGCGGCAGCGGGTCGGCTGTGTGTTCCAGGACTTCCGCCTGCTCAACAACAAGACCGTCTTCGGCAACGTCGCCTTCGCTCTCGAAGTGATCGGAAAACCCCGACACACCATCCGCAAGGTGGTTCCCGAGGTGCTGCAGCTCGTCGGCCTGGACGGCAAGGCGGACCGGATGCCCGTCGAGCTGTCCGGCGGCGAACAGCAGCGGGTCGCCATAGCCAGGGCGTTCGTCAACCGTCCGCTGGTGCTGATGTGCGACGAGCCCACCGGAAACCTCGACCCGGACACCAGCCAGGACATCATGCTGCTGCTGGAGCGCATCAACCGCACCGGAACCACGCTGGTCATGGCCACGCACGACCACTCGATCGTCGACTCCATGCGTAGGAGGGTCGTCGAGCTCAGTCACGGCCAGGTCATCCGTGACGACGCCCGTGGTGTGTACGGCGTGGGCCGCTGAGCCCGCTGCACGCAAGGGCAGTGCAGCCCCGAACCCCAAGTCGCAGACCGCACCGAAAGCTGACTCAAGATGCGCGCGAGCTTCGTATCCAGCGAGGTCGTCAACGGCCTTCGTCGTAATGTGTCGATGACGATCGCGATGATCCTGACCACCGCCGTTTCGCTCACGCTGCTCGGTGGTGGTCTCATCGTTGTCCGTAAGGTGGAGCAGGCCCAGGAATCGCTGCGCAACGCGGCAGACGTCGTCGTCTACATGAACGAGAACGTCAGTGCCAACGATCCCGAGTGCGCCAACGAACCCTGTGCCGCACTCCGTTCCGAGCTGGAGCAGGCCTCCGGCGTGCAGTCGGTGCAGTATCTGAACCGCCAGGCCATCTTCGAGCGGGCGACCGAGGAGTTCTCGAACCAGCCGCAGCTGCAGGAGCTGGTGCGGCCCAAGGCGCTGCCCGCGGCCCTGTGGGTCGAACTGGGCGACAACGTCACACCGCAGGCCATCAAGAAGCAGTTCGAGGGACGCGCGGGCATCGGTTCGATCAACGACCAGTCCCAGTTCGTGCGAAACATGGTCAACAAGCTCAACGACGTACGTGACGGGACGTTCCTGATCGCGGCGTTGCAGGCCTTCGCCGCACTGCTGTTGATTTCGAACACCATTCAGCTCTCTGCGTTCAACCGCCGCACCGAGACCGGCATCATGCGGTTGGTGGGTGCCTCCCGCTGGTACACCCAGCTGCCCTTCCTGCTGGAGGCCATGGTCTCCGGAATCATCGGTTCCGTAGCGGCGACCGGGCTGCTCATGGTTCTCAAGGAGGCGTTCCTCGACGGGTTGATGAAGCCGTTGACCAACGCCAACCTGTTGACCGCGGTCAGCTACGCCGACGTGGCCTTCGTGGCACCGATCCTGGTGCTGGTCGCCTCGGCGATCTCCGGCCTGACCGGGTATCTCACCCTCCGGCTGTACGTGCGGATCTGAGGATCGCTCGTTTCGCGGCCCGGCGTCTCGGTGTTCGGTTCCGAGGCCGGGCCGCGCCGCGTGCGAAAACCACGTGGTCCACTCGCAGGAGGCAGCGCTATGCTCGCCGGTATGGCAAAGGAACGTGGCCACAACCTGATCGCGCGCAACCGCAGGGCGCGGCACGACTGGACGGTGCTGGACACCTACGAGGGCGGCATGGTGCTGACCGGAACAGAGGTGAAGAGTCTCCGCCAGGGGCGCGCTTCGCTGGTCGACTCCTTCGCGACGATCGACCGGGGCGAAGTGTGGCTGCGCAACGTGCACATCCCCGAGTACACCGAGGGAACGTGGACCAACCACGCCCCGCGTCGCTCGCGCAAGCTGCTGCTGCACCGCGACGAGATCGAACGGTTGCTGGGCAAGACCAAGGAGAGCGGGCTGAGTCTGGTGCCGCTCTCGCTGTACTTCTCCGACGGCAAGGCCAAGGTCGAGTTGGCACTGGCCCGGGGTAAGCGCATCCACGACAAGCGCAGGGACATGGCCAAGCGCGATGCAGAGCGTGAGATGGCTCGGGCCATCGGCCAGCACCGCAAGGGCATGCGCTGAGGATGCCGTTACGCGGACGACTCTCGTGTGATCCGCCGCGCTCGGATGAGACGGTGCACCCGGCGTTCGGCTGCCCGTGGTGAACGGGTTCGAGGGGCCGCCGTCCGACGAGGACGTCCCGGACTGGATCGCGGCCCTCGGCCTGCCGGGGCTGGTGGATCTGCACACGCACTTCCTGCCCGAGCGGGTGCTGCGCAAGGTCTGGGACTACTTCGATCTGGCCGGCACCCATTACGGGATCGAGTGGCCGATCCGCTACCGCTTCGACGAGCCGACCCGACTCGGTGTGCTGGACCGCCTGGGGGTTCGCGCGTTCGCGCCCCTGGTGTATCCGCACAAACCGGGTATGGCCGAGTGGCTCAACCGCTGGGCGCTCGAGTTCGGGCGTACCACGGCCGGGGCCGTGCCCACCGCCACGATGTATCCGGAACCCGAAGCCGCCGACTACGTGGCGGCGGCCCTCGACGGCGGGGCCCGCTGCTTCAAAGTGCACGTGCAGGTGGGCGAGTTCGATCCGCGTGACCCGCTGTTGGAGCGGCCGTGGCGCTTGCTGGCCGAGTCCGGGGTGCCGGTGGTGGTGCACTGCGGACACGGTCCGCTGCGCGGGGAGTTCACCGGGCTGGACGTGTTCGCCGAGGTACTCGAACGCCACCCCGGCCTGGTGGCGGTGCTGGCGCACGCCGGGATGCCCGAGTACGGGCGCGCGCTGGAGCTGGCGCGGGAGCACCCCGGGGTTTACCTGGACACGACGATGGTCGGTGTCGCCTTCAGCGAGCGGTTCGCGCCGTTGCCGTCCGACTGGGCCGCCAGGCTGCCCCCCGTCGCGGACCGGGTGGTGCTCGGCTCCGACTTCCCGAACATTCCCTATTCCTACGCCGAGCAGCTCGCAGCCGTGGCAGGTTGGGCCGGTGCCGAAGAGCGGCTGGGAATACCGTTCCTGCGTGCGGTGTTGCACGACACGCCCGCACGGTTGCTCGGATGCGGCTGACCGGCTCGTGATGGCTGGTCCTCGTGGCGGCCACTCGGTGGACCGAGGGGCCGGCCGCGGAACTTCTCGCGAACTGGTTCCCGGCCCGGGAGTGATCGTGCGGGAGCGGTACGTTATGATGTTGGGTACGGAGCCGTCCGGGTGGCTCACCCGGTGGGGCCGGACTGTTGAACAACAGGTTGTTGAGTAACTGAACACGGGGGTGAACGGTTTCGACTCTGGCCGTTGAGCCAAGGGAAGCGTGCCGGTGCAGGCGGAAGACCACCGTAAAGCGTCGCCGTAAATTAACAAGCGCCGACAACAAGAGTCAGCGCGAGTTCGCACTCGCCGCCTGAGCGAGTAGCGACTCTGTCGGACCGGGTAAGTCTCCGACCCGGACCCCGGCATCGTGCAGGGGACTCACCGTTTAGTTCGGTCGCGGGACTGAACGGGACATCGCACAGCGACTGGGCTTGTCACACCGGCTTGTTCGCGTGACCGGTGAAGCCGAGTAGAGACAGAGCGAACTGCGCACGGAGAAGCCTTGGTGAGGCGACAGAGGACCCGGGTTCGAATCCCGGCACCTCCACTGCGGTCCCGGTGACCGCGCGAATTTCGAAGTGATACCCCGCTCGGCGAGCTCCGCCGGGCGGGGTTTTTCGTCGTCTTACCCGAGCCGTACCCCCGTGTCGTGCCCGCGTCCCTTGCCGTACTCCTGGGGCCTCTCCGGTCTCGCGGCGCGGCGATTTCGCGAGAAATTGACGCCACGTGGGTGGTGAGTCTCCGACGGCTGAATCCGACAGCTGAATCGTCGAAGTAGTCGAATTCGGCGTTGTTTCGGAATGTGATTCCGGTTGTCGCCGCGAAACACCGCGCTCGTCAGTGAGCAACCGCGATGCTCTTTCAGTATTTCCCGATACTGCTTCGGTGTTAGACGTGCATCGACCCACATGCTTAAGATCACTCCCAACCGGAAGACGGTGACCCCGGACACAACGGAGGCGGAAGAGGTGGCCGCAACGATGCACACCGTGCCGGATGTGGCTCACGGGAGCTCCGCGAGTCCGCTCACCCCGAGAAAGCCCAGTTCATGACCGATAGTCCGTCGAGAGGGGACGTCGACATCCCGGCACAGGGCTCGCCGTTCGTCCGGCGAGTCGTGAGTCGCCGCTGACCATTCCGACGGCGATTGAGCGGTCCTCCGTGATCCGGTGCCCTTTCCGGATCGCTCGCACCGGGAAATCGTCTCATTCCGCAACTTCGTTTCTGCTGATCTTTTCCTGCCCGGGAAGGATTCCACGTTGGTGGACAAGAGCGGTTCCGTGCCCTCGTCGGAATCATGTTCGCGGGAAGGAATCCGAGGAGGGCTCGATGGTCGAACAAGTCACCGAGAAGAGAACTGAGAGGAATGGGAAGTCTCCACGGCGCACCAATGTGCGGTGGTTGATCGCCGGGCTGCTCGGTATCGGTCTGATCATCGCGTTCGTGGATCGCGCCAACCTCTCCGTGGCGATGCCCACGATCAGCGAGGAGTTCGGCATCAGCACCACGATGCAAGGAGTCATCCTCGGCGCCTGGACCTGGACCTACGCGGCCTTCCAGCTGCCCGCCGGTTGGTTGACCGACAAGCTCGGACCTCGGACCGTGTACGCGGCCGCGGTGGTGTGGTGGTCGCTGTGCACGGCGGCGGTGGCGCTGGCACGCGGTACCGCCTCGCTGTTCGGGCTGCGGCTGCTGCTGGGGATCGGCGAGGCGCCCGTAATGCCCAGCAGTGCCAAGGTCGTCTCGGAGTGGTTCCCCAGGAAGGAACGTGCGCTGGCCTCCGGGCTCTACGGCGCGGGCAGCGAGGCCGGTGCGGCGGTAGCGATTCCGCTGGCCTCCCTGCTGCTGTTGGCCTTCAGCTGGCACGGCGTGTTCCTGGTCACGGGTGCCCTGGGGCTGCTATGGGCGGTGGTGTGGTTGTGGATTTACCGGACTCCTCGCAAGCAGCGCTGGACCTCGCGGGCGGAGGCGGACTACATCGCCGACGGTGACGATGAGGAAGCCGATCCGGAGGAGCGGGACACCTCCATCGCGTGGGGCAGGCTGTTCCGCTACAGCACCACGTGGGGATTGTTCTCCGCCTACATCTGCCGGAACTTCCTAAACTACTTCTTCATCACCTGGTACCCGACCTATCTCGTCAATTCCCAGGGCTTTTCCGCGATGGACCTGGCCAAGTACGGCGCGATTCCCGGTCTCGTGGCCATATTCGGGAACTTCGCGGGCGGTTGGTTCTCCGACCGTCTCGTTCGACGTGGTGTTTCGTTGGCGCTCGCCCGTAAACTCCCGATCATCATCGGAACCCTCGGTTCCGGAACCGTGGCCTTCGCGGTCTTCGCTCCCAACGCGGTCGTCGCCCTGACACTGCTCAGCGTCTCGTTCGCCAGTTCCTCCTTCGCCTCGGCCGCGATCTTCAGCCTGCCCATCGACGTCGCACCCGGCAAGGGCAACGTTTCGTCCATCTTCGCGATCCAGAACACCGGCTCCCAGATCGGCGGTCTGCTCAGCCCCATCGTCATCGCGTTCCTGCTGTCGTTGACCGGCTCCTTCGTGGTTCCGCTGCTGTTCACGGGAGCGCTGTGCCTGGTCGGTGCTGCCGTGTACGGATTCGTGGTCAAGGTGCGACCGCTCGACGCCGACGAACGGCCCACCGTCTCCGCCGACGCGGCGAGCTGAACCCCACGCCCGAGCGTCCCGCGAGCCACCGCCGTGATTCGTGTGGTGGCTCGGCGGTGCCGGTCACGCGATTGGAATCGAAGGGAGTTTCCGGTGAACGAACGATCGATGCTGGTCTCGGAGGTGCGCGTCACCCCGATCCTGATAGCCGACGCCCCGCTGCTGAATCGCCACGGCGTGCACCAGCCCTACGCCACCCGCTGCGTCGTCGAGGTCGTCACGGAAGCGGGAGTGGTGGGGCTCGGCGAGAGCTACGGCGATCAGGAGTACCTGGCGGCGATACGGCTGCTCGCCGAGCACCTGCCCGGGCACCCCGTCACCGCTGCCAATCGGTTGTGGGACCTGGCCGCCGAGGTGCTGCGTCCGGACACGGTGGATCCGCGGCTCATCGACGAGCAGTCGGCCGGTTGGTTGTTCGGTCGGGCGAACCTGAGCAGGCTGCACGGGATCGTGGTCGCCGCCTTCGAGGTGGCCATGCTCGACGCGCTCGGCCGTACTGTCGGGCTGCCGGTGCACGCGCTCCTCGGCGGAAAGGTCCGCGACCGGGTGGACTACGCGGCCTACCTGTTCTACCGGTGGGACGAGCACCCCACGCCGCACGCCCCGACCGATGACTGGGGTGCGGCCCTGGATCCGGCGGGGGTGGTTCGCCAGGCCGAGCGCATGGTCGGCGAGCACGGGTTCCGCTCGTTGAAGCTCAAAGGAGGGGTGTTTCCGCCGGAGGAGGAGATCGCCGCCGTCGAGGCCCTCCGAGATGCGTTCCCGGACCTGCCGGTCCGGCTCGACCCGAACGGGATCTGGTCCACCGAGACCGGTGTGCGGGTCGCCGACAAGCTGCGCGGGGTGGTGGAGTACCTGGAGGATCCCTGCGTCGGCACTCCGGAGATGGCTGAGGTGCACCGCCGCACGGGGGTGCCACTGGCCACCAACATGTGCGTGACCACGCCGGAGGACATACCCGAGGCCTTCGCCGCCGACGCCGTGCAGATCCTGCTCTGCGACCACCATTTCTGGGGTGGACTGCTCGCGACCCAGCGACTGGCCGCGATCTGCGGCACCTACGGGGTCGGTCTGTCGATGCACTCCAACACGCACCTCGGCATCAGCCTGGCCGCCATGACCCATGCCGCCGCCTGCGTGCGAGGCGAACTGCACGCCTGCGACACCCACCGTCCGTGGCAGACCGAGGACGTCGTAACCCGACCGCACCGGTTCGCCGGAGGTGCCGTCACCGTCCTGGACGAACCCGGACTGGGGGTGGAACTCGACCGCGATGCGCTGGGCAGCCTGCACGAACGCTGGATCAACAGTGACGTGCGCGGGCGTGACGACGTCGCTGCCATGCGGGTCGCGGATCCGGAGTGGACCATGCCGCCCGCGCCGCGTTGGTGACACCCGCCGACAACCGGTGGACCCACCGCCGGTCCGACCATTCGAAAGGTAGTTCACATGACCACCAGCGTGTCCACCGAGAACACCGCGGCACGGTCCACCGCGGTCACCGACCGCATCAGCCGGGTCGAGCTTTCCCTGGTCCGCTTACCGTTGCACGCGCCGATCAGCGACGCCAAGGTGCTCACCGGCAGGCAGAAACCACTCACCGAGGTCGCTTTCCTCTTCGTCGAGATCAGCACCGAGGACGGCCGGGAGGGACTCGGGTTCGCCTACTCCAAACGCGCGGGCGGTGACGGGCTCTACGCCCACGCCAACGAGATCGCGCCCGAGCTGATCGGCGAGGATCCCAACGACATCCAGCGCCTCTGGAGCAAGCTGGTCTGGGCAGGGGCCTCGGTCGGGCGGGGCGGTCTGGCCGCACAGGCCATCGCGGCGTTCGACATCGCGCTGTGGGACATGAAGGCACGGCGTGCCGAGTTGCCGCTGGCCAAACTGCTCGGGGCGCACCGCGACTCGGTGGCCTGCTACAACACCTCGGGTGGTTTTCTGTCCTCACCCATCGAGCGGATCCTGGACAACATCACCGGTGCGTTGGACCGGGGGATCGGCGGCATCAAGGTCAAGGTGGGCCAGCCCGACACGACCACCGACATCAGGCGGGTGGAGACCGTCCGCGAGCATCTCGGGGACTCCGTGCCACTCATGGTCGACGCCAACCAGCAGTGGGACCGCGCCACCGCGCAGCGGATCGGCAGGGCGCTGGAACGCTTCGACCTGACCTGGATCGAGGAGCCCCTCGACGCCCACGACACGGCGGGGCACGCCGCCCTGACGAGCAAGCTCGACACGCCGGTGGCCACCGGGGAGATGCTCACCAGTGTCGGTGAGCACCGGGAGCTGCTCCGCAACGGTGCCTGCGACTTCATCCAGCCCGACGCGCCGCGTGTCGGGGGGATCACGCCGTTCACCCGTATCGCCGCGCTCGCGGAGGAGAACCACCTCGGCATGGCACCGCACTTCGCCATGGAGATCCACCTGCACCTGGCGGCGGCCTATCCCGACACCACTTGGGTCGAGCACTTCGACTGGCTGGAGCCGCTGTTCGACGAACGCCTGGAGTGCCGGGAGGGCCGCATGCTCGTGCCCTCCCGGCCGGGGCTCGGGCTCTCGCTCAGTGAGCAGTGTCGTGCCTGGACCGTCGAGCGGGCCGTGGTCGAGCGCGGTAACCCCTGAGCGGCGTTCTCCGTACCGCCTCACCTTTCCTACTCGCGGGTGCCGTGGCGCGGCGATTTCGCGAGAAATTGACGCCGGCCCACGCCGCTGTTGCCACATTCCTGCTGCTGCGCCGTCGTCGCGTGCGGGGTTGTGCGGCTACGATTCCGCCGTGCTCACCGCGACGGCGACTATCGGAGGCAGGCGATGAGCGGCGAACATCCTCACGGCCACGGCCACGGCCACGGCCACGGCCACGGCCACGGCCACGGCGGGCGTAACGATTCCTCGCTCGAACCGCGCGCCACGCGTCCGGCGCTCGGGTGGGGTCTGCTCCACCGGCTCGGACACTTCTTGCTGCCGCACGAGCACGACCCCGCCGAACAGGTGGACACCGAGCTGGAGGGCAGTCGCGCGGGAATGCGTGCCCTCTGGCTCTCGCTACTGGTGCTCACAGCCACCGCCGTGCTGCAAGCCGGAGTGCTGTGGTTCTCCGGTTCGGTGGCCCTGCTGTCCGACACGCTGCACAACATCGCCGACGCTCTCACCGCCGTCCCGCTCGCGGCGGCGTTCCTGCTGGCACGCAGACCCGCCAACCGTCGCTTCCCCTACGGTTACGGTCGCGCCGAGGACGTTGCCGGGGTGCTCGTGGTGCTGGTGATCGCGGGCTCGGCGGTGGCGGCGCTGGTCGAGTCCGCCCACCGGTTGTTCGATCCATCCGGCATCGGTGACCCACTGATCGTGGCGCTGGCCGGTGGCGTGGGATTCTGCGGCAACGAGCTCGCCGCTCGGATACGCATCCGCACCGGTCACCGGATCGGTTCGGCGGCGCTCGTGGCGGACGGGCTGCACGCCAGGACGGACTCGTTCACCTCGCTCGGCGTGGTGCTCGCCGCCGGTGGGGCCGCCCTGGGGTGGCCGTTGCTGGATCCGCTGGTCGGCCTGTTGATCGGTCTGGCCATCGCGATGGTCACCTGGTCGGCGGCCCACCGGATACTGGCGCGACTGATGGACTCGGTGGCGCCGGAACTCACCGACATCGCCTACCGCGCGCTGGGGACCCATCCGGAGGTGCGTTCGGTGGAAGCGGTGCGGTTGCGCTGGATCGGACACGCCCTGCACGCCGAAGTGAAACTCGGCGTCGCCGCGGAACTCACGCTGCACCGGGCGCACGAGATCGCCCACGAGGCCGAACGTGACCTGTATCGGGAGCTGCCCCGGCTGTCCGGCGCCACCGTGCACGCTCATCCGGCCGAACTCACATCGGCCGCATCGAAGTGACAACGATCACTGTTGACGTGGCGCTCCCTGCCTTCGCCCGTGTGCTGCCGACGCCCCGCCACGTTCCGCTCCGGCATTGTTCCCTGGTCACGGATCCGATTCCGCGGCGTCTCGTTCGGATCTTCGCGTATCGCTGTCGGGTGTGAACGCAGCGTCAGCACGTAAAATCGGGCAAATGGTGTGCCGGGAAGACTGGTCGGCGGGAAGTTGACGGACGAGCCGAACAGGACGTGTTGATGGCGACCGACCCCCAGCGCGACGGAGAACAGCCCGCGGAATCCCAGCACGGGAGTTCCCCGGCCAGGAGTTCCCAGCACGAGCATTCCCGCCCGCAGGAGTCGCGGGCCGAGGAGCCGCAGCGCAATCCGGTGCGACGTTTGTTCGCACCCACGTCCGATGCCGAGAGGCTCACCCTCGCCGACATCCTGCGCACGGAGACCGTCGGTGGCGTACTGGTGCTCCTCGCCGCTGTGCTGGCGCTGCTCTGGGCCAACTCGCCGTGGGGCGAGACCTACAAGACGGCCGCCGAGTTCGTCCCCTGGCCGGGTGGGGAGTTCCTCGGGTTGGACCTGAACCTGAAGCACTGGGCCTCGGACGGGCTACTGGCGATCTTCTTCTTCGTGGTCGGTCTGGAGCTCAAGCGCGAGTTCGTGGTCGGTGAGCTGCGCAATCCCCGAAGAGCCGTGCTCCCGGTGGTCGCCGCCGTGGCGGGAATGGTCGTCCCCGCCCTGTTCTTCTTCGCCATCGCCTCCACGGCGGGCGGGGAGGCGCTGCGTGGCTGGGCGATCCCCACGGCCACCGACATCGCTTTCGCGCTGGCCGTGCTCGCGATCGTCGGCAAGTACCTGCCAAGCGCGCTGCGGGCCTTCCTGCTGACGCTGGCGGTGGTCGACGACCTGCTGGCGATCACGGTCATCGCCGTGTTCTACACCGACGACTTCCATCCGCTGCCGCTGGTGGGGGCGGTGCTGCCGATAGTGGCCTTCGCGTTGCTGGTGCGGCTGCGCGGCCCGTGGTGGCCGGTGCTGCTGGTGCTCGGTGTGCTGGCCTGGGGACTGGTGCACGAGTCCGGAGTGCACGCCACCATCGCCGGTGTGCTGCTGGGCTTCACGGTTCCGGTGCTGGGCCGGGGTGGCAGCGAACCAGGACCGGCCGAGCACCTGGAACACCGCTGGCGTCCGATCTCGGCCGGGGTGGCGGTGCCGCTGTTCGCGCTGTTCGCGGCAGGGGTGTCGCTCGGCGGGGGCGGGATCACCGCCGCTTTCTCGGATGCGGTGGTACCCGCGGTGATGGCGGGGCTGGTGCTCGGCAAGCTGGTCGGCATCTTCGGGGCGACGTTCCTGATGGCCAAGTTCACCGGGGCACAGCTCGACTCGAACCTGTCCTGGTGGGACCTGGTCGGCCTGTCGCTGCTCGCGGGGATCGGTTTCACCGTCTCGCTGCTGATCGGCGAGCTCGCCTTCGGCGCCGGGGAACGTGGTGAGAACGTCAAGGTGGCCGTGCTGCTGGGCTCGGTACTGGCCGCGCTGCTGGCCTCGGTCGTGCTCGGTATCCGCAACCGCGCCTACCGCGGAGCCGATACCACGGGCAACGAGTGAACCGGTGTCGAGTAATACTCACGTGTCCGCGTGCGATGTAGGATCAGCACGTTTTGGCGCAGGGCGGACGACGGGGGCGGATATTCGTGGTGACCCCCGGTAAGGGGAGCCGTCGCAAGATCAGTTGGGATGTGGTTCGGGCAGGCTGCGTCACGTTGGTGATGCTGTACCACTCGACCACGGTCAGCGTGGAGTTCCACCCCGAGATCGAACCGCGAACGTTCACCTTCCCCTGGCAGCTCGGTGCCAGCATGCTGCTGGTCATATCGGCCTACTTCACCTGTGTGACCATCGGGCGCGGGACCGTGCTGCGTTACTGGTGGGGCAGGCTCGCCCGGCTGCTGCCCGCTTTCGTGGCGGGCTCGGTGCTCATCTTCCTGCTCACCCGCGCCTTCCACGTCGCGGGGTGGTACCTGCCCGACGTTCGGGACCTGCTTGAGCACCTGCTGATGCTGTGGCACTGGAAGCCGCGGGAGTTCGAGTTCCTCGACGTCGCGCACTGGACGGTGCCGTTGCAGCTCATGGGCTTCTCGGCAGCGGCGTTGCTCTACCGCTCCCGGTTCGGCCACGGTGACCGGATCGTCGGCGTCCTGTGGTTCGCGATGCTGCTGCCCATCGTGCAGTGGCCCCTCCGCGCCTCGGACCCGCCGGAGTTCTACCGGATGCTGGCCGACGGGCTCGGGTTCCACCGCTGGCACCTGTTCGTGGCCGGAGTGGTGATCTGGCTCTGGTCGGTCGGCAGGCTCCGAACTCCCCACTTCGCCGCTTTCCTGGGCACCGCGATGTTCGCGCAGTGGTTGCACAGCTTCGAGGTCGGCCCCTCGGGGACGCTGAGCCCGGATGTCGGGTCCTCGGTGTGCGTGGCGATCGGGCTCTGCGTGATCGCGCTGGTGGCGCGCGGTCCCGACTGGGACGCCGTGATCCCCACGGCGGCGCGCCGCCCCGTCCAGTGGTACGCGGGGATCTCCTACGGGGTCTACCTGACGCACCAGTCGCTCGGTCACATGGTGGTGCGCGGGTTGCGGGACCTGGGCATGCCGACCTTCCTGCAGACCGTGGGGATGCTGGCCACCGGGGTGCTGCTGGGGTGGGGGCTGACCAGGGTGGTCGAGCAACCGGCCCACCGGTACCTGATGCGCGCCTACGATCGGTTCGCCATCGAGCGTCGAACCGTGTCCAGCGGGGTCTGAGTTCTTCCGCCGGAGTGCTCCGGTCCCTCCCGGCCGAGTTCGGCAATCAGCTCCGCGACCGCGGTCCGCGCGGTGCGGCCCACGCCGATCAGGGTGGCCGAGGCGGCGCCGGTCCAGTCGCCGTAGCCCACCAGGTGCATTCGTGGCTGTTCGAGACTGCGGGTTCCCTCGGTGGGGATGCGGCCCTGTCGCCTGCTCAGCCGCAGCGGACGCAGCTGTCGCAGCGCTGGTCTGAATCCGGTGCACCACACGACGCTGTCGAACTCGCGCTCGGTCCCGTCCGCCCATGCCGCGCCGTGCCGGGTCAGCCCGTCGAACATGGGAAGCGCCCGCAGCACCCCGCGCTCGCGGGCTTTTCGCACGCTGTCGACCATCACGATGTCGCCGAGTTCGGAGACACCGTTCGTCGCCCCCGAGAGCCTTCGGGTGGCCACGTCGAACAGTACCCGGCCGTCCACCTCGTCGGGCATGAATCGGGGATGTCGGCGCGTCACCCAGGTGGTTTCGGCCACGGTGGACAGTTCCGCCAGGATCTGGGCCGCCGAGTTGCCACCGCCCACCACCATCACCCGTTGGCCCCGGAACGGCTCGGGGCCCGGATAGGAGGCGGTGTGCCACTGCGGGCCGGTGAAGTCGGCCATCCCCGGATACGCGGGTACGTAAGGTGCGCGCCAGGTTCCGGTGGCGCTTATCACTCCCCTGGAAGTCCAGGTCCCCACGTCCGTGGTCACGACGAATTCTCCGTTGGTTCGCCGAATCCCGTCGACCCGTACCGGTCGTCGCACGGGCAGCTCGTAGCGATGTTCGTAGGCCCGCAGGTATTCGACCGCATGGTCTACCGTGGGGAACTCCGCGCCGGGCTGTGGCGGCATCCCCCAGCCGGGCAGCGAGTTGTGCTGGGCGGGGGAAAACAGCCGCAGCGATGGCCACATGTGCTGCCAGGAGCCGCCGCCCCGCTGCCGCTCGTCCAGTATCATGAAGTCCACGCCCGCTCTGCGCAGGAAGTATCCCGCCGCGAGTCCCGCCTGGCCACCACCGATGACGATCACCTCGTGGCGCGGTGTTTCCGACATCCTGCTCTCGCGTTCCTCGGGGCCGTGGGGGTTCGCGGCTTCCGAAACGCTTTCACGCTCCCGCACTATTCCGCGATTTCGCGAGAAATCGACGCCAGGACGCGACATAGCGTGGTGTCAATTTCTCGCGAAATCGCCACGCCATGGGGCCGGAACGTGGGAGGTGGTGCCCGGCCGGGTCGGGAGCGGGGAGGGAACCCGGCCGGGCGGGACGGCCCGGCCCCCGGTCGTCGGGGTTTCGCGGTGGTCGTGCCGTGCTCGTCGAGTAGCTTCGGCACATCGTCGAGGTGGCAAGCCGGGAAAGGGTGCCCGGGCGGGTCATCCCAGCGGGAATCGAAAGATGGCACCCCGCGCACGCGGGAACTTTCATCCTGTTCGAACTCCCGAAGTCGAAGCCGAGCGTACACAGAGAGCAGTACAGTTCCTCCACCTTCCTGCACGAGCCAGAGGATGGTCGGGCCTATCGGGAAGCGACGGGTGCGCTCCGGCAGTTGGTGATGAGCCCTGAGGATTCCACGGAGCTCATCGCCCGTATCGCCAATGAAACGGAGAACTCGCAGTGACAACACATCACCCCGAAGGATGGCGGAAGTTGAGTCGTTCGCAGCATCAAACGGCGTGCGTCGAGGTCGGTCGGATCGCCGATGGTGCGGCGGTGCGGGACAGCAAGGATTGTGCGGCCGGGTTCGTCGCGAGCACGGGTTCGCAGTGGCGGGCTTTCGTGACGGCGGTCAAGACCGACCGCTTCGGCTGAGCTCGCGCGGACACCACCGAAACGGTCTCCCGAGGCGATTCGGAGCGGTCCGGGTCGATTGGGGGGCCGTTTCCGCGTATTCCCCGTGACGGTAACCCGCGGCCGTTGGTCCGAACGGCAGAATGTTGGCGTGGACCCGCTACACGACCCGGACGACGAAGAACTGCTCGCCCCGGAGCAGGCCCGTGATCTCGCCGCGCTGGTGGAACGCGCCCAGCTGGCCTCCGGCGCGGTGCGCGAGGGGCGAGTCGGCAAGGTCGGCGTCGCCGACGTCGTGCTCAACGCGGGCAATCCTTTGGCCCTCGGCAACCGCGCCTGCGGGCTGTGGGGCACCTCGGCCGAGGTCGCCACCACGCTGTTCCGGCTGGAGAGCGTGTTCGCCGAGTCGGGCAGGCCCGAGGCCGTGGTGCACGCCTCCCCGACCACGGTGGCCGACATCGAGGGCATCGCCGACGACTCGGGCTGGCACGCGGTCGCCGAGAACGTCGCGCTGCTGTACCGCCCCGATCCGGCCAGGCGCGAGACCGAGTCCATCGGCACCCACCCGGTGCGCGAAGCGGCCCAGGACGACCTGCCCTCGGTGGCCGAATTGCTGGCGGACGAGCTGGACCTTTCCTCCGGAGCCGAACGGCGCCTGCCGCGTCACCTCGGCCAGCGGCTGGACGACCCACGGTGTTTCCTGCACGTGTTGGACGATGATGAACTCGAACGGGTGGCCGGGTTCGTGCTCGGCTTCGCCGAGAGCGGCATGGGGCTGATCGAGCACATCGTGGTACGCCCCGGCCGCCGCAACAGGGGCAGGGGGCGCGAGCTGCTGCGCGTGGGCGTGGACGCGGCCGTGGAGCGCGGGGCGCTGCTGGTCGCCACCCACGCCGAGGACGGCGGATCCGCGCAGCGCTTCGCGGAGTCCTGCGGGTTCGAGACCGCCTACGCCGTCACCGCCTACACCCGCGGGGTCGACGAGCTGTTCGAGTAGCACCAGCACCTCGACGAACAACTCGCTCCTCTCCTCGGCCCCGGGCCCCCGGTTCGACAACAGCACTCCGGAACGATCTCGTGGCCGGAACCGATGACGGGTTCTCCCCGGTGACGCGGTTCCTCCCGCGTGCTCGGCTGACTCGGGCGCGACGGCCGGTGGGCGCCGCGTCACGCGTGGCGAAATCCCGCAAGGCATGGCGAGATCGGGAATATTTCACGGCTGGGCGAACTTGTCTCCTGCTGGACGACAAGGAGGCACAGTGCCGGAGACCTCGCCGACCGCGACCGAGAACCAGCCGAACGAATCGCCACGCAAGTCGAGCACGCTGTCCGAGTTACCCAGCGAGATCTGGGTTCTGATCAGCGGCGGTTTCATCGTCGCCATCGGGATGGGCATCGTCTCGCCCGCGCTGCCGACCTTCGCGACCAGCTTCAACGTCGGCGTGACCGCGGCGGCCTTCATCGTCAGTGCCTTCGCGCTGATGCGGCTGGTCTTCGCTCCGGCCAGTGGGCGGCTGGTTTCGATGTTCGGTGAGCGCCCGAACTACGTGCTCGGCATCGTCATCGTCGGCATCAGCTCCACCGCTTGCGCCTTCGCGCAGTCCTACTGGCAGCTGCTGGTGTTCCGCGGCCTCGGCGGCATCGGTTCCACCATGTTCACCGTCTCGGCGCTGGCGCTGTTGGTGCGGCTCGCCCCGGCGCACCTGCGGGCGAGGGCCTCGGGACTCTGGGCGACCAGCTTCCTGCTGGGCAGTATCTCCGGTCCGGTTCTGGGCGGGCTGCTGATCGGGTTCTCGCTGCGGCTGCCTTTCCTGATCTACGGCATCGCGCTGTACCTGGCCGCCTTCGTCGGCTGGTTCCTGCTGCGCAACTCCACGCTGGCCGATCCGCAGCAGCACTCCGACGCCCCCGACCTCAAGGTGCTCACCGCGCTGCGCGACTCCAGCTACCGCGCCTCGCTGCTGGCCAACTTCAGCAAGGGCTGGACCGCGCAGGGCGTGCGGATCGCCCTGATTCCGCTGTTCATCGTCGAGGCGATGCGGCTGCCCGACGCCATGACCGGTGTCGCCCTGTCTGTGTTCGCCGCGGGCAACGCGGCAGTGCTGCTTCCGGCGGGCAGGCTGGCCGACTCGCACGGGCGCAAACCGATGCTGCTGAGCGGGTTGGCCATCGCCGCTGTGGGAAGCGCCGCGATCGGGTTCAGCGAGTCGGTTCCCTGGTTGCTGGGGGCCTCGCTGGTGGGCGGAATCGGCATGGGGCTGTGCACCCCGGCGCAGAGCGCGGCCGTGGCCGACATAGTCGGGCCGAAGGCCAAGGGAGGACCGGTACTGGCCGCCTTCCAGATGTCGGCCGACGTCGGCACGATCATCGGGCCGCCGCTGGCCGGTGCGCTGGCGGGTGCGCTCTCCTACCGTGCCGCGTTCCTGCTCACCGGGGCTGTCGCGCTGGTCGCGATGGTGACGTGGCTGTTCTCGCCCGAGACGCTCGGCCGCGGTTCCCGCAGCGGACGGACCGACTCCGAGCGCTCCGCCGAGTCGGCCGAGCCCGTGTAGTCGATCGGACCCCCGCGTAGTCGATCGGACCGCGGTCGGTCGAACCGTAGTTGATCGAGATATGCGTCGGACCTGATTCTCCGAGATGGGTGTCACATCGCGGCCGACCGGGTACCCCCGCGGAAAACCCGGTGGGAGGGGAGTGCGTGTCCATGGAAACCGGAGTGGAAGCAACCGAGTTGTCCGAGGTCGACCTGCGGCGGGAACTGCGCCACCTGCACGAGACGCGCAACGAGACGTTTCTGCACGGTTCCTCGGACGCGCTGGAGGAGCACACCCGCAGGACGTTCGAGCTGGAGCAGGAGTATCTGCGCAGGCACCCCGAGCGGGAGGTCGATCCGAGGCGCACCCGTGAGGGTGCCCGGGCGGGCTGAACGCCGACCCGTGGGTGCGGGGGCCGACTCACGGGCGCGATCCGTGGTGCGGGTCACTTCGGGCGCTTTCGTCGGACTCGGTCGGTCGACTCGTCCACCGTGCGGCGTGCTGCCGGGGCCGAAGGGGTGAGCCGGTGGTGAACCCGCTGGGTACAGGACCAACGGCGGCTGTGATCGAAAATGGGGGACCCCCTGTACGGAAGAGGGCTCACCTTGTTGTAAAGTAGTGGCACAACGGAAGGCGGGGACGGAAACAAAGAACCAAACCGGCCGACCGGGAAAAATGAAGAGGGGCTGTGGCGCAGTTGGTAGCGCACCTGACTGGCAGTCAGGGGGTCACGGGTTCGAGTCCCGTCAGCTCCACCGATAGTGTGCCCCTCACAGGACTTGTGAGGGGCACTTTTCTGTATCACCGCGTATTTGACCGCCGGTCTGCCTCTCGTTGTTCAGGGGCGTTCCTCGGAACTGTCGCCGTGGGCCCGACGCCTCGCCTCGGATCAGCTTTCCTCGTCGACCGGTTGGTGTGTCTCGTCGGTTTCCTGGGTGGCTGCCCAGCTGGCGAGCATCTTGAGTCCGTCGGCGGTGGGGCTGCCCGTCGCGGCGGTGTAGACGTTGAGGGTCAGCTCGGGCTCGGAGGGCAGCTGCATGGACTCGTAGTTGAGGTCGAGTTGGCCGATCACGGGGTGGTTCAGGCGTTTCTGTCCGCTGCGGTGGAACAGCACATCGTGCGAGGCCCAGCGTTGCCGGAAGACCTCGCTGCGGGTCGAGAGCTCGCCGATCAGTTCGATCAGTGCCTGGTCGTGCGGGTTGCGGCCCGCTTCCAGCCGCAGCATGGCGGCCGCGTCGTTGGCGATGCGATCCCAGTCCACGAAGAAGTCGGGGGCGGCCGGATCGAGGTAGACGAACCGGGTGGTGTTCGCCGGTCGACGTGGCTCGGCCAGTACGGGGGAGTAGAGGGCGCGGCCGAGTCGGTTCGTGGCCAGGATGTCGTGCCGCGCGTTGCGCACCCACGCCGGGGCGTCGCTGATGGCGTCGAGCACCTGCTGCACCTGGGGCCGCACCGTGCTCGGGGTCGCGCCACGCCTGCTCCGGTCCGGTCCAGCGGCACGGGCCAGCGAGAAGAGGTGCTCACGCTCCGCCTCGTCCAGTTGCAGGGCTGTTACCAGGGAACTCAGTACGGTATCCGAGGCTCCGGAGAGGTTGCCCCGCTCCATGCGCACGTAGTAGTCCACCGAGACGCCCGCGAGCATGGCGACCTCCTCCCGCCGCAGCCCCTTCACCCTCCGGGTGCCGCCGTAGGCGGGTAGCCCGGCCTGCTCGGGGGTGATGCGCGCCCGCCGCGAGCTGAGGAACTCGCGAACCTCGGTCCGGTCGTTGCTCTTGGCCATAACCCCAGGTTAAGGCGTGAGCGGGGAGTCAGGGAGGTTCTGGTGGTACCCGTGACGACCATGACTCCCCCTTCGACCGGGCTGTCTCGGCTGGCCGTAGCGACTGGGCCGTAGCGACTGGGCCGTACCGAACTCGGCCGTCATCGCCCCGCGATCATGCCTCGGCGATCTCCCAGCCGAAGTCCGCCAGGGTGACCTCCTCGGGATCCGGTCCGCCGCGCACGCCCGTGTCCAGCGCGTCGATGGCGATGAGTTCCTCGTCGGTGAGCTCGAAGTCGAACACCGCGAAGTTCTCGTCGATCCGCTCGGCGCGGGTGGACTTCGGGATCACGGAACGCCCCCGTTGCAGGCCCCAGCGCAGCATGACCTGCGCCGGTGTCCTGCCGTGCGCCTGGGCGCTCCGCGCGATCGTCGGGTCCTCGAGCGTGCTGGTGTGCCCGCTGTCGCGGTAGAAGGTGATACCGCCGATCGGCGACCACGCCTGCGAGACGATCCCGTGCTCGGCGTCGGCCGCGAGCACGTCGGGCTGCTGGAAGTAGGGGTGCACCTCGATCTGGTTGACCGCGGGCACCACCGACGTCTCCGCGAGCAGCCTGTCCAGGTGTTCGCGCATGAAGTTGCTGACGCCGATGGCGCGTACCCGTCCGTCCGCCAGCAGCTTCTCCAGCGCGCGGTAGGCACCCAACGTCAGGTCGAAGCGCTCGGGCAGCGCCTGGTGCAGGATCAGCAGGTCGATTCGGTCGACACCCAGCTTGCCCGCGCTCTTTTCGAAGGCGTGCAGGGTCTCCTCGTAGCCGAAGTCGGTGATCCAGATCTTGGTCTCGATGAACACCTCGGACCGGTCCAGACCCGAGTCGCGAATCGCCCGTCCCACCTCGCGCTCGTTGCCGTAGGCGGCCGCGGTGTCGATGTGCCGGTAACCCGTGCGCAGCGCGGCACGAACCGCGTCGACGGTCTCCTCGGGTGGTGTCTGGAACACGCCGAACCCGACGGCGGGCATCTCCACCCCGTTGTTGAGAGTCAAACTCGTGGTCATACCGCCACGCTAGGAGCGGGTAAATCCGCAGGGGAGGGTCTGTCATTACCCCGCTGTAGTCACGATCGTCGCTGCTCAGGTCGAGGAGGGGGTTACGGGACCGCGCGGGGTCGGACTCGATCGGGCCGAGCGGTGATGTAAGGTCCCGCGGGGTTTCCGGCGGGTTCGTGCGGCGTCTCGGCGCGACTCTCCGCGGCCGCAGCGGGTGATCAGAACTTCGAAGCGGCTCGGTGTTCGCCGTTCCGAATTCCCTCACCACCTATGGCAGCACGCTGTCCGGCATGCAGCGGTACAAGAGCGGAAACAGTCAACACACCGGTTCGCTCGCGTTTCGAGCAAGCGGCCGAGCGCGTTCCGCCGAAGGGCACGGTGTGGCACAGGCAACCCTGTACCGGGCCTGGACACTCCGCCGTTCTACCTATAGACCGGGGAGGGGCACGCGTCCGGTGACCGGTCCCAGCGAGTCCGAGCACGAAGGGAAAGGTCGGTGTAATGGACGTCACCGAACACGTCGAAAGCGTCTACGCGGAGCTCCGTCGACGCGATCCCGGTGAGAGCGAGTTCCACCAGGCGGCCGCCGAGGTGCTGCACGACCTCGAACCGGCCCTGCGAAAGCATCCGGAGTACGTGGACGCGCGGATCGTCGAGCGACTCTGCGAACCCGAACGGCAGCTCGTCTTCCGGGTCCCCTGGACCGACGATCGTGGTGATGTCCGGGTCAACCGCGGGTTCCGCGTGGAGTTCAGCAGTGCCTTGGGTCCGTACAAGGGTGGACTGCGGTTCCACCCGAGTGTGGACCTCGGCACCGTCAAGTTCCTCGGCTTCGAGCAGATCTTCAAGAACGCGTTGACCGGTATGTCGCTCGGAGGGGGTAAGGGCGGAGCCGACTTCGACCCCAAGGGCAAGTCCGACGGCGAGATCATGCGGTTCTGCCAGTCGTTCATGACCGAGCTCCACCGAAGCCTGGGCGAGCACACCGATGTTCCGGCCGGGGACATCGGGGTGGGCTCTCGCGAGATCGGCTATCTCTTCGGTCAGTACAAGCGGATCACGAACCGCCACGAGGCGGGCACGCTCACCGGTAAGTCGGTCGCGTGGGGCGGCTCGCACGTTCGCACCGAGGCCACGGGCTACGGCGTGGTGTACTTCCTGCAGGAGATGCTCGCCACCCGAGGTCGCTCCCTGGAGGGCCAGCGCGTGGTGGTTTCCGGTTCGGGCAACGTCGCCATTTATGCCGTCGAGAAGGCCAGCGCCCTGGGAGCAACGGTATTGGCCTGCTCCGACTCGCTCGGTTACCTCGTCGATGAGGACGGGATCGATCCAGAGCTGCTGAAGGAGATCAGGGAGGTGCGCGGCCAGCGCCTGCCCGCCTACGCCGAAGCCAGGCCGAACGCTCGGTTCGTCGAGAGCGGCTCGGTGTTCGACGTGCCGTGCGACGTCGCGCTGCCGTGCGCCACTCAGAACGAGCTGAACCGGGAACACGCCCTGACACTGGTCAAGAACGAGGTGTTCGCGGTCGCCGAGGGCGCGAACATGCCGTGCACGGCCGAAGCGATCGAGGCGTTCCGGGAGGCGGGGGTGCTTTTCGGGCCCGGCAAGGCCGCCAACGCCGGAGGAGTGGCCACCTCGGCGCTGGAGATGCAGCAGAACGCCTCTCGGGAGACCTGGAGCTTCGAGCGGGCCGAGGACAGGCTGGCCACCATCATGCGCGATGTCCACTCGCGGTGCCGTGCCACCGCCGAGTCCTACGGCGGTGCCTCTCACGATTACGTCTTCGGCGCCAACATCGCGGGTTTCCTCCGTACCGCGGATGCCATGCTCGCTCAGGGACTCGTCTGAGCAACCCTCGCGCGTCGAGTCGCGCCGAGGATGGTGCTTCCGACTGAGCCCCGTGATTCCCGTGCCCTTGCCGAGCCGGTCGGCTCCGCGACGGAGTTCCGACCGGCTCGGCACGGCGTGGGGCCGGACGGGCGTCGTGCTCCAGGGGCGAGTCTCGAAACGGTTTTCGACGGAATTCGCCCGCCGAGCGGTTGACGGTTGGTGCTTCCGCGGCAATTCGGGAGGTCGTTTTCGCGGGACCGTTGACAGCGAGCGGAACTTCGTGGAACTTCTGTCCCCGATAGATTCGAACCTTGTTCGGCATTACGAACAAGGCTTTCGGGGTTGCTGCGGCAGCTCCGTGGGCGAAAGTCACGAGGAGGGATCCATCTGAGCGGAGTTCCGGCCTTCCGATGACACGTGCTTTCCGGTGCTTCACGACCGGAGGGCGCGGAAGAGGATCGCCTGGCCACTCCAGGCTGTCCCGGCCGATTCCGGGATCGGCGTCCACTTTTCTTCGCGGTGCCCAATTGGCCGTGCCTACGGTGCACGGCAACTATTGGAGCGCTCCCATGAAACGGAGAGATTGGCCGGTTCCAGCGGACGGGATGCCACGGCGAGGTGTCATCTCCCTGCGTGGGCACGGAGATGGGCCAGGGGGCGGGAATCCGGTTAGGACTCTTCCGAGAGATCCGCCCACTCGGTTTCGGGAAACTGTTTCGGTTAGGAGGAGATCCCAGTGCGATACTCACGCTGGTTCGCGGTGCTGGCCGCCGCGATGCTCGCGGTGGGCGGCGTGTCCGCCGGTTACACGGACACGACAGCGAGCGCGAACACCACGGCCGAGCTACCGTCGAGCTTCCAGTGGACCTCGACCGGTCCGTTGATCGGCCCCAAGCCCGACGCGACCCACGACGCCGTCTCCTTCAAGGATCCATCGGTGGTGCGCTACAACGGCGAGTGGCTGGTCTACGGCACGACCGCGAGCGAATCGGGTGGTTGGAATCTGGTCTACACCCACTTCAGCGACTGGTCGCAAGCGTCCTCGGCGCCGCACTACTACCTCGACCAGTCCGCCATCGGTTCCGGATACCGTGCCGCGCCGCAGGTGTTCTACTTCGAACCCCAGGACAAGTGGTATCTGGTCTACCAGACCGGGGTGCCCTCGTACTCCACCACGGACGATCCGAGCGATCCGAGCTCCTGGTCCGAACCGAAGAACCTCATGAACAGCATGCCCGACATAGTCTCCGACAACATCGGTGACGGGCACTGGGTGGACTTCTGGGTCACCTGTGACTCGGCCATGTGCTATCTGTTCTCCTCCGACGACAACGGCCACCTCTACCGTGCGGAAACCACGATCGGACAGTTCCCCTACGGCTTCGGCAACACTCAGATCGCCGTGTGGGACACCCCCGAGGACCTGTTCGAGGCGAGCAACGTCTACAAGGTGGCGGGAACCGGCAAGTACTTGCTGCTGGTGGAGGCCATCGGCAGCGACGGCCATCGCTGGTTCCGTTCCTGGACCGCCAACAGCATCGACGGCTTCTGGAACCGGCTGGCCGACACCGAGCGGAATCCGTTCGCCAGGTCCAACAACGTCACGTTCCCCGGTGGACAGTGGACGGCCGACATCAGCCACGGCGAGCTGATCCGCTCCGGTGTCGACCAGACCATGACGATCGACCCCTGCCGGCTCCAGTTCCTCTACCAGGGCAAGGATCCGAACGCGGGCGGTGAGTACTCCCAGCTCCCGTACGAGCTCGGACTGCTGACCCAGACCAACTCGTCCTGCTAGTACGCCGACACCAGGACGAGGGGAGCGTCCGCCCCGGTACCGCTCGGCCTTCCGTTCGTCCCGGGTGGGATCGGTGGCCGAGCGGCACGATCGGGCCGGAGCGGGTCGGGCACCTGGATCCGCCGGATCCAGGTGCCCGCACGGCCCGGAACTTCCGTCCCGGCGGGGCAGGGCTTCGATCCCGCCGGAATTCCGTCCAGCTCGTTCGTCCGAGAAGTGGAGAGTGTTCCGACATGTCCCGCAGCGACAACACTTACGGCCGCCGCGGAATTCTCGCGGCAGGTGCCGGCCTGCTCGCCGCCGCTGTGCCGACCCTCGGTGCCCGACCCCCGGAGGCTCTCGGTTCGGTGCCGAGCTCCACCGCGAGCACACTCGCCTCGAGTGGTTACTCGAACCCCGTCATCTGGCAGGACTTCGCCGATGTCGACATCCTTCGGGTCGGGGACACCTACTATTACTCGGCCTCGACGATGCACTACTCGCCGGGCGCACCCGTACTTCGGTCGTACGATCTGGTCAACTGGGAGTTCGCCGGGCACTCCGTTCCGGTGCTGGACTTCGGATCCGAGTACGACCTCGACGGTGGCAATGCCTACGTGGGCGGCATCTGGGCGTCTTCGCTCAACTACCGTCCCGCCGACGAGTCTTTCTACTGGCTGGGTCAGATCGACTTCGCGAAGACCTACGTCTACACGGCCCCGGCCGCCGAAGGACCGTGGAACAGGCACGCCACGATCGACAACGTCTACTACGACGCCGGGCTGCTCATAGATGACGACGACACCCTCTACGTGGCCTACGGCCAGACCGATATCAGTGTCGCCCAGCTGTCCCGGGACGCGAGCGGTGAGGTCAGATCCGAGCTGGTCTTCAGCACGCCCCCGGAGGTCGGCACGCTGGAGGGGGCACGGTTCTACAGGATCGGCGGTAACTACTACATCTTCCTGACCCGCCCGGCCAACGGCCAGTACATCCTGAAGTCGTCGAACGGTCCGTTCGGGCCCTACGAGATGCGCGAGGTGCTGCTCGATCTGGACGGTCCGGTTCCCGGTGGCGGTGTACCGCACCAGGGTGGTCTCGTGGACACACCTGACGGCGACTGGTATTACATGGCCTTCGTCGACGCTTATCCGGGCGGCAGGGTTCCGGCATTGGCCCCGATCACGTGGACCTGGGACGGCTGGCCGGTGGTGCGGCTCGTCGACGGTGCCTGGGGCGAGAGCTATCCGCTCCCGGAACCGGTACACGAGGTCGAACCGCTCATCGGGGTCGACACCTTCGAGGGGAGCACCCTCGGCCCCGCGTGGGAGTGGAACCACAACCCGGACAACAGTGTGTGGTGGGCCGGTGGTGGGCTGTCGTTGTTGACCGCCACGGTGACCGACGATCTCTACGCCGCCCGCAACACCGTGACTCGCCGGATCCAGGGCCCCACGTCCACCGCGACGATCGTGCTCGACGGCTCCGCGATGCTGGAAGGCGACAGGGCGGGACTGGCCCTGTTGCGCGATTCCTCGGCGTGGATCGGTGTCGATCCGGACGGAGGCACGAACACGGTGGCGATGGTCGACGGTCTCACGATGGACGGTGACTGGAACACCGTCTCGACTGGTACTCGGCGAGCAGAGGCCGAGGTGTCCGGCAGCCGTGTCTGGTTGCGCGTCCACGCCGACATCCGTCCGAACGGTGAGCACCGGGCCAGGTTCTCCTACAGCACCGACGGTGTCGACTTCGAGTTCCTCGGACCGGACTTCACCATGAATACCGACTGGCACTTCTTCCTGGGCTACCGGTTCGCGATCTTCAACCACGCCACTCGGGCACTTGGCGGTCTGGTCCACGTTGAACGATTCGAACTGAGCACGCCGTAGCACGGAGGTGCGGCCGTAGCGGGAAGTCGAGCTGCTTACTTCCGCCGGCAGCCGCCCTGCCTGCGGCAACCGAGGCTACACCCCCTGGCGGCTGTTCCACTGGGAAATACGTCAGGGACAGGTTTCCCCTTTCGGTCGAGTAGGTACTCCGTTCAGCGCAGCGCGTGTTACGGCTTATGGCTGTAATGTCTGCTGTGCGAGGCGTAAATACCCGATAGGACCCTGTCTGGAGCCATTCCGGCGTGTGACGATCCTCGCCGGAAAACTCGGGATTTTCCGACTCGAGCGGCGAGTCCTGAGTGGTGGATTTTCAGGGAGGTTGACCGAATGCTGGAGTTTCGGGGCCGACGGCGATCCCGGAGGCCGCTCGCGCTCGGCTTGGCCGCTGCAGTCACCGGACTGGCACTGATCGTGCCGTCCGTCGCCGCCCAGCCGCCGGGTGACGACGTGCAGCACAGCAACAACGTTCACCCGGTGGCCAACGTGCCACGGCAGGGTCCGCTGCAGGACTCGACCCACAGCGATCTGGCGTTCTACCAGAACTACGCCTTCCAGGGCAGTTACGACGGCTTCACCGTCTACGACATCTCCAAGCCGCACAAGCCGAAGACGGTCACCCAGGTGCACTGCCCGGGTGGGCAGGGCGACGTGTCGGTGAGCCCGGACGGCAGCCTGCTGTTCCTGTCGGTGGACTACGCGCGCAGCGACTCCACCTGCCAGAGCGAACGGGGTTCCTACGAGGATCCGAGTTCCTGGGAGGGAATGCGGGTCTTCGACATCAGCGACAAGGCGAACCCGCGCTACATCAAGGGCATCAAGACCAACTGCGGCTCGCACACCCACACCATGGTTCCGGGCAAGAACACCGACGACCTGTTCCTCTACGTCTCGTCGTACAACCCGGACCCGGCGTTCCCGAACTGCCAGCCGCCGCACGACTCGATCTCGGTCGTCAACGTCCCGGCCGGTAGCCCGAGCGACGCGAAAGTGATCGCCGAGCCGGTGCTGTTCCCCGACGGTGGCGCGGCGGGCACCGCCGGCTGCCACGACATCACGGTCTACCCGGAGTACGATCTCGCCGGTGGCGCCTGCATGGGCGATGGCGCGCTGCTGGACATCTCCGACCGCGCCGAGCCGCGGGTGATCACCACGGTGGAGGACCCGAACTTCGCGTTCTATCACTCGGCCACGTTCACCAACGACGGCAAGAGCGTCCTGTTCACCGATGAGCTCGGTGGCGGTGGTGCGCCGACGTGCAACGAGGACGTCGGTCCCAAGAAGGGCGCGAACGCGATCTACAACATCACCGGCAGCGGGGACAACCGCGAGCTCGAATTCCAGAGCTACTACAAGATTCCGCGTCACCAGACCGACACCGAGAACTGCGTGGCGCACAACGGGAACCTGATCCCGGTTCCGGGCCGCAACGTCTACGTGCAGTCCTGGTACCAGGGCGGTGTGTCGATCTTCGACTTCACCGACACCACCGCGCCGAAGGAGATCGGCTACTTCGACCGCGGTCCGGTCAACGAGGAGTACCTGACCCTCGGCGGTTCCTGGTCGGCGTACTACTACAACGGTTACGTCTACTCCAGCGACATCACGCGTGGTCTGGACGTCATGAAGGTGACCGGCTCCGGAATGGGCCATGCCAAGCAGGTCCAACTGGACGTGCTCAACCCCCAGACCCAGTACTCGTACCCCGAGTGATCCGTCCTGTCGCCGGGCCCGGTCGCACCGGGCCCGGCGGCGGGAGTTCGGAAGGGAGCAGGCATGTTCCTGCGGAAACTTTCCTTACTGGTGGTGCTGCTGATGACGGGTCTACTCGGTGCCGGGACCGCGAGTGCGGCCACCCAGGCGTACAACGATGCCGACGCCGAGTTCACCAGCATGATGATCCCGCACCACTACCAGGCGATCGTCATGTCCGAACTGGCTCCGGACCGCGCGGCGGATCCCGAGCTGAAGTCGCTGGCGGACCGCATCCTTACCGAACAGAGCCTGGAAATCCAGATGATGCGGGGCTGGCAGGGCCGCAACGGCCTGCCGGTGACCGATCCGGAAACCGCCTACCAGGATGTGCTGGACAATCCCGAAATGCTCGAGCGGATGGGAATGGCCACCCGGGAGGAGATGGACCGGCTCGCGACGCTTTCCGGGGCCGAGTTCGACCGGATGTTTCTGGACCTGATGATCCCGCACCACGACGGTGCGGTCGCGATGTTGCGGGACGTGATCCTCAACGGCAGCGATCGGGAGCTGAACCAAATGGCCCAGGACATGATGTCCACGCAGAAGGCCCAGCTCGCGATCATGCGCGACATGCGCGCGTCCGTGTGACGTGAGCGCGCCGTGCCCGGGTCGTGACCGGCGGCCCGGGCATTCGCGTGGGTGGGGCCGGAACGGCTCTCGCGCGGGACGTGTATCGTGTCCGAGCGCGGGATGAACAGTACGACGAACTGAACATCCGTGCCGAGACGAACGGGGCTGTGGCGCAGTTGGTAGCGCACCTGACTGGCAGTCAGGGGGTCACGGGTTCGAGTCCCGTCAGCTCCACAGTGAATACTTCGACCCACTCCGCGTCCGAGCCGGCCGATGCGGGTGGGACGCCGGGCTTTTCCGGATCACCAGTGCGCGGGGCGGGAAACCGTTTCGGGCAAGCCGGTTCGCGCGTCCCCAAGAGCGCTGTTGACCTGCGGCTGGGTCAGGAACAGGCTGCCGCGCAGGTCAGCCCCGGCGAGATCGGCCCCTCGGAAGTCTGCCCCGATCACGTCGGCGGTGCGCAGATCAGCGTCGGTGAGCCTCGCACCGATCAGGCAGGCCCCGCGCAGGCCGGCGCCCCGCAACTCGGCCCCGCTCAGATCGGCGCCCAACAGGTCGGCCCCGCGATGGTTCACCCCGTAAGCCGGGAGTCCCTCGCGCGCCAGCTCGCTGGTGCGCAGCAGCAGTGGGTTGATCTCCTCGCGGAGCGCGTTCGGATCCAGTGCCACTAGCGCTTCGGCGTTGAGTTCGGTGAGGCCCTCGACGCGGTCGAATGCGGCCCGCAGTCCCTCCCGCAACTCGCGGGGCCGCGCCAGTTCCACTGCCTCGGTGAGGTACCAGAGCAGTTCGTGCAGCTGGCGCATCATCCCGAACGAGTCGAACATCGCCCGTGCGGTGTGCGGCGCCTCTCGCCAGTCGGTTCCCGCGAAAGTGCGTTGCGATATGCGCTGCCCGGCGCCGAAGCAGTCGAAGGTGACGCAACCGGCGAAACCCTCCTCCCGCAGCCGGGAGTGAATGCCGCAGCCGAAGTCCGCCAGCAGATTCCCGCAGGGAGTTCCGGCTTCCTTGTCGACGGGGAAGTCGGCGGAGACGGCGAAGGGCAGCGCGACGCAGCACAACCCGAAGCAGTTCGAGCAGTCGGCTCGCAGCTCGCTACGGTCCTGCTTGCCGGAGGTCGGTGCGGTGTGGTCGGACACGCTGCTCGGGCTCCTGCCTGGGAAAACTGATCTGTCCGGGCCACTCTGTGCGGACCGGGGTAGCCACATAGCCCCGCAACTGGGACGCCGCCATCATCCCGCGCTCACCTGCCGTCGCTCGTGCCGGTCCCGGTACGCTCGGACGTGGTGTTCCGCCGGTACTCCCAGTGCGGCGACGGTGTGAATTTCTCCGCGAAATTGTCGGGCCGTCCGCGCGGACCGAGCCGAACTCAGTAGGAGACGAACGCGAACCGACCGCTGTCGGGAGCCCAGTTGCCCACGTTGCTGGTGCCCTGCCCGCCGAACAGCGGGAAGGTGCGGATCGGGGTCTGCCAGTCCGCGGTGGAGACCACGTGGATCGCGACCTCGGTGTCGGGCGGGTGCCCGAGGGTTCCGGCCGGATAGGACAGGTAGTTCGCGTACCTGCCGTCGGGGGAGACGTGCGGGAACCAGTCCACGGTGGCCGAGCTGACCAGCCGGCGAGGTGTTCCCCCTTCGGCGGGGATACGTGCCAGCTGCGCGTGGCCGGGCTGCTCGCCGAACGACTCGTCGTTGAACACGATCCAATCGCCGTCGGGCGAGTACTCCGGCCCGTCGAGGTGTCCCGGCCCGGTTTCCAGCAGCCGCACCGGGCCACCCGCGGCGGGCAGCACCGCCAGCTCCCCGGCCGTGCCGTCTCCGCTGCTCGGCAGCAGCACGCACGCGAGGCTCTCCCCGTCCGGACTGACTCCGTGCAGGTAGTGCCGCCACCCGTCGTTCTCGGTCAGCCGGGTGGCCGCGCCTCCGGTGAGCGGGGCGGCGTAGATGTGCCCGTCCTTGGCCGTGACGTAAACGGTCCGACCGTCCGGCGAGGGCACGTGATCGTTGTTGATGTCCGGCACCCCGGTCAGCGGGATCCGTTCCACGTCGTCGGGGCGCTCGACGTCCAGCCGCCACAGCGCTCCGTTCCCGTTGAGCAGCAGCGCGCTGTCGTCCGGGGTCCAGTTGGGTGCTTCGAGCAGGATCTCGGCGGTCTCGAACAGTTTCCGAGGTTCCGGGGAGTCCGGGGCGGCGAGCCACACCACGGTGCGTTGGCCCGGCGCCAGTCGCCGGTAGTTCCCGCCCTCGCGCGTGCTGTCGGTCATGTGTCCATCCTCCGGGGCGGGCCACGGCCCTCGACGTCGGGGCGGTTCGTCATTCGGCGACAGACGTCGTCCCCCGGAACGAACGGAGAGCACGCCGTTTTCCCGACGGATTCTTTTTCGCGCTCGGTGATGCAACCGAACATTCATGAATCACGTCTTCGAAACGAAGAGTGTTTTCACGGTGAGTGATCGAACCCGCTGCGCGTGTATTTTAATTGTCAAACGATTTTTTGTCCATTTCGAAAATTGTGAAAACGAACACCGCGCGAACCGGTTGATCCGCACGAAAAGATCACGAAGAGATATACCCTCTTCAATTCACGTCAGTTTCACGGCTAAGTTCCGCCGGGCGTTTCGACGGCCGGGGCCGGATTGCCGGTTCCGCCGCGTGACGCCGGTACGTGCAGTTCGGAATCGAACGGGTACGGGTCCGGTGTGGTCACACCGCGTTCCGTCGCTCCGGCGTGGTCGGTGCTCCGCTCGGTTCCACTCGGGTCGTGGTCGGCTCTCCGCTGTCGCGGTGAGGCGGGTCGCGGCTCACGGCTGGTGAGGAACTTCTGATGAGCTACGACGCGCGCCGTGGCAACACGCTGCGTCCCGCGAGACCCGGATCGCTGCTGCTCGCGTTGGCAGTGGTCATGGGTCTGATCAACGCCCCGCAGTTGCAGGCGCAGGCCGCCACGCAGGGCGAGATCCCGCAACAGGAGCAGGGCAGTGCGGCAGGCCGCTCCCACGAGGCGTCCACGGAGGACACCTCGGCCGAGGACGACTCCGGGGGGAAGCCGCACAACGCGCCGCCCGCCGATGGGCTGCCCTCCGACGAACGGCCGCCCGCACCGGAGCTACCGCAGCAGTTACCGGAGAAGGCGAAGGTAAGCATCGGCTCCGAACCGGACGCCACCACTCAAGGGTTCGACCCCAGCAGCAGCCGTGAGCTCAAGAGTGAGCGCTCCAGCCAGAGCCAGACCTTCGCCAACGCCGACGGCACCAGGACGCTGCGCGTCTACCAGAGCCAGAAGTTCGCTGAGACCGCCGACGGCGGTCTCCAGCCGGTCGACCTGACCCTGGAACAGGACGGCGGCGTCTGGAAGACCACCACCGACTCGCGGACCAAGAACTTCGCCGACGCGGCGAACACCTCCGAGATCGCCTCGATCGAACTCGCCGACGGCAGATCACTGGGCTTCCGGGTCGCCGACGCCGCCGACGTCACCGCGAAGGTCTCCGGCAGCTCGGTCACCTACCCGGGAATCCGGCCGCAGGCCGACCTCAACCTGCAGGCCACCGCGGTCGGCATCAAGGAGACCATCCGGCTGAAGTCGGCCGACGCGCCGACCGTGTGGGACTTCCCGATGAACATCGGTGACCTCACGCCGGAGCTGCACGAGGGCTCGGTGCTGCTCAAGGACTCCGAGGGTGGTGAGGTCCGCCACGTCATCCCACCGGGCTACATGGTGGACTCCAACGTCCACCCCCGCTCCGGTGAGGGCGTGCGTTCCGACGGTGTGAAGTACGAGATCGTCGGTGACGCCGAGCAGCCCGTGCTGCGGGTCTCGGTGGACGAGGAGTGGCTCGCGGACCCGGAGCGGGTCTTCCCGGTCAAGGTCGACCCGAGCGTGGTCGGCAAGGACACCGACGGCACCACCTACGTGCAGTCGCCCTACGACAGCGACTACTCGGGCGAGCCCAACATGAGCGTGGGCACCTACAACGGCGGTGGCAACAAGGCCGCGGCCTTCCTGAAGTTCGACTCGATCAGCTCCGAGCTGGCGGGCAACTACGTCCTCGGTGCCAGGTTGCGGATGTTCGAGACCTGGTCCTACTCCTGCGATCCCAGGCCGGTGCGGGTGCACGAGGTCACCCAGCCCTGGTCGGTGCAGGGCAGCAAGAGCTATCCCGGCCCGGCCACCGGCGCGGAGATCGCCCGCAAGAGCTTCGCCCACGGCTACAACGACAGCTGCGGGTCGCAGTGGGTGGACATCCCGCTGGGCAACGCCGGGCGCGATCTGGTGCACGGCTGGACCCACGGCGAGCCCAACCACGGCCTGGCGCTGCGGGCGTCGGAGACCGACTCCAAGGGCTGGAAGAAGTTCGCCAGCGCGGCCTCGGCCAACCCGCCCTACCTGGAGGTCACCTACACGCCGTACTGGGCCGACTACGAGCTCGGCGGCATGAGCCCGGTCGTCACCACCAGCGACGACGGCCGCATGAGCGTCACGGTGACCAACCGCGGGCGCGACACCTGGACCCCGGACAACGACTACAAGCTGGGTTACCGGCTCTGGGACGCCGAGGGCAACGAGCTGCCGCGCACCTCCACGGCGTGGACGGACATGCCGCACGACGTCGCTCCCGGACAGACGGTCACCCTCGACGCCCGCGTCGAGAAACTGCCGCCGGGTGAGTACTCGCTGCGCTGGGACATGGACCACTACGGCACCAGCCGGTTCTCCTCGACCGGGGCGCCGATGTCGGCGTCGGTGGCGTTCACCGTGCCCAACCAGCCGCCCGCCGTGGACTCCATGTCGCCGCCCAGTGACTACAACGCCTCGGTGCTGACCCCCACGCTCGCGCTGACCGGCCACGATCAGGACGCCTACCCGGGCGAGGGCATCAACTACCGCTTCAAGGTCTGCTCCGCGCCGGGTGAGGACTGCTTCAACTCCGGCTGGGTGGACTCCCCGGTCTGGTCGGTGCCGGAAGGCGAGCTCACCTGGGGCGAGAACTACGTCTGGTACGGCCAGATCGGCGATATGCGGATCGCCAGCCCCTGGACGCAGGGCTCCCACCTGACCACCAAGGTGCCGCAGCCGCCGGTGACCAGCCACCTCTCCTCCGGTGACGAGGTCGGCGGGCGCGTCGACCCCGGGGTAGGCAACTTCGCCGAGGTCGAGACCGACGCCGAGATCGCCGCCGTGGGGCCGGAACTGTCAGTGGCGCGCTCCTACAACAGCCTCGACCCCAGGCGGAACCCGGTCTTCGGCTCCGGCTGGTCGACCAAGTGGGACGCGCGGGTGGTGCCCGACGACGACGGTTCCGGCAACGTCGTGGTCACCTACGCCAGCGGGCAGCAGGCCCGCTACGGGCGGAATCCCGACGGCAGCTACGCCACCCCCTCCGGCCGCACCGCCACGCTGGTGCGCACCGAATCGGACGGTTGGACGCTGCGCACCCAGGGCGGCCAACGCTACGAATTCGACTCCGGTGGGCGGCTGACCAGGATCGTCGACGCGCAGGGGCGCGAGCAGCACCTCTCCTACGACGGCTCGGGCAACCTCGCCACGGTCACCGACGCCACCTCGGGTCGTTCGCTGCACCTGACCTTCTCCGACGGGCACGTCACCGAGATCAGCACCGCCCCGGATCCCGTGCTGACCTGGTACTACCACTACGACGGCGACCGGCTCACCAGGGTCTGCGACCCCACCGGGGCCTGTGACAACTACACCTACACCGACAGCTCGCACTACCGCGCGGTCACGCTCGACGCCAACCCGCGCGCCTACTGGCGACTGTCCGAACAGTCCGGCACCGCCGTGACCAGCGAGGTGCCCGGCTACTGGGAGTCCAAGGAAGCCACCTCCCACAACCTCACCCACGGCAGGCCCGGCCCGATCGCGGGCAGCTCCACCACCGCGGCCGGTTTCGACGGCTCGTCCAGCTACGTCCAGCTGCCCGACGACATGGTGCGCAACTCGCAGTACCTCGCCGTGGAGATGTGGTTCAAGACCAGCAGTTCCAGCGGTGAGATGCTGTTCTCCACCGGCTACGACCGGCCGGGCACCGCGAACCCGAGCGACGCCGCCATGCCCGCGCTCTACGTGGGCACCGACGGCAAGCTGCACGGCCACTTCTGGAACAACAAGACGGCCGGCATCGCCAGCGGTTCCGCCGTCAACGACGGCGAGTGGCACCACGTGGTGCTCTCCGGTGCCCGCGACACCCAGACGTTGTTCCTCGACGGGCAGACCGTGGGCAGTCAGAGCGGCGAGATCGACAATGTCGACCCGCTCAACCACGTCGGCGCGGGCTGGTTCAACTCCCGCGACTGGCCCGCCGCCCCGAATGCGACGTGGGACTACTTCGACGGCGACATCGCCGAGGTAGCGATGTATCACCAGCCGCTGGGCCGGACCGTCGCCGCCGAGCACTACGCGGCCCGCACCGCCACCGAGCAGCTGACCTCCATCAAACGCGCGGGTGGGGCGTACGCGGCCGAGATCTCCTACGACCCGGCGACCGCCAGGGTGACCAGTTACACCGACTCGGACGGCGGCACCTGGCAGGTCGGCGAGTCAACCACCGAGGGCGACGGGTTCCGCTACGGCGAGGCCGTGAGCGGCTCGCGCCCGAACGCCCACTGGCCACTGCGGGAGAACGAGGGCACCACCGCGCGCAGCGATCCAGCACTGCGGCGTGCCGAGTACCACTCGGTCTCGCGCACCTCCGGCCCGTTCCCGGACACCGCGGCGCGTTCCTTCGACGGGCAGAGCTCCTACGTTCAGCTGCCGGACGACACGCTGACCGGCAGGAAACGGCTGGCGGTCGAACTGTGGTTCAAGACCTCCAGCACCGACGGCGGTGTGCTGTACTCCACGGCCAACAATCGCCCGGACGACGAGAACCCCACCGGCGGCGCCATGCCGGTGCTCTACGTGGGCACCGACGGCAAGCTGCACGGCCACTTCTGGAACGCCAAGACTGAGGGTGCGGTCTCGGCGAACCAGGTCAACGACGGCCAGTGGCACCACGTGATGTTGTCCGGCAAGCCCGAGCAGCAGACGCTGTACCTGGACGGCAGTGCCGTGCAGACCCTGCAGGGCGAACTGCAGAACGTCGACCCCTACGGCTACGTCGGAACCGGGCTGCTCAACGGCCTGAACTGGCCCGCCAAACCCGAGGGCACCTGGGGCTACTTCGAGGGTTCGATCGGTCAGGTCGCGCTGTATCCCTACGGGGTCTCGGCCTCCGACGCCCAGGAGCACTACGCGGCGCGCGGCGACGCGGCCGACTACCGGGCGGCCGTGCGCGAGGAGAACGTCCACACCCTCTGGACGCTGGGTGATCCGGCGGGCAGCACGCACGCCGAATCGGTGCACGCGTTGACCGACGCCACCTACCACGGTGTGGACAAGGGCGTCTCCCCGCCGATGCGCGGCGCGGGAGCCGTCGGTTTCGACGGGCAGAGCTCGTACGTGCGGCTGCCCAACAGCCAGGCGCGCGGCCGCAGCCGCCTGTCCGTGGAGATGTGGTTCAAGACCTCCAGCTCGGCCGGTGGGGTGCTCTACGCCACCGGTAACCAAGCACCGAGTGTCACCGACCCTCCGGGCGGTGCGATGCCGGTGCTCTACGTGGGCACCGACGGCAAGCTGCACGGCCACTTCTGGAACAACGAGGTTTCCGGGATCGTCACCGACTCGGCCGTCAACGACGACGAGTGGCACCACGTGGCGCTGTCGGCCGCCGGCGATTCGCAGCGGCTCTACCTGGACGGCGACATGGTGGGATCGCAATCGGGGGAGGTCGACAACCGGGACCGCTACGACTTCATCGGTGTGGGCCAGCTCGACTCCAACGACTGGCCCGCGCTGCCCGACCAGGTGTGGAACCACTTCGAGGGCTCCATCGGCGAGGTGGCGCTCTACCACCGGCCGCTGGACAGCGCCAGCGTGGCCGACCACTACTCGGCCAGGAACGCGGCCACGGCCGTGGACATCACCGGCCCGGACGGCGGGGTCCGCACCTACACCTACGACCCCAACGCCGGTGGCCGGACCATCTCGGTGACCAATTCGGACGGCGCCACCAAGGTGTACGGCTACGACACCGGCGGGTTCGTCAACCGGATCACCGACGCCAACGGGAACACCACCAGGATCTCCAACGACGAACGCGGCAACCAGCTGTCCCGCACCCGGTGCCGCACCGACGGCACCGAGAAGTGCTACACCAGCTACCGCTCCTACTACCACAACCCCGACGACCCGCTGGACCCACGCAACGGCAAGGTCACCGAGTTCCGGGACGCCCGTTCGGGCTCCGAAACCGACGACACCTACCTGACCACCTACTCCTACAACGCCGCGGGCAAGCTCACCAGCACCTCGGAGCCGGGGGAGACCGGCGGTGCCCAGCGCACCACCACCAACACCTACACCACCGGCGACGAAACCGCACCGGACGGCGGCACCCAGCCACCCGGGCTACTCGCCTCCGAGACCGACCCGGCGGGCAACACCACCAGCTACACCTACACCAGCGCCGGTGACCTGGCCAGTGTCACCGACCCGGCCGGGCTGGTCACCGAGTACGACTACGACGGTCTCGGCCGCAAGACCACCGAGACCCAGATCTCCGACAGCGAGCCGGACGGGCTGACCACCACCTTCGACTACGACCAGGCCTCCAGGTTGGTCGAGAAGGTCGGGCCCGAGACCGAGAACGCCGTCACGGGCGAGCTTCACCAGCGTCGGGTGCGCAACACCTACAACGGTGACGGCAGCATCGCCGAGACCACGGTGGACGACGCGCTGGGCAACGACCCGGCCCGCACCACCTCCTACACCTACGACAACCGGGGCCGCCGCCTGGAGGTCACCGGCCCCGAGGGCGGAGTCACCCGCACCGAGTACGACGAGTTCGGCGAGGTCGTGCGCCGGGTGACTCCCGCCGGGACCGAGTACACCTACAGCTACACCGCCGCCCGGCACCAGCTGGCCACCATGACGGTGACCGGGTTCAGCGGTGACGGTTCCGAACCGCACGACGTGGTGCTGGAGTCCCGCGCCTACGACCCGGCGGGTCGGCTGGCCAGCGTCACCGACGCGATGGGCCGCACCACCACCCGCACCTACTACGACGACGGGCAGCTCGCGGCCGAGCGGCTGCTGGACTATCAGGACCCGGAAACCGGGAAAACCCGTGACCTGCTGCTGCGCAGTTACGAGTACCTGGGCAACGGCTCCGAGTCGCTGGTGGTCCGCGGCGACGGGCAGTACAGCACCAGCACCGAGTACGACCCCGCCGGGCGCCCGGTGCGCAGCACCGACCACGAGGGCGAGCAGGTGCTGCGCTCCACCGAGACCAGCTACGACGCGGTCGGCAACCCGATCGAGGTCATCGACCGGAACCCCCAGGGCGAGATCGTCCGGCACGCCGAGAGCAGCTACGACCCGATGGGGCGGCGTCTCTCGAACACCGTCCACACCGGCGGGAAAACGCTGGTGTCGAGGAGCAACCGCGACCAGCGCGGGCTCGTGACGTCCACCGTGGACCCCAGGGGAACCACGCAGGGCGCCGACGCGGCCGAGTTCACCACCGAGTACGGTTACGACGCACTCGGCAGGCGCGTCACCGTGACGCAACCCCAGGTGCGGGCCGAATCCGGCGGAAACCCGGCCGAACCCGTCTCGCCGGTGGTCACCAACGGCTACAACACCTTCGGCGAAACGGTGGCGCAGCGCGGCCCGAACGGCAACGTGACCACCAGCGCCTACGACAAGGCCGGGCGGCAGGTGAGCACCACCAAGCCCGACTACACCCCACCGGGCGCGAGTGAGCCGATCACCGCCACCAGCACCACGAGCTACGACGCCGCCGGACGCGTGGTCAAGAGCACCGACGCGCTGGGCAACACCACCACGTTCGGCTACGACGAACTGGGCAACCTGGTGCGGCGTACCAATCCCGCACGCGAGGGCGAGCAATCCGGCGGCGTGTGGCGCGCCACCTACGACCCGCTGGGCGAGCGGCTCTCGGTCACCGATGTGACCGGCGCCGAACAGCACTACACCTACGACAAGCTCGGCAGGAAGATCACCTCCACCGTGGTGGAGCGCGTGCCGGAACCGACCAGGAACCTGACCACCCGCTACACCTACGACGCACTGGGCAACCCGGCCTCGGTCAGTACGCCCACCGGGTTGACCACCACCTACGAGCACGACGACCTCGGCAATCCGGTGAGCATGACCGACCCGGCGGGCAACACCACCACGTCGGTCTACAACGCGCAGGGCAAGCCGGTCTCGATCACCGAACCGTCCGGGGTGACCACCACCTACGAGTACGACCTCGCGGGCAGGCTGCTGCGCACGGCCGATCTGGACGCCGCCGGTAACGAGGTGCGCAGCCGCGGCTTCGGCTACGACCGGGCGGGCAACCAGGTCAGCAGCACCGACGCGCACGGGGTGACCACCACCCGCTCGTTCGACCCGCTGAACCGGCTGCGCTCGATCACCCGCCCGGTCGCCGACGGCGAGGAGATCACCACCAGCTACGGCTACGACGCGGCGGGCAACGTCACCAGGGCCACCGACGGCAACGGCAACGACACCGTCTACACCGTCAACTCGTGGAACACGACCGAGTCCACGATCGAGCCCGCCACCCAACAGCACCCGGACACCGCCGACCGCACCTACACCACCGCCTACGACGCGCTGGGACGGGTGAAGCGGGAGATCCAACCGGGCGGGGTTACCGTCAGCAAGTCCTACGACGCGCTGGGCAACCTCGTCGGCGAGAGCGGCTCCGGCGCGGAGGCGTCCACCCCGGACCGGAGCTTCGGCTACGACAAGGCCGGGCGGATGACCTCGGCCACGGTGTCCGGCAAGACCAACACCTTCGGCTACGACGACCGCGGCAACCTGGTCTCGGCCAGCGGCCCCTCCGGTGACTCCACCTTCGGCTACGACGACGAGGGCAGGATCAGCGCCACCACCACGGCGGCGGGTGAGGCGTCGTTCGGCTACGACGCGGCCGGACGACTGGCCACGGCGGTGGACCCGCTCACCGGCATAACCGCCACGTACGGCTACGACGACGCCGGGCGCCGCGCCCGCGTGGAGTACGGCAGTCAGGGGACCTACCGCGAATACGGCTACGACGAGCTCAGCAGGCTCTCCTCCGACACGGTGCACCGGGCCGACGATTCGGTCAGCACGGAGCTCTCCTACGACTACGACGTCGCCGACCGGCTGATCAGCAAGCAGAACTCGACGGCCTCGGCCACCACGACCTCGAACTACACCTACGACAAGGCGGGCAGGCTCACCTCCTGGGACAACGGTGACCAGGTCACCCAGTACTCCTGGGACGCGGCGGGCAACCTCGTCGGCTCCGGCGGCGAGACGGCCACCTACGACGAACGCAACCGGCTGCTCTCGCGGGGCGGCACCGAGTTCGAGTACTCGGCGCGCGGCACCGTGACCGCCCGGAGCGCGGGCGGAACCACCACCGACGTGCGGTTCAACGCCTACGGCGAGATGACCGAGGACGGCGGCAAGTCCTACGGCTACGACGCGCTGAACCGGCTGGTCTCGTCCGGGTCGCGTTCACTGTCCTATGCGGGCGATTCGCTGAAGGTGACCTCGGACGGGCAGAGCCAGTACTCCTACACGCCGGAGGGGGCGGCTCTCGGGGTCTCCAGTGGTGGTTCGGCCGGGATCGCGGTGACCAATCAGCACACCGACCTGGTGGGCACGGTCTCGCCGGGTGACGGTTCGGTGTCGGGGTGGCGCTCGTACTCGCCGTTCGGGCAGGTGAGCCGGCAGGAGGGTTCACAGCCCTCGCTGGGGTATCAGGGGCAGTTCACCGATTCCGACAGCGGCAAGGTGAACATGGGGTCGCGCTGGTACCGGCCCGGCACGGGCACGTTCACCTCGCGCGACTCGGCGAATTTGGATCCGACCAGCACGACCGACGCCAACCGGTACGCCTATGCGGGTGGTAATCCGCTGACGCGGGTTGATCCGCGGGGTTACTTCTGGGGTGCTGTGGTCGATGTGGTCAAGGAGGTGTCGGGCTACAACGACGCCAAGCGGTGTTTTCAGGGCTCTTGGGCGGGGTGTGCCTGGACGGCGGCGAACTTCACGCCGTTCGGCAAGATCGCCAAGGGGGTCAAGACCGCCTACAAGGGCTACAAGACCTGGCGCAAGAGTCGGAAGGCCGGTAAGGCCGTTGACGACGTGCCGTCCAGCGGTAGGAAGTTCAAGCGTGGGGGCGGTAAGGCCAAGAGCAAGGCGAAGAGTCGGGGTCGCGGTAGGGGACGCGGCAGGTTCGGTAAGACCGTGGGGCACGTCGGTGGGCGTGTGACTGTTTCCGCTGGTGGTTCGGCGGGTGTGGAGGTTTCGTCGCGGGCGGCGATCGCTCAGGCCAGGGCGGCGGCGCGTGAGGCGGCCCGGTTGGCGGCGCGGCGTAAGCGGGTGCGTGAGGATGCGATGACGCATCACGCCAAGCCCGAGCCGTCGAACATGGTCTCCGACCAGGTGCAGAACAGGTTGGATCGACTGGATAGCCAGGATCCGCTCGAGCTGGGTGTGCTGGCCGCGGATGCCGCCTCGGCGGGGTCTGGGGAGGATGCCGGTGGGTTCGTGCCGGATGCGTTGGGGGCTGTGGGTGGTCTCCGGCGTGGTGGCGGCATGTCCCTTCCGGGGTCGACGCCGGATGTGCCCGGTGGTGGTTCGGCACGGTCGTCGGGCTCTGGCGGTTCGTCGGGTGCTGGTGGGTGTAGCCCGAATAGTTTCGTGCCGGGCACTGAGGTGGTGTTGGCCGACGGGTCGCGGAAGGCGATCGAGGAGGTCGAGCTCGGTGATCGGGTGTTGGCCACCGACCCGGAGACGGGGGAGACCGAGCCGGAGCGGGTGACGGCCACCATCACCGGCCAGGGCCAGAAGGACTTGGTGGAGGTCACCGTCGACACCGATGGTGACCGAGGCTCCGCGACGGAGTCGGTGACGGCCACGGGTGAGCACCCGTTCTGGGTGCCCAACCGGGACGAGTGGGTCGACGCGGCCGATCTCCAGGCTGGGGATCGGGTGCGTACCGCTGAGGGTGAGCAGCGGCTGGTCACCAGCATCCGCACCTGGACCGCGCTGCAGCGCGTCCACAACCTCACCATCAACAACACCCACACCTACTACGCCGCCCTCAACGGCCACGACGAAACACTCGTCCACAACAGCGACTGCGGTTTTGTTTCCGGAGCACTTCAAGGGGAGAAACTTGCGCGAGACTTGCGGTGGGAGTCGGCCAGATCTCCTTTTGCTGACGATGGTCGATTAAATTCCGATGCGATTGCAGAGTCGCGGCAGGTTATACCTGGGCAGAAGATCGGAAATAAAGCGCTCCAGGGTCGGTTTGAGGATAGAGGTGGAGCTTCGCAGTGGGGGAAGTATACTACTGGTACTCATCAAAGTCCGTACGGCGACTACCAAGTGCACTACTATATGAATCATGTTACACGTGAGGTTATGTACGACTATGACTTCAAGGCTGTCATGAATCGCAGAGGAAGCTCGAAATGAAGGTAATATTTATTGGGCAGGAAGGGCAGGAGCCGTGTGCTCTCTGGGGTGCAAGCGCACTTCGTGAAGGGCGAGAATATGTAGTTTTGGAGGCTGAATTTTTGACAGGAGGGGCTAATAAATTTAGAATTGAGGTTAATTGTGGGGAATTTCCTCCATTGTTTGATTCAAGGCTGTTCAAGGTAGTTGACTCCACGTTGTCTTCGGCGTGGACGGTCTCTATCAATTGGGATGGTTCAGTCACTATGGCCCCGCCGGATTGGCAAGATACGGGATTTTGGGAAAATTTTTCTGAATATTTCGATGCGGCGATCGAATCTTACGAATATTGGCGAAATTTTTTGTTTTCGGAATCTCGTTTTGGTGTTTAGATCACGTCTCACGTGGCGTTGTCGTGGGTGGCATGATCGTGGGTGATGGTGGATCGGTTCTCGCAGCGGTTGGTGCCGGATGAGTGGTCGGGGAGTTGATCCGTCCGTTGATTCCGGGGTTCGTGCCGCGGCCGCAGGGTGGTGGGACGGCGCGGAACGGATGATCGGGCGGTGTTGACCGCGATTGTCTACGTGCTGACCAGTGGATGTGCCTGGCGCGACCTGCCGCCGTCGTTCGGTGTCACGGTGCCCACGGCACACCGCCGGTTTCAGCAGTGGACTCCAGGCCGGACTGTGGCGCTGGGTGCACCAAGCGGTGCTGGACGAACTCGGTACTCAGGGCGAGATCGAGTGGGCTCACGCGGTGGTTGATGCGGCCACGATTCGCGCGAAAAAGGGGGATTGATGACCGGAACCAGCTCCGTTGACCGGCGTAGAGCTGGTTCGACAATCCACCTGTTAGCTGATCAGAGCGGCCTTCCGTTAGCGGTGGCGGTCTCGGCAGCCAACACCTATGACAGCAACGGGATGAAATCTCTGGCCGACGCGATCCCGAAGATCCGCTCTCGACGAGGACCCCGTCGAGGCAAACCCGTCAAGCTCCACGCCGACAGAGTCTACGACGACGAGCTGCGCGCCTGGCTTCGGCAGCGAGGAATCACACCACGCATCGCCCGCACCGGCATCGAACCCAGCCACACGCTCGGCCGCCACCGATGGGTCGTCGAACGCAGCCTGGCCTGGCTGTCCGGCTACCGACGACTGACCACCCGCTACGAACGCAAAGCCAACCACTTCGTCGCCTTTCTCACCCTCGCCGCAGCCTTCACCTACTACAAAAACACGCCACGTGAGACACGGTTTTAGCCATGCTTGGCCGCTTGACGGCGGAGCTGTGTTTAGAGCCGGGGTGGTCGAAATAGGCGAGATCCGGTACTGATAGTACCAAGTCCCTTCATGTTCGGGCTCTTGGTTGCCGAGATCGTAGGGTATAACGAGAGGAGTTGGTGTGGGGTGTCTGTGGACTGGAAGGTTGAGCTCGTCGAGTGCGGTGAGATCGTCCAGGATGAGGATGAGACCGTTCCGCAGGATGAAGCCGAGCGTCGCTGGAATCGCTACGTGGAGCTGGCCGACTCCGTGACCGGTGATGAAGGTCCGGAGGCGGTTGTTGCGATCGTTTCTTCGTTGAAGGTCCAAGATGACTACGACGCTTATGAAGGCGCGTATGCTGCTCTACAGCGTTTTCCTCTCGCGGACTTTGGGAAGGGTGTCGCTTGGGCGGCCGAGGAGCTCACTCGGATCCCGTATGATCGTAGCGGAATCGTTCTTGTGATTGTGGCCAGATTGCCTGCCGAGGCGGCGGAGGCGTTCAACGAGGCGGTCAAGTCCGTTCCTGGGGAGGTTCGGAACAGGCTTCGCGATGTTGTCGATTTTCACGAGTCGAACGAGTGGCTCGCCGAGGACGAGGACAGAGGCATCATCAAGGTGCCGCGCGAACAGTGAATGTTTTGATTAATTAGGGCATTTTTACTGGAGGGGTTCCATTGAATTGTATAGAGCAGTTGAAGAGGTTCGTGTCTCCGTCAAATGTCCATCTTCCTGATGTGGACTGGGACAGGGTCGAGAGCTCTTTGGGGTTCCCTCTTCCCAGGGGCTACAAAAGGTTTATAGAAGTTTATGGCCCAGGCGATTTCGATAATTATATCCTTGTGGCGTCTCCTTGCGAAGCGGAATACAGTGACGGGATCAGTGAGTTCTGGAAAGAAAAAAGAGAGTCTTTCATTGAGCTGAGAGATGTGGTTTCGTTGCCGTCGTGGGTTTCTGCTCCGGAGGACACCTTATTGCCTTGGGCTGGAACTCCTGATGGCGATGCTTACTTCTGGCGGATCGATAGACAGTTGTCTCCCGATTACTGGGATGTTGTGTTGTGCGACGGCGAACTGAATAAATGGTATAAATACAAAGGTGGTATGACGCGACTGTTGCTGTCTGTTTTTTCTGGTGAATCAGATTTAGATTTCTTTTCGGGATTGCCCCCTGTGGGGCACTCTTGTTTTACTTCGATATACGAGTAGGGGATCGTAGCGTTTTGCCGGTGTCTCCCGGCCGCAGGTGTCGAAATCCCTGAACTATGTAGCGTATTGCACTGAGTGCTGCTGCCGACGGCTGGTGGGGAATTCACTACAAACCAAGTTGCAGCCATCGATCATAATCAAGATAAAATAGAGTCGCGGACAAAGCTTCCAGTGAGCAGTACGGAGAATACGATGTCACCGGATGTTGATCTTCTCAAACGGCTGCTTCCACCGCCGGAGGTGGAACCCGCGCCGCGGCCTTGGGAAGATGTCGAGCGTCGACTCGGTGTGGCGCTGCCGAACGACTACAAGGAGTTCATGGAGGTTTACGGTGACGGGACACTCGAAGATTACCTATTGCTGGAGCAGCTGATTACTCCGGAGGAGGAGTCTTCGGAGTGGTGGGAAGAGCAGTTGGATGATTTGCGTTCCGCTGCGGAGAGGGTTCCTGAGCGTTACACACTCGAACCCGGTCGGGTCGATCTGCTGCCTTGGGCCTTCACCATCGATGTGGATGTCTGTTACTGGTGGATGGAGCCGAGAGAGGAGCCGGATCGATGGTGGATAGTGTCTCGTGATCGAGATGTGTCGCGGTGGAGCGTCTTCGAGGGGTCGATGGTGGAGTTCTTGGTGGAAGTCGTCTCGGGACGGCGTAGGGAGCCGTGGATGCCGCGTAATTTTCCAGGGGATTCGCCGTGGTTCAAGACGACCGCACGGTATCTTGCCGATACGGATCCGTACAGATGATTTTTCGGAAGGGTCGTTGGTGGTTGGATGACGTGGAGTTCTGGCAGCTTTCGTGAT
Source organism: Actinopolyspora sabaoui (assembly GCF_051225635.1). Taxonomy (NCBI): domain Bacteria; kingdom Bacillati; phylum Actinomycetota; class Actinomycetes; order Actinopolysporales; family Actinopolysporaceae; genus Actinopolyspora; species Actinopolyspora sabaoui. The sequence continues at coordinate 72,159 of NZ_JBMIHH010000006.1, read as the reverse complement.
GCCTTCATCGGGGTTGTCCGAGACTCTGGGCAATGGCGGGATCTAGAGCCGGATGCCTTGCTGGGGCGATGGGACCGTTTCGTTGCGGACTGCGATAAGGGGTATCCCTACGATAGGGAGGACTACTTTAACGATCGAACATTAAGAGATAGTATTGAGGTTGCTTTGAACACCCCTGAGCTGCAGGAGTTCTCGGGAATGGTGGTGTTTCGTACCAGGGTGGAGATCATCGACGCCCGCTTTCGGCCACTGCTGATTCCGGATGTATTTCCCAAGTTCGACGAGGGAAGGTGGTGGGCGCGCGGCTTGGTGCGCTACGCGCGATGGAAACTGGTTTCCGAGCTATGGGAAAGTTTTGGGGTCGAGATCACCGAAGTCGGTTGAACCGGACCCGCTGTCGGGTTCGCCCGGCTTCGTGGGGGTGACCCCGGTGGATGTGCGCCTGTCTTGGATCCACCCGGTAATGTTTTCTTTTCTCGTGTTCCTGATTTTCCGGAGGGGTTTCGATGTATCTGGACAGGCCGCAAATCAAAGAATGGATACAAGAGCACGAAGTGATCGCCCTGGACGAAAGAGTTTCGGGGCGCTTCGAGAGTTACCTCAATTCCTTTTCGTGGGCCGGAAGTCATGTCGACTGGCGGGTGGTCGAGAATGAAAAGCTGTGTCATCCCGATGACGTGGACGACCGTTTCCTGGAAAAATGCCGCGGTACGCCTTGGGGATCTTTTGGTCACGTCTTGGTCGTGTATACCGGCGATGAGCCTTCCCTGCTGTGCAAGATGGAAGACGTGGCCGAGGACATAGACCTCCTGTACTGCGTTTCCCCGGGTGACAGGTTTTCCTGTGCCGCTTCGTTCGACGGGGATGTCGTGAGAGCGTATTTCTCCGGCTTCCTGGAGTACGACGGACACGTCAGAATGCTCGCGGCGAAGAACAACAAGGAGTACTTCGAGGAGTTCAACCTGCGAGAGCACAGGATCGAACTGGATCGTTGATCTTTCTGTCCACGTGCCGACAGTGGACGAGCTTTGGCGTGACGGTTGGAACACGGCGCATGTTCACCGGAGGGGAATACCGGCCCGAACCGACCATCCCGTACCGGCATCGCTTCGGGGAAAGAACGTCAAGTTCTCACACTCGCTCGTTCTCGACCCCGTGAACACGCCCGATCGTCCCCTCCTGATCGGCCTTCCGGCGCAACTTCGTGTTACTTGATCGATACCGTCTTTACCGTTCAACCTCTCCCCACCAGCATCGTTGTTCGGGTGCACCCGCTCCGTCACCCCAAGCGAGGAGAGTTTCGATGCGTGGACGAAGGAAGCAACTCGTCGGCGGCGCCGCCCTGGCGCTGACCGCCCTGCTGTCGGCATCCGCCACCAGCGCCACCGGCGCCGCCAGCCCGGCCGACTCCGCGGGCACGTCTGCGGTGACCTTCTTCGACGACTTCTCGGGCAGTAACCTCGACCGTTCCAAGTGGAAGGTCCTCAAAACCGGCGAGAACTTCGGCACGGTCAACAACGAGCAGCAGGCCTACGTCGACTCCCCGGAGACCATCTACATCGACCAGAACGTCGCCGGTGCGAGCGGCGGTACGCTCGCGCTGCACCCCCGCTATCGGCCCGGCCACCAGGCCCCCGACGGCCGCAGCTACGACTTCATCTCCGGCCGGGTGAGCACGCAGGACCGCTTCGAGTTCACCTACGGCAGGTACGAGGCCCGCATCAAACTGCCGGAGAACGCCAACGCGTCCGGGCTGTGGCCCGCCTGGTGGTCGTTGGGCGCGAAGATCGACGAGGGCGAGCCCTGGCCCACCAACGGTGAGGTCGACGTGATGGAGAACGTCGGCGAGCCGTGGACCAGCGTCGCGCTGCACGGCCCCGAGTACCACGGCGACACCCCGGTCAACGCCAGCCAGTCCTTCCCCAACGGCGATCCGGGCGGCTGGCACACTTACCGCGCCGACTGGTGGAACGGCGGGTTCACCTTCTTCGTCGACGGCAGGCAGATCTACCGCATCACCAAGGCCGAGATCGAGCAGAACGGCTGGACCTGGGTCTACGACGACCCGCAGTACATGATCCTCAACTTCGCGCTCGGCGGCTCCTACCCGCAGGGCGTCAACGGGGTCACCCAGCCCTACCCGGGCCTCCCGCAGTCCACCGTGGACAAGGTCGCCTCGGGCAGTGCCCGCTACCTGATCGACTGGGTGCGGGTCTCCCAGTGAGCCACCCCGCCGCGCGGTCGGGAGCCACCTCCCGGCCGCGCGGGCCGCTCTTCGCGTACCGGCCCCGATCGTCCGAGTGCTCGGATCGGTGAACCTCCCGGGGCTCCCGCCCCGGGAGGAACGACTTCGGGCAGGAACTACACCACGTCGGTCCTTCCCGACGAGCCGTTTCTTTCCCACGAGAACCGGCTCCGACCCTGGTTCGTCCGATGCACGCCCGGTGCGTCGTGGTGCACCGATCCCGGTGCATCACGCCCCCGACTCACCGGCCACGCGCCTCGACGAGTCGCGGAGGAGATCAGGCGAACGCGCTGATGAGCAGCACGAGCAGGAAACCCGTTCCGCCGACCAGCGTGGCCATCACGGTCCACGTCTTGAGCGTGGTGCTCACATCGAGGCCGAGGAATCGTCCCACCAGCCAGAATCCGGAATCGTTGACGTGCGACAGCACCATGGAGCCGCACGCGATCGCCAGCACGAGCAGCGCCAGGTACAGCGAGGAGAGCCCGTCGACGGCGGCGACCGTCGGCGCGAGAAGTCCGCCCGTGGTGGTCAGCGCCACCGTGGCCGAACCCTGTGCCACGCGCAACCCGGTCGCGATCACGAACGCGGCCACTATCAGGGGGAATCCGGCCGCGTTGAGCGTTTCAGCGAGTGCGTCGCCGATTCCGCTGGCCTGGAGCACGCTTCCGAACATCCCACCGGCGCCGGTGATGAGGATGATCGCGCACACCGGGCCGAGCGCTCCGTTGACGATCTGCTCCACGTTCGTCCGGGATCGTCCGCGTCCGAACACGACGACGCTGACGATCGCGGTGGCCAGTAGTGCGATCGGTGTCTCCCCGAGCAGCAGCAGCGGACGCACCCACGTGGCGTCCGAGTCGACCGCTCCCACCGTTCCAAGTGTTTCCAGCCCTGTGTGCAGGAAGATCATCGCCAGTGGCAGCAGCAGCACCGCGAGGACGGTGCCGAACCGGGGGAGCGGAGCGGTCTCCTCCGAACCCGCCGTGTCCTGGTCCACTTCGGATGAAGCGCCCAGCACCGGTACCGGCACGTTGATACGGGGACCGATGAACTTGGAGAAGACGTACGAGCCCACGTACCAGGAGGGCACGGCCACGAGCACACCGAGCAGCAGCACGAGGCCGACATCGGCTCCGAGGAGCTCGGAGGCCGCCACCGGACCGGGGTGCGGTGGCACCAGGGCGTGCATCGCGAGGAAACCCCCGGCCGTGGGGAGGGCGTACAGCAGCAACGAGCCGCCGAACCGTCGTGCCACGCTGAAAACGATCGGGAGGAGTACCACGAAGGCGGCGTCGAAGAAGATGGGGAAGCCGAACAGTATGGCGGCCAGTCCCAGGGCGAGCGGAGCCCGCCGCGGGCCGAACCGATTGATCAACGTGTCGGCGAGGACCCGTGCACCGCCGCTGATCTCCAGCAGTCGCCCGATCATGGCTCCCAGGCCGACCAGCAGTCCCACGTTCGCCAGCGTGTCGCCGAACCCGGTGAGCAGCGTGTCCACCAGTTCGTCGAAAGGTATCCGGGTCGCCAGTCCGACGAGCAGACTGACCAGCACCAGCGAGATGAAGGCGTGCAGTTTGAACCGCACGATCAGTAACAGCAGCAGGGCCACCGCGGCGACCGCTATCGCCAGCAGCGGGATGACTCCGTAGACGGGCTCCGTCGTCGTTTCCACGGGAAGCTCCTCGGTGCGGGTTTCCTCGAAACCGGTGGCGGCGCGCGGTGCCGGAAGCGGTTTCGAACGGGATGAGGGGGATGCGGCGCGCGAGCCGCCGAGGGGGATCGCGCGCCGTCGCGCGGGACGATGTGCGTCCCAGGGTCGTCAGTGGGACTGCCGCGCCACCGTCGAGCCGCTGGATCCGACCAGGAAGTCGAGATCACAGCCCTGATCGGCCTGCAGGACGTGCTCGGTGTAGAGCTTCACCCAGCCGCGCTCCTCCTGCCGCGGGGTGGGGTGCCACTCGGAACGCCGACGAGTGAGTTCCTCGTCGGGTACGTCGAGGTGCAGTCGCCGGGATGCCACGTCGAGTTCGATCCAGTCACCGGTTCGCACCAGCGCGAGCGGTCCGCCCACGGCGGACTCGGGGCAGACGTGCAGTATCACGGTTCCGTAGGCGGTTCCGCTCATGCGCGCGTCGGAGATGCGCACCATGTCGTCCACGCCCTGCTCGGCGAGTTTGCGGGGGATGGTGAGGTTGCCGACCTCGGGCATTCCGGGGTAGCCGCGTGGCCCGGAGTTCTGCAGCACGAGCACCGTGTCCGCGTCCACGTCCAGTTCGGGGTCGTCGACGGCGGCGTCGTACTCCTCGATGCTGCTGAACACCAGTGCCCTGCCTCGGTGCTTCGCCAGCGCGGGGGAGACCGCGGACTGCTTGACGACCGCCCCGTTCGGGGCGAGGTTGCCGTGCAGCACCGCGGTCCCCGCGCCGAGGCCGAGCGGCTCCTCGCGGGGGTGGATGACTTCGGTGCCGGGCACCCGCTCCCCGCCGGAGGCCGCCTCGACGAGCCCGCGTCCGGTGACCGTGATCGCCCGCTCGTCCAGCAGATCGGTCAGCTCGGCCAGGACCGCGGGGAGCCCACCCGCGTAGTAGAAGTCCTCCATCAGGTACTCGCCCGAGGGCTGCAGGTTCGCCAACCACGGCACGTCGCGGCTGATCGCGTCCAGGTCGTCGAGTGTCAGTGGGAGTCCCACCCTGCCCGCGATGGCGAGCAGGTGGACCACGGCGTTGGTGGATCCGCCCAGCGCCGCGTTGGCGACCACCGCGTTGCGCATCGCGGGTTCGGTCACGACTCGGCTGAGCCGGAGGTCCTCACCGACCATCTCGACGATCCGCTGCCCGGCGCGTTGCGCGGTGGCGTAACGGCGGGAGTCCACGGCCGGAATCGCGGCGGAACCGGGAAGCGAGAGGCCCATCGCCTCGGTCAGGCAGGCCATTGTGGAGGCGGTGCCCATCGTCATGCAGTGCCCGTTGCTCCGGGACATGCCCGACTCGGCGGCCAGGTAGTCCTGCTGGCTCATCCTGCCCGCGTTGACGTCCTGCGTGAACTGCCACACGGCCGTTCCCGAGCCGATGTCGCAGCCGCGGAACTTGCCGTTGAGCATGGGGCCGCCCGTGACCACCAGGCTGGGCAGATCCACGCTGGCCGCTCCCATGATCGAACCGGGGGTCGTCTTGTCGCACCCGGTCAGCAGCACCGTCCCGTCCACGGGGTTGCCGCGCAGCGACTCCTCCACGTCCATCGACAGCAGGTTGCGGAAGAGCATGGCCGTGGGGCGCAGCAGCGTTTCGCCGAGCGACATCGTCGGGAACTCGACGGGAAATCCGCCCGCCTGCCAGACTCCCTGCTTGACGCTCTCGGCCAGCCTTCGCAGGTGCGCGTTGCACGGGGTGAACTCCGAGAAGGTGTTGCAGATCCCGATGACCGGACGTCCGTCGAAGACCTCGTCGGTGAACCCCTGGGCCCGCATCCAGGAGCGGTGGAGGAAACCGCCCCTGCCGCTCTCGCCGAACCAGTTCCTGCTGCGGTTGTTCTCGTAGTTCATAACGGCCTCCTGACCGGGGACGTGCTCCGCTCACCGTTGACCAGGCGGGGAAGTCCGAGCGGGTTGTGGTCCGCCAGTTCTTCCGGAAGCAGCGGTTGGGGAGTGGACTGGAAGCACACCGGGCGCAGGAATCGCCGCAGCGCCGTGGTGCCGACGGAGGTGTGCACCGACCCGGTGGTGGCGGGGTGGGGACCCCCGTGGTGCATGGCCGCCGTGACCGCGACCCCGGTCGGCCAGCCGTTGAACACCACCCGGCCGACCCGTTCGCGCAGCACCTCCAGCAGCGGAGGAACCACCTCGTTGTCCGGATCGGACGGTTGTTCGGCCTCGCAGTGGAGGGTGGCGGTGAGGTTCCCCGTGAACGCCTCGGCGGCCTCCCGCAGTTCCGCGAGGTTCTCGTAGGTCACCACGATCGAGGTGGGGCCGAAGCATTCGGTGAGCGCGGCGTCGGAACTGGCCAGCAGTTCCGGCACGGTGGTTTCGAGCAGCGTGGCGGGTACCCGCTCGTCCGCCGGCTCGCCGGTGGCCAGCACCCGCATTCCGGGGACGGTGGTCAACCGGTCGCGTTCGGCGGCGTGCGCGTCCCTGATCCGCTCGTTGAGCATCGCGGCGGGAGCCGACCGCTGCACCGCGTCGACGATGCGCTGCCGTTCGCCGTGTCCCGAGGGCAGGAACAGCAGACCGGGTTTGGTGCAGAACTGTCCCGCGCCGAGCGTGAAGGCCGCCACGTACCCGTCGACGATCTCGGGGCCGCGTGCGCGCAGCGCGGCGGGGGTGACGAACGCAGGGTTGAGGCTGCCCAGCTCGCCGTAGAAGGGGATGGGGTCGGGCCTGGAGTTCGCCGCGTCCAGCAGTGCTTTTCCGCCCTTTTCCGACCCGGTGAACGTGGCCGCTTTGACGCGCGGATCGGTCAACGCGCGCAGGCCGGCGTCTTGCCCGTGCACCACCGCGAGGGTGCCTTCGGGGGCGCCGGAGGCGCGGAGGGCTCCGGCGAGGAGCTCACCGACCCGTTCGGACAGCCGCGGGTGTCCGGGGTGCGCTTTGACCACTACCGGACATCCCACCGCCAGCGCCGAGGCGGTGTCGCCGCCCGGAACGCTGAAGGCGAACGGGAAGTTGCTCGCGCCGAACACCAGGACCGGTCCAAGCGGAACGAGCATCCGCCGCAGGTCGGGCCTGCCGTTCTCGGTCGCCGTGTCGATGACGGGTTCCAGGTACCCGCCGTCCTCGAGTTCCGCGGCGAACATCCTGAGCTGGCCGCTGGACCTTCCCACCTCACCGGTCAGGCGGGGGCGCGGCAGCGCCGTCTCGCTCTCGGCCAGCGTGACGAGCTCCTCGGTCGCGGCGTCCAGCGCGTCCGCCGCTGCCCGGAGCAGCTCGGCTCTTTCGGAGGGGCGCAGCGCGGCGAGCGGTCCGGCCGCCTCGCGCGCGGCGTCGAGCGTTCGTTCGAGTTCGGGGAGGTCGGTTTCCTCCGGGATGGTGACCGTGGTCATCACGCCCTCGCTTTCGGCTGGTCGGGGGACTCGGTGAACCAGGAGATGGTTTCCCGGCCCCGCACGACGTGGTTCGACAACCTCGCCACCTCGTCGATCTCGATCTCGATCAGATCGTCCGGGGCCAGGGTGAAGTCGAGTTCCGGGATGATTCCGGTGCCGGTGGCCAGCACGGCGCCGTCGGGGAAGTCGGTTTCGGCGAACAGCGCGTCCACCAGTTCCCGCGGGGTCCGGTGCAGCTTCGCGGTGGAGGTCTCACCGCGCCACACCTCGCTTCCGTCCCGTCGCACGGTCATGCGGATGCGCAGGTCGGTGGGGTCGTCCACCTGCCAGATCGGTCGGATTCCGGAGCCGAGCCCGCAGCTGCCGTTGTAGACCTTGGCCTGCGGCAGGTAGAGCGGGTTCTCCCCTTCCAGCGAGCGGGAGCTCATGTCGTTGCACGCGGTCAGGCCGACGATCTCGCCGTGGCTGTTGATGACCAGCGCCAGTTCCGGCTCGGGCACGTTGAGGGGTGAGTCCGCGCGGATGGCGACGGGATCGCCGTCGGTGACCACGCGCCACGCCGGTGCCTTGAAGAACAGCTCGGGCCGTGGCGCGTCGTAGACGTGCAGGTAGACGGTGCCCGCGTCGCTCTCCTCGACGCGGGCACCTCGGGACCGTTCGTAGGTCACGCCGCTGGCCCAGACCTCGGTGCGGCCGTCGACGGGGGGAAGCAGCCGAGCGCCCGATTCGGGCGTGGAGTCGGCGGAGCTGTTCCGCTCCAGGAACTCGCGGAATTCGGTCGCGGGCAGGCGTAACAGCTCCGCGAAGCTTTCCACCGAGGGCAGGGGGGTGACGCGGTCTCCTTCGTGGCGGCCGACGCGGGCCGTGCCCGTCCCGGGATCCACGTAACGAACCAGGTGCACTGCGTCTCTCCTTGGCTTGTTTCGGGCGACCATCACTCGTAATGGTCAGTATGCTGAACGGTAGACAGCATGCTGAACGATATGGACCGCTGTGATCTGTGTCAATCCGATCGGGGAAATAGGATGTCGCGCAGGGACCGGCTGAGGAGGAGCACGGATCGTGGAGAACGAAACGGGTCAGGGAGACGGCGACCGCTCTCTCGCGCCCGCGGTTACGCGTGCGGTGGCGGTTCTGGACATGCTCGCCGCGAACCGGGAGGAGTCGTTCGGGCCGAGCGAGCTCGGCCGGAGGCTGGGGATCGCGAAGTCCTCCGTGTCCAACGTGTGCCACGCCCTGGCGCAGGGAGGGCTGTTGCGTCAGGTGGACGGGGAGTACTGCCTCGGTCAGCGGCTGGTGGAGTACGGCGAGGCGTATCTGGCGGGTGTCGACCTCGTCCAGCAGTTCCACTCCGCCTGCCTCGCGTTGGCCGAGGACGAGGAGGAGACGCTCCAGCTGGCCGTGCTGGACGGTTCCGACGTGGTCTACCTGGCGCGCAGGGGCGGAGGTCACCCGATCAGGCTGGTCTCCGAGGTCGGTCGTCACCTGCCCGCGACCTGCACGGCGGTGGGCAAAGCGATGCTCGCCACGCTGAGCGAGCACGAGCTGTCGGAACGGCTCGGTACGGGCCAGGAGCTACGCAGGCTGACCGCCAACAGCGTGCGTACGCGAGACGAACTGGATCGGCAGCTTTCCGAGATCCGCACCAGGGGATACGCGGTCGACGACGAGGAAGCGGGCGAGGGCATATTCTGCCTGGCCAGCACGGTGCCGACCCGGAGCGGTACGACCGCCGCGGTCAGCGTCACCCTCCTCAAGGCCCGGCACAGCCGGGAACGCGAGCAGCGACTCGTCGAACTGCTGCGAACGATCGTGCGGGACCTGGCGGGGCGGCTCGGTTCGACCGGGGTGCGGGGTTAGCGGTATTCGTCACCCCCAAGCGTCACCCCTGAGATCGTTCGACGACCGATCGGTTCGGAGGCCTGTGCCGGATCTCATCCGTGACGCTGTTGCGCGGCCGGTGCGGCTTTGTGACCGTGGATCTTGCCGGACCGCACGGTTGTCGTCTCGCTTCACCGGGTAGCCCGTGGCTCGGCACGGTTCGTCGCGGACGGGCCGGAACACGACTTCCTCAAGAACCAGGAGCGCACGCGGTGTTCGATTTCTCCGAGCTGCGGCTCCCCGTGATCGCCGCCCCGATGGCGGGCGGACCGTCCACACCGGAACTGGTCGCCGCAGTGGCAGCGGCGGGCGGCACCGGTTTCCTGGCGGCGGGCTACAAGACCCCGGAAACCCTGCGGGAGCAGATCGAACGGCTACGCGGCGAGGTCTCCGTCTTCGGCGTCAACCTGTTCGTGCCGGGACCACCGTCCGACCGAGCCGAGGAAGTGGCCGCCTACCTGGCCGAACTGCGCGGCGAGGCCGAGCGCTACGCCGCGAAACTGCCGCAGCCCGACCCGGCCGACCGCGACCGGTTCGAGGAGAAGCTCGACCTGCTGGAACGCGAACCGGTGCCGATCGTCTCCTTCACGTTCGGCCCGCCGCCCGAGGAGGTGGTGCGGCGGTTGCACCGGGTGGGCACGCACGTGGTGGCCAGTGTGACCACGGTTGACGAGGCGCTGCACGCCGAGCGCAACGGGGCCGACACCCTCACGGTGCAGGGCACCGAGGCGGGCGGTCACCGCGCGACGTTCCACGTGGACACTCCCGACGACGAGGTGAGCACCCTCGAACTGCTCGTGCGGGTGCGCGCGGCCACCGAGCTGCCGCTGCTCGCGGCCGGTGGGATCTCCGACGGCATCGACATCGCCAACGCGCTGCGGGCCGGGGCCACGGCGGTGCAGCTGGGCACCGCCTTCCTACGTTGCCCCGAGGCCGGGACGAACGGGCCGCACAAGGACGCGCTGATCGATCCGCGCTTCGCCGAGACCACCGTGACCAGGGCGTTCTCGGGCAGGAACGCTCGCGGGCTGCGCAACCGGTTCATCGCCGAGCACGACGCCACCGCCCCGGCCGCGTACCCGGAGGTCAACCAGCTCACCAAACCGCTGCGCGCCGCAGCTGTGGCCCAGGCCGACCAGGACGGGCTGGCGCTGTGGGCGGGGACCGGCTACCGCGAAGTCTCCGACGACTCCGCCACCCGAATCGCCACTCGGCTGTGGGAGGAGGCCGGGAGCCCGGTCCCCGGCGATTTCGCGAGAAATTGACGGCGCCCCGGAGTCCTGGTGGGGACCGGGGACGCCGTCGTGGACTTCGCGTGGTCAGTGGAAGCGGTCGGTTTTGAGGGCGGTGCGGTTCTTGGTGGCGCGGAGTGCCGCGCCGTGGGCTAGGTGAAGTCGGCGCACGCGCCGATCCAGGTAGGAAGCAGCTGATCACCGCCGCCAAGCTCATCGGGGCTATGCGGCGTTGCGCAGCATGGCTCGGTATTGATGTGCGTCTACGTACAACCGGCCGAGATCGTCGCCGTCCGAGGACCACAGGATGCATTCGGGCCGCTCACCTGTTCCACGGCGGCAGAACTCGCGGATCGCGGCTTCCACGTGGTCGAGTGGGATGGTGTAGGCGGGGTGGAACCAGCGTGGGTATCCTGGGTCACCGATGACTGCGGGGTCCCGGGGAGGACGCGGGTTGACCGAGACCCATCGGTGGCCGTAAAGGGAGTCGGCCACTTGGCGCTCTTCGGTGTGTGTCCAGGTCAGCGCGCCGAAGCCGGTGCGTGGATTCGTCGCGATCTGCAGGTAGTTGTCCGGCCACCAGTCGAAGGTATCCGCATCGTGACGAGCGGTGGCGAAGCTGAAGTAGGCATCTTCGCCGGGGGCCATCGCTTCCCACGGGGTGCCCGGGTCCAGGTCGTACAGGACCTTGTTGATCAGCGCTTCGACCTGCTGTGGGGACTCACCGTAGTGATAGGTCCCGTGGATCACCGCGTTCAAGATCATTATGGGGCCACTCCCTTCAAGGGCCATTCTCGCTGAGAGACGGCGGAGACGACAGTCATGGTGACCTCTCGGGGCAGCAGCGCCCGCACGGCACGCTGGCATCCCAGCGGTGGCCCGCAGACGTAGGGATGATTGATGACGACGGTCATGTGCGTGATGGTGCTTCCGCGTTCTCGCTGCTGACGCAGCCACATGGCCAGCTTCGTCTCGGCATGATCGGTGCTGTCGATCTTGCTGCCCGGCGGAGAAACCGGAGGGAACTGCTTGGACTTGGTCAAGAAGTCCTGGGCAGCGTAACCGAGTTCCTGCTCGGTAGAGCTTGATAGCGACATGATTTCGTTGCCGTGATCATCGAAGGCGATGGCCCGGGTCGGACTGTAGTTGTTCGAGGGCGGGATGCGCCTACCGACAGCAGCGAGCCATTCGGGGCTGCCGAACTCGGGGGAGGCCTCGTGCGGCTGGTCGGGCTGCGCTGTGTTCTCCGACGATGGTGTGGCGACCATCGGAGGGCTCGCCTCGTCATCGCTGGGGACTCCGGCGGTCTCGGCGCCGGGGGCGCCGATGCTGGTCATGTAGGTGCGGATGGTCTTGTCGACCGAAACGAGTGTTTTGCTGGCCTCGGTCGTGGTGGACCAGGCTTCGCGGTAGGCCGGGATGCCAGCCGACAGGTCGGGGTGGGTGTGCTCGTCGACGACGGCGGCCAGGGTCTGGCCGCTTTCGCCGATCCGGTGGCGGGCTCGGGCGAGAGCGGTCTGGCTTTCGGCGAGTTTGGCCAGCACCAGGGCCAGCTGCTCTCCGAGCTTTTCGAGGCTGCTCACGGTGCCTGCCTGTGTTTCCGTCTCGGCGCGAGTGAAGGGTGTGGCTTGCCTGCCTGTGGCGCGCTCGTCCGCGACGCTCGCGGTGGTGATCGCGGGCAGAGGCAGCCCGGCGACCGGCGGTTGTGCGGCACATCTGGCACCGAACTCGCTGTGGGACTCGATGTCCACGTCTCGCACGTCTCCGGTGGCATGCCGCTAGGAAGGACTGTCACCGCGCGGCCTCCTGCGGTGTGGCTGGCCGCTTCGGAGAGCGCGCGCTGTGCGCGGTGGAGTGCCTCATCCTGCTCCGGGGCGAACTCGGGATCCTCGTCCCCCTCGTTGCGGGCCACGTCCTGGGTGCGGCTGACGGCTTGTTCGGCCTGCGCGCGGATCGTGGGGAGAGTGGGGAGCTGTTGCATGGCGCGACAGTAGCGCCGCCGACCGACAGCGAGTGCTCTTCAGCGGACGAACCCGTCGCGGAAGACCTTCTTCCCGGTCAAAACGCGGCCGACCGAAAAGACCGTCCCGGTGCACGCGCACTCACCGGGACGGTCTGAACGGCTGAACTCAGTCGAAGCGGTCGGTTTTGAGGGCGGCAATGAAGGCCGTCCACTGTGTTCGGCTGGTGGTGAGGTGTCCGACGGTTCGGTTCTTGGTGTCGCGGACGGCCGCGCCGTCGGCTAACCGGCCGACCTCGACGCAGGCGTTGCCGGTGGAGCTGCGGGTGGGTTTGCGCCAGGTGTGTGGCGTGGTCACTGCGTGCTCTCCGTTTCGTTGATGGCCTCGTCGGTGAGCTCCACGATTGCGGCCGGGTTCCCGGCGATTTCGCGAGAATTTGACGATGCCCCGGAGCCGTGGTGGCTACCGGGGAGCCGTCGTGGACCTCGCGTGGTCAGTGGAAGCGGTTGGTTTTGAGTGCGGTGATGAAGGCCGTCCACTGTGCTCGGCTGGTGGTGAGGTGTCCGGCTGCGCGGTTTTTGGTGTCGCGGATGGCCGCGCCGTTGGTTAACTGGCCGACTTCGACGCAGTTGGTTTGGTTGCCGCTGTAGCTGGACTTGTGCCACTGGATTGCTGGGCTCATGTTACTCCCTTCAGTTCTTCGATGATCTTGGTTATGAGTCGTGTGGTGGTATCGGGGCTCATGGTGGCTTGTCGGAGGCTATCGGCTGCTGCTTTGTAGTCGGCTACGTCTTTGGCGTCGGTGATGGTGGTGCTGGAACGGTAGTGTTCGAGATGGACGACTGGTTTGGCTCGCTCGAATTCGAGGAGGACGAAGGGGCCTTCGAGTGCGGGTGTGTAGCGCTGTTCCAGTGGAATGGCACCAAGGGAGACATTGGGTAGCTCTGCCCAGCTGAGCAGGTGGCGTAGTTGTTCCAGCATCACGTTTGGTTCGCAGGGTGGGTAGCGGAGTGCGTGTTCGCCGATGATGGCGACGAGTTCGACCGGATCGCGTTGGGTGAGGACGTCTCGGCGTCCGAGTCGGAAGGTGACTCGCTGATCTGCTTCGCCACGCGTGGCGCCTGCGCCGATCATGATGGATCTGGCGTACTCGGCGGTTTGGAGCAGTCCGGGGATCAGTAGCGGTTGTACATCGACGATGGTGTGTGCTGTTCGTTCGTACTCGGTCAGCGCCGCCAGTTGCCGATCGACGCCGGGAGCGACCCAGTTCGGATCTCCCGCGTCGCGTGCCAGTTTGAGTAGTCGGTCGCGTTCCTCGCCGGTGACGCCGAGGATGCCCAGCACCGCGCTCGTGTCCGCTTCGCTCGGTGTGAGCTTGCCGGTTTCCCACCGTGACACGTGGGTGTGGGAGCGGTCGAGTTGCCGTCCTAGCTGGTGAGTGGTCATACCGGAAGCTTTGCGTGCTTGCCGCAGCTCGGCACCGAGTTGGCGGGAGCGTGGGGTGTCTGCGGTGCTGGCCATGCACCGATCCTAGTCAGTCGTCGCGTTGTTCCTGAGTGTCACTCGATCGAAGCATTGCGGATTGGTGCATGCACTGAAAATCTGTGCATGCACTAAATGGAAGTTGGTGCACTATTCGATAAGGAGTGATCGCTCGTGTCGCATCCGTTCGTGTGGGTGCCGGGTGGTGGTGCTCGGCACGCGAGTGGGGATGTGGTGCCGCTGCCGGGGGTGGAGTTTCCGGAAGGGGTGGCGGTGTCGACGTTGTGCGGGGCCGAGGTGTCGGCGGAGACGGGTGAGGTGGCGTGGTTGTAGGGCACGTGTCGCGCCTGCGACGAGCGGACTCGGGAGCTCGTCGGGTTGGAGCCGTTGGCCGAGCTCGAGCGGCGCGCCGGAAGGGTGGTGCGGTCGTGACCGGTGAGCGGGCGAAGTTGGCGATCGCGCTGAAGCACGAGGAGTGGGTGCTGGATCAGGGGGCCTACGACCTGGCCGGTGGTCGGGCCACGGCGCGGCAGTGCGCGGAGACGGCGGTGGTGCTGGAGCGAGTGGCGCGGCAGCTGCGGGAGCACGCGGCGGCGGTCTCGTTCGGTGGTGGGGCCGTGGACGGTGTGGTCGATGCGGGTGTGCTGGGTGATGAGGGTGGTGCCCGGTGATGCCGGGTCCGGTGGGGCCGGTGGGTGCCGCGTTGGTGTTGGCCGGGGCAGTGGTGGTGTTGCGGTGCTGGTCGCGGCGGGGCGCCTGGCGTCCGCGTCATGCCGGGGATGGTGGTCCGGCGGCACGCGGGGTGGCGGCGCTGCGGCTGAAATCCTACTTCCGGGAGGAGCGGCCCACGGTGGAGTTGATCGGGTGGCCGCTGGTTGATCCGGATGAGCGGCCGCAGCTGTTCGCCCCGGCGGTGCCGTCACCGGTGATGTCTGCGCCGCTTCCCGCGGCTGCCGAGGCTGGTACCGCGCCCGGTACCGGGATTGCCGCCGGGGACGGGGATCCCGGGAATGTCGAGCCGGGTCCCGGGAGTGCGGCCGAGCAGCCGGACTTGGTCGTCATGAGCCGGGTGCTGGCCGGGCTGCGGCGGCTCCCGAGCTCCTGAGCCCTGCCCGCCGACTCCCCGCCTCGTCGCCCCTTGGCGCGGCCCACAGTCATGGTCCGGGTGTCCCGACCAGCCCCCGACACAGTGGCGGGACACCCGGGCCACCCGGCCCAAACTCCGTCAATTTCCCACGAAATCGTCGCCAGGGATGCCGGGTCGCCTGGCTTCGGCGGGCGTCAATTTCCCACGAAATTGCCGGGAAGATGCCAGGGAGAGCGGCGCTGGAAGAGGGGCAGGGCTTCTGGAGGAGGACCGGGATCTCGGAAGAGGACTGGGCTCTAGGGCTTGCGGGCGAGCAGCAGCTGGTGTTGTTCGGTCTCGGCGCTGCTCCGTCCGGTGGGGACGAATGGCTCCGAGCTGTCCCGTAGCACCTCCAGTCCCGCTCGTTCCAGCAACCGTGGCCACTCCTCGGCGGCGAAGCTGGTGGCCCGGATCGGATATCCCAGAAAGCGGACCACCCGCCGCTCGATATCGCCGGGCACCGTCAGCAGCGCGAACACACCGCCCGGCACCAGCCAGTCCCGCACCCGCTCCAGCATGGTGCGGATCTCCGCGCGCGAGAGCGTCAGGAACGAGAAGAACGCCACCACCGCGTGCAACGACTCCGGCGGGAAGTCCCGGTCGCGGATGTCGGTGAGCTCGAACCGAGCCCCTGGCACCCGCTGCCGGGCAAGCTCGATCATGGTGGCCGAGACGTCCAGGCCGGTCACCTCGAACCCGGCGCCGGACAGCCGCTCCGACACGGGGTGGCCGGTGCCACTGCCGAGATCCAGCACCTCGTCACCGGGCCGCAACCGCGCCAGCAGCTCGTGCAGTCCCTGCCACACCAGCGGCGCCTCGTGGAACGCCGCCTCGTAGTCGGTGCCGAGCTCGTCGAACACCTCGGCCGGGTCCAGCACACCGTCCGAATCCATGTCGACTCCAAGGTGTAGGCAGCGGTTACCGGTCCCGATACTGCGGCGCGATCATCGCCCGGTCCAGCGGAAACGCCGGGACGGACGAAAAACGTGTCGGTAACTCGTTTCCGCGAAAGTTCGCGGGGAGCCGCCGGTGAAAACCGGCGACTCCCCGATTCCGAATCAGCTCGGCGGGTCGAACCCGCTCGGCGGGCCGGAACCGCCCGACAGGTTGCATCGCGCTCCGCGACGGTTCCGCGTTCGTCAGCCCGTGACTACGGACTCGTTCGATTCCGCCCGCTCCGAGCTCACCCCGGCCGACTCCTCGGCGTGCGAGGCGGGCCGCGCCGCGATCGCCACCGCGACCGCGCCCAGCGCGCCGATGGCCGCGAAGGCGTAGAAGCCCCACGGGTAGGCGATACCGGCCGTGAGCAGCGCACCACCGAGCAGCGGGCCGCTGATGGCGCCGATGCGCCCCACACCGGTGGTCCAGCCCAGCCCGGTGGCCCTGCTGTCCACCGGGTAGCTGCGCCCCACGAACGCGTAGACCAGCACCTGGGCGCTGAACACGAAGAACCCGGCGAAGAACACCGCCGCGTAGAGCCCGAACGCGGGCAGCCGGATGCTGAGCAGCGCCAGCATCACCGCGGCCGCGCCGAACCAGGCGACCGTGGAGCCCTTCACGCCCGCCTTGTCGGCCACGCGACCGGCCACGACCAGGCCGACCACGGCACCGGCGTTGAGCGTCAGCAGCAGTCCCAGCGAGGTTCCCAGCGGGTAACCGGCGGTGCGCATGATCTCCGGCAGCCAGGTGTTGAGCCCGTAGACCAGGATCAGCCCCAGGAACGAGGTGATCCAGAAGGCCAGCGTGGAGCGGGCCATGCCGTTGCGGAACAGCAGCGTGATGCTCTGCCGCGCCGAGGCGCCGTGCGACTCGGTGGAGTTCGCGGCCTTGGCGCGGAAGACCTCGGACTCGGGGAGGTAGCGCCACATCAGCGGCACCAGCACCACGGCGGGCAGTGCCCCCGCCACGAACATGGCGTGCCACCCGAAATTCGGGATCAGCGCGATCCCCAGCAGCGCGGTCAGCACCGCGCCCACGTGGTAGCCCGTCATGATCGTGGTGGTGGCGCTGCTGCGCCACGAGCCCCGCGCGTACTCGGTGGTCAGCGTGATCGCGGTCGGTAGGCAACCGCCCAGGCCCAGCCCGGCCAGGAACCGCAGCAGCCCGAACACGAACACCGAGGGCGCCACCGCGCACAGCAGCGTGAACAGCGAGAAGGTGGTCACCGCCACCAGCAGCACCTTGCGGCGCCCGATCAGGTCCGTGACCGTCCCGATCGTCAGCGCGCCGACCATCATGCCGATCAGCCCGACCGTGGAAGCCACCGAGGCGCTGGCCGGGGTCAGCCCCCACACGTCGTTCTCGAGCATCACGGGCAGCACCGATCCGAGCACCACCAGATCGAAGCCGTCCAGCAGCACCGCCGCCCAACACAGCGGCAGCACCCAAGCCGCGCCCGCGCGGCTCGTCGTCTCAACACCCGACACAGCACTCTCCTAGCTGGGTTGGACGTGGTTGGAAATTTCGACCGGTCACACCGTCTCCCCGCCCGGTCGGCGTTACGTGGCTGTGACCTCACGCGGCGTGTCATCGGGTCCGAGTGGAGTGGTGACCATCGGGTAGCAGCCTGACTTTGATGTAAGTCATATGTCCAATACCATCTCGTGACGGTAGTCATACGATCAAAATATGCGGCACAGCTGTGCTGCGACGGATGGCGGAAGTGGAACTAAGACACCTGCGGTATTTCGTGACCATCGCGGAGGAACAGAGCCTCACCCGCGCGGCAGCGCGATTGCACATCGCACAGCCTCCGTTGAGTGCGCAACTGCGCAAGCTCGAAACGGAACTGGGAACCACCCTCGTACACCGCACCGCGCGCGGTGCACAGCTGACCGAGGCGGGCAAGGTGCTGCTGGAAGAGGCGCGGCGCATCCTGCACGAGGTGGAACAGGCGGGCCGGATGACCCGGGAGGTGGGCAGCGGACTGGTGGGAAGGCTCGCGCTCGGATTCATCCCCTCCGCGTCCAACGCGGTGCTGCCGCCCATGCTGCGCCGGTTCAAGGCCGAGTACCCGGACGTGACGCTGCACCTGCAGGAGATGCGCCCCGACGAGATCGTGGACCGACTGCACGACCGACGGATCGACGCCGGGCTGTTCTACCTCCCGTTCGAAGACCCCTCGCTGCACGTGCGGCCGGTGGCCGAGGAGTCGCTGGTGCTCGCGCTGCCCGCCACCCACCGGCTGGCCGACCGGGAGCGGGTGCGGCTCGACGAGGTCTCCGACGAGCCGTTCATCCTGCCCGCCCGCCACGGCAGCATGCCGGGGCTTTACGCGATCGTGGTCGAGGCATGCGAACGCGCGGGTTTCACCCCTCGGGTGGTGCAGCGCGACGTCTGGCTGATGCAGACCATCGTCGGGCTCGTGGCAGGTGGCATGGGGGTGGCGGTGGTGCCCGCCTCGATGCGCAGCCTGCAGCGCGCCGGGGCCGTCTTCCTGACGCTGAGCGACGTCGGCGAGCGGGCCCAGACCGCGATCTCGTGGCGGCGCGGCAGCACCCCGCCGGTGCTGCGGTCCTTCCTGGACATCGTCACCGGATCATCCACTCGGGGCGGCCTCGACGAGTAGCTCCAGCCGTGTCGATCGGCGGGTTTCCGGTTTCCGGAGCGAACACTCCCCGCCCCGGCACGAGTTCCGACGCCGTGCTCGACTGGTGTCCCGGCCACACGGGACAAGGGTGAATGGTGCCCATCGACACGTGGTCGATCTCCGTTTCGACCGGCATCGTGGCAGAAGGTGTACGCGGTGTATCGGAGAAGGTGTGAACGAGTATGACCGTTCCGACCAGCCCCACCTCCGTCGAGGACGAGGTCGTCGAGGAACTCTGCTCCGCCGTTTTCACGGCGTTACGCAGAAGGGACCAACGGCGCCGTGGCGAGCAGTACGTCCGTGGTCTGTTGTCCATCACCGGTCGTCGTTCCATCCGCAACATCGCGACGAGCGTCGGTGGCGCGGCCGCGGCGCAGAATCTGCACCACTTCGTGCACAGCTCCACGTGGGATTGGAACGCGGTGCGCGAGCTGCTCCTCACCCACCTCCGGGAGCGCTTCACCCCGGCAGCCTGGGTGGTGAGTCCCCTGTCCATACCGAAGAACGGTGCTCATTCGGTCGGTGTGCTCTCGTGTGCCGACAAACAACAGGCGTTCGGGCTGTGGTTGACCAACGAGCGTTCCGCCTTCCCGGTCGATTGGCGGTTGTACCTGACCACGGAGTGGCTTGCGGATCGGAGCCGACGCAGCAAGGCAGCCATCCCCGACGGAGCCGGTGGGGAGACGCTGGGGCAGTCCCTGGCCAACTTGGCTTTCGAGGCGGCCCGACGCCGGGGACCGCTCGGCGCGCCCGTGGTTTTCGACAACGACTCCGTCGACCTCGACCTGTTCGGCACGGGGCTAGCCACCGCTCCGTTCCCCTTCCTGCTGCGGGTGCGTGTGGACAGCCGGTTCGTGGTCACCGATCCCACGCTGCCCGGCTACGGTTCGGGGCCCACGGCTGCACGGCGACTGCTCGAGGCCGTGCGGGGACTGCGCTCCCCCGTGGAGTGGGCCGATCCCGTAACCCGAAGTCGACACACCAGTGCGGCGGTGACGGTTCCGGTGGAGCCAATACCGCGACGATCGGACGGCGGCCTCGCCCCCGAGCAGCGGATGCTGCGTCTCGTCGGGGAGTGGTCGGACCAGGGACACCTCTCGGAG
This sequence comes from Actinopolyspora sabaoui, assembly GCF_051225635.1. Lineage (NCBI taxonomy): Bacteria > Bacillati > Actinomycetota > Actinomycetes > Actinopolysporales > Actinopolysporaceae > Actinopolyspora > Actinopolyspora sabaoui. Next base: position 52,500 of record NZ_JBMIHH010000006.1, on the reverse strand, counting down.
CGGATTTGGCTTACGAACGCGCGCACGCCTCCCTGCTGCGGAGTAGCAAGCTCCCGCGGCGGGTCGCCAGTGACAGCGAAGAGGTCGGCGAGCCCGTCGGCATTCGCGACTTCGAAGGGCGTAGCTATCCCGGTTGGCACCGCCACATCACGCTGGCCTCGCTGGCACACACGGCTCGCGTGCTGTCGCGGGACACGACAGTGGCCTACCATTGATCGCGACCTCAGGGCGCGCGAAGTGTCCACAGTGCCAGCACCGTCGTGCCCAGCAGGACCACCGCCGAGGTGTCGAACGCGAGTGAGTACCCGGACGTCTCGGCGATACGCGGTGCGGTCCCCGCGACGAGCAGCGATTCGGTGTGCGCGGTGGCCAGCGAGACCAACAGTGCCAACCCGGCCGTCGGACCGGTCTCCATGGCGGTGTTGACCAGGCTGCCCGCGAGACCCGCCCGCTCGTCGGCCCGCGTCGAGAAGATCCGCACCGTCGCCCCGGAGAACATCATGCTGATCCCGATCGGCAGGATCAGCAGTCCGGCCAGCAGTGCCCCCACGTACGGGCCGTCCGCCGTCGTGCTGCCGAGCAGTGCCGCTCCTCCGCAGGCGAGCAGCGAGCCGATGACCGCGACAGCACGCGGCCCGAACCAGCGGACCAACCGCGTCACGGTGAGTCCCGTGAGCAACAGCAGCAGGCTGAACGGCAGGAACGCGGCAGCTGTGCCGAGCGGAGACATGCCCTTCACCTGTTGGAAGTACAACGACAGCAGCATGAAAACGGTCGAGATCGTGGTAGCGCCGATCAGGATCACCCACAGGGCGCCGAGTCGGTGGGCGAGTCGCAGGAAGCGCAGCGGCAACAACGGGTCCGCCGCTTTCCGCTCCACGAGCACGAACGCCGCCAACAGCACCACACCCGCCGTGAGTGGACCGACCACCGGCGTCGAGAGCCAAGATCGTTCGGCCGCGTGGACCAGGCCGTAGCTGAGCGCGGTCAGTCCGCTGGTCGCCAGCACAGCGCCCTTGACGTCGAGCCCGCCCCGTACGGTCGTCCTCTCGGTGGGAAGTAACGAGCTCGTCAGCGCCAACACCAGCACGGCGGCTACCGCGGGTACCGCGAACACCCAGCGCCAGGACACCCAGCTGGAGATCACTCCGGAGGACAACATGCCCGCCGCCGCTCCGAGCGGGGAGAGTCCACCCCACACAGCCATGGCACGAGCGTGCCGAGCCGGTTCGGGGAACACGAGCCCTACCAGCGCCATAGCCGCCGGTGCCGCCAGCGCCGCCCCAGCCCCCTGCAGGAATCTGCTGATCGTCAGCGTCCAGAACCCGGGTGCGACACCGGCCGCGAGCGAGGCGGCACCGAACAGCACGAGTCCTGTACTGAAAAGTCGCCGACGACCGTAGAGATCCGCGGCCCGACCCCCCAACAGCAACAGACCGCTGAAGGACAACCCGTAGGCGGCGTTGACCAGGGTCAGGCGAGCCGCCGAAAGCCCCAGCTCCGTCTCGATTCGCGGCAACACCACCGCGAGCATGGTGATCGCCATGATGAGCACGAGCTGCGTGGCGGCCAGTAGTGAAAAGGCCGTTCGGGAACCCGGTGAACGGCGTTGCGTTCGGCTGCTCGCGGGCGCGTCCCCGTGCTCGGATCCGAGGGTCATCGAAAACTCCGAAAAATCGGAAGGTCGTTTCCGTGCGGATTGTGTGCACCTTTCCGAGGGGTTACAACCGAGCTTTCGTACTTTGTCATGTTCCGAAGGTTCCTGCTCGACATGACGAAGTGTGTAATGCGGGTTGCCGCTGATATCCGCTGTTTCGGAGGATGTGTGGCGGCTCCTCGGCGGATGCGTCAAACCGGATTTCGGGTTTTCGAGGGGCAGTTCCATCCGATTTCCGGAGAACGAGATGTCAGGTTTTCCGGTAGAGCGGGAAACAGCAGGTCGGAATCAGAGGAACGAATCATGACTTCGCGTTTCGAGGGCAAAGTGGTTTTCATCACCGGAGCCGGATCCGGTCTCGGCAGGAAGAGCGCTCTTTCTTTCGCCGCGGAAGGGGCGACGGTGGTCGCCGCCGGTCGTGACGGCGAGAAGATCGAGCGGACGGTGGACATGATCGAGGGGAACGGGGGAAAGGCCAGTGCGGTCGAGGTCGACGTCACCGATTCGGCATCGGTGAGCGACGGCGTGGAAACCACTGTGCTGCGCTACGGTTCACTGGACATCGCGCACAACAACGCGGGTGTTTTCCCGGTCCCGGGAGCCTTCGCCGACACGGCGGAAAGCACCTGGCACGCCGCGATCGCCGTCAACCTCACCGGTGTGGCGCTGTGCATGAAGCACGAGATCAACCACATGAGAGAGCACGGCGGCGGTGCCATCGTCAACGTCGGGTCGAACATCGGTGACCACGCCAGGTTCGGTGGGGTCGGTCCCTACGTGGCCTCCAAGGCCGGAGTCAGCAACATGAGCCGCTCCGCCGCGCGGGACCACATTCGGGAGGGTGTCCGGATCAACGTCGTCAGTCCCGGTGCTTCCGACACCGACATGACATTCCTGCCCGGTGAGTCGGAAGCGGACCGTTCGGCCAGGCTCACCGGTGGTATCCCGGCGGGCAGGTTGGCGGATCCCGACGAGATCGTATCGGCGGTGCTGTGGTTGGCCTCGGACGAGGCGAGTTTCGTGGTCGGTCACGACCTGGTCGTCGACGGTGGGGCCAGCGCCTGATCGAGCTGCTCCGGCAGGGCTGAGCCCGGGGTCTCCCGTCGCGCCGTGGGCGGGGGCCCCGACCCGCGTGGGGCTTCTTCACCGGGTGTCGCGGCGAGAGCGCACCACGCCAGGGGCAGCCGCTTCCGCGCGTCAGTGCGGGCTGGTCTCGGCAAGCGTGCGCCCGGCGGGGACCGTCGTGTTCGCTGCCCGGGCCGTGGTGCGTGTCCGCTCCGAGCTGTCCCGCAGCTCCAGCATCCAGGACCACTCGCCGGGTTCGTCCGCGCCGACGTGCTTGAACCCGGCCGAACGCAGCGTGCGCGCCATCGCGGTGTTGTCCAGCTGGGTCAGCGCGCTCACCCTGGCGAGGCCGAGCTCGCGGGCACGCGCCAGCAGTGCGTCCCGCAGCGTCGATCCCACACCCAGCCCCTGCCAGTCGTCGCGCACCAGCAGCGCCAACTCCCCGGTGGTGCCGTCGTGACCCAGATTGCCCATCGCCACCACCTCGCCGTCGGGCGAAGTGGCCAGCAGCGAGCTCCCCAACCGGGAACTACCGGACCGGGAATTCCCCGGCCCCGGAGCCAGCAACAGCTCCAGCTGCCGATCGGTGGGAATGCCCGCGACGAAGTAGCGCCGGTGCCTGCTCGCGTTCGAGCACCGCTCGTGCAACTCGCGCACCAGCGGCAGGTCGGTGCGATCGGTGTCGCGCACTGTGAACTCGGAGCCGTCGCGCGCCGTGTGCCGCGCCGTGGACTCACCCAGCCGCGCCATCCAGCTCGCCGCGAGCGCCGTCATCGCGCGGGCCCTGGCGAACTCGGCCGGAGTGAACTCCCCGGCCCTTCGACGCAGCAGCAGCACGCCACCACCGGGGTGCTCCAGGCAGATCGACTGCCCTCGCAGCTCGTCGGGGGCCATGCCGAGGCCCTCGGTCGAGGCCAGCCGGCGCACCTCGACATCACCCAGCAGCGGCCGCAGTGCACCGCGCGGGTCGGCGGTGCCCTCCACCAGTTCGGTGGCCAGCCGCAGCGCCCTGGTCGGTACGTCGTCCAGCTCGCGCGGGCCGGTGCGTTCGACGGTGACCTCGCGGCCCCCGGCGCTGGTCACCGCCTCGACGAGTTCGGCGTGCCCCAACTCGCCGGGCAGGTGCAGCAGGAACTCGTCCACCGCCGCGTCGGCGACCGGGTGCACCTGCATGGTCCGGATGTCACCGTCCAACCGGGCCAGTCGGCCGGCCAGTGCGGCCAGACCGCCGGGTTCGTCGCTGACCGAGGCGCGTACCCGCCACAGCTCCCGGTCCTCTCGCTCGCCGAGTTCCACTGTGGTGGGTTCGCCCGCGAACCGCCGATGCTCCGTTCTCCGGCCGCCGCGCCGGGCGAGCGCGGGCAGCATCCGGCCGATCGCACTCGCGCACAGCCACAACACACCCACGGCCACCAGGGGCCACGCGGCGAGCCGTTCCGCCCCCAGCTGGAACAGCACGAGCTGTATGACGCCGATCGCCACCGTGGCGGGGGCGAGCCACGCCGACGGACGCGCGGTGGTCCAGCGCTGGGGCACGGTTCCGTGGTCGATTGCCGCGGAGTCTCGCTCGGTCATGTTCGCCATGCTGGTCCAGGGGTGTTACCTCGGAGCCCGGCAGTGATGACGTGCGGGTTAAATCCGCCGTTCCCGCCTGTCGGACAGTCGAGCAGTGCCGGGACTCTCGGTTCTCGAAGGCATCTGATCTTTTCCGAGGCGTCGGATCGTGCCCCGGCGCCGGTGCGCTCGGGGCTCGGCGCCTCAGGAACCGGGGTTGACCACGCCGATCACGTGACCCTCCGGATCGGCGAACAGGCCGATCTCCAGCTGGTCCATCACCTTCTCCGGGCCCATTACCCGGCTTCCGCCGAGGTTCTCGGCCTGCGAGAGTGCCTGCTCGACGTCGTCCACCCCGACGTAGAACGTCACCATTCCCTCGTAGCCCTCCGGAACCGCCGCGATGCCGCCGCCGATGCCCACGGCCTCACCGTTGTCGTCGACCGTCTCGCGCTCGACGATGCCGTAGTCCATCTGGTTGTCCGCGTCGATCTTCCAGCCGAACAGCCGGGAGTAGTAGTCGCGGAGCTTCGCCGCGTCCTTGCCGAGCACCTCGAAGTGCACCACCGGGTTGCCCATGATTCGCTCCCTCCCCAGCGCACCGCGGGAATCCACTCGCACGGTGCGTGCCGAAAAGCACTCCTGTCCCGAGTAAAGAACCGTCCGGCACAGAGCCGCAAGCTCTCGGCGACATCGGTGACTTCGGTCCTTTCGTGCCAGGGCAGGAGGTCACTACGGCAGGTGGTGGTTCCCCACGACAGTTGTGTACGTGGTGTCGTGGCGAGCGAGCCCGGCGCGAGCTGACCCCCGTGATCACGCGCACCATCCCGTGAGAGGTTTCCCACCATGGACGTCAACGCGGATCTGGCCGAAGGGTTCGGGCGCTGGGAGCTGGGTGACGACACCGCGCTGCTGGACATCGTCAGCAGTGCCAACGTCGCCTGTGGCTTCCACGCGGGTGATCCGAGGACGCTGCGCACGGCCTGTTCCGGAGCCGCGATGCGCGGGGTCGCCGTGGGGGCTCAGGTCGGCTACCGGGATCTGGCCGGATTCGGCCGCCGGTTCATCGACATGGACCCCGCCGAGCTGGTCGACGAGGTGATCTACCAGATCGGCGCGCTCGACGCGCTGGCGAGGGTGGCGGGCACAGCGGTCACCTACGTCAAGCCGCACGGCGCGCTGTACAACACCATCGTCTCCCACACCGGCCAGGCCGAGGCCGTCGTGGAAGCGGTGCGCCGGTTCCGACCCGGTATGGCCGTGCTCGGGCTGCCCGGCTCGGAGTGGCTGCGGCTGGCCGCCGAGGCCGGGCTGAACACCCACCGGGAGGCCTTCGCCGATCGCGCCTACACCCCGGAGGGAACCCTCGTGCCACGTGGTCGTCCCGGCGCGGTGCTGCACGACCCCGAGTCGATAGCCGACCGCTGTCTGCGGATCGTCCGGGGACAGCCGATCGAGGCGGTGGACGGGAGCCCGCTGTCGCTGTCGCCCGACTCGATCTGCGTGCACGGTGACACCCCCGACGCGGTGGGCATCGCCCGCACTGTGCGGCGGAAACTGGCCGAGCAGGGGACGCCGATCGAGCCGTTCGCACCGCCGCCCCGATCGCTCGTGGCCGACTGAGAACTGTTTTCCGGTTCCGACAGCGCGGGGTGCTCGATGCGGGCTCACCAGAGTGGCTTGATGCTTTCGGCGTTCCCGGCGCCGAAACGAGCACCCGTGCACCTGGCCGAGTCCGGAACGAAGAATCAATGGAGGTGCGGTGCGGATCCTGCCTTGTGCGGACGCGGGCCTGCTGGTGGAACTGGACGAGCTGGAACAGGTGCTGGCGCTGCACGCCGCGCTGTCCGAACGAAGCCTGCCCGGAGTCCTCGACCTGGTTCCCGCGGCACGGACACTGCTCGTCTCGCTGGATCCCGAGTGCGCCGACCGGCGCGCGCTCGCCGAGGAGATCCGTCGAGTGCCACTGAGCGGAGCTCGGTCGACTGGAACCGGTTCGGCCGGAACTGGCTCGTCCGGAACTGGCTCGGCCAGGGGAGAACTCGCCGACCGCGGGCTGCTCACGGTGCCGGTGATCTACGACGGCGCCGACCTCGACGCGGTTGCCGAGCTGACCGGTCTCTCGCCCCGCGAAGTGGTGGACGCGCACACCGGAACCGAGTGGCTGGTGGCTTTCGGCGGATTCGCACCGGGGTTCGGCTATCTGGTGGGAGGTGACCCTCGGCTGGAAGTCCCGCGCCGTGCGGAGTCACGCACCGGGGTGCCCGCCGGTTCGGTCGGATTGGCGGGCAGGTTCAGCGGTGTCTACCCGAGAACGTCGCCGGGCGGTTGGCAACTGATCGGCCGCACCGAGCTGGAGATGTGGCGAACCGACCGTGATCCGCCCGCGCTGCTGCGTCCCGGCGTACGGGTGCGGTTCGAGGAGGTGTCATGAGCGAGCCGGACACCGGTACCGCCGGGATCGGTAAGGGGTCCCCGGGCGTCCGGCGAATGGAGGTGCTGCACCCGGGACCGCTGTCGACCGTGCAGGATCTCGGCCGCACCGGGCTCGCCGGGATGGGGGTCGGGGTCTCCGGGGCCGCCGACCGGAGTTCGCTGCGACTGGCGAACCGCCTCGTCGGCAACGCGGAGTCGGAAGCGGCCGTGGAGATCACGCTGGGCGGGCTGTGGCTACGCGCCCACGGCGTGCTCACCGTCGCGCTGACCGGCACCTCGTTTCCGGTCACGGTGGACGGCCGGGCGGCGGCGAGCAACACGGTGCTCACACTGCCGAACGGCTCGGTGCTGCGTATCGGGCAGTGCCGAACCGGGATGCGGGGGTATCTGGCGGTGCGCGGCGGTATCGACGTCCCGGCCGTGCTGGGGGCACGCGCCACCGACACGCTCGCCGGGCTGGGGCCGGAGCCGCTCGCGGCGGGCGCCGTGCTACCCGTCGGAAGAGCGTACGGCGAATTCCCGCGCGTGGACGCCGCGCCGGTCACCCCGCCGTCCGGCGGGGAACTGACACTGCCCGTGCTGCCCGGCCCGAGACGGGACTGGTTCACCGATTCGGCGTTGCGCGCTCTGCTCGGTGAGCCGTTCGAGGTCACCCGGGACAGCGACCGTGTCGGTATGCGGCTGTCCGGACCTCCGCTACCCCGGTACGAGACCGGCGAGCTCCCCAGCGAGGGGATGGTCAGCGGGGCGCTGCAGGTACCGCCCGCGGGGCAACCCACCCTGTTCCTGGCGGATCACCCGGTGACCGGGGGATACCCCGTGATCGCGGTCGTGCTGTCGGCGTACGTGGCCGTGGCGGCGCAGGCACGACCCGGCCAGCGGCTGCGTTTCCGTGCCGTGCGGGAGCCGTCGGAGTACTGATCGCGCGACGAGGTGGACCCGAAGCGGGGCCGAAGAGTGCCGAGCCGCTGCGGCTCGCCGGGTTCGCCGTGACCGGGTTCGCTGCGACCGCGTTGGTCGGGTTCGGACGACTTCGCGCGGCGGCCCGGCGATTCGCACCGGACCGCCGCGAGAGTCGTCGGGTTCGGTCAGCTCGACTGCACGGTTCGCCGGTCGCGGATCGATCCGTCGATGCCGTGGATGAGGATCTCGCCTCCGTCGGAGTTCTCCAGCTGCCTGCGTGCCTCGTCGATCGCGTCCGCCTGAGAGTTGGTGCTCGACTCGGTGGATCCGGTGGCCGCGCCGACCACCTTCCAGCCGCCGCCACCGCCTCCGGGAACGACGTGTCGCTGGCCCATGGTTACCTTTCCGGAAGGGGGGACGTCCTGTTCCGGCGTACCCGTGTCGGAACGCGCTCACACCACTCGGGTGATCCCTCCGAGCGGATCAACTCCGCCTCCGGTTCGTCAATGCCGCCATGCCGGAATGCCGTCACGCCGGTTCCCGGAACGGGAAGGAGGGGCTCCCCCGGTCGTTGGGGAAGGCCCACTCGTTGGGGAAGGCCTCTCTTCGGGGGAAACCTCGTCAGAGGTGCACCTTGTCCATCGCTCCCTCGCCGTAGCGTTCGCCCGCTGCCACGCCGCGCGGCGCCACCCGTTCGAGCGCCGCCAGGTCCTCGGCGGTGAGGGTGACGTCCACGGCGCCCACGTTCTCCTCGAGATACTTGCGCTTCTTGGTGCCGGGGATGGCCACGATGTCCTCACCCTGGGCCGTTACCCACGCCAGAGCCAACTGGGAGGCCGATACGCCCTTCCGCTGTGCCAGCTCGTGAACCCGATCGACCACGTCCAGGTTGCGCTGGAAGTTCTCTCCCTGGAAGCGCGGGGCGGTCCGCCGGTAGTCGTCGGCGGGAAGATCCTCGAACGAGCGGATCGCGCCGGAGAGGAACCCGCGCCCGAGCGGTGAGTAGGCCACGAAACCGATGCCCAGCTCGCGGCAGGTCGCCAGCACCCCGTTGTCCTCCGGATCGCGACTGAACAGCGAGTACTCGGTCTGCACCGCGCTGACCGGGTGGGTGGCGTGGGCCTTCCGGATCGTTTCCGGCGCGGCCTCCGAGATCCCCAGGTGGCGCACCTTGCCCTGCTGCACCAGCTCGGACAGCGCGCCCCAGGTCTCGGCGATCGGCACGTTCGGGTCCACGCGGTGCTGGTAGTACAGGTCGACGTGGTCGATCCCCAGCCGCCGCAGTGAGCCGTCGATGGCGGCACGCAGGTATTCCGGTCTGCCGTTGACCTCGCCCGTGAGTTCGCCGTTCTCGTCCACCTCGTTGCCGAACTTGGTGGCGAGCACCACCTCGTCCCGGCGGCCCGCCAGTGTTCGCCCCAGTAGCCGCTCGTTGCTCCAGGGCCCGTACATGTCGGCCGTGTCCAGGAAGTTCACCCCGAGCTCCAGTCCTCGCCGGATCGTGGCGGCCGATTCCTCGTCGTCCCGCCCCGAGTACCCGAAGGTCATTCCCATGCAGCCCAGGCCCTGTTCACTGACCCGCAGCCCCTGACTGCCGAGAGCGCGTTCCCGCATTCGCTCACTCCGTGTCGGTGAGTTGGATCGATTCCGCCCTCGAGTATGCCTCCGTGATCAGCGACCGGCAGTCTCGTGCCGGATATTCCCGCGTTCGCGTGGCGAGGAAATGGCAAGGGGAAGCGGCCTCCGGGAGTGGACAGGGGCTTCCCGGTTCCCCGGCGTGGGGTTTCCCGAGGGTGTTACACGAAGCGGTGATCTCCCGGCGTTGCGGCCTCCGCTGTCGGGCACCGCGTGCGAGGGTGGTCGCGATTCGCGGTCGTTCGAGACACGGAGGTCGGGAGTGGACCGGAGGAGCGTGCTCGTTCTGGTGACATTCGCGGCGATCGCGGTCGGCTATCTGGTGGTTCGCGACCCCGTCGGGGCCGCCGGCGCCGTACGGCAGGGATCGCTGGTGCTCTTCGACAGTGTCGCTTTCGTGTTCCGGTCGCTGGTCATCTTCGTACGGCACCTTTTCGGGGGTTAGTTGGCAGCCGACATCCCGAAGGAGGGAAATTCACGTCCATCGAATGCGTTTCGGATCACATGTGTCTCTTGTCACGTAGGCTTGGGTCGTGCAGAGTCTTCCGGTGACCGGATCGGGAACGCGAGGTGGTGCGAATGTCCTCGACAGCTGAACTGGGTGACGTGCTTCGTGCGCTGGCCCAGCTGCGTACCGGGGTCGACGAGCTCTACACCAGATACGGCGACGTCGCCGTGGTGCGGCGTATCGAGAACGACCTTCAGCGGCTGGAGATCGACGTCTCCGAGCTGTCGACCGCCGCCCCGGGACCACCGCGGCAGCGTTCCGGTGGTGCCGCCGCGAGCGCGCGCACCGGTGGCACGACCGCACACCGCGAGGTAGGGGAACACGACATCGTCGAGGTTCCCGACACCCCGTACGACCCCTCCTGGTGGCAGGGCGTGGACGACGAGGGAGTGGGAGGCCGGTCATCGCGCGAGGACTGATTCCGCCCACCCCCGGTCGGCACCGAACCCCTCCGGGGTCGCCCTCGAACCGGTGGGAACCGGACGGGACCCCCTGACTACCGGGCGAGCACCGCGACAACCATGATTCTCGCTACCACCAGAGGTCGAGCATGTCAGCTCCCACAACTTCATCGTCCCTCCGGCGCAGGCGCACGCTGCGAACCGATCGATGGTGGTTGCCGCCGCTGGGTACCGCGCTCGGCCTCGGGGCCTTCGTCGTCTACGGCCTGATACGGACCTTCATGAACCAGTGGTACTGGGTTCCCGAGTACCACTACCTCGCCCCGTTCTTCTCGCCCTGCCTCAGCGACGCCTGCGTGGCCGGGGCGAGCCACTTCGGAACGCCCTTCCCGGATCTGGCGCCGTGGATCCCCCCACCGGTGTTCGTGCTGCCGTTCGTGCTCGGCTTCCGACTGACCTGCTACTACTACCGGAAGGCCTACTACCGCTCCTTCTGGGCCGCGCCGCCCGCCTGCGCGGTGCCCGAACCCCACCGCCGCTACACCGGTGAGACTCGGTTCCCGTTGATCATGCAGAACGTGCACCGCTACTTCTTCTACGCCGCGTTGCTGGTGGCAGCGGTGCTGACCTACGACACCGTGATCGCCTTCCGCGGTCCCGACGGCGGCTTCGGTGTCGGGCTGGGAACGCTGCTCATGGTGGTCAACGTCGTGCTGCTGTGGGCCTACACGTTGTCCTGCCACTCCTGCAGGCACCTGATCGGCGGGCGCCTCAACCATTTCTCCCGCCACCCGGTGCGTTATCGGATGTGGACGCTGGTGAGCAGGATGAACGGCCACCACATGGGGCTCGCCTGGGCATCGCTGGTGTCGGTGGCACTGGTGGACCTCTACGTGATGCTCGTGGCCGCGGGCGCCTTCCCGGATCCGCGGCTGTTCAACTGACCCCGGCGCGCCGTGGCCGTGTGCGCACGCGGTTGTGCGGCAGCGCCGCGAAACCTTTTCGGACGAGAAATCGGAAACGTCACATGGCCGAGATCGAGAGTCACGACTACGACGTGATCGTCATCGGGGCGGGCGGTGCCGGCCTGCGTGCCGCCATCGAGGCCCGCTCGCGCGGGCTACGTACGGCGGTGCTGTGCAAGTCGCTGTTCGGCAAGGCACACACCGTCATGGCCGAGGGCGGCATCGCCGCCGCGATGGGCAACGTCAACTCGGGCGACAACTGGCAGGTGCACTTCCGCGACACCATGCGTGGCGGCAAGTTCCTGAACAACTGGCGCATGGCGGAACTGCACGCCACCGAGGCACCGCAGCGCGTCTGGGAGCTGGAGACCTACGGAGCCCTGTTCGACCGCACCGCCGACGGCCGGATCAGTCAGCGCAACTTCGGCGGGCACGAGTACCCCAGGCTCGCGCACGTGGGCGACCGCACCGGGCTGGAGCTGATCCGCACCCTGCAGCAGCAGGTGGTCTCGCTGCAGCAGTCCGATCACGCCGAACACGGCGACTACGAGGCCGGACTGCGGGTCTTCGCCGAATTCACGGTGACCGACCTGCTGCTGGACGGCGATCGCATCGCCGGGACGCTGGGGTACTGGCGGGAGAACGGTCGGTTCGTGCGGCTGCGGGCACCAGCGGTGGTACTGGCGACCGGCGGAATCGGCAAGTCCTTCAAAGTGACCTCCAATTCCTGGGAGTACACCGGCGACGGGCACGCCCTCGCGCTACGGGCGGGCGCCCGGCTGATCAACATGGAGTTCGTGCAGTTCCACCCCACCGGGATGGTCTGGCCGCCCAGCGTGAAGGGACTCCTGGTCACCGAGTCCGTGCGTGGCGACGGTGGTGTGCTGCGCGACGCCTCTGGAAGACGCTTCATGTTCGACTACATCCCCGAGGTCTTCAAGGACTCCTACGCCGACAGTCCGGAGGAGGCCGACCGGTGGTACTCCGACCCGGACAACAACCGCAGACCACCGGAACTGCTGCCGCGCGACGAAGTGGCGCGCGCGATCAACAGCGAGGTCAAGGAGGGCAGGGGAACCCCGCACGGTGGGGTCTACCTCGACGTGGCCAGCAGGCTCTCCGCGGAGGAGATCATGCGCAGGCTGCCCTCGATGCACCACCAGTTCAAGGAACTGGCCGATGTGGACATCACGAGTGAGCGCATGGAGGTCGGCCCCACCTGCCACTACGTGATGGGTGGCGTGGAGGTCGATCCCGACACCGCGGCTTCCTCGGTGCCCGGGCTGTTCGCCGCGGGAGAGGTGGCAGGCGGTATGCACGGTTCCAACCGGCTCGGGGGTAACTCGCTCTCCGACCTGCTGGTTTTCGGCAAGCGGGCCGGAGCGGGCGCCGCCGAGTACGTCGCCGCCGCGCGGCACGCTCGGCCCGACGTCTCGGAGGACGTGGTCAGCGAGGCGGTGAACTCGGCGCTCGCCCCGTTCGAGGTCACCGACGCGCGGGGTCAGGAGAACCCCTACGCGCTGCAGGCGGAGCTGCAGCAGGTGATGAACCGGCTGGTCGGCATCATCCGGGACGGGGGCGAGATGTGTGCCGCGCTGGAACAGCTCGCCGAGATCAAGCAGCGTGCCGCCCGGCTCGCCGTTCCGGAGGGCAACCGGCACTTCAATCCCGGCTGGCACCTGGCGCTGGACCTGCGCAACATGCTGGCCGTCAGCGAGTGCGTGGCCGCGGCGGCGCTGCGTCGTACCGAGAGCAGGGGCGGGCACACCCGCGACGACCACCCGGGCATGAACCCGAAGTGGCGCGGCACGCTGCTCGGCTGCGAGCTGCGGGAGGGTTCGATCGAGATCACCGAGCACGAGCAGCCGCCGATGCGCGAGGACCTGCTGCGGCTGTTCTCCCTCGAAGAGCTCGGCAAGTACTTCACCGAGGAGGAGCTGGCCGTTGTGTCCTAGCGGGAGTGTCGGCTCGGCTGTCGTGCGTGGTCGCTCGGCGGAACCTCCGGCAAGGCTCTCGCTCCGAGGAGGCCCGACATCGGGTAGCGACGTACACAACGTCGGGCCTTCCGCACGAGAGCCGCACCGGAGAACCCGCGGCTGTGCCGACGGCATGCACGGGTGTACGGCGCTATCGCGCCGTACAGGAACGACCGGATACCGCATTGACCGCGTATTCGGTTTCGACGAGCACTCCGCTGCTCGCGCCGGTTCGAGCGTGATGCGAGTGCGTGTCGGCGAGTGTCGTGGAAAGGACTGTGCTGATGGGATACCGGGCGCGACTGCGCGTGTGGCGCGGTGAGGCCGATTCCGGCGAGCTGCGGGACTACGAGGTCGATGCGGAGGAAGGCGAGGTGGTGCTCGACCTGCTGCACCGACTACAGGCCACCCAGTGTCCGGACCTGGCGGTGCGCTGGAACTGCAAGGCGGGCAAGTGCGGTTCCTGCTCGGCCGAGGTCAACGGCAGACCGCGGTTGACCTGCATGACCAGGCTGTCGTTGTTCGACACCGACGAGACCATCACGGTCACCCCGATGCGGGCCTTTCCGGTGATCAAGGATCTTGTCTGCGACGTCTCGTACAACTACGTCAAGGCACGCGAGGTGCCCGCCTTCAGCCCACCCGAGGGGCTGGAGCCGGGCGAGTACCGGATGCAGCAGCGGGACGTGGAGCGTTCCCAGGAGTTCCGCAAGTGCATCGAGTGCTTCCTGTGCCAGGACACCTGCCACGTGATCCGTGATCACTCGGAGAACAAGGAGGCGTTCTCCGGGCCGAGGTTCCTGATGCGGGTGGCCGAGCTGGAGATGCACCCGTTGGACTCCCACGAGGAAAAGGGTGGGGACCGACCGGAGGAGGCCAGGGGAGACCACGGACTCGGCTTCTGCAACATCACCAAGTGCTGCACCGAGGTCTGCCCGGAGCACATCGAGATCACCGACAACGCGCTCATCCCGCTCAAGGAACGCCTGGCCGACCGCCGGTACGACCCCCTCACCATGCTGTTCCGGCGTAAGCGTTCGTAGCACGCTTCGCGCCGCACGGTATCGGCTCGGTCGCCGTAGCTGGTCGCTTGGCGGAACCTCTCGCGGCGGTGCCGACTGCCGGGGTGGTCGGAGTGCGACTACTCCTCGGTGCTGATGGCCCGGCGATTTCGTGGGAAATTGACGCGCCTTCGGCGCTCCCGGTGTCAATTTCTCGCGAAATCGCCGGGCCGCTTCGGCGCAAGGCGAACTCCCACCACCCTCGTAGCCGGCACCGCTGCGGGTTCTCCGGCGAGTGCCTCGCGAGGACGGCCCCGACGTTGTGTAGGTCGCTACCCGATGTCGGGGCACCCGCAGCGAGGCGCCGCCGGAGGTTCCGCCACGAAACCGGCTACGAAAGCCGCACCGCGAGTTCTCATTTCCGCTGGAGTTTGTCGTTGCGGGCACTGAAACCCCGCCCCAGCTCGGCCACCTCGGCCTCCATTCGCGGCATCAGCTTCCGTACGGTCGGCCGCATCAGCCGTTCCACCAGCCGCGAGGCGGGCAGGTTCCGCAACCAGTGCATCAGCATGACCGACCTGGGAACGTAGACGCGCCTGGCTCGGCGCTCCATTCCCGCCACGAATGCCCGGGAACAGTCGACCACGTTGGTGGTCGAGTGCATCGGCCAGGGAAGTTTCGCCCGCATCGCGCGGAAACTGGGCAGATCAGCCGAGACGTCGCGAACCAGGTCCGTGTCCACCCAGGAGGGATGCGCGCTTCCCACGGCCACCCCCAGGTGGCCGACCTCGGAGCTCAGGGCACTGGCCAGCGCCTCGGAACCGGCCTTGCTCGCGGTGTAGGCGGCCATGCCGCCGATCGGGGCGAACGCCGACAGCGAGGAGACCACCAGCAGGTAACCCCGTCGTTCCACCAGGTGGGGTAGGGCAGCACGAGCGGTGTGGAACACCCCGTTGAGATTCACATCCACCGTCTTGGTGAACGTCCGTGGGTCGTGGTCGCGCACGGTCCCGTAGGGAGCCACGCCCGCGTTGGCCATGACCACGTCGAGGCCGCCCAGTTGGCGTGCGCTCTCGTCGATCGCCGCCTTGATCGACTCGGGGTCGGTGACGTCGGCCTCGAACCACGGGTGGCCGGTGCCGAGCTCTGCGGCCACCGAAGCCAGCTCGTCGGGTTCCAGCCCGATCAGGGCCACTCGCGCCCCCTTGCGGACCAGATCCCGGGCGGTCTGGGCACCGATGCCACGTGCGGCACCAGTGATGGCGACTACTTTGCCCGACATCGACATGGGCATGGGGCCTCCCTGCTCTCGAACCGGCCTGCTGGTCGTGGGTCACAAGCCCACGCCTGGGTTACCCATAGTAGGTTACTCGTTCGTAAAGTAAAGGGGGACGAGTTCGCGAGATCACATTCACCGTGACCGATCGTTGACTCCCACGGCCACGAATCACCCGAGAAACCAACAATCGCCCCCTCGCTTCCGGAGGTCCTCGTTGCGCGCTTCACTTTCGTTGCTCGTGGGAACGCTGCTGCTCGCGCTCGGTGTGATCTGGACGCTGCAGGGCGTGGGAGTGCCCGGTGGCAGCCCGATGACCGGGGTGACCCTGTGGGCCGTGCTCGGGCCGATCGCCGCGCTCATCGGATTGGCCTCGCTCGTGCTAGGTGGCGTCCGGATACGGCGAGGAAAACGGACCGGATGAACGAGGGGGAGTCGGCTCCGCTAGAAGTGCTCGTTGAGACGGGAGAACGGATCGACCGTGTGGAAGCCGGGGTGCTGTTCCGGCAGCTCACGCATTTCCAGTCCCCAGGTCATGGGGTGCGGCACCAGTACGGCGTTCAACCCCGCGTGCAGCGCGGGCCAGACGTCCGAACGGGGGGAGTTGCCGATCATCCAGCTCCGCGAGGCATCCAAGCCGCGCTCGGTGACGAACCGTTCGTAGGTGCCGGTGTTCTTCTCCGGCACCACCATGGTCTCGGAGAACAGCCCGCCCAGCCCGGAAGCCTTGATCTTGCCGGTCTGTTCCTCGGCCTCGCCCTTGGTGAGCAGGTAGAGGTCGTGCCGTAGGGACAGTTCCCGCAGGGTCTCCTCGACACCGTCGATCAGTTCGACCCGCTGTTCCCGGATCGGCGCGCAGGCCCTGCGCAGCTCGGCGTGGTCGGCTTCGGAGGCCTCCTCCTCGCGCAGGTGCCGCAGGCAGTCCAGCAGGCTGCGCTCGAAACCGGCCACGCCGTAACCGTGGATACGGCAGTTGATCCGTTCGATCTCGTCCAGCCGCTCCCGCACCTGCTCCCGTGAGAGCTCGGGGTGCGCCAGGTGGTCGATGAACGCTTCCACCGCGCGTTCGAACAGCACGTTGTTCTCCCACAACGTGTCGTCAGCGTCGAAGATCAGGTTCTCGGCCAACGTTGTCCTCCGTGTGACGACGGTGAACCGGTCCGTGCTCCTCGGTCCGGTTTCGACTCGTACCGGAGGCTAACGTCTGGTACGGCCGTACCAGTACCGCCACGTGCAGCAGCGCGATCAGTGGGAGACCCGCGACGCTCCGCGAGGGCTCGGCCGCCTTGGGGGGCATCGGCCCGGTGACCGGGCGGGCCCCGGGCGTGGGAGCCGCACGGTCACCGGGCCGCTGGAAGGGTGGGTGAGCCGATTCGGATCAGAGGTTCTGTTGCAGCTGCCGCAGCTCGTCGAGCTCGGTGGTGCGCGAGTCCCTGATCTCCGTGGCGATCGACTTCATCTCCGCGTTCGAGCCCTCCTCGAGCTCGGTGCGGGTCATCTCGATCACGGCTTCGTGGTGGTCGATCATCGACTGGAGCCACAGCGAGTCGAACCGGGCCTGCTGGGCCTCCTCCAGCTTGGGGAGCTCACTGGCGACCTCGCTTCCCGGCATCTGCGTGTCCTCGCCGGTGCCGACGTCCTCGGGCGTGACTTCGCTCTCGCCGCGCTCCCGCAGCCAGGCCCTGATCTCCTCGATCTGCGGACCGTGTTCCTGTTCGAGCTGCTCGGCGAACTCCACGACCCGTTCGTCGGGGGCGTTCTTGATCGCCACCTCCAGCAGCTGCGTCTCCGTCTCGTGATGGGTGACCATCTGCTGGGCGAACTCCAGGTCGGTGTTGACCTGCGCCGTCTCGTCGCCGTTGCCGGAGTCCTCGGCGGGCATGATCGCGCTCGGTGGCGGCGGTGTGCCCGCGCCCGGCTTCATGTCGCTCGGATCTTCGTAGTTCGGCGAGCAGCCGGTCAGTGCCAGGACCGCGGCCCCAAGGACGCCGATGATCGTGCTCTTGCGCACCGTTTCCTCGCCTCCGGAAATACCGATCCTTCCCCGGGCGGGCCGGTGCTGGGCACGACCGACACGCCTGCGGAGCCTTCAACCCGCTGGGTCCAGCGGACCGCCTGCCGAACAGGCGACCACGTGCCAGCTTAAGGGGTGCCTTCAGGGTGATCCGTACAGGTGGTCCCCGCCGGGTGCTGCGCTCCGCCGGAGGCTTCCCCGTCGGAGGCCTCCCGCGGGCGCGTGCGCCGCTCCGGCGGTCATTCGTCGCTGTCGCGTGGATCTCATCCTCGGTGTCCTCGGCGAAGGGGATGAATAGAGTGACTACAGCCCGGACGTAGCGGAGTTGAGCGCCGGGACTAATATCCGCAGATGGCAGTCATCGAATCGATCATCGGGGAGCGAGTCGAACCGACATCGGTTGCGACGCTGTCATCAGGGTTAGCCGGCCCGGACGGGCCGGGCGGTCCCGTGGTCGGGGCCGACAACGTCTTCGAGGCAGTGCAGGAGGCACCGTGACGGCCGTCGCGCCAGAGCCGATCACTTCGCGCCCCTATCCGGTGCGCAACACGTCCAAGGGATCCACACTGCTGGGACTGCTGCGTACCACCGATCCCAAGCAGATCGGCATCCTCTATCTGACCACCTCGATGGGATTCTTCCTGGTCGGTGGGCTGATGGCCATGCTGATCCGTGGGGAGCTCGCGGTCCCGGGGATGCAGTTCGTGTCGCAGGAGCAGTACAACCAGCTGTTCACCATGCACGGCACGATCATGCTGCTGTTGTACGCCACCCCGATCCTGTTCGGGTTCGCCAACTACATCCTGCCGCTGCAGATCGGTGCGCCGGATGTGGCCTTCCCCAGGCTGAACTCGTTCTCCTACTGGCTCTACCTGTTCGGCGGGTTGACCGTGATCAGCGGTTTCCTCGCGCCGGGCGGTGCCGCCGACTTCGGGTGGTTCGCCTACACCCCGTTGTCCGACGCCGTGCACTCCCCCGGTATCGGTGCCGACCTGTGGATCACCGGCCTGCTCGTCTCCGGCCTGGGGACGATCCTCGGTGGCGTCAACATGGTGACCTCGGTGGTCTGCATGCGCGCGCCCGGCATGACCATGTGGCGGATGCCGATCTTCACGTGGAACATCCTGGTCACCAGCGTGCTGATCCTGATGGCGTTCCCGATCCTGACCGCCGCGCTGTTCGGCCTGCTGGCCGACCGGCACCTCGGCGCCCACGTGTTCGACCCGGCCAACGGCGGGGTGATCCTCTGGCAGCACCTCTTCTGGTTCTTCGGCCACCCCGAGGTCTACATCGTCGCGCTGCCCTTCTTCGGCATCGTCACCGAGATCTTCCCGGTGTTCTCCCGCAAGCCGCTGTTCGGCTACACCGGCCTGATCTACGCGACGCTGGGTATCGCCGCGCTCTCGGTGGTCGTCTGGGCCCACCACATGTACGCGACCGGCGCGGTGCTGCTGCCGTTCTTCGCCTTCACCACGTTCCTGATCGCGGTGCCCACCGGGATGAAGTTCTTCAACTGGATCGGCACCATGTGGCGCGGGCAGATCACCTTCGAGACACCGATGATCTTCTCGATCGGCTTCCTGGTGACCTTCCTGTTCGGCGGGCTGACCGGTGTGCTGCTGGCCGCACCGCCGATCGACTTCCACGTCTCGGACACCTACTTCGTGGTCGCGCACTTCCACTACGTGCTCTACGGCACGATCGTGTTCGCCACGTTCGCGGGCATCTACTTCTGGTTCCCCAAGATGACCGGCCGGATGATGGACGAGCGGCTGGGCAAGGTGCACTTCTGGCTGACCTTCATCGGCTTCCACGCCACGTTCCTGGTGCAGCACTGGCTGGGTAACGAGGGGATGCCCAGGCGCTACGCCGACTACCTGCCCACCGACGGGTTCACCACGCTCAACACCATCTCCACGGCGGGCGCGTTCCTGCTGGGAGCCTCGATGCTGCCGTTCCTGTGGAACGTGTTCAAGAGCTACCGCTACGGCGAACTCGCCAACGTCGACGACCCGTGGGGCTACGGGAACTCGCTGGAGTGGGCGACCTCCTGCCCGCCGCCGCGGCACAACTTCACCGAGCTGCCCCGGATCCGTTCCGAGCGTCCCGCCTTCGAGCTGCACTACCCGCACATGGCCGAGCGGATGCGGGTGGAGAGCCACGTGGGTCTCTCCGGCAAGCCGCTGGCCCACGCCGGTGCCTCCGGTGAATCGGGGCACGGGGGCGACTCGGGCGAGGCCCGCAAGCTCGACGAAAAGTGATATTCGACCTAACGACACCCGGTGCGGGTGTGGCACGGTAATCCCGCTCGACGGGGAGCCCCGGCCGGTCGGCCTACCGATCGGTCCGGGGCTCTTGTTGTTCGGAACGGGTTTCCGAACCCCGTAGGGTGGTTCCCGGAGTCGAATATCGAGGGAGTGCCGTCAGTCGTGACCACGTCAAATCCCACCACCGTGCTGATGACCGTGACAGGCCGCGACAAGCCCGGGGTCACCTCGGTGTTGTTCGCCGCGCTGACCAGGCACGGAGTGGATGTGCTCGATGTCGAGCAGGTCGTGATCCGCGGGCGACTGGTTCTCGGTGTGCTCGTGGCGACCGAACACGACCCCGAGCAGTTGCAGGAATCCGTCGAACAGGCCATGGCCACCGTCGGCATGACCGTCGAGGTCGAGATCGACGCCGAGGACGGGGAGGCCGACAAGCTCGGCTCCACCCACGTCGTCACCGTGCTCGGCCAGCCGGTCTCGGCACGCAGCTTCTCCGAGGTGGCCCGCAAGCTCGCCGAGGTCGACGTCAACATCGATTCCATCCAGCGGGTGGCCGACTATCCGGTGACCGGGCTGCAGCTGCACGTCACCGCCGCCGAGACCGGTGAACACACCGACGAGATGCTCACCTCCGAGATGACCGACCTCTCCGCGGGGATCGGTGTGGACGTCGCGGTGGAACGCACCGGGCTGGCCCGCCGCGCCAAGCGACTCGTGGTCTTCGATGTGGATTCCACGCTGGTGCAGGGTGAGGTCATCGAGATGCTCGCCGCCAAGGCAGGCCGCGAGGAGGAGGTACGCAGGGTCACCGAGCAGGCCATGCGCGGCGAGGTGGACTTCTCCGAGTCGCTGCGCCGCCGGGTGGCGGTGCTGGAGGGGCTGCCCGCCTCGGTGCTCGATGAGGTCGGCAAGGAACTGCAACTGACCCCCGGGGCCCGCACCACCGTGCGCACCCTGCGGCGGCTCGGCTACCACACCGGAGTCGTCTCCGGCGGTTTCACCAGGATCATCGACCACTTGGTCGACGATCTGGGGCTGGACTTCAGTGCTGCCAACGACCTGGAAGTGGTGGACGGTAAACTCACCGGACGTGTCGTCGGCGAAATCGTCGACCGGGGCGGCAAGGCCAGCGCGCTGAAGCGATTCGCGGAGTCCTACGACGTTCCGCTGTCGCAGTGCGTGGCGGTCGGGGACGGCGCCAACGACATGGACATGCTCGCCACGGCGGGGCTGGGCGTGGCGTTCAACGCCAAGCCCGCGCTGCGGGAGGTCGCCGACACCGCGTTGTCGCACCCGTTCCTCGACGCCGTGCTGTTCGTGCTCGGCGTCACCAGGGCCGAGGTCGAGGCCGCCGATGCCGAGGACGGATTCGTCGCGCGGGTTCCGTTGGAAACGTGAGGTGTACGACTCGATGCTGTCCAGCCGGGCGTGGCCCGTGCGGCTGCTGCGGATTCTGCTCGGCGCGCTGGCGGTGATCGCCGTCGGCAGACAGTTCGTCGCGGACCTGGCGCTGCCGGACTTCTCGCCGGTGAACTTCTTCAGCTACTTCACGATCCTCAGCAACATCGCCGCGGGCACACTGCTGATTCGCCTCGGGGTGGCTCCCGGCCGCGACGACCGCGCCGTTCTCGAGTGGTTACGCGGGGGCATGACCGTCTACATGGCCACGACGGGAACCGTCTTCGCGTTGCTGCTCGACGGCGGCGACTCGCTGCCCTGGGTGAACACGGTTATGCACCACGTCATGCCGGTGGTGATGTTCGTGGACTGGCTGCTGGTCCGGCCCCGCGCGCGGATCCGCTACGCGAGCGCGTTCGCCTGGCTGAGCGTTCCACTGGTCTACGTCGTCTACGCGCTGGTGCGCGGTGCGGTCACGGGATGGTTCCCCTATCCCTTCCTGCGCCCCGGCACGGCCGGAGGCGTCGACGGAGTCGCGCTGTACCTGGTGGTCATGACGCTCTGCATCGCCCTCGCCGCGATGCTGGTCGCCTGGCTGGGCAACATTCGGGTGCGGGAGCGGGAGCCGGTCGAACTCCTGGAGGGACAATCCGTTCCGTGAGTGAGTACGCCGCGGTGCTTCGGCCGTTGACCGACCGCTACGCCTCCTGGCTGTCGCTGCCCGCTCGTTCCACGGCCGACACCTCCGAGGAGGATCCCGACAACGTCGTGCTGATGCCGGTGGTGCTGCGCATCGAGCGCGACACGCCCCCCGCTCGCACCGCGCTGCTCGAGGCCTCGGCCGCGGCCGCCGTGGCGGTGTGCCTCGATCAGCGCAGCGAACCGGGCGGCCCGTGGCACGAGGCCGTCTCCGGCTGGGTCGACGGGCGGATTCGCAAGGTCACCCGCCGCGCCCGCGGTTCCCACTGGCGAGCCGTGGCGGAACTACCCGGCATCACGGTGGACGTCGCCGGAGCCGAGGCACGTGCGCTGTTGCCCGCCCGGGTGGCCGACATGCCGCGGGAACTGACCCGGTTGCAGATCTCCGGCAGCGACCTCCCCACCGACGATCCGGGACCCACACCCGCCGATACACCCGTGCTGTGGCTGAACCCGCACGTCGGCATGACGGCGGGGAAGGCGGCCGCACAGGTCGGCCACGCCACCATGATCCTCGCCGCGTTGCTGCACGGGGACGCGGACCGGACCGATGCCGTCGGCGAGCACGCCGCGAGCGAACTGCTCCGCTGGCACGAAGCCGGTTTCAACTGCGCCGTCCGCACCCCGGACACCGACACCTGGCGGAGGCTGTTGCCCGGCGACGACCCCGCCGCGGCTTGGCGTGACCGTGGGGTGGCCGCCGTACGGGACGCCGGATTCACCGAGATCGATCCGGGAACCGTGACCGTGCTGGCCCAGTGGCCCCGAGCGGCCCAGTAGGCCCCGAGCGGCCCTGCGCTCGAGCTGAGAGCTCCCGGAACGCGCGTGCGACAGGGGCCCACCGAGCGGGCCGGGCCTACGGGGGCGGGACTACTCGTGCCGTGAGACGTCGGCGCGTTCCGCGTCCCCGTCGGAACGTGCCTCCGCGGAACGCTCGTCGCTGGTGTCGACCTCCTGCTGCTCCGCGTCCCGCGCTCCGGACTCGTCACCGACCCCGCGTGCCGCCAGCGCCTCGCCGAGCTCGTCGGCGTGCCGCAGCGTGCGGATCAGGAAGGGGACGGCGAACGCCGCGACCGAGCGACTCGCGTCGCGTGCCCGCTGGGCCTCACGGGTCTGCTGCGCGAGCACCGACAGTGCGCTCACCGCCTGGATGGTCAGTCCCACCAGCAGCCCCAGCAGCTCCGGGCGCACTCCCACCCGGCGAAGCGGCGAGGCGCCGCGCTCGATCGCGGCCACCAGGTCGTCGACCCTGGTGGTGAGCGTGAACAGGTTGGCCGCCCCGATGGCCGCCAGCAGCCGCAGGCACACCACCACCGCGCTCTCCACCCCCAGCAGCCACCACTGCAACGCGAAAACGAGCCCCAGCAGCACCAGCACCGTTCGCATGGTGCGCAGCACCAGCCCGGGACGGAGCCGTGCCACGGCGAACCCGGCGCAGACCACCCCGGCGAACACACCGAGCTGCCACGGGCGGTCGAACACCACCACCAGCGCCGCGAACACCAGCAATCCGAGGAACTTCCAGCCCGCGGGCAACCGGTGCAGCGAGCTCCGTCCGGGCTGGTAAAGGCCGATCACATGGCTCATGCCACCAGCTCCCGGTAGTACCGCAGCGCGGCCCGGGGCTCGTCGTCGGCGACCACACGTCCGCCGTCGAGTACCACGACCCGGTCGAAATCCTCCAGCAGGTCAAGATCGTGGGTCACCAGCACGATCTGCTGCTCGAGCCCGCGCAGCCGTTCGGCGAACCGCCGTTTGTTGCGCAGGTCCAGCAGCGTGGTGGGTTCGTCACAGACCAGCACGTCGGGCTCCAGGACCAGCATCGCGCACAGCGCGAGCAGTTGCTTCTGCCCACCGGAGAGCTGCTGTGCCGGATGGTCGGCATAACCGGCCAGACCGTGCTCGGCCAGCGCCTCGGCGGCCCTGCGCTCCCGCTCCGGCTTGGAGAGCCCCTTCTTGCGCAGCGAGAAGGCCACGTCCTCACCAGCCGTGGGCATGACTATCTGCGAATCCGGGTTGGTGAACACGAACCCCACCCGGTTGCGTACGCGCTTGCCCGCTTTCGCGGGATCCGCCCCGTCCACCAGTACCCGGCCGCTGCTCGGCAGCACCAGTCCGTTGATCATCCGGGCGAGGGTGGACTTGCCGGAGCCGTTGGCCCCCACGAAGGCCACCCTGCGCTCGTCCAGCCGTAACCGGACGTCGTCGAGCACCGTGTGCTCGCCGTAGGAGTGACCCACCCCGTCGAACTCGATCAACCGTTCCTCCGCATCCCCGGACCGCCCCGCGATCCGCTACTCAACGAACCAGTTCCCACATCGTGGCGATCCCCAGGCCGCCACCGGAGGACAACGCGGCCATACCCACCGATTCTCCGTGTTGCCGCATCCGGTGGAACAGCCGCACCAGCAGCACCGCCCCGGAGGCGGCCCAGGGATGCCCGAGCGCGATCACACCGCCCTCCGGACTCACCAGCCGCTCGTCCAGCCCCACGGCGTCCAGGCAGGCCAGCACCTGACCCGCGAACGCCTCGGTGAACTCCACCACCTCCGGGCGGTGCCGCTGCCGCCGCAACACGGCGCGCATCGCGGGAACCGCCGCGGTGCCCAGGCGGTTCGGATCGGCGCCCACGATCTCCGCGTCCAGCAACCGCAGCCCCGGCAGCCCGCGCTCCCGCCGCAGGCGCTCACTGGTCACCGCCACCATCGCGGCTCCGTCGGCGATGCCGCAGGAGTTCGCGGCCGTAACAGTGCCGTCGGCGGTGAAGGCGGGTGGGAAGCGGGCCAGTCGTCCGACGTCGAACCCGGCACGCGGTCGTTCGTCGTGCCGCACGCCGTTCACCCCGACCAGCTCGGCGTCGAACCGCCCGGCTTCGCGCGCCGCCGAGGCACGCCGGTGGCTGCGCGCGGCGAACTCGTCCTGCCGCTGCCGTGTTATACCCGCCTCGGCTGCCACCAGATCGGCCGCGGGCCCCATCTCGGGATCGCCGACCTCCGGCGGCGCGAACGGCGCCCGGCTGTAGAACCGGGGCGGTTCGGTGGCGTCGCGCGGCCGCCAGGCACGCCAGGGTGCGGTCGAGGCGCTCTCCGCGCCGCCCGCCAGGTAGTGCTCTCCGACTCCGGCGGAAACCAGCCGAGCCGCGGTCACGATCGTGCTCAACCCGGAGGCGCACTGCCGATCCACCGTCATCCCGGGGGTCTCCGGACCGAGACCGGCGCGCAGCGCGGCCACACGAGCCGGGTTGCCGCCGGGCCCGCGGGTGTTTCCCAGCAGCACCTCGTCGGCCCGCTCGAACCCGGCGTCGTCGAACACCGCCGAGGTGGTCGCTCCCGCCAGTCGGTCGAGTTCGACATCGCGCAGTGAGCCACCAGCGGTGCCGATCGGGCTGCGGCGAGCGGCGACCACCACCGGTGTCAGCGGGCCGGGAGTATCCGTGCTCATCCAACTATCTCCGGGCCCGGCTCTCCGGTGGCCAACCACTCGCGCACCGTGCCGCGCGCGGGTTTTCCGTTGGGAGTGCGCGGCAGTTCGACCACCGAGAGCCAGCGCCGGGGCCGCTGCGCGCTGCCGAGTGAGTCCCGCGCCAGTCGGCGCAGCCGCGCCAGATCGACGCCGTGCTCGGACTCGGGTTCGAGCACGGCGGTGACCAGCGCACCGAATCGGGGATGCGGGGTGGGAGCCACCACCACGTCGAACACACCCGGTGCGGTGCGCAGCACGTTCTCCACTTCCTCGGCGGCGACGAGCCTGCCGCCGGTTTCGATCGTCGCCGAACCCCTGCCAAACACCCGGAAACCGACCTGGTGCGAGCCCGTCGCGAGATCACCCACGCTGTGGAAACCCGGTTCCACAGCTCGCAGCACGCCCGATTCCAGGTAGCCGCTGAAGCTCAACGGGGAGCGCACCCACAGTGTGCCGGGCTCGGGACTGTCGCTCGTGGTCCAGGTCGGCTCGTCGATCCGGACATCGACGTGCTCGGCCGGGTGCAGTAGTTCGTCCGCGCCGCGCAGCGCCACCACGGAGTGCTCGGCCGAGCCGTAGTACTCCACGAGCTCGCAGTCGGGCAGCAGCTTGCCCAGCCGTTGCCGGAGTCCCTCGTCGGGCTCCGCCCCGCCGCAAACGAACCTCCGCACCCGGCACGCGGCCAGCAGCCGCGGCTCGCGTTCCAGCACCGCCAGCAGCGCGGCCAGCATCGAGGGCACCAGGTGCACGGCGGTGGCCCTGGTGCAGGCTTCGGCGGCCTCTTCGACCGACCAGCGTCGCAGCAGCTCCACCTCACAGCCGAGGTGCATCGCGTGCAGCGCGCCGAACAGGAACAGCGAGGAACTCGGCGGGCCGGGGATCAGCACCGTGTCCCGTGCGGTGACCCCCGCGTCGAAGGCCTCGAAGCTGTACCACCAGGAACGCCGGGTGCGGGCCAGCACCCGCGGGCGGCCGGTGCTGCCCGAGGTGGTGGGCAGGTAGAACAGGCTCGCGCCGTCACGGTCCGGCAGGAGCGGATCGGCCGCCTCGTGGCGGAGGGGCCCGCTCGCGAACACGTCCGGTGCGGCCTCGCGCAGCACACGGCCCCGTTCGATGTCGCTCCACTCCGGCACCGCCAGGAGGGTGGCCGCTCCCAACAGATCGGCGCCCAGCAGCCGGATCAGTCCGACCGTCGGATCCCGCTCGGCCTCGACGAACACGCGGCTGTTCGGCCCGGCACCTGCCGCCGCCAGTTCGGAGGCCGCGGTGTGGGCCCGGTGCACCAGTTCCGCTCCCGTGAGCTCGCCGTCCGGGGAACGAACGGTGCGCGGTGTGCCACCCGCCAGGATCGGCGGCAGGGCCGGGGCGGAACTCGACTTCGAGCTGTCGGGGCCGTGCGGTGGCAGGGAGGCTATCGGGGACGTCATCGGGCCGCGCGCTCCCGGCTCGGTGTGGCGTTCGGGAACGCGCGGTGTACCGCGACGGCCACCAGCGAAACCAGCACGACCTTGGCGAGATCACCCGGCACGTAACCGATCATGGCGATTCCGGCCACGCGGAAGTCGCCCATGACCGCACCCATGACCGGCAGACCGACCAGGTAATCCACGGCGATGCCCGCCAGGTTGGCCAGCAGTAGCACCGGCAGGGTGGGTTTGCGCGCGAGGAACACGATCAACCCCACCACGAGCGCCGAGAGGATCCAGCCGAGCAGGAAGCCCGCGCTCTGGCCGAAGAAGGGGGCGATTCCGCCGCGTCCACCGGACAGCAGCGGCAGTCCGAGTGCCACCAGCGCCAGGAAGAGCGCCACCGATGCGGTGCCGCGGCGAGGGCCCAACAGGCTGCCGCACAGCAACGGCCCCATGTTCTGCAGCACGATCGGCACGGCCGATCCCGCCAGGTAGATACCCGGGAAGATGCCCAGCACGGCGGTGAACGCGGCGAACACCACGATCCGGGCCAGATCGGCCGCGGGTTGGCTGCGTTGTTCGGAGCGGGGGCTCGGGGAGGCGGACCGTGAGGGGGCGGAGTCGGACACGCTGCGCTCCTGTGCGAACGATGAGAACGGCTCACCCGAACCGGGGCGGTGGGCCCTGTCCTGATGAGGCTTCCGCCGATCGGCCGACGGAAGCGGCGCAAACCTAACCGGCTCCGGCCCGATTACAGAAAAGATCGCCTCGCGTTGTGGGGTTCCCACAACCGGGGTGTCGATTTCGCGCGGAATCGACACCCCTGACCGTGAAGCAGCACACATGCCGCTCCGGTGTGGCGGTCCCGGCGGGTTTACGAAAGCTCAAACCGGAAATCCGGGGGGTGGCCCGAAAAGTGCCCGGCTCCCCAGGTATCGGCTGTCCCCAGCCGTGGCGGAGCGGGCGTGATCCGAAAGGTGGCGCCATGCTTTCGATGCTGCGTAAGTACGGAGTGGACTCGGACAAGATGTTCGTGGCGGGGGTGGCCTCGATACTCTTCTCGATCACCTCCTGGGGTGCTTCCCGGGGGCTGCAAGGGGAGCACCTGGCGCGAGCGGACAGGTGGGGAATTTTCATCGGGGAGTGGGCCCCCACGTTCTTCGCGCTCGGCGCGGCGATGCGCGTGGAGGAGTACGCCCATCCGGAGGTGCCCGAGCAGTCCGAACGTCAGCACGAACGTGGCACGACTTTTTCCGAGGCCGGCAGGTGAACCGCCCCCGTAGCGGAGTTCGGGAATCGGACTCCGCTACGGGAAAGCGCCGAGCCGGGTTCGCCGCCCGGCGCCCGCCCCAGCCCGAGGACCCCAGCCCGAGGACCCCGCTCTTTTCCGGCTATCTCGCGGCCTCGTCCAGGCGCCGTAGCGCGCCGCGCACCACATCCGGGCTCTCGGTGTTCCAGAACGGCGGCAGCGAGGCACGCAGGAATCCGCCGTAGCGTGCCGTGCTCAACCGGGGATCCAGTATCGCGATGACCCCTCGGTCGCCCGCCGAGCGCAGCAGCCTGCCCGCACCCTGCGCCAGCAGTAGCGCGGCGTGCGTTCCCGCCACTGTGATGAAACCGTTGCCCCCGCGTGCCGATATCGCCTGTTGCCGAGCCGAGGCGAGCGGATCGTCCGGTCGGGGGAACGGGATGCGGTCCATCACCACCAACTGCAACGACTGCCCGGGAACGTCCACGCCCTGCCACAGCGACAACGTGCCGAACAGGCTGGTGGCCGGATCCTTGGCGAACGAGCCGACCAGCTGCGAGGTGCTGTCCTCCCCCTGGCACAGCACCGGAGTGGACAGTCGTTCCCGCAGCTGTTCACTGGCCTGCCGCGCGGCGCGCATCGACGAGAACAGGCCCAGGGTCCGCCCGCCCGCCGCTGTCACCAGTTCGGTGAGCTCGTCCAGATAGGCATCCGGGAGACCGTCCCGCCCGGGTTTCGGCAGGTGTCGCGCCACGTAGAGGATGCCGCTGCGCGGGTAGTCGAACGGTGATCCCACGTCGAGCCCCACCCAGCTCGGTTCCGACTCGTCCGAGGGCGGCTCCTGCGCGGTCGCGGTGTCGGTGGCCGGTCTCGCCTCCCGCTGCGGCGGCAACCCCCACTGCGAGGCCAACGTGTCGAACGAACCCCCCAATGCCAGCGTGGCCGAGGTCAGCACCGTGGTGCGCTGCCCGAACAGCCGCTCCCGCAGCAGCCCACCGACTCCCAGCGGCGCCACCTGCAACGAGGGAGGCCGGTTGTTCTCCGCACTGATCCAGATCACGTCCCGTCGGTCCTGCTCCGGTTCCTCGAACGCGTCCAGCAGCCGGATCGCCGTGTCCTGGATCTCCTGGGTGGGCGCCAGCGCCAGTTTGCGTGCGCTGCCCGACTCCACGTCCTCGCGCTGTTCGGGCCCCAGCGCGTTCACGCAGGCTGCCGCCGCGTCGCGTATCCCGGACAGTGCGGCGGACAGTTGGCGGGACGGCTCGCCCAGCCGACCTGGCTCGGCCTCGCCCAACACGAATTCGAGTCCCTCACCGGCCTCGTTGAGCCGATCCGCGATCTCCTCCTCCACGGCGCGCCCGCACTTGCGGGCCGCCTGCTTGATCGCGTTGCCCGACAGCTCGCCCCCGGCGGCCGTGGTGACCCGGTCGACCAGGTCGTGCGCCTCGTCCACGACCACCATGTCGTGCTCCGGCAGCACAGGTCGGTCGTCGAGCGCGTCGATGGCCAGCAGCGCGTGATTGGTCACCACGATGTCGGCGCGTCCGGCCTCGTTGCGGGCCTGCTCGGCGAAGCAGTCCGAGCCCACCGGGCAGCGGTGCGCGCCGAGACATTCGTTGCCGGTGACCGACACCTGCCGCCAGGCCCGTTCCGAGACGCCGGGCACGAGTTCGTCGCGATCCCCGGTCTCGGTGTCCGAGGCCCAGTCGTGCACCCGTCGTACCTCGCGCTCCAGCGAGGACGCGGCGAAAGCGTCGAAAAGTGCCCCTTCGTCCGGCTCGTCGGGGGCGTTGCCGTGTATCCGGTTCAGGCACAGGTAGTTGCGCCTGCCCTTGAGGATCGCGAACGTGGGCCTTCGCCCCAGTGACTCCGCGAGCGCGTCCGCCAGCCGTGGCAGGTCGCGGTCCACCAGTTGACGCTGCAGCGCGATCGTCGCGGTGGAAACCACCACGGTGGTGTGGGCGGTGACCGCGTGGCGGATGGCTGGGACCAGATAGGCGAGTGACTTGCCCGTGCCGGTGCCCGCCTGTACCGCGAGGTGTTCGCCGGAGGCGATCGCGTTGTCGACGGCCTGGGCCATCGCGGTCTGGCCGTCCCGTTCGCTGCCGCCGACGGCCTCCACCGCGACGGAGAGCAATGTGGACAGATCAGCGGGTTCGACGTCGGTCCGGTTCCCGGCGGCCGCCGTCCCCGTGCTTCGCGTCGCGCTGCTTTTCGCCGCCCCGGAACCCTTATCGGCCCGTTGCCCCGACCTGCCCGTGGTCGTCCCGTTCGTGAGGTCACGCTGCTTCATCTCACCGGGTGATTCCACGGTGAGGGCCTCGGGACTCGAATCCGCGTTCGACGTCAGCTCCGGAGGCAGCTCTTCGGTACCATCGGGCTCGAAAACGTCGGGAACGGACCAGTTCGGAACGGATGCCGGCACGTTCACCGACGTTACCGCAGCGCGTCACGGGCATCGCAGCCGTCCGCCCGGGGGACGTTCGACGTCCGTTCCGGACGCTCGTGACCGGTGTCCGCGAGTCGACGGATCCCGTGAGGCTGCCGCCGTGGGCCCGGGGCCTCGACCCACACGCCGTGGGCCGAGCGTTCGAGTGGCCGCTGCCCGAAGGCCGAGTCCCCCCGTGAGTCCTGCTGGGCGTCTTACTGGCCACGAACCACTGGTTCACCCGTCAGCTCGACCCCGGCCTCGCGAAGCTGCCGCAGCGCCTCGTGCACGGTCCCCGCCGAGACGCCGGCGGTCAGTCCCAGCAGCACCCGGGTGTCGAATCCGGCGTCGGCCGAGTCCAGCGCGGTGGCACGCACACAGTGGTCGGTGGCCAGCCCGACCACGTTGACCTTCCGCACACCCCGCGCGGCCAGCCAGTCCGCCAGACCGTTGCCCTCGAAACCGGAGTATCCGTGGCTGTACTGCCCCTTGGAGAACACCGCGTCGATCGGGGCCACGTCCAGTTCGGGGTGGAAGGCGGCCCCGGAAGATCCCGCCACGCAGTGCACCGGCCAGGAGGTCACGAAGTCGGGCTCGTCCGAGAAGTGTTCCCCCGGGTCGATGTGGTAGTCACGAGTCGCCACCACGTGCTCGTGGTCCGACTCCGCCAGCAGCCGGGAGATCGCGGCCGCCGTTTCCGAGCCACCCTCGACCGCCAGCGCGCCGCCCTCGCAGAAGTCGTTCTGCACGTCGACGACGATCAACGCCTTGGCCATCCCGTACCTCCAACAGCCTCGTCCCATGAACAGCCCCGTCACACGAACAGCCCAGTCCCATGAACAGCCCCGCCGCAGCAAAGCTGTGCCGCGCCGCTCGTTCGCCCCCCGTCGGGCGGGTCAGAAGTTCTCGAACACCGTGGGAATCGCTGGTTCGCCCGCCGAGAGCTTGAGCCCCTCCCAGGGCAGACTCACCAGCGCGTGCCGTAGGCGTTGCCTATTGTCCTCCAGCCCCGGGAGGTTCTCGACCCGTTCGCCACCGCGGACCAACGGCAGCTGCACGAACCTGTCGTACGGGCCCGCCTCCGGTGGCTCGGTGCCGGGGCTGTTGCGGTGAACCACTTCCTCCAGCGCGGTTCCGGTGGGTTTGTGTCTGCGCAGCGCGTTCTTGCTGCCGCCGCGTGACTCCTTGTGCGAGCTGCGCTTGACCACCGGACGACCGTCCACCTCGGCCAGTTTGTAGACCATCCCGCAGGTGGGGTAGCCGGAACCGGTCACCAGCGAGGTGCCGACGCCGTAGACGTCCACCGGTTCGGCGCGCAGCGAAGCGATGGCGAACTCGTCGAGGTCACCGGACACCACGATCCGCGTCCCGGTTGCCCCCAGCGAATCGAGTTGTTCCCTGGCCTGCCTGGCCAGCACCCCCACGTCCCCGGAGTCGATGCGTACCGCGCCGAGGTCCGTACCGGCCACCTCCACCGCGGTACGGATCCCCTCGGTGATGTCGTAGGTGTCCACCAGCAGGGTGGTGTCCGCCCCCAGGGCGGCGACCTGCGACTCGAACGCCTCGCGCTCGCTGTCGTGCAGCATCGTGAACGCGTGCGCCGAGGTGCCCGCGGTGGGAATCCCGTACCTGGCTCCGGCCAGCAGGTTCGACGTGGCGGTGAACCCGGCCAGATAGGCGGCACGCGCCGAGGCGACCGCCGACTCCTCGTGAGTGCGCCGGGAACCCATCTCGATGATGCGTCTGCCGTTGGCGGCCGAGGCCATGCGCGTGGCCGCCGCCACGATCGCACTGTCGTGGTTGAGGATCGAAAGGACCACCGTCTCCAACAGCACCGCCTCGGCGAAGGTCCCGCTGACCGTCAACAGCGGCGACCCGGGGAAATAAAGCTCCCCCTCCGGGTAGCCGTCGATGTCACCGGTGAACCGGAAGTTCGCCAGCCACTCCAGGGTGCGCCGGTCACAGACCCGGTCGCGTTCCAGGACCTCCAGTACTCGCTCGTCGAACCGGAAGTTCTCCACCGCTTCGATCAGCCGCTCCACCCCGCCGACCACCCCGTAGCGGCGGCCGTCCGGCAGGCGCCTGGTGAACACCTCGAACACGCAGTTCCGGTGTGCGGTGCCGTCGCGCAGGGCGCTGCTGAGCATGGTCAGTTCGTAGTGGTCGGTGCGCAGCGCTGTACTGGCTGGATCGGTCATGCCCGCGAGATTACGTGTCGGCCGGAGCCGCGTGGGCGGCCGTCGCCCGCGGCCATCGTGTGAGAATGGACGTATGACCACGCCCGCCGAAGTCGAAAGTGCGCAGGCCGAACCGGAGGAGGCCGCGAGCGAGGAACGTCCCTGGGTGGCCGTCGTGTGGAACGATCCGGTCAACCTCATGTCCTACGTGACCTACGTACTCCAGAAGATCTTCGGCTACAGCAAGGAGCACGCCACCAAGCTCATGCTGGATGTGCACAACAAGGGCCGGGCCGTGGTCTCCTCCGGCTCCAAGGAAAAGGTGGAGGGCGACGTGGCGAAACTGCACGCCGCGGGGCTCTGGGCCACCATGCAGCACGACTCGTGAACGGGCAGCGAATCCAGTGCAGGATTGGACACGTGACAACGGCAGGCTGGTGACCGAGCTCGAACCGAACGAGGCCGCGGTGATCCGGGGACTCGTCGGTGAGATCAGGGACATGCTCACCGCCCGAGCCGACCAGGCGCCGCAGGACGAACTCGCCGAGCTGACCGGGATGCGCGCCGGGCCGAGCACACCCCCGGAGGAAAGCGTCCTCGCCAGGCTGCTGCCCGACTTCATCCGGCCGGAACGGGACAGCTTCGAACCGGAGGCCGAAAGCTCCGACACAGCCGGTGCGCTGCGCTCACTGCACGAGCCCGAGCTGATCGAGCACAAGAGCGGGGTGGCCGCCACCGTGCTCGACACCTGTCCCGAGCGAGGCGGCGGGGTCTCGTTGACCGAGGACCAGGCCGACAGCTGGCTCTCGGCGCTCAACGACGTGCGGTTGGCGCTCGGTACCGCGCTCGGGGTCTCCGAGGAGGTTCCCGAGGATCCCCCCGAGGACCAGCTGCAACGCGAGCACTACTACGTCTACCAGTGGTTGACCTGGGTACAGGAGAGCCTGATCCAGGCGCTCGCTTCCTGAGTGGTCGAGCTGACCGACCCCCTCCGGCTCGGTTGCCGCGGGTCGAGTCGGCGCCTCGCGGCGTTGTGGCGAGTCGAGGAAGTGAGCACGGTCCGAAACGACGGATCTCGTGCGGTGCCGCGTGTCGGGAGGCGTAGGGACCCGCCGTTCGCGGGGATGCTCGCGTTCGATCCCTCCGGTCGTCGAGGATGACGCACATGGTCGATTCGCTTCCCGGCGCGGGACCCAACAACGCGATCACCGACATCGCAGGTGTCACGGTCGGTCACCAGCGACGGTTGGACGAACGGTGGGCCACCGGGAGCACAGCGGTGCTCACGCCTGCCGGGGCCGCCGGTGCCGTGGACGTTCGCGGCGCCGGTCCGGGCACCAGGGAGACCGACGTGCTGGCCCCCGAGAACCTGGTGCGACGGGTGCACGGGATCGTGCTCGGCGGCGGCAGCGCCTACGGGCTCTCGGCCGCCGACGGCGTGATGCGTTGGCTGGCCGAACGCGGTCACGGCGTGTCCGTAGGCCCCACCCCGCACGAGGTCGTGCCCGTGGTGCCCGCCGCGGTGCTGTTCGATCTGCCCATGAGCGACTGGGGCAGACGTCCCGACGCCACCTTCGGCTACGCCGCGTGCGAAGCGCGGACCGCGGGCCATCCGGGCTCCGGGAACGTCGGCGCGGGTACGGGGGCAGTGGCGGGGGCGATCAAAGGTGGCCTCGGCACCGCGAGTTCGGTACTGGCCGACGGGACCAGGGTCGGCGCGCTGATGGCGGTCAACCCCTCGGGAACCGTGATCGACCCGGAAAGCGGTCTGCCGTGGGCCCTCGACAGCGGCCTCGAAGGTGAGTTCGACCTGCCGCGCCCCTCCCCGGAAACCGTCGGTTCAGCGGCGCGGCGCACCGCACGCCCCGACCGCGCGGGCAACGAGATCACCCCGCTCAACACCACGATCGGGGTCGTGGCCACCGACGCCGATTTCGGCAAGTCGGAGTGCCGCAGGATCGCGGTCGCGGCCCACGACGGACTGGCCAGGGCGATACGCCCGGCTCACGGCATGACCGACGGGGACACGGTTTTCGCGCTGGCCACAGGTGAACGCGCCACCCCCTCGGCGGGTGAACCCCCTTGGTTGGCGGCGTTGGACGAGGTGTGCACGGCGGCGGCGCGGGTGACCGCCCGGGCGATCGTGCACGCCGTGCTCGCGGCGGAATCGGTGGGTGCTGTGCCCTGTTACACGCGTCTTTACCATCCCGAACGGGAATGAATCATGGTCGAATGTCGTTTCGACCGATGAACGACCGGTCACCGGGTTCACATTGTGGGACCACGGTGAATCACCCCGTAGGATGGTGGCTGTGCTGGTGATCCGACGCGACCTCGTGGATGCGATGGTTGCGCATGCTCGACGGGACCACCCGGATGAGGCGTGTGGTGTTGTGGCGGGACCCGAGGGGTCGGACCGCCCGGAGCGAATGATCGAGATGATCAACGCCGAACGTTCGCCGACGTTCTACAGGTTCGACTCCACCGAGCAACTGCAGGTCTGGCGAGCCATGGATGCCGCCGACGAGGAGCCGGTGGTCATCTACCACTCGCACACCGCGACCGAGGCGTATCCCTCGCGGACCGATGTCTCGTACGCCTCGGAACCCAACGCGCACTACGTGCTCGTGTCCACCAGGGACCCGCACGAATACGAGCTGCGCTCCTACCGCATCGTCGACGGCGTCGTCACCGAGGAGCCGGTGGAGGTCGTCGAGTCCTACATGTTCGCCCACACCGGCGGCGACGACATCCCCGACCTAGGCTGAGCCCCGCGTCGTGCGATCACGCACGAGGCGGCTGTCGGGTGGATTTGCGAAATTTCGTGTAGTAGGAGGTTGCGTCATGGCAGTCAACGTTTCGATCCCGACGATCCTGCGTAGTCACACCGACGGGCAGAAGTCGGTGCAGGCCGACGGAGGCACGGTCGCGGAGGTCATCAACGATCTGGACTCGCGGCACAGCGGCCTGAAGGATCGGCTGGTCAAGGACGGTGGACTGCACCGCTTCGTCAACGTTTACGTCAACGACGAGGACGTCCGGTTCGTGGGTGGTCTGGAAGCCACCGTCACCGACGGTGACAGCCTGACGATCCTGCCTGCCGTCGCCGGTGGCATGCGCTGAAGCATTCACCTCTCGGGGAGGAGGTAGACGTGGCTCGCTACGACTCGTTGCTCGACACCCTGGGCGACACGCCGCTGGTGGGGCTTCCCGCCCTCTCACCCGCACGCGACGTGCGGCTGTGGGCGAAGCTGGAGGACCGCAACCCGACGGGATCGGTCAAGGACAGGCCCGCACTGGCGATGATCGAGGCCGCCGAGAAGGAAGGGACCCTCACCCAGGGCTGCACCATTCTCGAGCCCACATCCGGGAACACCGGCATCTCGCTGGCCATGGCCGCTTCGCTGAAGGGCTACGGGCTGGTGTGCGTCATGCCGGAGAACACCTCCGAGGAACGCAGGCAGATCCTGCAGGCGTACGGAGCCCGGATCGTCTCCTCCCCGGCCGAAGGTGGTTCCAACCAGGCCGTGGCCGTGGCGAAACAACTCGCGGAGCAGAACCCGGACTGGGTGATGCTCTACCAGTACGGCAACTCGGCCAACGCCGAGGCCCACTACCGGGGGACCGGTCCCGAGATTCTGCGCGACCTGCCCGGCGTGACCCACTTCGTGGCCGGGCTGGGCACCACGGGAACGCTGGTGGGCGTCGGCCGTTATCTGCACGAGCAGAACCCCGGCACCCAGATCGTCGCCGCCGAGCCGCGCTACGGTGAGCTGGTCTACGGACTTCGCAACCTGGACGAGGGATTCGTCCCCGAACTCTACGACGCCGACGTGCTCAACCGGCGGTTCTCCGTCGGCTCCTACGACGCGCTGCGCCGTACCCGGCAGCTGCTGGAGTCCGAGGGGATCTTCGCGGGAATCTCCACCGGGGCGGTGCTGCACGCGGCGCTGACCGTGGGCGAACGAGCCGCCGCGACGGGGGAGTCCGCCGAGATCGTCTTCCTGGTGGCCGACGCGGGGTGGAAGTACCTTTCCACCGGTGCCTACAGCGGCACCCTGGACGAGGCGGCACAGCGGCTGGACGGCCAGCTCTGGGCCTGATCGAAGTTTTCCGGTGGGGTTGTCGGGTCGCTCGGTCGGGCGGGACCTCCCGCGGGCTCTCGCCGCGGGTGACCCGACATCGGATGATTCCCGAGCTGGTGAGTCCGCTTCGGCTCGGCGTAGGCTCGGCGGTGTGAGTTCACCGCCCGGAGGACCGAGCCGAGCACCCAAACCACGCGTGATACCACGGCACCCCGCACGTGCGGCGCTGATCATGCTGGGCATCGTGGCCCTGCTCTACCTGCTGGAACTGATCGACCAGCTGTTCTTCCAGACCGGCGTCATGAGCCCGCGCGTCACCGGACTGGACGCGAACGGCATCCAGCCCCGGGAGCTCGACGGGTTGGACGGGATCGTCTGGTCGCCGTTCCTGCATCTCGGGTTCGAGCACCTGATGCTGAACACCGTTCCGCTGCTGGTGCTCGGCTGGCTGTGCATGGCGGGTGGGCTGCGCCAGTTCGTCGCGGTGACCCTGGTGGTGCTGCTGGTCGGCGGGTTGGGGACCTGGCTGACCGGGCAGGACGGAACCACCCACCTCGGCGCCTCCGGCATCGCCTTCGGCTGGCTGCTCTTCCTGCTCGTGCGGGGCTTTTTCAACCGCAGCGCGGGCCAGATCCTCGTCGCGGTGGTGCTGTTCGTCTACTGGGGCGGCATGTTGTGGGGTGTGCTCCCCGGCGGACAGGGGCACGTCTCCTGGCAGGCGCACCTGTTCGGCGCGCTGGGCGGTGTGCTGGCCGCCTGGCTGGTCCGCCGCGGTGACCGGACGCACACAGCGCGGTACGCGCGAGGTGACGACCTACCGGGCAGACTCGGATCGTGACCCAAGCACCGATCGGGATCTTCGACTCCGGCGTGGGCGGTCTGACCGTCGCCCGCGCGATCATGGACCGGCTGCCCGCCGAGCGGCTGCGTTACGTGGGCGACACCGCCAACGCCCCCTACGGCCCCCTGCCGCTCCGCAGCGTGCGGGAGCACGCGTTGTCGGTGGCCGACTCCCTCGTCGAAGAGGGCGTGAAAATGCTGGTCATCGCCTGCAACACCGCCTCCTCGGCCTGCCTGCGCGACGCGAGGGAGCGCTACGACATACCGGTCGTGGAGGTTGTACTGCCCGCCGCGCGACAGGCGGCCGCCACCACCCGCAACGGCAGGGTGGGGGTGATCGGCACCAGCGCCACCGTCAGGTCGCGCGCCTACGAGGACGCCTTAGCCGCCGTCCCGGACGTGACGCCGTATCCCGTGGCCTGCCCGCGGTTGGTGAACTTCGTGGAGCGGGGCACCGTCTCGGGACGCCAGATCCTGGGGCTGCTGCAGAGCTACCTGGAGCCGCTGCAGCGGGCCGACGTCGACACCCTCGTCCTCGGCTGCACGCACTATCCGTTGCTCAGCGGGGTGTTGCGGATCGTCATGGGGGAGCAGGTGACGCTGGTCTCCAGCGCCGAGGAGAGTGCCGGGGAGGTCGCCCGCGTGCTGACCGAGCGTGACTCGTTGGCGGAACCGCTCGATCCCGCCGCCACCCCCGACCACGAGTTCCGGGCGACCGGATCACCCGAGCCGTTCGCCAAACTCGCCAGGCGTTTTCTCGGGCCGTCCGTCACATCCGATGTTGTGTCGCCTCCGGACGTGTCACGCTCGACCGCGTGAAGCTGACGATTCTCGGATGTTCCGGCAGCATTCCCGGACCCGACGCGCCCGCCTCGGGGTATCTGGTGGAGTCCGGCGACACCAGGATTCTGCTCGACCTGGGTAATGGCACGCTCGGCACGTTGCAGCGCTTCGTCGACCCGTTCACGCCGGAGGCGTTGCTGCTGTCACACCTGCACCCGGACCACTGCGCCGACTTCGGTGCGCTGACCGTGCTGCGCCGCTACCACCCCGCGCCGCCGTACGACCCGGCCGAGCGGAAGCTGACCGTCCACGCCCCGGCGGAGGCCCCGGAACGACTCGCCGCGCTGTACGCGCCGAACGCCGCCGAACGGGCCGGTGCCGATCTCTCGGACGTGTTCGACTTCGCCCCGATGCCCGAGACGCCGCTGCGGTTGGGGCCCTTCGAGATCAGCGCCTTCCCCGTGCACCACGTGTGCCCCAGCTGGGGATTCCGGATCGCGGCCGAGGGGCGTGTGCTGGCCTACACCGCCGACACCGGGCCCTGCGAGGAGCTCACCGAGCTGGCGCGGGACGCCGACGTGCTGCTGGCGGAGGCGTCCTGGCCGGACTCGCCGGAACGACCCGAGGGGCTGCACCTGTCCGGCAAGCAGGCCGCGGAGCTGGCCAATAACGCCTCGGCGCGGCGGCTGCTGCTCACTCACCTGCAGCCCTGGTCCGACCACGCCGCGATCCTGGCCGAGGCGCGCGAGCACACCGCCGTTTCCACCGAGCTGGTCACCACCGCCGCCCAGTACGCGGTCTGAACGTCTGAACGCGGGCGGCGGGACTCCGCCGAGACGAGTCTCGGGGGTGCCCACCCGGCGGAATCGCGCGCGGGCCGACGAGCGGGAAGGAACGGTACCGGGCGGCGACACGGCTTCCTCGGACGGTCGGGACTCCTCCCAGGTGCCCGTCCTGGGGCCCTCGGGGGAGTGGAATACTGCGGACGTCAGTGTTCGTGACCGTTCGCAGTGGAGGATCTCCGTGACGATCACCGCCGTGTGGCCGATCGATTCGCCCGAGGACGCCAACAGCGGCGACGGGGTCACACTGACCGAGCCCGACGAGATCGACGGGCTGCTCACCAGGTTGGCGGAGCCGAACGCGGGGGTCGCCACGGTCTGGCACGAGTCCCGCGAACTCGCCGATGACGACGAGGGGATGCCCGACCACGATGTGTGCGTGGCGGTGCGGGATGGTTACGGCTACCTGAGCTACATCGACGTGGAGCACGACCTCGCCGTTCCGGAGGGTGAGCCCGCCGCGCCGGCACTGCACGGTGGTGACGTCGAGTTCCCCGAAGGTAGTGGGGTGCCGTTGGACACGCTGGCCGAGGCGTTGCGGGAGTTCCTGCGCACCGCGCAGCGCCCCGAGTCCGTGAGCTGGCGCACCGTCGCCGAGTGAGGGAACTCCTTCGAGCCGCGCACGCCGTCCGCGATCGCGGGGTGTGAATCTCCTGTTCCTCCGAGTGGAACCGCCGCCTTCCGGCAGGCACGGGAAGACGTTCTAGGGTGGGGCGCGTGGCAAGAGCTGATGGCAGGAGCGACGAAGCGCTCCGGGACGTACGTATCACCCGCGGGTATCAGGACTGGCCCGCCGGATCGGTGCTGGTCGAATTCGGACGTACGCGGGTGCTGTGTGCGGCCAGCGTGCAGGAGGGCGTGCCGCGCTGGCGTACCGGTTCGGGCCTGGGTTGGGTGACGGCCGAGTACGCGATGCTTCCCTCGGCCACCAACACGCGCGGCGTGCGCGAGTCGGTCAAGGGCAAGATCGGGGGACGTACCCACGAGATCAGCAGGCTCGTGGGGCGGTCGCTGCGCAGCTGCATAGACATGAGCGCGCTCGGCGAGAACACCATCACGCTGGACTGCGACGTGATCCAGGCCGACGGCGGTACCCGCACCGCCGCGATCACCGGCGCCTACGTCGCGCTGGCCGACTCCGTCACCTGGTTGCGCGCCGCCAAACGCCTCTCCGATCCCAAACCGCTCTCCTGCGCGGTCTCGGCGGTCAGCGTCGGTGTGGTCGACGGGAAGGTACGGCTGGACCTGCCCTACGAGGAGGACTCCCGCGCCGAGGTCGACATGAACGTCGTCGCCACCGACCACGGAACCTTCGTGGAGGTGCAGGGAACCGGCGAGGGCGCCACGTTCCCCAGGTCCACACTGGACAAGATGTTGGACATGGCTCTGGCGGGCTCGACACGGCTGTGCGAGCTGCAGTCCGAGGCGTTGGCCGAGCCGTATCCGGGCAAACTTCCGGGGAGCGCCGCATGAGCAAGCTGCTGCTCGCCACCCGCAACGCCGCGAAGCTGGCCGAACTGCGGCGGATTCTCGACGACGCGGGCGTGGCCGGTCTGCACGTGATCGGCCTCGACGACGTGCCCGAGTTCCCGGAGGCCCCCGAGACCGGGGCCACCTTCGAGGCCAACGCGGTGGCCAAGGCGGTCGACGCGGCGCGCGCCACCGGGCTTCCCGCCGTGGCCGACGACTCCGGGTTGGCGGTGGACGCGCTCAACGGGATGCCCGGAGTGCTCTCGGCACGTTGGGCAGGTGGGCACGGGGACGACCGGGCCAACCTGGACCTGGTGCTGGCCCAGCTCGGCGACGTGCCGGACGAGCGCCGTGGTGCGGCGTTCGTGGCGGCGGCCGCACTGGTGACGCCGGAGGGCTCCGAGACCGTGGTGCGCGGCACCTGGCCCGGTAGTCTGATCCGCGAACCGCGCGGTTCCAACGGTTTCGGCTACGACCCGATCTTCGTTCCGGAGGGGGAGACCCGCACCTCGGCCGAGCTCTCCGCCGCCGAGAAGGACGCGGACTCGCACCGGGGCAGGGCGCTGCGCGAGCTGCTGCCGCACCTGCGGAAGCTGGTCTCGTAGCGGTCGGCCTCCCGGTCGGACGTCCCGCACCCCTCGGTGTCTCGACAGGCGATCCCGCGGCGGTTCACTGCAGCCCGGTGGGGGCCGTTCGAGAGAGCCACCCGGCGAATCTTGCACGGCCCACGAGTGGCGAGTGTCTCCCCGGGCTGAGCTGAGCGGAGCGCGGCGGCTAGGTTTCCGGCGTGCTTCCCGAATGGCTCGAACTGTCGCTGCTGGTGCTCGTCGGATTCCTCTCTGGCGGTGTCAACGCCGTGGCGGGCGGGGGCTCCCTGCTGGTCTTTCCCGCCTTGCTCGGCACCGGGCTGTCCCCGCTGGCCGCCAACGTGACCAACGCGGTGGCGCAGGGGCCGGGCTTCATCGGCGCGGCGCTCGGTCAGCGGCGTGATCTGGTTCGTAACGGCGGCAGACTGCTGCCGACCTCGATCGCGGCGGTGCTCGGCTCGGTGGGCGGCTGCGCCCTGCTGCTCATCCTGCCCGGGTCGGTGTTCGACGCGGTGGTCCCGGCGCTGGTGGGGCTGTCGGCGGTATTGATGGCGTTCCAGAACCGCATCCGCTCCTGGCTGGGAAATCCCGATCAGCACGGCCCCGATCGGACGGTGCTGCTCACCGCCGGGATCCTGCTCGCCTCGGTCTACGGTGGTTACTTCGGCGGCGCTCGCAGCGTGATCCTGGTGGTCGTCCTGGTGCTTACGGCCAACGCCGAGCTCAGGATCCTCAACGCGGCCAAGAACTGGCTGAGCCTGCTCGGCAGCGCGGTCACGCTGGTGATCTACGCGCTGCTCGCACCGGTGGACTGGGCGGCTGTGCTGTCGCTGATCCCCAGCACGCTGCTGGGCGGCTATCTGGGAGGAAAGGTCGCGCGTCGCCTCCCGCCGATGGTGCTGCGCTGGTCGGTCGTGGTGATCGCCGCCGCCGTGGCGATCTACCTGGCGGTGGACTAGGAGCGGTTTCCGGTGGAGTGAGCTGTTGGGATGGTCGCTCGGGCCGCGTGAGTGGGTGTTTCGGCGCTCTCGCGCAGCAGGCGCGGCGATTTCGCGAGAAATTGACGCCGCCCCGGATCAAGGGGACGCTGCCCGGATCAAGGACGCCGACCGAACCGGGCGCGTGTCGGGCCCGCGCCGGGAACGGGCCCCACCTCGTCGGTTCGACCGAATAGCTTCCGACGGGATTCACGGTTCGACGCGGTCCTCGCCCAGCCCGACCGCCCGATGCGGCCCGTCGCGCGGGGATGGTCGTTTCACCGTGAGTTTCCCGTCAGACTCCGATCTCGCGCCGCAGCCGGTCGACGTGCCCGGTGGCCTTGACGTTGTACCACGCCTGCGCCACCTTGCCGTCCGGATCGACCACGAACGTCGAGCGGATAACGCCCTGCACGGTCTTGCCGTAGTTCTGCTTCTCGCCGTAGGCGCCCCACTCGGTCATGACCTCGTGGCCCGGGTCGGAGAGCAACGGGAAGGTCAGCCCCTCGGCCTCGCGGAACTCGGCCAGCTTGGCCGGTTTGTCGGGCGAGATCCCCAGCACCGCGAAACCGGCGCCCTCCAGCTCGGCGAGGCTGTCCCGGAAGTCGCAGGCCTCCTTGGTGCA
The DNA here is from genome assembly GCF_051225635.1 of Actinopolyspora sabaoui. Classification (NCBI taxonomy): domain Bacteria; kingdom Bacillati; phylum Actinomycetota; class Actinomycetes; order Actinopolysporales; family Actinopolysporaceae; genus Actinopolyspora; species Actinopolyspora sabaoui. The sequence goes on along the minus strand of NZ_JBMIHH010000006.1, from coordinate 9,811 downwards.
CCCCGGGGTACCGGCGGCCGGGTAGAAGTACACGACCACCGATTTCCCGCGGTAATCGGAGAGGGTCACGGAGTTGTCATCGGCATCGGACAGAGTGAAGTCGGGGGCGGTGTCGCCCGTCGAGAGTTTCGCTGTCATGCCCCGACGCTAGCCGATGCCGTTCGGCTACGGACGCGGTGTGGTTGTTGTGGAAACCATCGGCGACGTCGATTCCGCCGTCGGTTGTTCGGAGCGGAACACATCGGCATTGGCCATGATGGCGCCGAACCAGAGTCCGGCGACCGCCGAAGCGGTCACCGCGATAGCGGAGAGGGTGTAACCGCGGACGTTCACCACTTTCCTTTCCCGAGATCATCTTGCTGGGTCGCCGATGAGATCGCTCGAGAAGTGGACAACGTTACTCGTATCCCCCGAATGGGTGAGTGCGTTGGGTGAGAGCCGGGTCTCGGCTCTTTCGAGTTGCGTCCGGTCAACCGGGCGGTGAGGCTCGCTGACTGGAGCCCGTAGCGCGGTGCCACCGGTTGGGGAGTACCCGTCGGGCACGGTTATCCCCGTAGGTCTCGTTGGAGCAGCCATGTCGACAGTGGCCGATCAGTTCATCGAGGTGCTCGTCGAGGCCGGTGTCCGACGGATCTACGGCATCGTGGGAGACAGTCTCAACCCGATCGTCGACGCGGTCCGACGCACCGACGGCATCGAGTGGGTCCACGTACGCCACGAGGAGAGCGCCGCGTTCGCGGCGGCCGCCGAGGCGCAGCTCACCGGCGGGTTGGCAGTCTGCGCGGGCAGCTGCGGCCCCGGCAACCTGCATCTGATCAACGGGCTGTTCGACGCGCACCGCAGCGGTGCTCCCGTGCTGGCACTGGCCTCGCAGATCCCCTCGGCCCAGATCGGCACCGGCTTCTTCCAGGAAACCCACCCGGAACGGATGTTCAACGAGTGCAGCCATCTCTGCGAGGTGCTTTCCCAACCGGAACAGATGCCCAGGCTGCTGCGCAGCGCGTTGCAGACGGCGGCGGGAAGCCGAGGTGTCTCGGTGCTGGTGCTGCCCGGGGACGTGGCGCAGCGTACGGCGGTCAATCCGGTTCGCCAGGGAATGGTGCACTGTCAGCCGCCGACCGTGGTCCCACCCGAGTCCCAGCTGCGCGAGCTGGCCCGCGCGCTCAACTCGGCGGAGCGGGTCATGCTCTTCTGCGGTGTCGGAACCCGCCACGCGCACGACGAGGTGATGCGACTGGCCGAGACGGTCAAATCGCCGGTGGGGCACGCGCTGCGGGGCAAGGAGTGGATCCAGTACGACAATCCGTACGACGTCGGGATGAGCGGGTTGCTCGGCTACGGTGCCTGCCACGAGGCCATGCATCGGGCCGACCTCGTGGTGTTGCTCGGAACCGACTTCCCCTACGACGACTTCCTGCCGCAGGCCAACACCGTGCAGGTCGACATCGAACCCGCGCACCTCGCCCGCCGCACCGTGCTGGACGTCGCCGTCCAGGGCGACGTCGCCGAGACCATCCGGGCGGTGCTGCCGCATCTCGACACCAAGACCGACAGGTCCTTCCTGGACCAGATGCTGCGCGAACACGCCGAGACGCTGGAACGCGTGGTGGATGCCTACACCAAGGACGTCGACAAGCAGGTTCCCATCCACCCCGAATACGTCACCGACGTGCTCGACGACCTCGCGGACGAGGACGCGGTGTTCACAGTGGACACCGGAATGTGCAACGTCTGGTCGGCCCGGTACATCACCCCCAACGGCGAACGCAGGATGCTCGGTTCGTTCATCCACGGCTCGATGGCCAACGCGCTGCCGCACGCGATCGGGGCGCAACTGGCCGACGGGAACCGGCAGGTCGTCGCCATGGCCGGTGACGGCGGACTGGCCATGTTGCTCGGGGAACTGTTGACCCTGCGCACGCAGCAGCTGCCCGTGAAAGTGGTGCTGTTCAACAACGCCTCGCTGGGCATGGTGAAGCTGGAGATGCTCGTGGACGGCATGCCCGACTTCGGTACCGACCACGATCCGGTGGACTTCGCCGCGTTGGTCAGTGCGCTGGGGATGTACTCCGTGCGAGTGCAGCGGCCCGAGGAGGTCCGGGTCGCCCTGCGGGACGCGCTGTCGCATCCGGGACCCGCGGTGGTCGACGTGGTCACCGACCCCAACGCGCTTTCCATCCCGCCCCACATCACCGGCAGTCAGGTCAAAGGATTCGCGCTCGCCGTGAGCAGGACGGTGCTGGCCGGTGGTGTCGGAAAGATGGTCCGGCTGGCACGCAGCAATCTGCGCAACATCCCGAAACCGTGAACGGATGCCCTCCCGTTCGGCCGGTCGGCCACCCCACCGGATGACGCCGTCGGACTGCTTCGTTCGGAAGTGCGTCGCCGAGTCGTTCGTGCGCCAGTGTGGTGACGCTGCGAGATCGGACGGCGCAGACTGGGGACATGACAGTGAGCCCGACGGTGCGGCGCCGCAGATTGGCGGCCGAACTCCGCAGGCTGCGTGCCGTTCGTGAAGTCACTCAGCAGCAGGCCGCGCAGTATCTCGGCTGTACCCAGGCGAAAATAGGCCGTTTCGAAACCGCCAAGCGCACCCCCACGGTGCGGGACGTCACCGCGTTGCTGGATTTCTACGGTGTCGAGGGAGACGCGCGGCAGCAGTTGCTCGAACTGACCCGTGACGCCCGTGCGCGTGGCTGGTGGCAGGCCTACGGCGACGTGCTGCCCGAGTGGTACGAGAACTACATCGGGCTGGAGGCCGAGGCCGAGACGATCGAAACGTACGAGCCCGATGCCGTGCCCGGTCTGTTGCAGACCGAGGATTACGCCCACGCCATTACCGAGGCGACTCTTATCGACGCCGACGAGCACGACATCCGGCGCCGGGCCGAGCTGCGACTACGGCGACAGCAACGACTCACCGGCGACGAACCGCTCCGGCTCTGGGCGGTGATCGGTGAGGCCGCGCTGCGCAGGAGGGCGGGCGGCGCACGAGTACTGCGTGAACAGCTCGAACACCTGCTGCGCATGGCCGAGCACGAGCACATCACGTTGCAGGTCATGCCACTGGACACCGATGCGCATCCCGCGCAGGTGGGGCCGTTCGTGATGCTGCGCTACGCCAGTGCTGCCGATCCCGATGTGGTGTATGTGGAGACGCATGTGGGCGGATGGTCCCTCGAAAGGGAGAACGAACTGTCGAACTATCAAGCCATGATGGATCATTTACGTGCACACGCCGCCGATCCGGAGGAATCGTCGCGCGTGATTCAGGCACGAATAGGGGAGTTGTAGATGAGCGAACTCTTGTCATGGCGTAGTAGTAGCCGAACCCAGGGGCAGGGGCAATGTGTCGAGGTCGGTTTCGCGAAAACCGCTGTGTGGGTGCGTGACAGCAAGAATCCGCCCGCCGGGCAGCTCTCGGTAGGCATGCGGCAATGGGACTCGTTCCTGAGCATGCTCAAGGATGAGTCCCGCCGGAGCTGATCCCGTCCTGGTGAGGGAGAGGGTCCCCCGCCCGATGGGGCACGGTGCGGTGGTTTCCGCCCCGAGATCGTCGGTAAATGCGATTTCGTCTCGGGTTTCGTGTCGCGCGGGTGGGGTTCCGTGACGTTTTGAGCGAAGAATCGCGCGTCAACGGGTGCTGTGGCTTTTCGGGATTTTCGATGCGCCGCGCCATATGAAAAATTTTCGTACTACTGGGTGGTTTCGCTTCCACTTTCGTGGGGCACCTCGTTCGGCGGGCTCGTCGAACCCCGAGCGGATTCCGAATTCTTTTCCAGAAAGGGTTCGAGCAGGCCCGGCACACAGCGTTCGGCGAATGCCAGACCCTGCTCCGCTCCCGCGTCGCGAACGTAGTAACAGCCGTCCCCCGCCGCGGTGGTGGCACCCACGGTGAGCAGGCCGGTAAGTCGTTGTACCGGGGACTGGCTGATGCGCCAACCGATGATCCCCTCTCGTTGCAGCAGTACGGTGCGTTTGACTCCGGTGCCGTAGCGGCTGACCAGATACTCGTCGCGGTGGCCGTGTCCCAGATTGCGATAGGCGTCCCCGGCGAAAGCCGCTGCCGGGAACCCGGCCAACAGCGGCACCAGCCAACTCCACCACGGGATCACTTCGGTGCGTGCCGCGGCCACCGCGAACGCGACCGAGGCCGCGACCACCGGAAGCAGCGCTCGCGTCAGCCGCCGCCGCAGTGCGGCACGCGGGTGTGCACCCAGCGGGTTCCCGTGGTCGAGCGACTCGGAGCGCTGCAGCACCCGCGCGCCGATTCGAGCCGCGACACCGCGCGGTGCCGGAGGAAGTAGCGCCTTGTTGTCCGAGCGCCCCCCGGTCGCGCCCTCTCCGAGCCCGGTGGCCACGGCGGTGAGCCTGCTACCACCGGCCCACCGCAGCAGCAGCGGCTCGGCCAGTTCCACCCCGCGCAGCCTGCGCCGTTCCAGCGAGACGGCGCGGGTCGTGAGCAGTCCCCGCCTCGTTCGGAGCGTGGTGTCGCCTTCCCCGGTGAGGCGGAACCCCCACCACATTTCGACGGACAGTGCCAGCGCCCCCAGCAGGCCACCGAGCAGGACCGTCACCACGGCCGAGGCGATCACCAACCACACGGGGACCTGGGTCCACACCGACACCGCCTTGTCGGAGAGCCAATCGGTCGCGGTGTCGGAAACCCAGAGCGCGCGGAACACGTCGCCGAGGGTGCTCATCGCGGAACCGAGCGCTGCCCAGGTGACCAGCAGCAGGGAAGCGGTCAGCGTGCTGTAGAGGTACCAGCTCGGGCGCATCCGGGCCAATTCCGAGCCGGGCTCCCACTCGACGGTTCCGGAAGGGCTGGTTCCGGAGTCGTCGGTCCCGCTCGCCGGGCCGGTTCGAGGTCGCAGCAACAGTTCACGCAGGTGCTCCGCCCGGGCCGTGGGTAGCGCGTCCAGCTTGAGATCACCGTCGCTGCCGGACTGCCTGCCGGTGCCGATCTTCACCACCGAGATGCCGAGCAGCCGGTGCGCCACCGGAGCGGTCAGATCGACGCTGCGGATGCGTTCCCGAGGGATGGAACTGAAACTCCGCGAGATGTTGCCCTGACGCAGCTCGAACCGTTCGTCGGTAACCCGGAACCGGGTGAAGTACCAGTGCAGCCAGGAGCCCAGCGTGGTGAGCAGGACGATGAGCAGCCAGACGCCCGCCGTGCCCAACGCGCGTGAGGAGTTGTCGCGGGAAAGCGCCATCACCCCCACGACCGGAAACATCGGCGCGATGACCAGCACTGTCGAAGCGAGAATGGCTTTCGGATCGAGCCGTTGCCAGGTCTCCGACGACTCCGGTAATCCCGATGCGGTGCCGGTGGAGGATTCGGCAGCTGGGTGCTCGTCGGTTGGGTGCTCGTCGGTTGAGTGTTCGCCGGTCGGGTGCTCGTCGGATGGTTCGCTCATGTGGCATCACCCGGAGTGGCCTGCGTGGTTCTGGTGAGCCGTTCCGCGAGTTCCGCGGCCACATCCCGTTCCAACCCGTCGATGCTCAGCGGTCCCGCGGCGGATGCGGTGGTGACGGTGACGCTGGAGAGCCCGAGCGCGCGTTGCAACGGCCCCCTCGCGGTGTCCACGGTCTGGATCCGCGACATCGGGGCCACTCGCCATTCCCGACTCAACCAGCCCGCGGCCGTGTACACGGCCGAATCGGTGGTTTCCCAGCGGTGCACCCGGTAGCGCCACCATGGCATCACCGCGACATAGCCGATTCCGAGCACGCCGCACACGATCAGGGCGATCACCAGCCACTGGCGGGCAGCGGGCAGCCACCAGGCCGCCCCGCCCAGTGCCAGCAGCAGTACGGCCACTCGGGAGAGGGCCTGGCAGCTCCACCAGAGCACGGCCTTGCGGGCGACCCGGTGTCGCGGTGGCCGCAGCCGCACACCACCGGCGGTACCGCCGACGTCGATCATCGCCACCTCCGTGGAGCTCGTGGTCTCCCACATTCTGGCAGGGGAGTCATCAGCCGAAGTGGGGCGACCGTTCCCGTACGGAAACGGTGATCCGTGCGGAGGACGCTTCCCGACTCACCGTGTTCCCGGCCCGCTGCCGGTTTCGTTCTCCGGACAATCCGCGGGGCGACTTCCGTTGTGTGCACGTGTGGTGTGAGGGCCCACACGCCGGGGAAACCGTCGGGAAGTTCCACCGGAGCGGTCGCGAGTGGAGAAGGAGCACAGCGGAAGCGCGGGAGAGTGAGGCCGGCGGGACTCGAACCCGCACTGGCTAGGACCTAAACCTAGTGCCTCTGCCAATTGGGCTACGGCCTCTCGCGAGTCAGGATACCGATCCACGACGTCGCGTGACGGGCAGGTCCGGGTTCGGTCGTTCCGCGACACGGGCAGCTCCACCACCCGCTGGTGCTGTGGTGTGATCTACGGTGTGCACAGCCAGAGTGCCCGAGCCGGGAGTACGCTCCCCGGGCGCGCGTAGAGCTCACCCGAGGCCGAGACCCCGGCAAGTACGAGGAGGACAGGTGGCCCGCGATCCCGACGCCATCCAGCGCGACATCGAAAAGACTCGTGAGGCGCTCGCAGCTTCGCTGGACGAGCTGGAAACCAAGGCCAACCCCACACGCGCCGTCGAGGTGGGCAAAGCCACCGTGCGGGAGAAACTGGAGGATCCCCGGATCCGCTACGCACTGATCGGCGCGGGCGCGCTCACGGCGGTTCTGGTGCTGCGCAAGTTGCTGCGCTGAAGGTCCCTGCCGAGGCAAGCCGGCCGCCGTCCGACCGGCTTGCGGGCACGGCGGGGTAGGCGCTGCGAGTCCACGAGACGGTGACTCTCGTGCCAGTGGCCGAGGAGGGGGAGCAGGCCGTTTCCGCGCGGAGTACTAAGGATTCCGGTGCAGTAGCGGCAGCAGTGCCTCGCGCAACAGTCGATTCACGAAGGGCTGATCCAGCGGTTCCCCGGTCAACATCAGTCGGTGGATCAACGCGGCTCCGGCGAGTTCCACCACGGTGTCCACCGGGGCGTGCTCACTCGTCTCACCCCGTTCGACACCGCGGTCGATGATGTTGCGCAGCACGTCGCGCTGCGGCAGCAGGAAGGAGTCCCGGAAGGCAGCGGCCAGTTCCGGCTCGTGCGGCAGCTCGCCGACGAGTGCCTGCGCGCCCTTACCGACCGGGCCGCTGAGGAACTCCGCGAACGCGCTGAGGAACTCGCGCAGATCGCTTTCCATCGAGCCGTTGTCCGGCTGCGGGATGTTCCGCCGCGCCAGCTGGGTGCAGGTGTCGATGACCAGTTCGAGTTTGGACTCCCAGCGACGATAGATGGTGGCTTTGCCCGCCCGCGCCTGCGCCGCCACCGCGTCCATGGTCAACGCGCGGTAGCCGACCTCGGCCAGCACTTCGAGGGCGGCGTCGCGCAACGCGGCGTCGCGTGTGGCATCCCGCGGCCTGCCCCTCGCCGGCGCGGCCCCCGTGTCAGGGGAGCGGCTGCCGCCCACGGGATGCTCGGATTCCCAATCGTGGTCGATCGGTGTGTTCACGGGCAGTCATCCTAGTAGTAGGCCTTCGCCGACCCGGTTCGCCGCCGTGCTACACCGAGCACACCGGCCGGGTGACGCCGGTGGAGCTCGTTCGGTCCGCACCCGACGTTCAGACGGGATAGCCGCCGGGATTCTGCTGTGCCGCCGCGGCGGCCGCCTGCTGCGCGGCGGCCCGAGTGGCCTCATCGGACAGTCCGTGTCTGGCCTGCAAGTAGGCGATGCTGAAGGCGAAACCGTCGCCGTCCAGTAAGTGGATGACCACGCGTCCGGCCGAATTGGGCGCCAGCTGCTCGATCAGCTGGTCGGCCTGGACCCTTGCCGCGATCAGCCCCGGCGCACGCGCGCTGCGTGATTCCCAGTCGGAAGAGACGTGCACCACCCAATCGTCCCCGTCGGGCAGGTAATTGGCTGTGATGTGCCCTTGAGCCATGATGCCTCCGCGTCCAGCATGCTCAATCATCGCCGTGAACTCGCGCGTTCCGGCCGAAGGGCGGCCGCATTGGGCGTGGATCGGCACGGTCACTCACGCGTGGTCATTGACTCTACGGGTTATCCCCCGTTCAGGTCTTCCGGGCTGTCGATATCGAAAGCCTCGGCCACGTCCTCACAAGCCACGAGCGTTACTTCACGGGATCGCAGATAGTCCCGTGCTCCCCGGTCCCCCCGGGCGGCGTCGCGTACTCCGTCCCAGTGCATCCTGCCCAACAGCACCGGATGGCCGCGCTCGCCGTGGTAACCGGCGGCCGCGAGCGCGCCCGGAGCGGCGTATTCCGAGACTCGCCGTACCGCGAATTCCGAAATTCCCGGCATGTCCACCGGAAGAATGAGAGCACTCGTCACATCGGAAGAGCGTTCCGAATCGCGCAGTGTGGTCAACCCCGTCCGCAACGACGAACCCATTCCACTGCGCCAGTCCGGATTGGTCACCGGCATCGCCCCGGCGAGGTCGGCGGTTTCCCTGATCCGCTCCGCGGCGGCGCCGAGGATTACCAGCACCGGTTCACACCCCGCCGCGCGCAGCACGGACACGGCCCGCTCCACCAGCAGCGAGCCGTGATAGCGAACCAGCGCCTTGGGCATGCCGAACCTGCGGCCCTCACCCGCCGCCAGCACCACGCCCGCCACCCGCTCAGGCAACGTGGATCGGCCCGCTGGTGTGTGTCAACGGATGCGCACTGCCGTGGTTGTGCAGCGCCACGATCTCCGCCGCGATGGCGACCGCCGTCTCCTCGGGGGTCCGACCACCGAGGTCGAGCCCGATGGGGGCGCGGAGTCGTTCCAGTTCCGATGCGGTCACTCCCGCCGCACGCAACCGATCCACCCGATCGGCATGGGTGCGACGGGAACCGAGCGCACCGACGTAGCACGCCGGGCCGCGCAGCGCCTCCCGAAGCACCGGTACGTCGAACTTCGCGTCGTGGGTGAGCACGCAGACAACGCTACGTCGATCCGTGGTGATCTCGGCCAGGTACTCGTGCGGCCAGCGCACCACCACCTCGTCCGCCTCCGGGAAGCGCCGCCGCGTGGCGAACACCGGACGGGCGTCGCACACCGTCACGTGGTAACCGAGGAACTTGCCCATCCGTGCCAGCGCCGCGGCGTGGTCGATGGCACCGAACACCAGCATGCGCGGTGGGGTGTTCCACGACTCGACGAACATGGGGTGCTCGTGCCCACCGGAGACGCACAGCTGCCTGATTCCGGAAGTGTTCCGGCCGAGCATCGCCCTCACCTCGGCCACCACGGTCCCGTCCAGCTCGGCGTCCCCGGTGCCGCCCGCGTGCTCGTCGGTTCCCACCGACAGCGTCCGTCCGGAGTCGAGCAGCCGCGCCACCGCGACGGGAAGACCACGCTGGGCCGAGCGCAGCGCCCAGGCGAGTGCCGCGATCGTGCCGTCCGTTCCCGACGCCTCCGTGTCGGGCTCGCCGTCGGGGTCGACCGGATGCAGGTAGACGTCCAGCTGTCCGCCGCAGGTGAGACCCACCGCGAACGGATCGTCCGGATCCGGGTCGAACGAGGTCCGCACCGGCTCGCCGTCGGCCAGCGCTTCGAGGGCCAACGAGTGCACCGCCCCCTCCACGCAGCCGCCCGAGAGGCTGCCCAGCACCGTCCCGTCGGCGTGCACCGCGGCGGTCGCTCCCACATCACGGGGCGCGCTGCCGCGCACTCCCACGATCGAGGCGAGCACGAACCGTTCGCCCGCTTCCAGCCATCGCAGCAGTTCGTCGCCGATCTCGCGCATACCAGCCACCTCTCGAGCGGATCGAAAGCGGGCGAACCCGACGTCGGGCCGCGGGGCGGTGTG